>NZ_CAJOCF010000003.1 GCF_905332535.1 Latilactobacillus fragifolii
GAAAGCGCGATCAATTATCGATTTTTGGCGACGATTATGAGACCCCAGATGGCACCAACGTCCGTGATTATGTCCACGTTTTAGACTTAGCCGACGCCCATATTTTAGCACTCGGTTATCTTGAAGCCGGCCATGATAGTAACGCGTTTAACTTAGGGTCATCAACTGGGTTTTCAAACATGGAGATTGTTGAAGCGGCCCGCACCGTAACCGGCAAAGCAATCCCCGTTAAAATGGCGCCACGACGTGCTGGTGATCCAAGCACTTTGATTGCCGCCAGTGACAAAGCCCGTGCCGTGTTAGGGTGGACCCCACAATACGATAACATGGAAGCCATTATTGAAACCGCCTGGAATTGGCATTTAAATCATCCCAACGGTTATACAGACCGCGATTAATATGTATGCCCAAACACGCCAGTAATGCGCTGGCGTGTTTTTTATTGGCTAATTTGGACGCCCGCCATTGTTTTTGTTACAATGGAACCACTACTGAGGAGGCACTTACTTATGCAATTATTAATTCTTGTTTTAACTTATTTAATCGCCATTGAGCACATCGGTATCATGGGGCTGGAAATGTTTGCCAACGCTGAAACCAAGGCAAAAGCTTTTGATATGCCGTTGGAATTTGTGAAATTGCCAAATGCTCGGGTAGCACTTGCCAACCAAGGCATTTATAATGGGATGTTGGGGGCTGTAATTATTATGGTCAACCTGCTATTGGCCGGTCAAACCCTTAAAATAGTGCTCGCCTTATTGATGCTTTACGTCTTCATTGTTGCCCTTTATGGAACATTTACCGCAACCAAGAAAATTTTCTTTTTACAAGGTTTGCCAGCTTTAATCACATTATTATTAATCCTATTCAGCTAAAAGGAGCTTTAGTCATGACAAATCCAATTCTTATCACTACGACCGAAACCATTCCCGGCAAACATTATGAAGTGCTTGGTGAAGTATTCGGTCTAACCACTCAATCCAAGAACGTCTTCAAAAACATTGGCGCATCATTGAAAAATGTCGTCGGTGGCGAAATCAAAGCCTACACTGAAATGATGACTGAATCACGCGACGTCGCTATCGACCGACTCCGCCAAAATGCCCTTAAAATGGGGGCCGATGCGGTTGTCATGATGCGCTTTGATTCCGGTTCAATTGGAACAGATATGCAATCAGTTGCCGCGTATGGCACAGCTGTTAAATATATCGATTAACTAAAAAGTCCTTTAAGTTAAACTAGTCGCTAGTAAGTTAGCGGATAAAATTTAAAATATTTATAAAGAGCTTTATCCTAATATTCACGGGATAAAGCCTTTTTAGATTAAACAATTATGCTTCTTCAGAAATACTAAACTCCGAATATCTTGTTCTCGAGCAAAAGTTGATCATGGTATTTTAAATCCCCTCAATTCTTCAATAGACATTAATTTTTTCTTTACCTAGGCATATCAAAAACCCTTGATGTTCATCAAGGGTTGCTAATAAAGTCGACAATTGACTACTTATATTTTTTACGCCACCGGTATTTCAGGTTGCATACTATTAAGGGTCCACGTAATATCACTTGCGAAAGTCTCGCCAGCTTCAAGTTGAAGCGCTGGATTAGCATTCATTAATAGTGCACCCGTGACTTGCCAAGTATTTGAAGCTTTAGCCGATGCAATCACTATTTCACTATTGTTATCAGTTAATCCTAGATTAGTAGCGCCTGGTAGCCCGTTGATATTAACAGTTGTTATACTTAATTGATTTCCCTTTTTGGACGCCATTTTGGTCATTTTAGCGGTTAATTTCCAACCAGAATCAACCCTCGTATCAGTAACTTTTACCGTATCACTGGTTTCGTATAGTTTATCTTGTGGACTTGTACCCACGTAAACATCTTTAGCCAAGACGTTCCCAAAATTGAAATTAGGTACCTGGTCCAACGATAACTTGCCTAATGCAGGCTGTATTTGTAATTCAGCCTTATTAGAAACGACAACGACTTTTTCTGCTTTCTTACTTGAATCCTCTTCAGAATCAACACTCGTCGTTAGTGTCAGCTGCGCTTGATAACTCTTACCACTAGCAGTCGCATCTGCAGCCTGCTTCATGAAATCACTATTCTTAGCAAACGTTAACGGTTGCACCGTATTTAAATCAGCCAAATTATTAATATCACCGCTACTGTTAGTCACACCACTATTGGCTGGTAATGCTATGGTCTTGCCGGTACTGTCCATAAATTGCCAAGCATAATGCCAGGCACTCGTTGAGCCAGTTGCTTTGACTAAATCGCTTAAACCACCGACAGACCAGCTACCACCGACGTCTACCGCCTGATTATAGGCAGGTAATCCACCGACATAAACGGTTTTATTCGCAAATAGTCGCCCAGCACCAACATGGAAGTGCGCAGGAATTCCTGGGATATTCGGATTTTGATTAACTTGATTAACATAATAAGAATCTGGTACATATTTTTTATCGCTATTAACTTCACCATTGCCAGCCATTAGAGAGGTTTTTCGCCCATTGTTTGGTGTAAATTTCAATAGATCGTTTGAACTAGTCGGTTCCCAGTCAACATCATCAGTTGAATCCACTGGATCTATAATAGCTTTAACCCCATAATCGACATCCGAATAGATGACTTTCGGCGTGCCATCCGCATTATCCGTATCGGCATTAATGGTCTTCGCCGGTTTAGGTTCAGGAGTAATCCCCACCTTCGCTAAATCAGAATAAAACGTCTTCCTAAAAGGAATAATTCCATCTGTAAAACTAAATTGATAATAGTATGTCCCGACACCTAAATCACCTTTACTATTTAGCGCGTAGTCTTCAACATCCAAAAAGCCCAAAGAGCCCATGATTAAAGACCAGCCCGTTTTTGCTTTAGTTTGTCTTTTGTCCTCTACCCAGTTATTTTGGCTGGCATCCCAATGCCAACGGCGAACGGTAATGTTTTTTCCTAAGCCATTACCTAGGTTCGTTAGAATACTCATCCCCGAAAATTTAGCCTTATCAATATCTTGGAGTGCAAAATAATCTTCTTCTTGCGGCTGTCTACTGAAACCTCTTCTAAAAATTGTTAACAAGAAACTCCAACCATTTTTTGAAGGTTTATCCGCATTACTAGGTGTGCCAATTGGTTCAGCACTCTTAGTATCTATCGCTTTTTGCTTAACAATCGGATCCGTACTAGTTGAATTAATTACTTTTGCTTGTGATTGCTCCGTTACAATCGAACTACTAGATTCAGTTGATACCTGATTACTCGTTCTTGAAGACATCAATTCAGCCGCTTTAACTTGAACAGACCGATTCATCAGATGACTACCTAGTAGCACAATAGCTAAACTGCCATAGATTAAATGTCTAATTTGCATCCTATATCGCCTCCTTTTTTACGTGTTGTTGGCGACGCCAGACGATTGCTAATAGCATTAATACACTACCTAATAAACTTAAAAATGAGCTCTTTAAGACATCTGTCTGTGGTAACCGACCGGTACTCGTATTCTGCCCACTAGCTGTATAATGGATTTCTTGACCATTTTTAGGGATATCCGGTTGTGCAACACCATCTTCGCTGTTGTGACTGTTTGGTGCCGTTGGTCTTGCTTGGTCAATATGCACCGTAAAACTAATGGTACTTTGATTTTCAGGAATCCAGGTAGCCCGTGTTGGCTGGACTGTTATGTCTAACATCATGACCATTAATGCCACTATTAAAACCAAACCCGTTTTAGATCTTAATAAGCTATGCATCATGTCTCCCTACACCCCTTTTTCGACCAATTAGATAAGCCATTAAAGCAATCATTAAAATCCCAATCATTCCGATAGAACCCCACAACCACCAATTAAGCCCCGCTTTTTCTGGATTAATTAATGTCTGATTGACTTGTGCACGTGCTTGATCATCAACTGTAAAATTACGCTTTAAATTGAAGGTCTTCTTACCCGAAACCATTTTTACATGGTAGGTATATTGTCCCTTGGGTAAGATTTGGTTATTGGTATCAATTGCGTATTTAAAAGTTGACCACGGCGCCATTGATAGTTTTGCCGCACGCTTTTCATATAATTTTTTGGTTTGGTTTTTGCGCGTAACCCACGCATTTAGCTTAATCTGCCCAAACATGGTCGGTGCGCTATTAGCAATACGCCCAACGACTTGCGGCACGCCACTAGTGGCTTCCACCTTCGCCATTGTTAAAGATAGCTTCGGCGTCAGCTTCTGGTCGAAATCCTGGGTCATAACGACCGGAATTGTCATCGCAAAGCGATTATTAATCCCAAACCCTTTTTTAGACACTTCATTGTTCGAAGTTCGTTTAACATAGATACTGCCTAAAACGGTCCCTTTAAATCCTTTGTCTGGTACCTTAATCATAAAAGTGACTTTTTTTAAAGCACCTGGGGCTAAACTAAAACTTTGCTGATCGGCCCCTTTTTTGACTAAATCAGGTAATAACGGGGCTTTTGTTTTGACCATTTTTTGGTGAGTTGGCGTGTAATCGATATGCCCACTGTTCGAAGTTGAAGCAGCCACAAGTTGTGCATTAAAATCGTTCGCTTTTTCCATATTCAGATTTTGGACGTTCACCGTTAGCGGATATGTTTGGCCGTTTTCGGCTTTAATTGAAAAATACCCCAGACTAGCATCCGTTTGGCCCCCACCGTATTCAGGGGTCACTGTAAATTCAGCCCCCTCAGCGTGGACGGCTTGCGTAAAATGGCTGAACGCTATGAGGAAAGCCATTAAACAAAACAGCACAATTAAAACTTTCTTTTTCAACAACCTTGGTCGCCTCCTATAAAAATAAGGGGTGAGCAAATCACTTTGCCTGCCCCTTATTGAATCACTACATTCGTATACTTTAGTGCGCTTTAAATTCTAGACAATTAAGCTTCTGGTGCAACCGGTGTTGTTGATGATAAATTCCAGTTGATTGTGGTTGAAAAAGCTTCATCCTTGGCCAAAGTAGCCGTTGGGTTAGCAGCCATTGTCAACTTACTATCAGCTGCAGCTAACTTAAATGTATCTACCCCGTGGTCACCGTTACCTTTAACAACTTCAACAGCACTGGCATCATCTTTAATAGCGGTTGATAAATCCTCACCTAAAGAACCAGTAGAAGCTAAATTCAATGTTGAACCACTTAATTGGTTATCACCATCGGCAAATTGATCCATGGCAGCTGTTAATGACCAGTCAGATTTACCCAAACGGGTATCAGACACTTCTAAAGTCCCATTAGCTTGTGCTGGTTTGTCACTAAAACCAGCATAAATATCACTAGCTTCAATTGTGCCAAAACTAAAACTTGGTACTGATTTTAAGACCAATGTCCCGTTTTCAGGATCAGTTGGATTATCTGGATCTTTAGCAACAACCGTAAAATCTGCTTTTGATGTTTGTGGTGTCACTGAATCAGCTGATACCGCACCAATGGTTAGTGCCATTGGTGCTATCAATGCCGTTAATGTTAATATTGAAAATAATTTTGCCTTCATAAAATAATTCCTCCATAAGTTAATAATTGATTACGGTTAATATCATAGCACGCAATTTAATGCGCCAAAACTAAAAAAGAGATACCAAGTGGTATCTTCTTTCTAGTTTTTGTGGTTCATAATTAATCTGATTAACTTAAAACTAACAATCTATTTACCAAAATTTTGGTATCCCAATCAACTCCAAGCCATATTGATTGTTGCCCTTTTAAACCTGAATATTGTTTTTTAAAATCAACTGTTTTAAAGTTACCAATGTATTAGGCGTAAGATCCCATTTTAACCGGTAACTGGATTATTTCCATCATTGTCTCCAAAATACATTATAAGTCGTGGTCATTATAATATGTCTTGTTTTATGTCCTTTTACTCAACTACTATCTATTCTCGAAATACCACTTTTTTGATATACTTATTTCATAAGATCAACCGTCAAAAGGAGCCCTTTTATGTCAACTGTGCAACACCTATTTCTATCATTTATTGTCGTCTTTTCCGCAATCGCGGTTCTTATTTCTTCTGTAATGAGCCTAGTTGCTTTTTATAAGGACCGTCCGATGCTCAAAAAATTGGCCAGGGTGGTCTTTTGGATTAGTTTTGTAATAATGCTTATCTTCTTAAAAATTATCGATGCTTATAAATAGTAAAAAAGTCCTGATTACATTAGTAATCAGGACTTTTTTGTTATTTACCTTTTTTATCGTCTTCATTCATCTTCAAAATGGACATGAAGGCTTCTTGTGGGACTTCCACTGAACCAACGGATTTCATTCGTTTTTTGCCGGCTTTTTGTTTTTCTAATAATTTGCGTTTCCGGGTAATATCCCCTCCATAACACTTGGCAAGTACGTTTTTCCGGTAGGCCTTAACTGTTGAGCGAGCAATCACTTTATTGCCAATAGCCGCTTGGATCGGCACTTCAAATTGTTGACGCGGAATAGTCTCTTTTAACTTGCTAACAATCGCTTTGCCCCGTTCAAAGGCAAAATCACGGTGCACAATGAAGCTCAAGGCATCGACGGATTCGCCGTTCAATAAAATATCCATCTTCACAAGATCACTTGGTCGATAACCTGTTACTTCATAATCGAATGAGGCGTAGCCCTTCGTATTTGATTTCAAGTCATCAAAGAAATCAAAAATGATTTCAGATAATGGCATATTATAGATAACATTAACCCGATAAGTATCTAAATAATCCATGGTAACGAACTCGCCCCGCTTGCGTTGCGCCAATTCCATGACGGCCCCAACGTAATCGTTGGGAACCATGATAGAGGCTTTAACATACGGTTCTTTAACCTCGGAAATATTTGATGTTTCTGGCATTTCTGATGGGTTATCAATTACAACTTCAGTTCCATCGGTTAAATCAACATGATAATCTACTGATGGTGCGGTCATGATTAAATCAAGGTTGAATTCCCGTTCTAACCGTTCTTGAACCACATCCATGTGTAACAGCCCTAAGAAACCACATCGGAACCCAAAACCCAACGCTTGTGAAGATTCAGGCTCAAATTCTAAGGCTGCATCGTTTAATTGTAATTTTTCCAAGGCTTCGCGTAAGTCATTAAACTTCGCGTTATCCACGGGATACATCCCAGAATAAACCATTGGTTGAATGTGTCGGTACCCATCAAGGGCTTTTGCTGCTGGATTGTCAGCAAGTGTCACAGTATCCCCAACACGCGTATCTTGAATCGTCTTGATGCTGGCCGTAATGTACCCCACATCGCCAACCATTAAGAAGTCTCGTTTAACAGCTTTAGGCGACATCACACCGACTTCAGTGACTTCGAATTCTTTCCCATTATTCATTAAACGAATCTTATCGCCAACTTTAACCATTCCGTCAAAGACACGTACATTTAACACAACACCGCGATAACTATCGTAGATTGAATCGAAAATGAGCGCCTTCAATGGGGCCTTTAAATCACCAGTTGGGGCTGGCACGTCGGTTACCAGTTTTTCTAAGATTTCTTCAATGCCAATCCCGCTCTTAGCGCTGGCCAGAACGGCTTCTGAAGCATCCAAACCAATCATTTCTTCAATCTCTGCTTTAACAACGTCTGGTTGTGCTGATGGTAAATCAATTTTATTAATGACCGGTATAATTTCTAGGTCATCGTCGACCGCTAGATAAACATTAGCCAACGTTTGTGCTTCAACGCCTTGGGCCGCATCAACCACTAATAAGGCCCCTTCACAAGCTGCCAAACTTCGCGACACTTCATATGAAAAATCGACATGGCCTGGCGTATCAATTAAATGGAAAATATAAGTTTCTCCATCTTTAGCACGGTAGTGTAACTCCACCGCGTTTAACTTGATGGTAATCCCTCGTTCACGTTCTAATTCCATATCGTCTAAGACTTGCGCTTGCATATCGCGTTTGGCAATAGTATCCGTCATCTCAAGAATCCGATCAGCTAATGTTGATTTTCCATGATCAATATGCGCGATGATCGAAAAATTACGAATGTGTTTTTGCCGGTCTAACATTTCTGCGTAATCCATTAATTGTACCTACTTCCTCTGACTATCCTCTAAATTATACCAAGCCTGCCCCGTAAAAGCGAACGCATTTAACGGCTTTCCAATAAAAAAAGCCAAAACCAAATGCATGATTTTGACTGTTTCTTTATGATTAAGTCCTATTTTTTGGCCGCCTTTTGTCCCTTTTTTATTTTACCCTTATGGATTGTCACTTCACTGACAACCTTTTTAACCGTTCCTTCAATGACACTTTTCAGACTATCTAACCGTTCTTCATTTGCCATATCAATGCCTTCCCTTCTTTTTTATTCAACTTCATTCTACTTTTTAACTGCAATAGATGTCAAAAGGTTCGCCTTAAATGCTATAATTAAGGTAAGCAACAAAATAGGCTGTTGCTTAATTAACTAATTGGAGTTGACCCATATGCAATTTATCATGACTTTTTCAAATAACGAGACCGTTACTTTTGCGGAAACCGATTTGCTACACGCTTGGAAGAATGATACCACGTATTTAAACGTTGGTGATGATCAAGCCTTTTACCTAGACGAAATTTTCAATGGTAGCTACCAAGATGCCATTGCAACTTCTAGCGAACAACAACTCGCTAAAGAACGTCCAATTCTCGCATTAGCAGGTCTATTCGCTGATGCAGATTGGTTAACTTTCGAAACCAATCCTGATAAATACTATCAAACAAAAGCAATCGTTTCACTCACAACCAAAGATTAACTCTCAAAAGCCTAGATTACCTAGGCTTTTTTTATTACTTTCACATGATGCTCGGTACCCAAAGCACCATGCTTCGTTACTTTGGCGGTTATAATGCTCGATTGATGTTTAAAGTGCACTGCTTTTATTACTCTATTTTATCCGGAAACAAGCAGCCTTTAGTCCAGTAGGTCTAATAACTGATCATGGTGATTGATAAGCCAAATTACTCAATAGGCCTAAAAGCCACGCTAAGATCACTTTTATCGTCTAACAAAATTGTCACTATCCATTTAAAGCTTAATAATAAGCACCAAATATGCGATAATATCGTTAATTAAATTTTAGGGGGGCTATCATGCAAACTAAAGCGTATCAAGTTTTAAATAACTTCGAGATCAAATTAATTGGGATTATCCTCATGTTTATTGATCACGTGCACCAAATGTTCGCCGCTGCCGGGGTTCCTGGCTGGGTTGATTGGTTCGGACGGCCAGTTGCCACGATTTTCTTCTTTATGGCAGTTGAAGGATTCACGCATACTCGAAATCAAAAACGTTACATGTGCCGATTACTCATTGGCTTTTGGGTTATGAACTTGGGAAGCCGTATTGTCCAGCAATTCTTCGAAGTCGGTAACCTCGCACTGTCAAACAATATTTTCACCGATTTATTCATTGCCGTTTTAGCAATGTATGGGATTCAAGAAATTAGTGCCGGCCGCCGCGCACACCATCCCAAACAAATCCTGATTGGTGGACTAGCAATTGTCGTTCCCATCCTCGTATCAATATTGGTGCTTGGTCTAATTGCTAACCCTAAGACAGTGATGCTGTCTGCCAATCTCGCAATGGTTATCCCAAACATTATGCTTGCGGAAAATGGTCTTCTCCTCTACATCGGCGTATTTTTTTATCTTTTCCGAAACAACCGACTCTTACAATGTCTAACAGTCCTTGTTTTCGCATTCATTAGCGCTGGGGTCACCTCCGGCTTTGCCTTCACTGGCCTCTTCACTAGCAATACGCAATGGATGATGATCTTCGCGATTATCCCGATTCTCTTGTACAACGGCCAAAAAGGCCCTAGCATGAAGTATTTCTTCTACTTGTTCTACCCAATTCACATTTGGTTATTATTCATTCTTGCTTCATTAATGGGCGTTGGGGCTTAAATCATTAGCTTGATATGCAAGCTAAAAACGATAAATAACTTGTTTAACTATGACTAATGTCTTTGATAGAAATTTCGATGGGCCGTAATATCGCCGTCTTCATCGTTGGGATTGTAATTTTATCCGTTAAAATTCGCTGTCTCTACGATCCAGACCGTTCAGACTGATAGGTGCTCATTGAATTCAAACCGCTTATTGGAACAACCTAGTTCTATATCCGCATGCTCTTGCCAACCAAAACCAACCGTTGGGTATAAGCAATTAATATAACAGCCACAGGGGTGGCTGTTATTTTTTTACAAACAAAAAAAGGCGATTAACACCGTTACGGTAGTGTTAATCGCCTTTTGTTAAGCCGCTAATGCTGCTTAACACCTTGTTTTTTATGGAGCCGGCGGGGGTTGAACCCGCGTCCATGCGCATTGCCACGTCAATCTCTACACTCATAGTCGAACAATTTAGGCCTTCGCTAGTCCAAAACGCCGTCCGACAAAAGCTCGGATGAACTAGCTAGTTTGCAAATCTCCTTTAAACACCTCAAACGGCAGTATTTAACGTAACCCAATTAATTTGAGACCCGGATCTAACCCTTGGGTGAAGTCAGGCGGATCACGCTATGCTGGTGTTTAGGCAGCTACAGCGTAAGAATTGTTATTGTTTGCAGTTATAATTAACTGTAACGTTGTTAACGTAGACGTAACCTACGAAGTGCAATTCACGCTCACCTACACATGTCGAATCCGTAACGGCCCCGATATGCAAATACTAGTTTAGCATATCAGCCAGTAATATGAAAGACTTTAACCTTATTTAACCACTAAGCGTTTCTTAGGGAACCGCTCTTTTAAAAAGGCTTGTAATTTTTCAACCGTCGTTTTAAAGCGTAACTTGGCAATCCGAATTTCACCAACATAAAAATGAACTTCAACGAAATCATCTTGTGTTAATAATTCAATCTTAGAAATCGCCGCAAATTGCCGAATCGTATTTAAGTTTGCAATCAAACTTGTTTTCGTCAAACCACGGGGCCAAAAAGCAATCACAATTAGGATTACAACCGAGCCAAGACCGGTAATTTGGTCGCTAAGGGTTCTCCCCATTGCTAACGTTAAACCCAGTAATAGGATTCCGACGCAACATAGAAAAATCGTCCACAAGCGATTCCGTTTTGCGCGCCAAACCATTTTTGTTTCAACGATTAGCCAGATAACGAACAAAGCAATGGCCAATAAGCCATAAAATAATGTAAAACCTGTCATATTCCTATCCCCTCCACTAAAAAATGACCAGCCAATCGCTGGTCATTTTAACTGATGCTTTAGACGTGGCCAATCTCAACAACGTCTCTTGCAATCATTACTTCTTCATTAGTTGGTACTAGTAACACTTTAACGCGTGAATCGTCAGCACTGATAACGCGTTCTTGCGCCATTACATTATTGCGTTCTGGATCAACTTTAACGCCAAAGAAACTTAAGCGATCGGCAATGCGTTGACGCATTAAAATATCGCCTTCACCCATCCCAGCTGTAATCACTAAGACATCAAGGCCACCCATAATCGCAACGTATGACCCAACGTACTTAATCAGCCGGTTAACAAAGATATCAATTGCCAATTGTGATTCAGGACGTTCTTCACGCGTCTTTTCAAGATCACGCATGTCAGGCGATAAACCAGAAATCCCATAAATACCTGATTTAGTATTCAAAATATCGATCATTTCGGCTGGATCTTGAATGGCTAGTTTTTCCATTAAAAATGCAACCAGTGAAGGATCGATATCCCCTGAACGCGTACTCATTGTCACCCCTGCAAGCGGCGTGAAGCCCATTGATGTATCCAATGATTTACCCTCTTTAATGGCAGTTACTGAGACACCACTCCCAAGATGCATGGTGATCATTTTTAATGCTTCCAATGGTTTGCCTAACATTTCAGCAGCACGATGGGAAACGTAACGATGACTCGTCCCATGAGCACCGTACTTCCGGGCGCCATACTTGCGATAATATTCAAGCGGTAAACTATAAAGATAATTTTCTTTAGGCATCGTTGTATGGAACGATGTATCAAAAACAGCAACCTGCGGTACATCTGGTAGAATCTTCCGAAAAGCACGGATAACACCGGCTTCAGCAGGATTGTGTAATGGTGCATACTCTGCCAATTCTTCAATCCGTTTTAATGACGCTTCATTAATTAATGCGGATGACTTGAAATCTTCACCACCGGCAACGACGCGATGGCCAATCCCACTAATTTCACTATATTCATTGATAATTTTAAATTCAATTAACTTCTTCAATAACAAATCAACCGCAACATCTTGCGTCTTAATATCCTGGGTCATTGAGAACTTTTGCCCATCCCCGTATTTAACGGTAAAGACTGAATCAGATAATCCTAAACGATCAACCATCCCTTGGGCAACAACTTGTTCTTCAGGCATGATAAATAACTTCCATTTAAGGGTAGAACTACCAGCGTTAATTGCTAATACTTTTGACATCTAATCACCTTTTCTATTCGATTATTGTAAATTATCTTTATGCCAAGTCCGGATCTTCTGTAGATACGTTGCAAACGCTTTTTGATCGTTAGAATTTGGAAACTCACCTAATAAAATCGGGTCTGCTTGTTTGGCACCAGCACCTTGTTTTTGAAGGATTAAAATCGCTTTTTGGCCTTCTTTAGTCTTAAACAAGTTGGCTGGTAAACTCAACAAGCCTTGCAAATAGACATGTTTTGTCACCCATTTAATCAGTTGTTTAGCTTCATCCGTTTCTAAAATAACATTCGGTACTAAGAAAAAGCCATAGCCACCTTCTTTAACATAGTGCATCGTTTGTTCAATCAACAAATGATGGGCATATGAATGACCACTAGCTGCATGGGTTTCAAAATCAGCGGCCCGTTCATCTAATGGATAAAAACCAATCGGCAAATCGGCGACGGCAATATCAACGGGTTTAACCAATAGTGGTTCGATTGCATCCTGATGGAAAAAAGTTGTTGTATGCTTCTGCAATTCACTACTGATACCCGCAATTTCCAATAAACTATCGTCATTATCAATCCCAAAACCTTGCACGGTATTCCCTGTTAATTTTTGGATATGATTGATTACGGTTGCCAGTAAGTTCCCCGTTCCGACAACTGGGTCTAAAACCGTCTTGATTTGGTCAGCACCACCGAACACCTCTGCCAAATATGCTACAAGATAGCCAATCGCATCCGGTGTCATTTGCTTGTTCGGTTCCACTTTCACTTGGCGCAAGCCTTTAAGGGTTGCCAACTGCACCGCTTGGCGAATTTCTTCTGCATCAAATTGATTGAGATTAACCGTCGCATAAAGCGCTTCTAATTGTGCAACAGTATCAGCATCTGGTAAACCATCTGCAACTTTTACACGACCACCATCTGCAATATTCGCAATCGTCTCAGTGAGTGCATCTAAATAGGTCGTTTCTAAATTCTTTTCAATTAATTGAGTTGTTTGATCGAATTGATCAAACAACGTTTCTACAGCACTCTTAGGCAAAATAGCCACCTCTATTCATTGGATTCCTGTTATATTCTATCGGTATTCTAACGGCAAAGCAAGTAATACAGGTGGGTACACTTAGAATTATAAATCATAGTAAGCGCTTTATCAAATAGAAAATTTTAACGCTAATCTGTTTCATTCTGAGCTGGAAACTGTTTTCGATAGCCATTGTTTAACTCAATGATGATTAACTTATGTTGTTGATCAATACGACTCTTCCCCATATTAGTCTTTATACCTTGAATTGACGCGGTTTGTCGCGCCTTATTTGTTAATTTAAGAATGATTTGGGTCTGGTAATAGTTGGTCAAACTGGTATAACTTTGTTGTTGCTGTTGATAGCTATGCGTCACAATTAATAGCGTACTTGTCACTAAGCTTAACATCAACACTGCATTCAAAAGTGCGACTGCAGAGCGTTTAATCGGTATGTTTTGTATCATGTTGCGCCTCCAAAAAGCATTCATGTTGATACACGGTCCCATCACTTAAACGTACTTCCAGTTCTAAAAAAGGGTTGTGATACACCATTTTTACCCGCGAGACCCCTTCTAGTAAAGGCATATACCCATTTTCCGTACTCGAGACAACCAGTTCTTTTTTAGCTTTCGTTAAGGTATACCGCCGTTTTGAATCTTTGGCGATGATTAGTTGTTGCTCATAACCTACATATTCGATTGAAACAAATTGGGCGCCCTCCAAGAAACGATCAAGCTCAATCATACTAATGTGCCAGTTAATATTTTGGCGTTCCGTTTGTGTTAATTGCGTTGTATGCGTTAATGTTCTGACGGTCGCCAATCCTAATTGACTGCTCAAAACCAAAATAACGAGTGCTACAACCATTTCGATAAGCGTAAATCCGGAGTGTTTAGTAGCAATGCCATTGAAGTGCAACTCGTTCACCCGCTTTATTTGTGACATAAATAGCCTGTTTTTGGGTGACGACCTGGTATGTTTCCCGTTGTAGCTGCCATTGTGCTCGCGGCGGTTGCTTATTTACCAAGCGATTAACAGCCATTGCCATTACCGCATATTCTGCAGTCACACACCGGCGTTGAACCTGATGTGCTTTAAACTGGTGCAGGCTTATCGTTAAGGTCAAGCCACCCATTAAAAGGAGACTTAACGCGACAATTTGTTCTACTAATAAAAACGCCGGTCTACTTCTTAACATGTAACATCCCCCACATCATCTGGACCCGGTATTCATAGCGGCGCCCATCAATTTTAGACCGACAAATTAATGACTGCGGTCTGGCAGCTGAGTCATGATTAAACTGGATCCTAAACCAAGTTTCAGGATCGACACACGTCAATGTTTCTGGAATCGGGATAGCCATGCTTGAATATTGTGGATCGGCACTTGTGTAATGTAACGTATGATTGGCTTGGTCCCAAGATAGGTGGACATTATGCGGCTCAACAGCGACATATTCGCGAGTCGCATGCCATGATGCTTCAAATTGTTCAAAAAATAACCGCTCCGCCTGCCGTGCGCGATAATCACGAAGATGTTGTAATGCAAATAAACTGACTACCCCAACAATGAACAAAACAACACAACTCTCAATTAAAGTGAATGCCTTATTTTGAATTTTGAACAACTTTATTATCCTTAATTGTTATACCGCGTTTTTCAGCTTGTTTAACTTGATTGTCGCTTAAATATTTTTCGCCTGATGCTAAATCAGCTAAGCTTGAAACTGTTTTTCCATCATCCCTAGCTAATTCGACTTGTGTCTGAATCGTTGCCACCAAGGCCGTATCCGTTTTTTTCTCAGCTGCCTCTTTCTGGCGCATTAAATTAGGCGCAATCAACAGGACTAACATTGATATGACAGCTAAGACAACTACCATTTCAATCAACGTAAATGCCTTTCTTTTTTTCTTCATGATATCCCCTCCATTGTGTGATATAACGGTAATAAAATACTGAGATAAGTACAAATAATGATGACCCCAATCAGGATAAATAAGAGTGGTTGTAGCCAATTGACCTTCTGTTGCAGTTGGCGTTGCAAGTCATCGTATTTAATAGCAGCCAACAGATCGACCTCTTTGGCCATCTGTTGTAACGAACTTCCTTTAGCCAGAACTAAACGCAATTCAGACGGGTAAAAAGTGGTATCTGCTAAATGATCCAATAGCGTGCCGCCCTTTTTAATTCCGGCTTCTAGTCGCTGCATTAGTTGCACGAGCCATGATGTTTGCGCTAATTGTTGAGTGAGCTGGTGCATTTCGGCTAAGTTTAACCCATTTGCTAAGCAAGTCGCCAAATCAAATAAAAGACAATATTGATAGTACGTCTGTAATGACTTACCCAAAAAAGGCCATTTAAACGCCGCGGTGAGCCGCTTTAATAATGGTTGCCGATGCCAACAAATGAAATATCCACTAAGTAACATCCCAATAACAATCACTGATACGCCCATGATTCTTAAAAAGAATTGTAATGGCGAAATGGTCGTCGTTGTCGGAGTAAACTGTGCGATTTCTGGGAAAAGATAGATCTGCATCATCCCAATCAAGAACCCCAGAAAAAGGATCAGAAAACAAGGGTAAGCAATCACCCCGATTAATTCCTTGCGGCGCTTTTGTTGGATCCGTTGTAATTGCCCTAGATGCCATAGACAATCGTCCAAATGCCCCTGTAACTCTGTTAATTCAATTTGGGCAACAAGGTGTGGTGGAAACGAAACGGCCGCCAAACTCGGTGCTAAGCGTTCACCTGCTTCTAAACTAGTTCGAAGCTGATTTAACCACTGCTTTTGGGATGGAAAAACAATTGGCATAAAGCTCAGCGCTTGTTGTAAAGAAAAACCATTTTGCAATAACCGGCCTAACAACAACATGAATTCGGTATTAAATTGGGTAGTTGTTTTAGCCTTCATGTGCAATCTCCTCTAACTGCTGACCCGTAGCCAACTCATAATGTGCCGCCACTTTTGAGCCTTTAACCACTAGTGATTGATAAGCAACGCCAGCTAGGCAAGCTGTTAATTGTACGTGACTAATCCCAAGATCCAATAACCGATCAAGTACGCCACTTGTACTCCGTGCATGAATCGTACTTAATACTAAATGCCCACTTAACGCCGCTGAAACCGCATGTTGGGCCGTCTCTAAATCGCGAATCTCACCAATAATTAAGGTATCTGGTCGCAAGCGGAGACTAATTTTTAATAATGCAGCATAGGTTAATCCTGCGGCTTCATTTACTTGTAACTGTAAAAAAGCCGGTTGTTGAATCTCTATCGGATCTTCAATCGCAACCACCATTTTGTCTTGCATGACTTGTTCTGCCAAATAGTACAAACTAGTTGTTTTTCCCGAACCAGTTGGCCCAGCAAATAATAATAAACCCGATTGCGCAATCAGTTGCATCAAACGCGTTAAAATCTGCGGATCATCACAGTGGTAAGTCTGCCCAATTGGATAAATAAATCGGACGACTAAGCTTTCCCGATTTAAAAAATCACCCACAGTTGCCAACCGCAAATAAACCAATTCACCAGCTACAGACAATGATGAGCGACCAGTCTGCGGTCGTCTTGTTTCACTGATGTCCATCCCTGCCTGGTACTTCAATTGATTAAGCCACTGGTTACCTTGAGACTGAGAAATTGTCTGCACCGTTTGGATCCCCGTTGCTAACCGCTTAACAATCTTCCATCCCGTTGTTAGTGGTTGAAAATAGAGATCCTGTGCTCTTTCTTGCGCACACGCTTGTAAAAGTGCCGTTAATGTTTCAGTCATCTCGTGCCTCCTTCCTGACTAACCAAAGATACGCAAATAACTGAATATTTTTTTGCACAAAAAAAGTGCGTTGCAATAACTTGCAACGCACTTATCAAACAAATTAATCTTCTTCTGGTAGTTCGCCAGCGGTATAAACTTCTTGAATATCGTCATTGTCTTCCAAAGCATCAATTAAACGTTTGAATTGATCGACTTTTTCAGGATCAACTGGTGTTGTATTTTGGGGAATCATCGTTAATTCAGCATTTGCCAATGTGTATTTCTTTTCAAGAATATCACGGACATTTGCTAATTCCTTAGGATCTGTGTAAATTTCAAACACATCATCTTCTGTTTGTAAATCATCCGCGCCAGCTTCTAAAATGTCTTCAAACATTTGGTCTTCATCAACATCTAAGCCGTCACGTGCGATCGCAATATACCCACGACGGTCGAACATGTAAGCAACTGAACCAGAAGCCCCCATTGTCCCGCCATTACGCGTAAATGCAACCCGAACGTCTGAACTAGTCCGGTTCTTATTATCAGTTAAAGCATGGACTAAAACGGCAACGCCACCTGGTGCATAACCTTCATAAGTAATTTCATCGTAGTTCGCGGCATCACCGCCATCAGCCTTATCAATTGCCCGTTTGATATTATCTTTAGGCATGTTAGCTGAACGGGCTTTATCCATAATTAAACGTAATGCGGCGTTAGAACTTGGGTCAGGACCGCCACTTCTCGCAGCCATGAAAAGCTCACGGGATAGTTTTTGGAAAATCTTGCCGCGTTTTGCATCTTGTGCGTTTTTACGACCCTGAATATTATGCCATTTTGAATGTCCTGACATATCTAACTCCTCTTTTCGATTATAGAATTCTGGTACTAAGTCGTTTTCTATGATAGCAAATTACCCTGCTAAAAGCAATGGTAGTCGGGCTATCGTCTCTTTTTTTGTGTCAAAATCCACCGCAGTGCGCAAACTATCACAATCCCCGTTAATGCACCGACACTGTCCAGCATCACATCTTGAAAAAGCGGTGTTCGATCGCCCGTCAACATTTGGTGAAATTCGTCCGTTGCCGCATACCCGGTGGCTGCTAGCCAACTAAAGATTACCGCTAAAAAACTCCCGGTTATGCGTGGCCGCAGCCCTAAATAACTAAAAGCCGCCAATAAAAAATATGTGCCAAAATGGGCGCCTTTACGGACGAAGAATTCCACAAATTTGAAGTATCCAGATGCACTGACACTCTGTTCACTACCTGCATAATGGAACGAAAATTGACTTAACCAAGCCTTAAGTGGTTCATTTTTAAGAAATCGTTCCAACGTGGGCACTGATGTTTGTTCATGATACGTCATTGAAGAACTGTAAAATAAAATCGCCATCATGACCAAGGCCCCCACTAAGAACCAATCACTTTTACGTTTAAACATTGCTGACCTCCGCAAAACTAGTATTTCTCTATTATACCAAAGCCCACGGTTGTGACGAATATTATTATTCGCTATACTACTTTAAAGAAAGAAGGAATTTGCATGTCTGATCAAGAACGTTTTTACCAACCACAAAATGCTAAAGACGCAATGCGTTTTGTTCAAAAACTATTCAATCAATATAACCAAGCGCCACTTTCCGAAGAACTGATTGCCTATCACCAAAAGTTATTGGCTTATCTCACCAACGATGTCACGGCCGAAGTCCAAAAACAAGCAAAGCCTGATCAAGCCGCAAAACTAACTGGGATGATTGAAACTATGCAAAATTGGTTGAAAATCCGCCTCAGTGGTCAACCATACGCAGGGAAAATGCAACACTTTAAATTCGTTCCTGATAGCCAACAAGCTCACTTCAAAACCCGCACGATTAAAGGCGGCAAAAAAGCAAACAATCTCCGAACATCTGCTCGTCACTAATTCATCTTGCTATTTTAGCTAAAAGTGTTAAAATATTCTCGTAAGCATTGGGCCCGTAGCTCAGTTGGGAGAGCGCCTGCTTCGCATGTAGGAGGTCGCCAGTTCGAATCTGGTCGGGTCCATTAGTGATTAAAGCAAGCCACTCTGTAATCGAGTGGCTTTTTTCGTATAGTTGTTTAATTAACCTTTTCTAGTTGTCCATTCCAAGGCTAACGGATTTTGATGTGCACAACTTAATCGTTGCCAACTTCTTCATCGAGCGCTATATTATTGGTGACCCATTCACAATTCGAAGGAGATTTTAATTATGACAGAAAAGGTCTTTACAAAAGAAACACTTGCGCAATATAACGGTCAAAATGGCCAACCCGCATACGTTGCTGTTGATGGTATCGTTTATGATCTTTCAGCAATTGCGCCTTGGCAAGGTGGCAAACATTTTAAAGGTCTCACAGCCGGACGGGATTTAAGCGAATTTTTTGCTAAGTCCCATCACACACCAGCCACTTTAAAACAAGCCGTTCAAGTCGGCACTTACCAAGCTTAAGCGCCAAAAAAACTGCCATCAATCAATTGATGGCAGTTTTTTTAATCAGTACCTGTTTTTAGAAAAATCTCAACTGCTAACACACTCTAGAATAGTAATGTGATTAAGACAAGCGCGAGGACGACTTGTATTGTGACTAATCCTCCAGCGTATGCTAATAGACGTTTACCTTGGTTGAAGAGCGCTTTTAAGTTCAAGCGTAATCCGATAGCTGCTAATGCCGTTGTTTCACACCAGGTGCTCAAGAAGTGACACAGTGCCCCAAATTGGCTTGGAAAAACCCGTAAGCTATTCAAGACGCAAAATAACAAGAAACCAATCACATACCATGGTACTAGACTACTCTTCTTCGCTAATAATTGTTTGCTTAGTTTTGAATCACCGACTTTACTTTGTTTCTTTTGATGTAAGTAACCAAAACCACTGACAACCAAAACCAGGCAAATAATCCGCAAAATTTTGAACAGGGTGGCTGTGACAACCGTTCCTTGGTTAATCATCGTCGCACTAGCAACCACTTGACCAACCGATTGCACTGTGCCACCAATTAAGACGCCACGGAGTGCATCATTATGCCCCCACAGCAACGTTCCAATCACAGGCAAGAGTAACATCAGGATGGTTCCCATTAAGTTCACCAACGTAATCGCAATTCCAGTCTCTTCGTTATCAGCATCAATGACCGGCGCAATCGCCCCAATTGCACTTGAACCACAGACGGCGTTACCACCAGCCATCAATAAATAGGTCCCTTCGCTAAATTGCAAGCGCCGGCCGAACCAGATGGCAAAGCCAATCGTCCCCCCCATTTGTAACATGGTAAACAGCACACCATGCCAGCCGATTTGTTGAATACTTTGAAAGGTAATTGTCGCACCCAGTAACATCACGGAATATTCCAACAGCTTTTTCTCGGAAAACTGAGTTCCGGCTGCTAATCCTGGTTGTTGCAACCCAGTATTGCCAAGTACGATACCGATAAAGAGCGCGATCGTTGCGCCACCTAACATTGGTAACCATAATTTAGCGCTGTAGTAACTGGCAATCGCAATCGCTAACGATACTGCAAAACCCGGTATTTTTTTTATGATAGTGTCCATTGCTTTACTCCTTCTCACTTATTATCTTAAACTATACCGAAACTCTTTCAATTAATAAAATAAATCTTTATAATAGTTGTTATTAAGATAACGAATAGAAGTGATGAGATGTTTAAAATTTTAACAACCTTTAAAACCGTTTATGAAACCAAAAATTTTACGACGGCTGCGCAACTGCTTTTTCTATCACAGCCGACCGTTTCTGTTCAAATTAAACAGTTGGAAGAGTCATTGGGCGTCACATTATTTGAACGCAATGGGCGCCAGCAGATGACGCCAACTAAAAGCGCTGACCTTTTTTATCAACAGGCACAGCAACTCCTTGATTTATGGGCGCAAGACTTGCATGCACTCCAGCATCAAGACGGTCAGCCAAAAACGCCCTGTCGCATCGGTGCCTCGCATACCACCGCAACAGCCTTACTTCCACCCCTGCTTAAAGCCCATCGGCCAGTCCTTGAAACACTTGCCTTGGATATCAGAACCCTCAATTCATCGCAGATTGTCCAAGACTTGACGCAACATAAGCTAGACTTTGGCTTCATTGAAAAACCGTTAACCGAGAAAGATTTAATTCGGACACCACTACAGACTGATCAACTGGTCCTGGCAGGGAACCCCAATGAACCATGGTTGCTCCGTGAACAAGGTTCTGGCGTTTATCATTACACCATGAATTACGTTAAAGAAAATAACTTACCACTCGAAAATGTAATGACCGTTAGAAGCAACGCGCTGATTATCCAACTATTAAGACAAGGTATCGGTCAATCCCTTGTTTCAAGTGCGGCATTGCTTGATTACCCGGAGATTTCCTATCGACCGTTGTCCCAACAATATCAACGCCAATTCTACCTTGTTGCCCGGAAGAATTTGCCGGAACCAATCCAATCATTTATATCGTTATTAATGGCAACCCGATTACCAATTGAATAGGAGTGTTATTTTGGAAAACTCACCACATATTAAAAAAGAATTAGCGGGCTACATTATCCGTGATGTCTTCAGCTCATTAGGCTTATCGATCTATATTTTAGCGGACACGTATTTTATCGCATATGCAGTTGGCCCAATTGGCTTGGCTGCTTTGAATATCGACTTGCCCATTTTTAACTTATTTAACGGCTTAGGCTTGATGCTAGGAATTGGCGGTGCCACGATTTTCTCGATTAATAAGAGTAAACATCCCGAGAAGAGTCGCTTGATTTTCACTCAAGTGCTTTCCTTCGGCATTTTATTAGGCCTGATTATTATGGCACTAGGATTGATTTTTATCCATCCACTACTCCACTTACTCGGTACCAATCAAGAAACACTCGCCCCAAGCTTAGTCTATTTACGCATCATCCTAATCGGTAGCCCTTTATTTATTATCAATAACTTGGTCTTAAGTTTCGTTCGTAACGATAGTAATCCCCATCTGACAATGGTTGCGACACTTTCACAAAGCTTATTTGTTATTATCTTCGATTACCTCTTAATGTTTCCACTGCACATGGGCATGATGGGCGCGGCGATGGCCACGATTTTCTCACCACTTATCAGTCTCATTATTCTGACGCAACACCGTCATCACCCACAACGATTACTGACTCTGCAGCACTTAACGTTGCGTTTTAAACCAACGTTCAAAGCAATTCAACTCGGTTTTCCATCCTTTTTAACTGAAATGAGTACTGGCGTTAGCATTTTCGTCTTCAATATTGTTATTCTCCATCTCAGTAATAACTACGCGGTCGCTGCTTACGGGATTATCGCCAACATCTTGTTAGTTGGTTTATCCTTATTTAATGGGGTCGCCGTCGGGGTTCAGCCCATCGTTAGTCGCGAATTTGGGAAACATCATTTTGATAATGTTAAAACCAGTCTCAAAATTGGCTTGCTTGCTGCCCTTGGCATCGCGCTTGGTTTATATCTCGTTTTAATTGGTCTTAAACTACCAATCATCGAAATTTTTAACCACGAGCACAATCAGCAATTGATTCACTATGCGTCAGCTGGGATTCCATTAATCTTCATTAGTTTCTTTTTCTCAAGCATGAACATCGTCAATAACTTATTTATAACTGCCATTGCACAACCCCGATTATCCTTTTTCGTTGCAATCATGCGGGGCTATGTTCTACTGATTGCAAGTGTCTTGGTTCTTGCTGGAATTTTCGGATTAACCGGTGTTTGGTTAAGTGTCCCACTAACAGAAGTGTTAATCTTCATCATGGGTATGCTTATCACGCGCAGTCTCTTGAAAACAATTGATCAATAACCGCCAAAAAAAGGTGTCGCTCAGCAATTCTGCTAGGCGACACCTTTTTATTAGCTAAAACATGAGTTGTTGAATCAGTGAAATAACGGTCGGATTGTCCGGTAATTGAGTGTGGGCTGCTTGGCGCTGACTGACCGAAATGGTCATATACTCAGCAACTTGCTTTTGAAAAATGAGACGGCCAGCTGCCACACTCGCCGCTGGGACAATGCCATCGTTCTCATCGTTAATGGTACCGCCGACTGAATAGACAACTAGTGCGTTTGGCAAAGCTTGGCGTCGACTCTTCAAATCAGCTAACATCGGTGTTTCTTGATTGATGTGCTCTGACATGCCATTATATGGCGTCCCTAGCGTTAGTAATCGCGTAATCTTCGGCCCACTTCCGCTACGTTCAGCATACCGGGTTAATACAAGGCCCCCATTAGAATAACCAACCCCACCAAAGTGCGTAAAGTGGTATTGCTTAGCCAATTTACCTACGGCCAATTTAAACCAGTTTGATTGTTTAAAGACATTCTGGTCCCCATCAGCATTATTTTCAAACGCGATCACAATCACCGGGTGGTGTGCTTTTGGGTCAAAGTGGCCAGTAGTTTTCAAGTGGCCATCTTTTAATACCGTTACTTTTAAAACATGGCGCGTGGCTTGGCGCTTGAGTCTAGCGAAGGTTCCGTTAAATCCTTCAACAGTCCCATCACTACCGGGGACAAAAATAACAGGCTGGTTCGCGGTTGCCAAAGTTGGCCGGATAATCGCTGGCCCTGCTGCTTGGCGAGTTACTATATGGCCGATAATCCCGCCAATGCCTAAACACAAGATACAAATTAATAACCATTGCCATTTTTTCATTTGTCATTTTCCTTTCAATCAATTGATGATTGTGCTGTAGGTAGAATCGCTTGAATATCGGCCGGAATCGGCGCTGCAATTGTGATCTGCTGGTGACTGAATGGATCTTGAAATTGTAGACGATACGCATGCAATGCTTGTCGCGTTATCCCCAGATTAAGCGGTCCATCATAGAGTTGATCGCCTACTAACGGATGACCGAGTGCGCTGAAATGGACGCGAATCTGATGGGTGCGTCCGGTGTGAAGCTGGACTTTAACTGCCGTCAACTGATCGGTTGCTCCCAAGCGCCAGTAATGGGTCCAAGCCGATTGACCATCGGCTAATACTGCGCGGCGTGGTTGATGATCAATTTGTCCAATCGGTTCACGAATATCCCCCGACTGTGGTAAACCCGTTCCTGAAACGACTGCTAAATAAAATTTTTGTAGTTGATGCTGTTCAATCTGCGGTTGCAATAGACTTTGTGCAACCTGATGTTTACCGACTAAAACAATCCCACTTGTATCAAAATCTAAACGCGTAATGATATGCGGGACTAAATCCGTTACCCCTTGGTCTTGCCAGTAACCCTTGATACGATTCAATAAAGTATCCGTTTGATTAGTGGGTCCTGGAATTGTTGCCAGACCGGCTGGTTTGTTAATTGCTAACCAATAATCATCTTCGTAACAAATAGTAATCGGCGCATGACTAATCGCCACCGCGGCATCCGCCGGTTCAGCTGGTAACTGCACTGTAACCACATCACCGCGTTGCACCCAATCACTAGGCGCACACTTTTGCCCGTTCACTAAAATTGGTTGTCCTACTGCCTTAATTTTGGCATATAATCGTTGACTGATGCCACTTGCAAGCAAAAATTGTTTAACAGATTGTGTTTGATTAACGTGCCATTTAATTTCCATGATTCATTTCCCATCTTTGTTCTAATGATTGTTATTATACGATTATACCTTGCGAATGCCAATCGCTAACCGACCATATTCTTTGCTAAAAGCTTCATTAATTCGCTATGCTTAAATTAGCAAGTAAAAATGGTTGCCTTTTCAGCGGAACGTGTTATACTAAAATTACTTACTAATAATAAGTAAACAATTGGAGGGTTCACTATGACAAAAAATATCGCAGTTTTAATTGGTAGTTTACGGAAAGATTCTTTTAGCAAAGCGGTTGCTAAATCATTAATGCCATTATTCCCATCAGATTATAAGCTAGAAATTGTTGAAATTGGTGATTTACCATTGTACAACCAAGATTATGACGATTTAAATCAAGTCCCTGAAGCTTATACGACTTTCAGAAATAAAATGAAGACAATGGATGCCGTTTTATTCGTTACACCAGAATACAACCGTTCAGTTCCAGCCGTATTAAAGAATGCTTTAGACGTTGGTTCACGTCCTTATGGGGCAAGCATCTGGGATAACAAACCAGCTGAAATCGTCAGCGTTTCACCTGGTGCAATCAGTGGTTTCGGTGCTAACCACCACTTACGACAATCACTTGTTTTCTTAAACATGCCAACGGTTCAACAACCAGAAGCTTATATCGGCAATGTCATGAACTTATTAGACGACAATCAAGAAATTACCAATCCAGATACGCTTAAATTCTTCCAAGCAATCGTTGATGCCTTCGATACATTAATCAAACGTTACTAATTGATTGCACAAAAAAATACCCCGGCTTGCGTCGGGGTATTTTTTTGCGCTAAAGTTTACCAATTTGTCGCATTCCAGATTCGGCCGTCAAGCTCACCTTGTTGTTGTTCAATCCGCAACGCTAGTTCATCACTTGCTTGTTGAAGAGCTGTATAAAAAGCTTGCTCCTCATAAGTCGTAGCTTGCTCTTTTTGCAATTGAATTTGTTCCGTTAGCCAATCCACTAGCCTTCACCTTCTTCTTCACGAATCAGTTGAACTTGCCAATTCAAATCGGTTAATGCCGCATGCTTATTAGCCAATTGTTCACGCAAAAGCGTGATCCGTTGTTGTGCTTCAGGCGACGTGACTTCAGCAGCCTTTTTAATAAGCATCGTTTCAAACCACGCTAATTTCTGATCAAAATTAAATTGCGCTTGCGTCAAATACCGCTGATAATCAATGACCAAACGCTGTTTATCGGTTTCTTGCCAATAACCTAGTTGATGTATCGTAAGTGGTGGTAAATAAACCATCCCTAACTTACGCGCCACCAATTCATATGGACGCAAAATTTCCGAAAGTGTTACCTGTTCACTACCACCAGCTTGAAAATGTTTAGCTGCCGTTCCCGTTGAAACGACAATCCCAAGTGTTTTTCCCGCTAATGGTTGGCGGCCATTAAAAGCAAATTGGCCCGTTAAAACCGTGTCCAACCACGCTTTTAGACTCGCTGGGGCAGCATACCAATAGAGCGGAAATTGAAAAATAATCCGCTCATGATGCCGTAATAAGGTTTGTTCAGCAACCACATCGAATGTATCGATTGCATCTAAGTGATGCCAAGTAATGTCTTCCAGCGGTGCTGCACTCGCTTTTAAGAAATTTTGAACCATCGATGTTTCGATTTCGGGATGGCTAATAATCACCAATGTTTTCATACGCTGCCAACTTTCTATTTCTAAAGTTTAATTGTACAAAAATATGGCGCAAATAGCGACTAATAAAGTTCCAAATATTGTTCCCGTTCCCACTCAGAAACTTGTTGGCGATAAGCCGCCCATTCTAATGATTTAGAATCCATGAAGCTCTGGTAGAGATATGGTCCCATTGAAGCTTTGATAATTTCATCCTGAGCTAATTCCTTCAATGCATTGTGCAATGTTGATGGTAAATCAGTGATGTGATTTTCCTTCCGTTCTGTTTCATCCATACTATAAATATTACGATCGACCCCAGCATCAGGTAAGAGCCCTTGATCTAAACCAGATAAACCGGCTGCTAAGATCGAACCGATTGCTAAATAAGGATTGGCACTTGGATCGACACTCCGTAATTCAAGCCGCGTTGATAAGCCACGTGATTGGGGGACCCGAATTAATGGTGAACGGTTATGACCAGACCATGCGACATAAACAGGGGCTTCAAAACCAGGGACTAGTCGTTTGTAAGAATTGACTGTTGGGTTGTTAATCGCCGTAATGGCGCGCGCATGTTGCAATAAACCGGCTAAGAAATGATAAGCCGTTTCTGAAAGTTGCTCAGTCCCATTTTCATCGTAAAAGGCATTAGTCCCATCTTGATTAAAGAGCGACATGTTAATGTGCATCCCAGAACCGTTGACACCATGCAATGGTTTTGGCATAAAGGTTGCATGTAACCCATGTTTTCGCGCGATGGTTTTAACCACTAGTTTAAAGGTTTGAATGTTATCGGCAGCATCAACTGCATCAGCATATTTAAAATCAATTTCGTGTTGTCCCGGTGCGACTTCATGATGACTCGCTTCCACTTCGAAGCCCATCTTTTCAAGTTCCAAAACAATGTCCCGGCGACAATTTTCCCCTAAATCAACGGGGGCAAAATCAAAATAGCCGCCTTGGTCGTTAAGTTTTAATGTCGGTTTACCGTATTCATCTAATTTAAAAAGAAAGAACTCTGGTTCAGGTCCGATATTAAAATCTTTGAACCCTTTTGCCTGCATTTCGCGAACCAATTTCTGCAAGTTATTCCGTGGATCACCCAAGAAGGGTTGCCCATCTGCCGTATAGACAGAACAGATGAGCCGCGCGACTTTCCCATGTTCAGCTTCCCATGGGAATATGAGCCACGTACTTAAATCAGGGCGCAAATACATATCACTTTCTTCAATCCGGACAAAACCATCGATTGAAGAACCGTCAAACATCATCTTGTTACTTAAAACTTTATCTAATTGACTAATTGGCACTTCCACATTTTTGATAATTCCATTGATATCCGTAAACATTAAACGTAAGAACTTAACGTTTTCTTGATCCACCAATTGCTTAATTGCTTCTGCTGTTAATTCTTTACGTGCCATTAATCCGTCGCCCCTTAATATAATTTAGATGATTGTGAAATGGTTGACCGTTGTCCAACTAAGCCGCCGACTGATAATAATTCGTTGGCCAATAATCGGCGCGCCTTTTCGTCTGATAGCTGTTTATCGTGTTGCCGCTCTACCTTCTTTTGATAAATCTGACGAATCTGAGCCATTGTTGTCCCTTCAGCTAGGTAATCCTTGATTTCTAACAAACGATCAACGTCGTTCAACGAAAACATGCGTTGATGGCCCGTTGTCCGTTGTGGAAAAACAAGCGCCTGCGCTTCATAATAGCGAATTTGACGGGCTGTTTGCCCTGTCAATTTCATGACCGTCCCAATCGGTAACACTGCTAAGTTGCGCCTTAACTGTTTTTCAGCCATCCATTTCACCTCACTTGCGTTTTATCTTACCAGTCGCCTTGCAAACGGTCAACATTTGATGTTAGCTTTTCTGACATCATTTAAAAATTCGCCTTAGTGGCCGTTTCGACCCCCAGTAAAGTATTCAAAGGAACATTGTCCAATTTCGCAAGGGCGACTACCATATTCAAATCTGGTGCACTTTTATCCGTCTCCCATTTAGAAATAACTTGGCGTGACACATTAATCTGATCCGCGAGTGTCCGTTGAGAGTAGCCCGCGTCCAGACGGAATTGTTTTAATCGTTGACCAATTAGCATCTAACCACCTCCAAGATTTACCGTAGCGAGATTAACTCCTTTGTACTAGCAATAATTTAAAGCATCGCTTAGAAACAATCGCTACGTTCCGTTGCATCCTTATCATACCACGCTTTATGTCCAAAAAAAGCGGTCAATCAAACGCGCATTTGATTGACCGCTAAGAATTTATTTTTCAAAAAAAGTTGTTTGCACCGCTCGACTAATCGCGAGTTTAACGTGCGCGTAAGTTAACCCACCTTGCAAGTAAAGGGTATATGGTGCGCGCAGTGGTCCATCGGCTGAAAATTCAATACTAGCACCTTGGATAAAGGTTCCGGCAGCCATCACGATTTGGTCTTCGTAACCAGCAAAATCACTTGGAATCGGTGTCACAAACGAATCAATTGGTGATTGTGCTTGAACACAACCAGCGAATTTAACCATATCATCTGGATTACCGAAGTTCACTGTTTGAATCAAGTCAGTTCGAGGCGCATCCCATTTCGGTGAGACACTCAAGCCCATTTGTTCCAAGAGTGCTGCTTCAAAAACAGCCCCTTTAATTGCATTACCGGTCACACTTGGGGCTAAGAAGAAACCTTCAAACATCAATTGTAAATTACCTTGGGTGGCCCCTTCACTGGCACCAACACCTGGTACAGTGAGCCGATAACCAATCATTTCGATTAACTTCTCAGTGCCGACAATGTAACCACCCGTTTGCGCGATACCCCCACCAGCATTTTTGATCAAAGAACCAGCCATGACATCAGCTCCGAACTCCGTTGGTTCCGTTATTTCAGAGAATTCACCATAAGCATTATCGACAAAGACAATCAATTCAGGGTTAATATCTTTGACAAAGGTAATCATTTCTTTGATTTTAGCAACTGTGAAACTATCGCGGTCAGCGTAGCCCCGTGAGCGTTGAATAGCAACCACTTTTGTCTTAGCAGTGATTTTGGTCCGCGCTGTTTCAAAATCTACGGCCCCATTCTCTAATAATGGTACGAAATCAAATCCAATTTGGAATTCTTTTAGTGAACCAATTCCATTGCCGGCCATTCCGATGACTTCTTGCAACGTATCATAAGGTTCACCGGTTAGATATAAAAGGTCGTCGCCTGGACGCAACATGCCTAATAAAGCCGTTCCAATTGCGTGCGTGCCAGAAACTAGTTGTGGCCGCACGAGGGCAGCTTCGGTTTTGAAAACGCGGCGATAAACAGCCTCTAATTTATCGCGTCCTTGGTCATCGTTGCCATAACCGGTTGTTCCATTTAAATGTGATTCAGAAATATTTTCTGCTTGGAACGCTTCGAGCACCTTTGCTTGATTATTGATAATTTGTTCATCTAATGCTTGTAAACGCGGTGCGATTTGGGCATCAACTGCCGCGATTTTAGCTTGTAATTCTGGTGCTAAGCTTGCTTGCCAATCCATCTTAACCACTCCATTTCTATTATTGCTGTAACCATTGTTGTAAATCAGTTTGAATCCGGGCTAAATCAGCTTCTGGTTGTTCAACTAAATTGTACCAGTTTACCGGAATCTGGTTTCTAAACCAAGTTAATTGCCGTTTTGCATAATGCCGCGAATTCTGTTTCACTTGCGCAATTGCCGTTTCTAACGATACGGTACCATCAAAATAAGGAAAGAACTCTTTATAGCCAATCCCCCGTACAGCTTGCGGGCTCGTTTCACGATGTGCATAAGCGAACCGTGCTTCTTCGATCAAACCCGCTGCAACCATCTGATCGACCCGTTGATTAATGCGCGCATATAATAGCGAACGCTCACAATTTAAGCCAATGATAAACGAAGCATAACGTAACGCTTTTGGCTTTTGTTGTGAAAAAAGCAGCCCCGTTGTTTCGTACACTTCTAATGCCCGAATCACGCGCCGGGGGTTAGCGCTTGGAATTTTAGCGGCTGCTTGCGGATCAATCTGATTAAGTGCTTGCCATAAAGCTGTTTCAGAATGTTTATCCAAAAAAGTTTGCCACTTTTGCCGAATTGCAAAGTTCTGTTCCGCATCTTGCGCGCTACCCAGGGTCATATCATACAGTAATGCCTGCAAATACAATCCCGTCCCACCAACAATTAAGGGCATATGTTGACGACTGATAATTTCAGTAACGAGTTGTTGCCCTTGCTGTTGAAAGTCAAAGGCGGTGAACCGTTGGTCAATATCTGCCACATCAATTAAGTGGTGCGGCACAAGCGCTTGTTCTTGGGGAGTTACTTTCGCTGTTCCGATATCCAATTGACGATAAACCTGCATCGCATCCCCGGAAATAATTTCACCTTGTAACTGTTGTGCAAGTTGTAGGCTTAAGGCTGTTTTACCAACGCCTGTCGGACCAACAATGACGATTAGCTTTTCTTTTTCCATATTTTCACCACATTAATTAACGTATTTTACTAGCTATTCGCGCTTAAATACGCGATAATAAAGTTGTACTTGAATCAATTGAGACTTGAGGAGGCTTTATCTATGAAACATAAATTTCTAAAAGGGTTCGTCATCGGAACCGTTTCAACAGTCGGCGCGATTGCCGGTTCGCTCTTGGCATTTAAGAAGACCGTTGTTGATCCAATCGAAGAAAAAGAAAATCAAATTGAAGAAAGTCGTCGACGTGCTAACCGTAAGAGCCATTCAGCTCACCAAGGATAAGTCCTTCGAAACGACTGTGTCCGTTACCTTTGGGTGACGGACTTTTTTTATGGTTTCACAACCTATCCAAGAGGCGCTGCCAAGCCGCCTAAGTGTCGTACGCTAACATAAAAACCCAACAGTCGACTAGTTTGTTTGCTAGTAACTCTTGGGTTTTTTAGTTTAATTTAATTTCTTTTTACGCTTTGTTTTGCCGGTCCAACCAGCATAACCCTTTTTCAACCATTTAACATCTGTGAAACCAGCTTTTCTTAACTTCAGTGCTGCTCGGATACTAAGCGTAATGCCTGCATCGTATAAGTAGACTGGTAAGTCCATCCGTAATTCACCCATGTTTTGTTTCAACATTGGATAAGGTAGGCTCCGGGCCCCTAAAATATGCCCGGCATCAAAATCTTTTTTATCCCGTAAATCGACAATCTGAGCCTTACGCATGGTTTCTTCAAAGGCCGCTTCCGTTAATTCGCCACCTAAGCGTTTGCGTTGAATTTGATAATAGGCCCAATCGCCCAATAACCAGAGTAAAATGACGACTAGAATAATATTAATGACTACCCATACATTAATTGTCCCTAATACAAGCATCGATAAGACTCCCTCATAACAAATTATTGTTGATCAAATTGAAGTGCAAGTGAAGCAGCCCCGATAACACCGGCTACATTCCCTAGATTTGCTAAGCGAATCTTAGTCGTCTTCTTAACATTTGGGAATGTGAATTCTTCAAAGTATGCTTCAACTTGTTTGCGTAAGAACTCACCAGCAGCTGAAACGCCACCACCGATAACGATGTAAGCTGGGTTTAACATGTTCCCAACGTTAGCCAATGCTAACCCAAGGTAGTAACAAACGCGATCAACAACTTTGACAGCCAATGCGTCTGATTCTTTAGCCATGTCGAAAACTATTTTCGAACTGATTTCTTCACCATCATCCAACATTGTCTTTAATTTTGAGTTACCAGCGTATTCTTCAGCCATGTCACGCGCAACCCGAACAACTCCGGTTGCTGAAGCATAAGTTTCTAAACACCCTTGCTTGCCACAAGTACATTCGTAACCATGTGGTTCAACCGTTACGTGGCCTAATTCACCAGCAGAACCGGCAACACCGTGTAATAAATGACCGTCAGCAACGATTCCGCCGCCAACACCAGTGCCAAGTGTCACAAAAGCAACGTCAGGTTGGTTTTCTCCTGCACCTTTCCAGCGTTCGCCTAAAGCAGCAACGTTGGCATCGTTATCAATTGCAAGCTTCATGTGTGTGCCTGCTTCGATATCGCGACGAAGATATTGCGTTGTCTTCCAATTTAAGTTGTAAGCCCCAATAACGGTTCCTTCTTTACTGTTAACACTACCAGGGGTTCCCATCCCAATTCCGATAAAATCAGCAGGTGTCATGTTATATAAATCTAAATGATGATTAATCGATTCAATGATATCAGGTGTAATGTGGCTACCTTCATCTAAAATATCCGTATCGATACTCCAACGTTGTTGGATTTCGCCATCCATTGTCATAATTGCAAATTTGGCAGTTGTTCCGCCTAAATCAACGCCGATTAACTTCTTGTCTGTCATTTAAATTTCTCCTCCAATAAATTGTGATTAAACGCTTCTTTTTCCTCCAACCGATGTTCACGCACTAAAACCATCTTAGCATCACGATACACTTTGCCATCGATTAACCCCGCATCATAAACGTGCCGTAATTCGATACTGGTTAACTCGATATCCCAAAGTCGTTTACCAAGATGGACGTAAACCCCGAATTGTTTTAAAAGTTGTTGTACATCATAGAGAGTTTTCATCAACTTCACCTTTAACATTATACATAAGTTATTTAATGATTCATACCCAGAAATCCAAATAAAATCATCGTTGCGACATAAATTAACCCACTCACAACACGGTTTAGCGGGTTAATTTTCCCCACTTTAGGGGCACCAAGCGCCATACTACTTAAAAAGCCGCCAAGGACCCCACCAACCATTGCGTACAATGCATTGTGATCGACAATAAACTGTAATCCGATGGTTAAAAATAGAAATAACCAATATTGACGGGCCACTTGGCCTAACACTGACTCTTCTTTGAAGGCATCCCCTAACATCAAGAAACCACCGAAGAGCCCTAAAATGGCTGTTCCAGCAGTAACCATTGGCGTATTAAGGCCCAAAAAGGCGCTAGTGGTAAACAAGCTCGCCAAACTACTCAGCACATAGATCGCTAGTAATCGCCAGTGGCCCAACAGGCGTTCAAGTTGCCCACCGACAAAAAATAAAATCACTAGATCTACGAAGAGATTCATAAACCGTCCATGATTAACAGACGCCATTATAAAGCCAATAATATGGCCATTCATTAACATATTAGCCGATGTAAAGCCGTTCAACCATACCACCGGATTCAAAAACATCATTGCAAACATCAAAATGTTCAATAACATCAAGGCGTACACCACAATCGGGGCGTCTTGCCAACGTTCTTTAAAATTAGTCATCTTTTCTCCTTTAGACCTGAAGAACCTGATCGAGCTGGACATCAAATTCATCAATGGCCCAATCGGCACTTCGTTGTTGTGGTTTAAGTGCTAGTGCGATAGTTGGCATGGGGTGTTGGACCAGATAGCGGTCATAATAACCACCACCAAAGCCAACCCGCCAACCTTCCGGACTAAATGCTAGCCCAGGTACAATCATTAAATCAGGGATTATCGCCTGGCTACTAGCTGTGATTACGGGTTCTAAAACACCATACGAACTCGTTGCCAAGTCAGTGGTTGCCGTTAACGGGTAAAAAGCCATTTGTCGCGCCGGTAAAGTCTTAGGAACTGCAACTTGTTTACCTGCAAAACGAATGGCATCAATTACCGGTTTTGTCGCCATTTCAATTGGCTGACTTAATGTGATACCGATGATTGTTGCCGTTTGGAACGCTTCGGTTGCCATTAATAATTGCAAAAGCTTTGCTTCTTGAGCGGATTTAAGCGCTGGCGTTTGCGCAAGCGTTTGTAAGGCCGCAATTTGTTGTTGCCGAATTTGCTCTTTAGTCTGCATTCAAACGCCTCCTTAACAAAAAAAAGCCCGAGCGCGAAGCGCCCCGACTTTTGATGTGCGTCACTATTATTTAGTTTCGCGGTGTAAAGTTACTTTGCGTTCGCGTGGGCAATATTTCTTTAATTCCAAGCGATCTGGATTGTTACGTTTATTTTTGTTTGATAAGTAACTACGTTCGTGACATTCTGTACATTCCATTGTAATGTGAACACGCATTGATATAGCCTCCAAGTTGTAAGTAATTTTCTAAAAAACTGTTTAATTCTTAGACTCTTAGTATCATACCATTTTTTATGGTATCTGAAAAGGTTATTTCGGAATATTTCATCCAGTAATGTTATTTAATTTATAAAAACTCGTAATCATTTCACGCGCTAGTAATGTATTGTAATGTCCTTTATCAGAGTTTAAGTTCGGGAACACAATGGCAATTGCCACTTGTGGATTATCGTAAGGCGCAAACCCAACCAAACTAGACGTAACGGTTTCCACTTGCTTACTTGTCGAATCATTTGGATCTTCACGCGCAAAAGATTGGGCAGTCCCGGTTTTAGCGGCAAACGTTGGTTTGATGTCTTTTAAGGTGTGTGCTGTCCCCCAGGCGTTGGTCCCGTTGACAACGTTGTACATCCCTTTTTTAACGACATTGAAGTAACTTTCCGGCGCATCAACTGTGCTGAGCACGGTGGGCCTTGTCTTGGTGCCGACTTGACCAGCTGTGCCATCGTTACCAGTTTGTTGGATGGAATCCACAAGGTATGGTTTCATGCGCTGGCCACCATTGGCGATGGTTGAAATGTATTGTGCTAATTGAATTAAAGTATAAGCATCATAGTTACCATAGGACAAATCCAGTAAGGAACCTAAGGCTGGATCGCCATATTCATTGACAGTTGGCCCTAAAATTCCTGAGGCTTCACCCGGTAAATCAACCCCAGTCTTTTGTCCTAAACCGAATTGACTGAAATAACCGCGCATCTTCGTAAAGATATCTGAGTCCATCGTCAACTGTGAATTGGGTACATATTTGGCATGCCCTTCTAACATTGCTAATTGCATCATATAAATATTAGAAGAAACTTCCAACGCTGATTCAGCATTCAATGCACTAAATGTCCCAACTGGGTAAACTGATTTCTTAACGGGCGTTCCAGTTAAATAAATCGGGGTATCCGGTAAGGTATTATTGGTTGGTGTAATCACACCGTCCATTAAGCCACCCATAACAGTCGCCCCTTTGATTGCAGACCCCATAACGAAGGTGTGGTTAATAACCCCAAGGGCATCATCGGCAATTTCACCTGATTTGCGATCGTTGGATTCACCGGCCATTGCTAAAATAGCCCCTGTTTTGGGATTCATCGCTACGGCATATGCCCCATCAGAATACTGGGTGGCTCCTGCGGCTTTTGCTTGGTCGTAGACTTTCTTCAAAGCAGCTTCCACCTGTGTTTGATAAGCTTGATCAATGGTTAAATTTAAATTGCTCCCTTTTTGTCCTTTATATAAGACATTACTTGAAAGAATCTGATTATTCGCACCAACTTCGACTTGTGATTGTGACTTCGAACCGTGCAAGACACTTTCGTATTGCTTTTCTAAATAACTCGTCCCAACGCGATCATTCCGCGAATAACCCTGTGCTAACAAGGCGTTAATACCGTCTTCTGGCAACCCTTGTTCTTCTGTTGAAACATGGCCAATAATACTGCGCATCGAATCCCCATTGGGATAAGCGCGTTCCCAATCGGTGCCGACATTAATCCCTGGTAAACTCGTTAGATGTTCACTAATTTGTGCAATTTCCTTATCGGTGACATCCGTATTCTTGATATAAACTGTCGATAATTGATAAGCACCACTCATAATTTTAAAAATCGCAGCAGCTTGTTTCTGTTGATCGTTTAAGCCGCCAAACGATTTTTTAACCAATTCGATTGTCGATTGATAAACTTTCTTTTCCGGTAACACAGAACCATCACTGGCAACCTTAGCCGATTTAGGCAGTTTTGCGTTCCATTTTTTAAGGTTCTTGGGATTACTGAGGTAGTAATCAATCTGATCCCGTTCCGTTAATTTATCTGTCGGTACCGTTAAATAGTGGGTTAACTTATTAGCTTCGGTATACATTTGATCCGCCAAAACATTCATGTTCTTCGTATAAGTAATCGCCGGCTTAGCTGTATTCCCAACTAAAACCCGCCCCTTCGAATCGAGGATCATTCCTCGGGGCACGTTACCTGTAACGATTTTCTTATCAGTCGTGTTGACCATTGCTTGAAAATTAGCGCCCTCCATTACTTGTAGGCGGCCCAATTGCATAATCAACGCCGCAAATAACACAAAAACGATGAACAATAGGAAGTTCAAGCGGAATGGAATCAGTGATTTTTCATGGTTTTGTTTGTTTTTTCTCTTAATGATTTTCACAGACGGTCAGATACTCCTTATTAGCGCCTTGCTAGTGAAAGATGGGGCGCTGCTTTATGCTTCAAAAAGTCACCAAACGACTTTTTGAGCGATTGTGTGCTGTATTGTTTAAGTTTAGCAAAATTATCATAAACAAGCTATGCCAAATCTCTAAATTCAAACAAGATTATGGTATGCTTAAGCATAGTCATTAACTGATTATATTTTACAGCTTTTCTCAGTTAAAAACGGACTAGCAACCTAATTTTTAGATTTTTTTATTAATTGGAGGATTACCGTGAGTCGATTCTACGCTTTTGCACGTCGTCATTATACATTAGGTCTGAGTTTCCTACTACCACTTAGCATTTTATTTATTTATGGGCTACTGCGGCATGTGTTTCCTTTTGGTGGGCAAACAATCCTGACGGTTGATTTAGGCCAACAATACATTGATTTTTATGCTTTTTTCAGAAGCACCCTATTGCATCATCCCGAGACCTTTTTTTATTCCTTTGCTAAAGGCTTGGGGGGCGACATGCTTGGGGTCTGGGCCTATTATCTGATGAGTCCGTTCAATTTAATCGTCCTATTGACACCGGGACGCTGGCTGAGTTTGGGCGTCTGGCTGATGGTCCTTTTGAAAACCGGGACCAGTGGTCTGAGCTTTGCCTACTACTTAAAATCTAACAAACTACTCCACAGTTGGTGGTTCCCAACACTTAGTGTCGTCTACGCCTTATCCGGATTTGCAATTGCTAACCAGTTTAACGTCATGTGGTTGGATGCACTCGTTTGGCTTCCGTTAATTGTTTTAGGAATTGATCGCCTCTTTACTGGCCGTCACTTTTGGCTGTATCCATTGAGTCTTGCTGCCCTTTTAATGAGTAACTATTATATGGGATACATGGTTTGCCTGTTTGTCATTGCTTATTTTGCGTGGGCTTGTGCCCATTACTGGCAAACTTGGCGTCATTTCCGACGAAGTGGCGTCCGCTTCATTAGTGGCTCACTTTTAGCCGGTTTACTCTCGGCGTGGTTGCTACTGCCGACTTTCTTCCAATTGACGCAGAGTAAGGGCCAATACACAATCCAAAAAATTCATTGGCAGTTCGAATATAATCCGCTTAAGATGCTCTCTAAACTAGTCATTGGTAATTTCAACTTCGACCAAATGCCAAAAGGCGAACCGAATATCTTCGTCGGAAGCCTTGTATTAATTTGTGCGCTTTTATACTTTGGAACACACAAGATTGCTTGGCAAGAACGATTTGTTGCCTTATTAGTCACTATTTTCTTAGGCGTTTCAATGTGTTATGAACCCCTTGATTTATTATGGCACGGCATGCAATTTCCGGTTTGGTATCCTTATCGTTTTTCATATGTGGTTAGCTTTTGGCTAATCGTTCTTGCGGTCCAACGGCTCCACTATCAACCGCGATTTAGTTGGTATCAACTCTTATTACCATTTTTAATGTTGATGGCAGCCTACGGTTATACTGCTAAACATCTCAAGCATTTTACGGCGCTAAGCCCTACTCAGATTAACGTAAGCATCGCCTTTTTATTAATGACTTGCTTGCTTTTGCTCTTGAAAAGACCACTCAAGCGCTATTATCCTTTGCTTCTAATCCTATGCGTCGTTGGTGAAATGATCACCAACGCGACAATGAGTCTCAATCAGATTAGCTATGTTTCGCAAAAAGATTACGCAGACTATACAGCGCACTTGCAGGCGGCCGTTAACGCAATTCCCAATAAAACCACTTTTCAACGAATTGGTAAAACCTTTATGCGGACTAAAAATGATCCAATGCAAGCTGATTATTTCGGTGGGTCCCATTTTAATTCGATGCTCGAACCCAGTTATCCGAAATTTATGGGCAGCATTGGTGAACCGGCTGGCGATGGCGCCGTTGCCGATACGAATCAAACACTCTTCACTGATGCATTATTAGGTTATCGCTACTATCTCAACGACACTAGTGGTCAACCAACAATGCCGCTCAGTTCCAATAAACCAGACTTAGCGCGCTATAACTTACTTAAGAAAAAAGATCAAGTTGCAATTTATCAAAATCAAAACGCACTCGGCCTTGGCTTTGCCGCTTCTGAAAAAGTGCTTAAACACCATGTCGTCGCTAACTATCCACTACTTGAACAGAACCAGATTGCATCAGATTTAACCAATTCAACGACGATCGAACCACTTTTCACACTACAATTTTTCAAAACCGTCACTTATAAGAATGCTAAACAAAAGCCCAAGCTCAATGAAACATTCTTACGAATTGACCCCAAAAATCCAGCGCATGTCATCTATACGTTCACGCCCACCACGAGTGACCCTTATTATCTCACATTGGGCGCCAGCCTTGAAAAAAATGCGGTTCAAGTCGCATTAAATGGCCAAGCCATTCAACAATACGATACTTTTCGGGATGCTGTTGTTCTAAACTTAACGAGCAACGCGATTGGGCAACAACAAACCGTTGATCTAACCTTTTCTAAAAAGGAAATTTGGCTGCAGAATATTAATCTATACAGCCTAAATTACCAAGCTTTAACGCAGTTAACCAATCAATTACGAGCCCATTCATTGCAACTGAAAACTTTCTCAAACACGTTAGTTAAAGGGACAATTACCATTCCAAATCAAAATCAAGTCCTCATGACAACCGTCCCATATGCTGCTGGTTGGCACGCAACGGTTGACGGGCACCCGGTTAAAATCAAACGCGGTTTGAAGAACTTCATTGCCATCCCGCTGAAAAAAGGGCCCCATACAATCACCCTAAAATACTGGCCGCCTTATTTCTATTGGGGATTGACGATTTCACTAATCAGCGCAAGCCTTGCGCTAGTTGGCTATTACAGCTACCGATACTACCGTCGCCGGCATTTATTCTAGCTATCAAAAAAAGCCCTTTACACTCGTTTTAAAATGAGTGCAGGGGGCTTTTTTTCCATCTATTCAGTATCCGTTCGTGCTAAAATGAGCGCATTTTCGGAATAGTTAATGTTTTTACGTAATTCATCTGCAAGCTGCCAAGCAATCTTATGTTGTTCCAATAACTCTTGAATCGCCGCACGTTCACTCGTGAGCGCTTTGATTCTTAATTTTTGCAATTGACGTTCATAAATAGCGGTCTTACTCCGGCCCCCATTTTTCATATTTTCAATCTGGTTACGATAGCGCACAATAATTTGATAAATCACCTGACGATTAAAATGACGTTGGCGATTTTCCGGTTGCTTCAAAAAATATGACAACTGCTTGATTCCCGCTTTAGCCATTTCCCGTTCAGTTAATTGCCACTCAGTTTCACTTGGGGATTTAGTCCGCCGCGGCCAGAGATGCGTCAAAAATCGTTTGCTAATCGACCAAGCACGATAGATTTGTAATTGTACATGATGCCAGTTAAAGCTCGTCCCGATAACCGATAACATCACTTGCTTTTGCCGTAATTTACGTTTACCGTGCCGATAACTTTTGGCACTAATTGCTTTTTCAGCCCATAACGCCTCTAACTTCTGCCGTTCACCGTCAAATGCTACTTGCCGTAAAATTAACTCTTCAGCAATTAACGGTGGTAATTCGTCGCTTGGGCTTGCTTCGCTTTGCCGACTCTCCAATCGGCGAATCATCAGTTGATATTCTGCTAATAAATCTAAAGCAGCCCGATTATTGTCACTATGTCGTTGGGATTCGACCATGCTCGCTGCCACCTTGTACATGTAAATCTTAGCATCTGTTTCATCCAAAAAGTCAGTGGCTGCTTCATCTTCGGCGGCTGCTTCGGCCTCCAGCTCTTGTTGCATGCCCCGCATCTCAATTGGTGCTTTGACTTTGGTCAACTTAGGAATCAAGACAACGGCCATCACTAAGCTGACAATAATCACGCCCGCCGCAATAAAGAGCATTAAACCGCGTTGAGGAAACGGTGAACCATCCGCCAAAACGGTTGGTACCGACAACACCCCCGCCATGGTAATTGCCCCACGAACCCCAGATAGCCCAGATAACACTGCTATTTTGCTATTTTCACGCAGCGTTTTGGGATTGGTCTGGTTTGTGTAGAGCAAATAAGCTAACGTCCATAAGCCACGAACAATCACTAGAATCAGCCAAACCGCGAAGACAAGTAGAATTTCTTCACTCGTATTAATTAACGGATTATGCACCGTATTGCGCATTGCAACGGGCAGTTCAATCCCTAAAATTAAGAAGACAATCCCATTTAGTAAGTAAACACTGATTGACCAAGTTTGTTCCGTCACTAACTTCAATTCAGGTAAGAAATCAAGAAAAATATTACGCGATGAATGACTAATAATCCCAGCTACCACCACTGCAATAACACCAGACGCGTGAAATAGATCTTCAACAATCAGGTAGATAATAAACGGCGTTATCAATTGTAGAATCGTGTGGAACATCACGTCTTCAAAGCCTTGTTGTAACATAAATAAGCGGATAAAATGAATTACTAACATGATGATCATCCCAGCTAATGCACCAACAATACTAATATAGAGAAAATCTCCCGCAGCTTGTTGCCATGAAAAATAGCCGGTAACAGCAGCGGCAATGCCGTATTTAAAACTAATCAAACCACTAGCATCATTAATTAAACTTTCACCGCTTACTAAGTGCAAAACCCGTGGGGGCAGATCAGCCTGTTCCGAAATCGACTGCACCGCTACTGGATCAGTTGGCGACAAGATTGCGGCTAACGCAAAACTCGCAGCAAGTGGTAACGTCGGTACTAACCAGTGAATCGCCAAGCCGCCAATCAACGTAGTGGCAAAAACGAGGAAAATTGCGTTGCCAATAATCGGTCCGCGCAACGCCCACAGTTCTTTCTTGGGAAACCGGCGGCCATCGTTAAACAATAGTGGTGCAACAAAGACTAACATGAACCAATCCGTTTTCAGTGGAATTTTGACGGCAAAAACTAAGGCCACCATCAATCCCAAGCCAATCTCAATTAAACTGACCGGTAAATTCGGTAAATAATGCCCGATGATATTGGCAATAATCACCAACGTAATTAACAAAATAACAGCTTCAATAATCGCCATCCCAACACCCTTTCTTTTTAAAACGCGCCATTAATCAGCGCACATCGTTAAAAAAAGCCCTGATAAAATCATTTTTTACCATAGCTTTTCATCATTGATTTAACCTTGCTTATGTTGGCCAATAATGCGGACTTCTGGTTCTAAGCGCACCTGAAACTTCGCCCAAATGGTTTTTTGAATATATTCGATCAACGTCAAATAATCCGTTGCCGTTGCATGATCAATATTCACAATGAACCCGGCATGTTTTTTAGAAACTTGCGCGCCACCGATTTGATACCCTTGAAGCCCCGCTTTTTGAATCAACGGCCCGACAAAATACCCAACTGGTCGTTTGAAGACACTTCCACATGAGGGATATTCCAAAGGTTGTTTTGCAGCCCGGAGAGCATTAACCTCATCCATTCGTGCTCGAATCGCTGATGCAACACCAGTTGTCATTTCAAAATAGGCCGCTAAAACAATGCTCCCGTTTTCCTGCATTAAACTATGCCGGTAACTAAAATTTAAGTCAGCGGCTGTTAAGGTTTGCAATTGATTGTCACGTGTTAAGACATCAACGCGTGTCAAGACATCACTGATTTGGCCACCATAAGCGCCAGCGTTCATGAAAACCGCGCCGCCAACACTACCAGGAATGCCGGCAGCAAACTCTAATCCCGTCAAACCACCAGCATAAGCTGCTTCAGAGGTTTGAATGATTCCGGCGCCAGCTTGGGCGGTCACCAAGTTGCCCTCGACTTTAATCTGGTTCATTGCGGTTAAGATGATGACTAAGCCCTCAATCCCGCCGTCACGGACAATTAAATTACTAGCGTTGCCGATAACTGTGATAGGTAAGCTCAGTTCGTTAGCACTGGCCACTAATTGGCGCACTTCTGCAACAGATTTGGGGAGTGCGAGTAAATCCGCTGGCCCACCTGTTTTGGTAAAGGTGTACAAGCTTAATGGTTCAGCTTGATGGATCTCGATTGTTTGATTTGCTTGTAAGAATGCTTCAACTTGACTTGTCACAATTGTCGTTCCCCTCAAAAATAATCTACTCCTAGTTTAACAAAGACGGCTTAAATTGAACAGTCACCACTTTTTTTGCGTATTATTAACTAAACCGTTAAAATGGAGTTTAGAAATGAGGGAACGACAATGAAATTTATTTCTTGGAATGTTAATGGCTTACGCGCTATTTTAAAAAAAGATTTTATGACCACTTTTAATCAACTAGATGCCGATTTTTTCTGTCTGCAAGAAACGAAGATCCAAGCCGGCCAAGTTGAATTGGCGTTACCAGGTTACCATCAATACTTTAATTATGCCGAAAAAAAAGGCTATTCCGGTACTGCCATCTTGACCAAGCACAAACCGCTAAACGTAACTTATGGTATCGGTCAGTCTGAACACGATCAGGAGGGGCGCGTGATTACGCTTGAGTACCCGACTTTTTATTTAATCACTTGTTACACGCCCAACTCACAGGATAAATTAAAACGATTAGCTTATCGAATGCGCTGGGAAGATGCCTTTCAAACTTATATCGCTGATTTATCGACCCAAAAATCCGTCATTTTCTGCGGTGACTTAAACGTTGCTCATGAACCAATTGATCTAAAAAATGATCAAACTAATCATCATAATGCCGGCTTTACTGATGAAGAACGCGGACAAATGACAACCCTTTTAAAGCGCGGTTTTACCGATACTTTCCGTTACTTCTACCCTGATCAGACTGATACTTACTCATGGTGGAGTTATCGCTTCCACGCCCGGGATAATAATGCCGGGTGGCGAATTGATTACTTCATCACTTCTAATGATTTACAACCTAAGTTACTGGATGCCAAGATTCACACGGAACTTTTCGGTTCCGATCACTGCCCCGTTGAACTTGACACGCAAGATTTATTCGCTTAGAATAAGCAAACTTTAAAAAAAGCGAGGTTCAAAATAGTGAATTTTGTCGCAATGGATTTTGAAACCGCCAATGGACAGCGGCACAGTGCTTGCTCACTCGCCCTTGTCGTTGTGCGCAACAATCAGATCGTTGATAGTTTTTACACCTTAATTAAACCGGAAACTTATTTTAGTAGTCGCAATACTCAAATTCATGGAATTCGTGAAGCTGATGTGGCGCAAGCCCCCAAATTTAATCAAGTCTGGCCGCACATCGCACCGTTTTTCACCCCAAATAAGTTAGTAGTCGCCCACAATGCCAATTTCGATATTGGTGTGTTAAAAAGCACCCTTCAATACTACGACATCCCTGCCCCCCATTATCTAGCCTTAGACACGCTCAAAACGAGTCGCCGTTTATACCCACAATTTGAAAATCATAAGTTAAATACATTGTGTGATAACCTAGCGATTCCACTCGATAATCACCACAACGCACTGGCTGATAGTATCGCCTGTGCCAAAATTTTAATTAAAGAAGCTAACGATTTTGGTGTTGAGCCGCTAAAAGCAGCCACCAAATTAATCGGCTAACAAAAAGAACGGTTAACTTGTCTATGCAGACAGGCTAACCGTTCTTTTAACGAATGGTGGATTAAAGCTAAATTGTCATTAAGGCTTCGACAAGATTAATAACTTCATCATAATCATTAATTTGTTTTGACTAATGTAAGAGCTTTGTTTCCGTTGTTGATTATACCATAATTCGGTTCATCGTGTTAACTTATTTTGAATTAGATTGCCCAAGGCTCAAGATAAAGACGGTACTGATGACGAGTATCCCGCCAACGACTTCCCAAATATTAAAGCTTGTTTTTAAAAATAAGACGGTGCCGATAGTCGCAGCCAGCGGTTCAAAAGTATTCAATAACCCGGCCGTCGTTGGGGTGATATACCGTAAACTTCCCAAGAAACAGAGGTTAGCAAGGGCGGTCCCAAATAGGGCAATGAACAAGACACTGCTGATTGTTGCCACGTTTAACGGTGGCACATCAACCCAAAATGGGTGGACAAAGGTAAAGACAATCCCACCGATTAACATCGCCCAGCCCACAATCACTAACGTCGGAAATTTTTGAAATAATTTGACCGGCAATAATGTATTCAAAGCCCCGGAAAAGCCGAGGCATAAACTAAGTCCAAATGCTACGTGTGAAATCGCTAAATGGGTCAGCTGGCCCTTTGTCACTAACAACCACGTTCCTAGCAATGCAACCGTCACCGCAATTAATTCAACTCGGCTTGGGGCCCTCCGATAAATCACTAAACTAATTAAAATAATCATTATGGTGCCTAGCTGCTGTAAAATGGTGGTCGTTGGGGCGTTGCTGGCTTGAATCGTTAGAAAATAAAAATACTGAACGGCCGATAAGCCTAATACAGCAAATAACAGCAACCGGCTAAAATCTCGTGGTTGCCGCCACACTGTCAAAACATCATTCGGTTGTTTAATGAACGCATAAGCCAATAAGAATAAGCCGGAAAGGCCCATTTTAACCCCCATCAGCCATTCCGGCTTAATTGCCGTGTCAGTGAACAACCACTGTGATACTGGTCCTTGAATTCCCCAAAAGGTTGATCCTAATACGGCTAAGTAAATTCCGCGTCCTCGTTGGTGTTGCATCATAATTCTCCTCATCCATATTCATTAATTGGCTCATTTGCACCATTGGCATATAGCCTGTTTCCGGCGTATCAAAGCCCGCTGTTAATCGGACCTTGGCCCTATAACCAAACTGTTTATTGCATACAATTGCCGGATAATTTGTTGCAATTCAAAAATACGCGCTATCTAAATTCAGTAAATCGTGACGCTAAAGCGACTAGCCCCGCGAATAAGATAACTTACGGTGTTTCTTTGGGCACCGTTTTTAGAAAAAAATAAATAAGCCCGCGCATCTGCGGCTTGCACGGGCCGAATATCAATGACACTCATCTGCAAAACTAGCACGCACCAATGCTTCATAGCGCGCGCCATGCGGTTCAAGTACTAACGTCCGAACTTGATCATCATGAACATCCTTATTAAAGTGAATCATCAAATAATCGCTCGGTAGCTCTTCGGCAATAAATTGACTCCATTCAATCACGGAAACCCCGTTCCCATCGAGATACTCTTCTAAGCCTAAATCGCTAGCACCCGTTTCTTCCAATCGATACATATCCATATGATAAAGTGGTAACCGACCGTCTTGATATTCACGAATTAACGTAAACGTCGGACTCTTAATATAGCGCTCAATTTCCAAACTCGCTGCTAAGCCTTTAGTAAACGTTGTTTTACCAGCGCCTAAATCACCATCCAATAACAAGACGTCACCGGCTTGGACTTGTTGGCCCAACTGTTTGGCAATCGCCATCGTTTGTTCTGGATCAGTTGTTTTAAATTCTAACATCTTCTGCCTCATTCTAATTGTTATCTGTGTGTCATTATACCGAAAAAAGCCCTGTTCGCAAAGTTAAAAACGCCAGCACAATTTTTTGTGCTAGCGTTTTTAATTGCCATCAGTTAGTTTTGTAATGCTTGAGCAGCCGTGATAATAGCCAACTTATAAACATCTTCTTCATTGCTCCCGCGCGATAAATCAGAAATGGGTTGATTCAAGCCTTGTAAAATTGGCCCGATTGCTTCGAAATTCCCAAATCGTTGAGCAATCTTGTACCCAATGTTCCCTGATTGTAATTCTGGGAAAACAAACACCGTCGCCTGCCCAGCAACTTTTGAACCTGGCGCTTTTTGGTTAGCAACAACTGGGACGTAGGCGGCATCAAATTGTAATTCACCATCAATCGTTAGGTCTGGTGCGATTTCATGCGCAATTTTGGCTGCTTCTTGCACTTTCGTGACTTCGTCTGCTTGAGCCGAGCCCAATGTCGAAAAACTCAACAGGGCAACTTTCGGATCAATGTCAAACAACTCAGCCGTCTTAGCAGATTCCACCGCAATTTCAGCCAGTTCTTGAGCATTCGGATTGATGTTAATCGCACAATCCGAAAATAAGTAACGTTCGTTATCCCGTCCACGTTGCATAATAAAGGCACCGCTCGTCCGTTGAACGCCTGGTTTTGTTTTAATAATTTGAAGTGCTGGGCGAACTGTATCCCCAGTTGAATGCACGGCCCCTGAAACCATCCCATCAGCTAGGTTTAAATAGACCATCATAGTGCCAAAATAATTCGGGTCTTGTAAAATGGTTTGTGCTTGTTCAGGGGTTACCTTGCCTTGACGACGCTCGACAAAAGCAGCAACCATTTTTTCGAAGTCGGCTGCTGGGTATTCTTGTGGATCAATAATCGCTATTTTGTCCAAGTTAAATCCTTTAGCAGCGGCGATTTGTTGAATATCGTTCGTTGCGCCAATTAAAATTGGTTTCAATAGCCGATCGGCATTCAACCGCGCTGCTGCGCCAATAATCCTTGGCTCTGTCCCTTCCGGAAAAACAATTTTAAATTGCCGATTGGTAATCTTTGCTTTTAAGCTTTCAAATAAATCCACAATTGCAACCTCCAGTAAGCGTTTTATTATTGCTAATGTAATCATACAACGTTTCTAATAGCGCGACAAGTTAATAATGGTAGCGTTTTATTATTCTGCCGTGACTGTTTGTGGTAATTGCCAATTAATTGGTGCCATGCCCCATTGTTCAAGGGCCGTATTTGTCTGTGAGAACGGTCTAGAACCAAAGAAGCCATGATAGGCTGATAAGGGACTAGGATGCACCGCCGTAATGACCGCATTTTGCGTCTCATCAATTAACCGGCGCTTATTCTTTGCCGCGTTTCCCCATAAAATAAAGACCACGTGGCCCCGCTTTGACAATGCGGCAATGGCTGCATCTGTTAGCTGTTCCCAACCATGGTTACGATGCGAATTTGCTTGGCCTGCCCGCACAGTCAATACGGTATTCAACAAAAACACCCCTTGATCTGCCCAATTCTTTAAATAGCCATGTTCAACCGGTTGAAAGCCAACATCCGTCTGCAATTCTTTATAAATATTTTGTAATGACGGTGGTACTTTGACGCCTGGTAAAACGGAAAAACTGCACCCATGCGCTTGGTGCGGACCATGATAGGGATCTTGTCCTAAAATAACGACTTTGACCTGTTCAAACGGCGTCCATTCAAAGGCTTGAAAAATATGATACATCTCGGGATAAATCGTCGTCGTTTGGTATTCTTGTTTCAAAAAAGTATGGAGCTGACCATAATAGGGTTTAGCAAATTCTGGTGCGAGAATTGTCTGCCACTCATTGTGAATAATTGTTTTCATCTGCTCACCTCGTTAACTAGTTTATCGTGTTTTGACATAAGTTGCTAGAAGAAAAGTAGCTTGCATGCTAAGATAGAGGTAAGTTTCGAATAATACGTTTTCAGGAGGAATTCCTTTGATTTCAATTATTGCATCTGATATGGACGGTACTTTATTAAACGACAAAATGCAGGTTTCAGACGGGAACATAACCGCCATTAAAGCTGCTCAAGACGCTGGCATCGAATTCGTGGTGGCTACTGGCCGCAGTCGCTCGGAAGCCCTCCCACTAATTGACAGTGATGACATCCACCCAACTTTAATCACGATGAATGGCGCTCAGGTTTTTGATTCTTTAGGGAATGAGGTGTTAAACGTCCCGATTGATGCGCAAACGGTGGCGGCCGTTACAGAAAACTTACGCGAAAATCAGATTTACTTCGAACTCATGACGACTGCCGGTAATTATTCAGATAGCAAAGTCAGTCGTATCCAAAATGTCGCTGATTTACTCGTCAACCTCAATCCTGATACGAGTTATAAAATTGCGGTTGCTTTAGCTGCTGCCCGTTTGGAATTGATGAACATTAACTATGTCGATGATCACTATCAAGGGATTATTAACGATCCAACAGTTAAGATTCTTAAAATCATCGCTTTTAGCACCCACGGAATGACCGAATTAGCACCAATTAAGACCTTTTGTGAAGACCGCGGTAATTTAGTCGTAACTTCCTCTTCAAGCAATAACATCGAAATAAACCACATTGATGCGCAAAAAGGCATTGCTTTGGCTGCTTATGCTGAACAAAAAGGGATTCCAATTGAACAGACAATGGCGATTGGTGATAACTTAAATGACTTTTCAATGATTAAAACAGCCGGCATTGGGGTGGCCATGGGCAATGCCGTCCCAACGATTAAAGAACTTGCCAACTATCAAACTGCAACCAATATTCAAGACGGCGTTGCACAAGCCATTTATCACGCAATTGACTTGAATCGTTCAGCTGAAAAGAAGTGATCTAAGATGCCCATTTTTTACATTAAACACCAAGCGAGTGCTTCACGCGGGGTCTCAACAGTAATTGACGAACAACAACAACCGCGTTATTTACTCGTTGGTAAGCGCGGCATTCGGCATGACGTGTTTAGCCTTTACTCACTCACGGGCGATTTACTGGGTGAAATTCGCCAAGTTACAATTAGCCCCTCACCTGACTTTGACTTGTTCCAAAACGGTGAACGGATTGGGCAGCTCAAAAAGATTTGGGGTATCTGGCGTGAGTTTGTCTATGTTAAACAACTCAACTGGTTAATTATGGGGGATTTAACGCAAAATCAATATCGCATTATCTACCATACCCAATCCATCATGCAAGCAACCACCATCCTAGCTAGCAGCGGGCCTGCCTTTCAATTAACTATCAGCCATGAAACAGATGTCGTCCCCTGCATCTTGATTGCTACCGTTTTAAATCATTGGGCCTATAACCAGCCCAAGGCCCTGATGCGGCGTTTTAAGCCTAGCTTACGATGCGAATAATCATTAAAAAACCGACTAATCCGCTGATTAGCCGGTTTTTTTGGTCTAGTTCAAGACTTCGAAACAATATCGCTAAGCGCTAACATTTAAAATTAAATTGATTCTCTTCTTTTAAATTGGTATAGTTGAATATGCAAACTTAAAATTAAAGGGGTCTTATTAATGCCAACTGGCGTAATTATTAATTCATTAGCCGTCTTACTCGGCGGTCTATTCGGTAGTTTATTGGGCGATAAATTATCAACTAAATTTAAAACTGAGCTCACCTTAATCTTCGGTGTCGCTTCAATGGGGATGGGCATCAATGCCATCATTCAAATGAAGAACATGCCGGCCGTTATCTTCGCAGTCGTTCTCGGTACCGGCATTGGGCTCTTAATCCACTTCGGTCGCTGGATTGATCGCGGGGCAGTTCTAATGGAACGGCCAATTTCTAAATTCTTTCCTCGCAAAAACAATACGTTATCTGACGCCGAATTTATTTCAGCACTCGTGACAGTGATTGTCCTCTTTTGTGCTGGAGGAACTGGGATTTATGGAACATTAGATGCTGGGATGACCGGTAATAATACGATTTTAATCTCTAAATCGATTCTAGATTTCTTCACGGCTGCCATCTTTGCCTGCAATCTTGGCCCCGTCGTCTCAACGATCGCAATCCCGCAATTCATTATCTTCTACATCATTTTTTTACTCGCAAAACTAATCTTTCCGTTGACGAATCCAACAATGCTTGCCGATTTCAAAGCTTGCGGTGGCCTCTTGATGCTTGCTACCGGCTTTAGAATCGCTAAAATTCGTGAATTCCCAATTGCGGATATGATTCCGGCAATGATCTTAGTCATGCCACTCAGCTGGCTATGGACGACAATGATTATGCCACTACTTTAAACTTAAAAAGAGCCCTCAACAATAATTGTTGAGAGCTCTTTTTATTTTAAAGCTGTTTAACCATGTGATCGTATTGATGATCACCAATCATTAATGTCCCTTGTTTAACAAAACCCATTCGTTCATAAAGTTTCTTAGCGCCCGGATTTTGTAAATCAACACTGAGACTAATCTTTTTTTCACCACGAGCTTTTAAATACGCTGGTAATGCTTCAAGTAACTTTGTCCCGATACCGCGCCCCTGTGCGTGCTCAGCAACGGCAAGTGTATCTAAATACCACTCACCCGGTTGGGCCTCTTTATCGGTAAAAAAACGCGTTGTTTCAGGTAACCCGATTTGTGGGAATAGCGGTGCTAATGCATCATCGATGTGGGCTTCTTTGTCTTCGGGGAAGCCAACCATAATCCCCAGAATTTGACCATCTTCTTCATAAACCAGTGTATTAGCATAACTATACCGATATTCTGGTATTGCAAAGGCCTGTTCTAAAATACTAAATAAATCCTCTAACGGAATTTTTTGGAAAAGGGGCATTTCCATTTCTTCAAAAACGATGTTAATAATTGGCAAGACGCTCTTGGCATCTGCAACTGTTGCTTGACGAATCATTCAAAAACCTCCTTGTTCATCTCATCTAATAAGCATACGGGGGATTATGCGACACGTCAAATCCTATCATGTTAAATCTGATCGATAAGCTGCCATTTTCTTAGCAAATAACTCACCATTGGTCGGTGGCGTGTACGTCAATGCATTCGCACCTGCTTCAATGGTCGCTAATATATGCGCTTCATCTTTGCCCCCAGTTGCCATGATGGGGATTTCAGGGTATTGTTGCCGAATTGCGCTGACAATCGCTGGCGTTTTAGCCGCACCACTAACGTTTAAAATCGAAACCCCCGCTTCAATCTGTGCGGCATAATCCTGTTGTTCCGACACAACAGTACAAATAATTGGCACATCAACAACGCGGCTAATCATTTTAATCGTCGCCACGGACGTTGGTGCGTTAACCACCACCCCAATTGAACCGGCAGCCTCAGCCAATAATCCCATATACGCGGAGCGACTGCCAGCTGTTAGCCCCCCACCAATCCCGTTAAAGACAGGGATCGTCGCTACATTGCTGATGGCATTCATGACCGCTGGATGTGGTGTGAATGGATAAACCGCCAAAACAGCATCGGCATTCGTATTATTCACAATCGCTACATCGGTGGTAAAAATAATCGTTTTAATCTTCTTACCGAGGATCTTAATGCCCCCAACTTTTCGCGCCACAGTAGGTGGTCCGACAACACTGGTTTTTAATGGCGTATAAATTTCTGGCACGAATTCTTCCATCATCCAATTCTCCTTTTTATTCTGTTGCTTGCATAATGGTTACTAATCGTTGTTCTAATGCAACCAAATCCATTGCATTTAACCGCGCAAAATTGATGCGTAATGCGTCTGTTTTAAGGCCAAATAGTGATCCTGGTGCGACAGCTAACTGATGATCAAGAAAGGTTTTTAAGCGTAATTTATGGTTGGGCCGTGTCATCCAGATATAGTATCCGCCCGCTGGTAAGTCAATTTGCCAATCTGGTAATACGCTTTTGAGCATCCTATACGTCGCCAGTGCCCGTTCTTGCAGTGTTGCCTTAAGTTGATCCAATTGTGTTTGAAATTGGGGATCCCCCATCGCCAGGGTCACCATGACTTGTGACATAATACTTGGTACTAAATCCATTTCATGCTGCACCCGGGTCAATTGTTCGATCACTTGCGAGCTAGCAACTACCCACCCGATTCGGCTACTAGCCCCCATAATTTTGGACAGCGAACTAATATAAATGACGTTATCCGGATCGAGTTGTTTCAATGTTGGGATTGGATTAACAGTCTCAAATCCTAACCAACCAAAAACATCATCTTCTACAATTGGTATTTGGTATGTCTGACATAAATGAACGACTGCTTTTCTTTTTTGAAGACTCATGACGTGACCAGTTGGGTTTTGATAGTCCGGATTAAGGATAACCAATTTAATCCGATGCTTAATGATTAGCTGTTCTAAAACCGTTAATGAAATCCCATCAGCGTCAACTGCCGCCTCATAAACGCGGACACCAGTTGCTTCAAACAAAGTTGAGTCATGAAAAAAAGAGGGGGATTCAATCGCGACAGCATCGCCTGGCGACAACAAACCTTGTAATATTAAAAAAAGTGATTGCTGTACACCGGCCGTCATTAACAACTGTTCTTCGGTAAACGATAAACGTTTGTTGTATTGATCCAATTGATTAATTGCTGCAATAAGCGGTTGATAACCGCGCGGTGTCTCTAGCGCTTGTGCTGTGATGAAATCTTGCCACGTTAATGCCGGAAATCGAAATTGTGGGACTAATGCTAATGGTAAATCACTTGAATAAACATCAATTAATTTTTCCGATTTTTGGCTAACTAATTGTTGTAATTGTCGCCGTTCATTTTGACTTTGTGACTGCCGCTGACTTAACAAATAAGTATGCCAGTTAACCCGCTTTGCCTGGGGGCGGGCTTGTAGACTGACAAATGTACCGCTCCCGACGCGCCGTTCAATCACACCATCTGCAACTAATTCATCAGATGCACGCGTCACTGTTGAACGATTAACCCGCAATAATTTAGCGAACTGCCGCTCGGGCGGTAATTGATCACCTGGGCTTAGCTGGCCACGGTCTATTAAATCAATAATCATTTTTTTAATCGCCATATACTTTGGCTTTTGTTCTGGTAGATATTGGCGCCATTCAATCACTTTTACCACCTCTCACTCAGTTTACAAATTGGCTGGTAAAAAAACAAGCCAATTGGCTGTTGTTGCACATTCTAATCTTCACTATGATAGTGGAGATTAGAATTGGGAGGACAACTATGCAAAACATTTTAACCATTGCCGGCTCTGATACACTGGGTGGTGGTGGCATCCAAGCCGATTTAAAAACATTTGAAGCCTTAGGAACATTTGGTGTTAGCGCGATTACTTGCATCGCGACGTTATTACCAGATGGTCAGTTAAAAATTCATGACTTACCTGAGGATACCATTTTAGACCAGCTTGATGCCATTTTAAACTACGTACCACTGACCCACGTCAAAATTGGTTTGGTGCATCAAACAAAAACTTTAAAAGCAATCTGTGGGCGATTACGACAACATCCCGAATTAAACATCATCACTGATCCAGTCCTCATCTTTAAAGAAGGAGCTGTTCCTGCGCAACAAGCGTACCTTGAGACACTGAAAAAAGAACTGCTCCCCCTGACGAGCGTTACCACGCCAAATTTGTTAGAAGCGCAACAACTCAGTGGGCTTTCAACGATTACTACCCGTGCGGAAATGGTCGAAGCCGCCACAATCATTCAATCATTTGGTCCCAAGCACGTCATCATCAAAGGTGGCCAACGATTTCCTGGTAAACAAGCCGTTGATTTATTAAAATCGGGCCCAACAACTCATTATTTAGAAGCCCCTCGATTGGAGACAACGACAATTGATGGTGCGGGCTGCACCCTTTCAGCAGCAATTACGGCAGAATTAGCAAACGGAAAATCACTTGAAAGTGCCGTTGCACGCGCGAAAAAATTGGTTTATGCTGGTTTAAAAGCGGGGGTGCATTTGCGCCATGGCCTGGGGAACGTTTGGCAGGGGGCAGCTCAACATGCATTTTAATAAACATCAGTTACCATTACTCGCGATGCTCACCGCATTGACCGTTGCACTCTCGTTGTTAATCATCATCCCGATTCCGGCGACAAAAGGCTTTGTGACGCTCTGTGAGGTCGGGATTTACACAGCAGCAATCATGCTTGAAAATCCCGGCGGACTCGCTGTCGGATCCACGAGTGGCCTATTAATCGATCTATTATCTGGTTACCCTGAGTGGTGTCTTTTCTCACTCATCATTCACGGGGCACAAGGCTTTATTGTAGGTCACCTGACTCGTAGTGATTCAATACGACCAAAGCAGCTGATTATCCCCCTCATTTGCGGTAGTATCGTCATGGTTGCCGGTTACTTTTTAGCTACCAGTTTACTTTTCGGCTGGGCTGCCGGAACCGCTTCGATTTTCAGCAATATTGTTCAAAACGGACTTGGAATCGTGGTCACCATCCCGTTAGTCACGAGTTTATCCCGTATTCGACCACAATTATTTAACCATTAGGAGATTTCAAAAATGACAAATGATTTACCATTAAACCAAATTCAACAAAACTTAATCCAAATAACACAAGATGTTTTAAACGAAGCCCACTTAGCAAGCGGCGATTTATTCGTTCTCGGCTGTTCAACGAGTGAAGTTGTCGGGGGCCATATTGGTAAAGCTTCTAGCAAAGAAGTTGGCGAAATTATTATTGCAACGCTTCGTGGCGTGCTTAATCCACTGGGGATTCATTTAGCCGTGCAAGGCTGTGAGCACATTAACCGTAGTTTGGTTGTTGAACGCCAAGTTGCCCGCGCACACGACTTTGAAATTGTCTCGGTTGTTCCCGCTATGCATGCTGGCGGTGCTTGTTCTGTTGCTGCTTTTGAACAATTCAGTGACCCTGTCGAAGTTGAACATATCGTCGCACAAGCTGGTTTAGATATCGGTGATACAGCGATTGGGATGCACGTGAAATTCGTTCAAGTCCCTGTCCGTCCAACACTTGATACATTAGGTAGTGCACATGTCACAGCTTTACGATCACGACCAAAATACGTTGGCGGGCCACGGGCCACTTACGCCCCAACGCATTAAACGCAAAAAAAGCCTCGTTCTTTTGAACGAGGCTTTTTTTAAGTGTTTATTCAACGGTGACACTCTTAGCTAAGTTTCTTGGTTGATCGACATCATACCCTCTATGCAGACTTGCATAGTAAGCAATTAATTGCCCAGGAACAATGCCCAATAAAGGCGCCAATAAGTCATTCACGGTTGGTAGAACGATTTGATCGTCTGCTTCAGCGAAGGCTTCACTAACAATCGTCAAGGCTTTTGCCCCCCGCGCGGTCACTTCCTGCAAGTTCCCACGGGTGTGCGCAATCGTTTTGGCATCCATTAAAAATGCAATGACTGGGGTATTTTTTTCAATCAAAGCAATCGTCCCATGCTTTAATTCGCCGGCAGCAAAGCCTTCTGCTTGAATGTATGAGATTTCCTTTAATTTCAAAGCAGCTTCTAAACTTAAAGCATAATCCTCACCACGTCCGATATAAAAGGCACTGCGCGTTGTTTGCAAGTAATCAGTCGTTAAGGTTTCAATCTGTTCTTTTTCGCTCAGTAGCGTTTCCATGCCGGTAGCAATTAAGCCTAATTCATGGTGCACGTCGAATTGTTCTGCCAATACTAGTTGATTGTGGCGCCCAAGTGCGACAGCTAAGAATAATTCAACCGCAATTTGTGCAGTGTAGGCTTTCGTTGAAGCAACTGCAATCTCGGGCCCCGCATGCAACAATAATGTGTAATCAGCTTCCCGCGAAAGCGTTGAACCTTGGCTGTTTGTAATGGTCAAACTAGGATAATGGCGGGCATTAGTTTGGACCAACACTTGACGACTATCAGCGGTTTCGCCACTTTGGGTTAAAAAGATAAAGAATGGCTTTTCAGATAATAGTGGCATGTGATAGCCAAATTCACTAGCAACATGGACTTCAACTGGTTTGTGCGCTAGCGTTTCAAACAAGGTCTTCCCGATTAAACCGGCATGATAACTGGTCCCAGCCGCCACGATGTATAAGCGGTCGGCATCATTCATTGCGCTGAGTAACGCTGCGTCGATCTTAAGCTGTCCGTCAGCAGCAACGTATTCGTTTAATAAACGCCGCATGACAGCTGGTTGTTCGTCGATTTCTTTTAACATGTAATGTGGATAGGCACCCTTACCTGCTGCATCAGCATCCATTTCCACATGGTAGCTTTCACGGTGAATGAAAGTGCCGTCTAAATCTTCAATTTGAATGCTCTGTTTCGTGAGCGTTACCATTTCACGATCATGGATTTCAATAAAATCCTTTGTTTCGTTCAACATCGCTAATGCATCCGAGCAGACCACATTAAAGCCATCACCCACACCAATTAACAACGGCGATTTATTTTTAGCAACGTATAAAGTATCCGGATCATCGCGATCAACCATGACAAATGCGTATGAGCCTTCAATCAGGGTCAATGCCTTCCGGAAAGCTTCCTTAGCTGACAACTGTTCCGTCTTAGCAAAGTAAGCAATTAACTGAACAGCAACTTCCGTATCGGTTTGACTGACAAAATGGACATCTTCTAAGTAAGTTTCTTTTAAAGCTAAATAGTTAGTCAATACGCCGTTATGCACCAAATAAAAACGACCGTCTTCAGATACATGTGGATGCGCATTATCACGACTGGCAACACCGTGCGTTGCCCAGCGCGTATGCCCGACCCCGATTGTACCTTGTACTTCAGAGCCAACCGCTGCTTGTAAAACGCTAATTTTGCCCGGTTCTTTAACTAAGTAGTCATGGCCAGTTTCACTGTTTACATAAATGCCTGCTGAATCGTAACCACGATACGCCAACTTCTCTAATCCGTTTAGCAAAATTTCAGTTGTCTTTTCATTACCAATCACGCCTACGATTCCACACATTATAAAATCCTCTTTTCAACTTTGGTTTAATATTTTTAAATTAATTGGTATAACACTTAAATATAATAACACCAACGAATTTAATGTCAACTATTTTATTGGTATATATCGATTTTACATTTTGGTATAGGCCGCTTATTACCAACGACGTCGGGCTTTTATGCTCGATTGCAACCAATTTATTTCAGTAACAAGCGTGCGTTAATGCGAGTCTTTTTTCTTGAGCGATTAATTAGCGCGGGCTTGATTCTAATATGATCGACCAATCAGCACATAAAAAGCCCATCAACATAATATTGATGGGCTTTTTATTTATTTCGAGTAACTTTTGCCAGTAATTTATGCACCAATTTCAGCTTGAACGACAGCGGCAATTTGATCGGCATATTGGTTCACTTTTTCTTCAGTTGCAGCCTCACACATTACGCGTAGTAATGGTTCTGTCCCACTTGGACGGACTAAGACGCGTCCGTCACCATTCATTTCTTTTTCAACGGTATCAATAGCAGCTTGAATCTTGTCATTCGTTGACCAAGCATTCTTATCCTTAACAGTTAAATTAACAAGTTTTTGTGGGTAAGTTTGAACCGGCGCTGCCAATTCAGATAACTTCTTACCAGTTTGTTTCATAACGTTTAAGAGTTGAATCCCCGTTAACATCCCGTCACCAGTATTATGATAATCAAAGATGATAATGTGGCCTGATTGTTCGCCACCAAGGTTATAGCCTTTTTCACGCATTTCTTCTACGACGTGGCGATCACCAACGTCTGTTTGGGCAGATTGCATGTGGTGAGCTTCAATCGCCTTATACAAGCCGATATTACTCATGACAGTTGTCACAATCGTATCTTGTTTTAAGCGTCCCTTATCGGATAAATATTGGCCCAAGATAAACATAATCTTGTCACCGTCGATAATGTTGCCTAATTCGTCAACTGCGATACACCGATCACCATCACCATCAAATGCTAAACCAACTTCAGCACCTGTTTCTAACACTTTTTGGGCTACATTTTCTGGGTGCGTTGAACCAACACCGTCGTTGATGTTCAAACCATCGGGATGCGTAGCCGTTGTTGTGAATTCTGTGTCCAAATCAGCAAACACCCGGCTAATCAAACCACTGGTTGAACCGTTTGCCCCGTCCAATACTACTTTTATCCCAGCTAAATCATCAGGAATCGTGTGTTCTAAAAACTGTGTATATTTCAAAGCACCCTCTGGATACTCTTCAACGGTGCCAAGGCCAGCGCCTTCTGGACGTGGTAAAGTATCTTCTTTGGCATCGATGATTGCTTCGATTTCTTCTTCGGTTGCATCTGGTAATTTATAACCATCCGCGCCAAAGAATTTAATCCCATTATAAATAGCAGGGTTATGCGAGGCTGAAATCATAATGCCGGCACTTGCTTCTTGAACCTTAATTAAATAGGCAACTGCCGGTGTTGTCACCACGCCTAATGATAGGACTTCAATCCCGACTGATAATAAGCCAGAAATTAAAGATTGTTCTAACATTTGACCTGAAATACGTGTGTCCCGAGCCACCAATACCTTAGGGCGTTGATCCTTAGCAGCATGCTTGGTTAAAACATACCCCCCCGCACGTCCTAATTTAAACGCCATTTCTGGACTTAATTCTAAGTTGGCAACCCCACGTACACCATCAGTTCCAAAATACTTTGTCATATTTAATTATCTCCATTCATCTTGCTAAAATCTTTAGCGTTGATTATTGATTTATATTGGGCTTTATTTTGCTACTTTCGCTTTCACTTGAGCTTGATTGACTGTTTGATTGGCTACTACTTGAACTTGACGCAATGGGCGCACTAGTTGATGTTTGCGCCGTGCTTTCAGCAGGCGCTTCAACCGTACTAGTGGCACTCGTATTAGCCGTATCCGGCGTTACCGTAATTGTGACCTTAATAGTACTTGGCATACTCTCATAAATATTATCTGGTAAAGGCACTTTAACCGTTTTAGAAGTTGAACTCGTAATCGTCGATAAGTCGACGCTCACTGGTAACGATGTCAACTTTGCTAAAGCAGTTTGCCGCCCGTAAACGGTCACTGAATCAGTTGGTGATGACAGACTGTAGCTATAACCACTCTTTTCACCGGTCTTCTCCAAACTAATTGGGAGTGTTTTCTTGTTCATTTGAACCAAAATCTTAACGTTAACGGTTTGTGGTGAAATTAAAACATTCAAGGCTTTGCCATTGCGATCAACAGCTTGCAATAAGACTTCTTCGTTGATGTCTTTTTTGGTCCCTTCAGCAGGATCAATAGTGGCCACCACTTGCGATACAGCATTCACAGCTGATTTTGCGCCACTGACTTCAACCACGTCTTGACTTAGTTTTGGATTTCCCAAACTATACCCCGCCGCTAAGTTTTCTTTTTTTACATTAACTTGCACTGGGAATTGTTTTGTCACTTTATGCTCAATATGAACCTTAATTTCTCTGGGTTCAATCGTCACTTTGATATCCTTATTAATCCCCGTCTGTTCCAACTTAACAGTATGATCACCAGGACCTAGCTTCGTTAAATCAGCAATCACACGGAAATTTAACGTGTTAACCGCAGATGTTACCAACGCATTTGGACCAGATAATTTCACCTTAACTTTTTGCGGATAGCCCGTAATAAAGTACTGATCAGTATCCGCGTTAATCTGTAGGGGGACTTTTACGGTTTCCGTGCGAGTTGCTAGCATCTGGGTATCATTGTTATTCGTCTGGCGGGTTGTGTTGATTTCATCCAAATTAACATAACCAAACAATAATAACGCTAGAAATAACGCTAAAATGCGATAGAGCCATGGGCCTTCAACAAAGTTTTTCATCATTTCTGGCCTCCTTTTTTGAAGCCATCAACAAATTCTTGTAAGAGACTCGGTTTGTTTTCCTCTTGGGTAATCAAATGCGAGTTGAAGTACTTCATATAATCATCACGGCTTAAATCACGCATTAACTCGTTATTGCGCGTTAATGTGACGCCACCAGTTTCTTCAGAAACTACAATCGTCAAGGCATCCGTTACCTCACTAATCCCAACGGCTGCCCGATGTCTGGTCCCTAATTCTTTGGGGATTAAATTACTCTCTGAAAGTGGTAGGTATGCGGCCGCAACAGCAATCTTGTCGTCGCGAATAATGACAGCCCCATCATGTAATGGTGTATTCGGAATGAAGATGTTAATTAATAACTCACCCGTTACATCCGCATCCAAATGAATCCCTGTTTCGATGTAATCTTCCAAACCGGTATTCATTTGGATTGTAATTAGCGCTCCGATGCGTCGTTTCGACATATACTGAATTGACTTATCGAGTGCTTTAATTAAATTATTTTCTTGTTCAATCTTAGGATTAACGCCACGGCGTAATAACGATCCACGACCGATATGTTCCAGACCACGTCTAATTTCGGGTTGAAAAATAACAATCAGTGCAATCACAATCCAACTGATAAATTGATCCATAATGTATGAAACAGTTCGTAGACCAATGTACCAACTGATAACCTTAATCAGCGCAATCACAATAATCCCTTTAAACAATTGGACGGCTTTGGTACCGCGAATCAACATGATTAATTTATACACAAAATACCAAACAACAATAATGTCTAGCACATTTGCGAGCATCCGCCACGTTAATAATTGTGACCATTCAAATGACATAGGTAACCTCCATCCAAAAAATTCTGTGTCTATTATACCATGAACCATTTCAATCTGCTCATTGTACTTTAATGCTGCATTTTAAACTCTAAAAATAAATCATTATACCGGCCAACCGCAGTTGGTGCTAAATCTTTATAAACTTGTAACCGCTCAATCACCTTTTGACTTGGATAATAGCCCGGATTGTTGCGCGTTGCTGCTGGTAATAATGCTTTAGCTGGTATATTGGGCGTTGAATAGCCGATATATTCGGCGTTTTGAGCCGCATTTTTAGGCGCTAACATAAAGTTTAAGAAAGCATAGGCTGCCTTTTCATGTTTGGCTGTCTTGGGAATCACTAAATTGTCAAACCATAAATTGCTACCCTCTTCGGGAATGACATAGTGCAAATGGGGATTGTTAGCCAACATTTCGGCTGCTTCACCAGACCAGGTCACAGCAACACTCGCTTCATTTTGAACCATGTACATCTTAATTTCATCAGCCACAATCGCTTTGACATTTGGGGCCATCTGATCAAGCTTATCCTTGGCTGCCCTTAAAACGACTGGATTCGTACTATTGACAGACTGGCCATTTTCAATTAATCCGACGGCCATCATATCCCGGGCACTATCAACCACCATAATCTGCCCGCGATAATCAGGGGACCAAAGATCAGACCAATGCGTCAACGGCTGCTTCACTAATTGATCGTTATAGATAATCCCTAACGTCCCCCAGAAATAAGGCAGCGAATACTTATTTCCCGGATCAAATGGTTGATTCAAAAAATCCTTGCCAATGTTCTGATAACCGATTAGGCGCTGATGATCAATCGGTTTAAGTAAGTTCGCTTTGCGCATCTTTTCAATCATATACTCACTAGGGACAGCTAAGTCATAAGCTGTTCCACCTTGTTTAATCTTCGTGTACATCGCTTCATTACTATCAAATGTCTCGACTGACACATGATAACCCGTTTGCTTTTCAAACTTTTTAATGAGCGCTGGGTCGATATAATCGCCCCAATTATACAATGTTAACGTGTTACTCTTCGTATAACCTTGTGATTTTTGTAATTCAACCGTCCCAAACCAAAGGGCTGCACAGACCACTAAAATCGCTAAAGTGATGCGTCCTAATTTATTCATCTTAAGCCCTCGCTTTCCGTTTACGCCGTGCTTTTTGGGCTTGGCTTCTTTGATTCAATAAATAATAGCCAGCCACAAGAATTAAGGAGAAGACAAACATCAAGGCAGATAACGCATTGATTTCCAGACTAATCCCCTGACGCGCTCTTGAATAGATTTCAACGGAGAGCGTTTCAAAGCCATTTCCAGTGACAAAGAAGGTCACGGCAAAATCATCTAACGAATAGGTGAAAGCCATGAAAAAGCCCGCAAAAATACCGGAACTAATGTACGGTAAAATGACTTTACGTAAAACTTGCCAGTCAGTTGCTCCTAAATCACGTGCCGCATCTACCAATGCTGGCCGCATTTCATTTAACTTCGGCAAAACCATCAAGACGACAATCGGAATTGAAAAGGCGATATGACTCAATAAAACTGACCCAAAGCCTAAGCCAAAACCTAAGAACGTGAAAAAGATTAAAAAACTTGCCCCAATAATGACATCGGGTGAAACCATTAAAATATTGTTAAGCGATAAAATCATATTGCGCACACGCCGACGCTTCGTCGAATAAATCCCCAACGCACCAAACGTTCCCACGATTGTCGCACACAAAGATGATAGAATCGCGATTAATAATGTTTGTAACACAATTTCAATCATTCGTGTATCTTCAAATAAGGCCTGGTAATTGGCCCAAGTAAAAGACTTGAAGCCATTCATGTTATCGCCACTGCTAAATGAATAGAAAATCAAATAGAAAATCGGCGCATACAATAAGGCGAGGATAAGCACTAACCAAATATTTTGCCATTTCCATTTTTTCATCTGTTAGTCACCTTCTTCTTCGCTTTTTGCTCCCCGGTTACCAACATGATTAACCCCATGGCAACGATGAGGACCACCCCGATGGTCGAGCCCATTCCCCAGTTCATTGTCGTAAGGAAGTGTTCTTCAATCGCCGTCCCCAGGGTAATCACCCGATTTCCCCCAATTAGACGCGTCAGCATAAATAATGATAATGATGGAATAAAAATGGCCTGAATGCCGGCTTTAACCCCAGCCATGGTCAACGGTAAGATAACTTTAATAAAGGTTTGCCAATTACTGGCACCAAGGTCACGGCTTGCGTTGACCAATGATGGATTTAGTTCTTCTAAACTGTTAAAAATCGGCAAAATCATAAATGGAATTTCAATATAAGTCGCCACCACTAAGAAACTGAAATTCGTAAATAAAATCTGCTGTGGCCCAATTCCAAACCATTCTAAGAAATGATTAATGGCGCCATCTTGACTAAAAATACCAATAAACGCATAAGCTTTCAGTAATAAGTTAATCCATGTCGGTAATATAATTAATAAAAGCCACAATTGCTTATGTTTGGTTTGATGTAGCCAATAAGCCGTTGGATAACTAATTAATAGCGTCACTAGCGTAATTAAAAATGCATACCATAACGAATTTAATGTCATCTTCAAGTAAGTACCTGATTGAAAATAAGTCGTATAGTTAGCCAATGTCGCGTGCCCATTGATATCAAAGAAGGACTGATACACAATCAGCGCGACTGGTGCAAGAACGAATAAAATTAACCAGAGGGCATATGGTAAGTAGTATAACCATTGTTTTTTACGCAATTGCTCTAGTCCTCCTCTTCATAACTTTCAAGGCGAGCATCGAAATCTTCTTCTGATTCACCAAAACGCATAATATGCACGTCTTCCGGTTCAAAGAATAATCCAACGCGTTGCCCATCTTGGGCCGGGTTGGTTGAATGAATCAACCACCGATTTTGATCCGCATCATAAGCCGTAATTTCATAATAGTCACCACGGAATAACTGCGTATCAACTGTCACCACTAATTGTCCTTGGTCAACGGCGACAATGTCAAGATCTTCAGGACGAAGAACCACTTCAACCGCTTCGTTGACCCGCATCCCAGCATCAGCACATTCAAATTGCTTGCCCACCATTTCCACTTGATAATCAGCGACCATTTTTCCTGGGAGGATGTTACTTTCCCCGATAAAATCGGCCACAAAATGATTAATTGGTTCGTCATAAATATCGACTGGCGTGCCACTTTGCAACACTCGTCCTTCGTTCATGATAAAAATTTCATCACTCATCGCTAAGGCTTCTTCTTGATCGTGCGTCACAAATAAGAACGTAATGCCTAATCGTTGTTGTAACTCGCGTAATTCATATTGCATAGCTTTCCTTAATTTCATGTCAAGTGCTGATAAGGGTTCATCTAGTAGTAATACTTTTGGTTCGTTGGCCAAGGCGCGCGCAATCGCGACCCGTTGTTGTTGCCCACCCGATAATTCACTAATCTCACGGTTTTCATAGCCAGCAAGCCGTACCAATTTAAGGGCTTCAATGACCTTTTCCTTGATGGCTGCTTTTTTGACTTTGCGCAAGTTTAACCCAAACGCAACATTCTCAAAGACATTTAAATGGGGAAATAAGGCATAATCTTGAAAGACCGTATTGACTTGACGTTTGTTGGCCGGTAAATCGTTCATTTTCTGCCCTTCAAATAACACATCCCCCGCAGATGCATTGGTAAACCCAGCGATAATTCTCAAAATAGTTGTTTTACCACAGCCCGACGGCCCTAATAAGGTATAAAATTTACCTTTTTCCAATGCAATATCAATGCCCTTTAAAATCTGGACATCGTCGTATTCTTTAATGACATTTTTAAATTCCACCATTGGTTGTTGCATCTTTTTCTTCGTCCCCTTTATCTTTAGCGCGCTCAGACTAGTTGTTAGCTAACTAATATCCTATTAATTATACCGTTTCCGAGGCTCGATGCCAATTCAAAGCAAACATTGTTGTATAATGAAGTTAAACAATTATTAGAAAAGAGGTTGCAATCATATGGTCGCCTATCAAGCACTTGTTTTAGAACAAACCGGCCCTACTGTCAGGGCCACTTATCAAACTAAGTTAACACCCGACCTCGCTAAAGATGGCGTGTTAGTCAAAGTCGCCTATTCCGATATTAACTACAAAGATCGCCTCACAATGAATCCTAAAAGTGGCGTCTTACGCCACTATCCGATGACTCCTGGCGTTGATTTTGCTGGCGAAGTTGTCGAATCAGATAATCCGTTCTTTGAAGCAGGCGATCAAGTGCTATGTACGGGTTATGCAACTGGCATTAAAATTGACGGGGGCTATGCTGAATATGTCAAAGTCCCTAGTGAATGGCTTTTTAAATTACCTGAAAATCTTAGTTTGGCTGAAACCATGCAGCTTGGAACGGCAGGTTTCACCGCTGCAATTGCTCTCACCAAATTATTACGCCAAACCTTTACGGCTGATCATAATACACCCCTCTTAATTACGGGTGCTACTGGCGGCGTTGGCAGTTTTGCCCTTACTATCCTCGCCCAGTTGGGCTTTACGAATCTAACAGCGACTACGCGTGACTTGCAGCAAACTGTTTATTTACGACACCTTGGGGCGACCCATGTTATGCATACAGCTGATTTAACGACTGCCCCCCTCAAGGCACTCAATCATCAAACGTTCACTGGAGTCATTGATTCGCTTGGGGGACCCGTTTTAGCCCACATCTTGCCCCAGGTTTATGCCGGCGGGTTCGTGGCAACTTGCGGTAATGCGGCGGGTGCCACTGTCGAAACAACGGTAATGCCCTTTATTCTCCGGGGAATTACCTTAGCTGGAATTGACTCAGTTTACTACCCGCGCAAGGACCGTAAAGAACTCTGGCAATTGCTCGCCACAACGTTTAAACCTGTAACCTGGCCAACCATTAACTCAATCGCCTTTTCAGATTTAGCCCAAGAGCTCAGCCAAAGCCCCCATAAAACTGGTCGTGTATTGGTTACCTTTTAACCCAAAAGAAAAAGCCCCGCCAAAATTAATCATTTGGCGGGGCTTTTGTCATCTAATGCCGTTCAAACCGATATTGTGGTTCTTCACGTTCTGGATCGTAAGCAACTTGCAAATCATAATCAGCAAAAAACCAATCGTCCGACTGACTCGCAAAATAAGTAATGCCATCTTTAACCACTGAACCAATTGGTTGCTCAACAGTGGCGCGCTCCATGCCCAATGAAAAGCCATCATGCACGGCCGTTTGACCATACACTTTACCAAAAAAGCGGACCGCATCCCCCGGTTTTAAAGCTAATTCATCACGAAACCATTGACTTGCTGCATCTGACACTTGAATTTGCATGTTGCACTCCTCCTGATTAATCGACTAGTTGGTTCTTAATCGCATAAATTGCCGCTTGGGTGCGATCATCAACTTGTAACTTCGCCAAAATATTTGAAACGTGGGTCTTAACCGTTTTTAAAGTAATGAATAATTCATCCGCAATTTCTTGATTACTGCGACCTTTAGCAATCAATCCTAACACCTCACGTTCACGATTAGTCAGGTCTTCATATAATTTAGGTTCAACAGGATGCGTCAATCGATTCATCATCTTGTTGGTCACCTCAGGCTCTAAAACAGATTGTCCCTGCGCCGTTTTACGAATCGCATTGGCAATTTCCTCAGCTGTGGACGTTTTTAATATGTAACTGGCCGCACCGGCTTCAATTGCCGGATAAACTTTCTCATCATCAATAAAGCTCGTCAAGATAATGATTTTGGCTTCAGGCCACACCTTTAAAATCGCTTTGGTGGCCTCAATGCCATCCATCTCAGGCATCACTAAGTCCATCAAAATTACATCAGGTCTTAATGCCAGTGCCTTTTGGACCCCTTCTTTCCCATTGACGGCTTGGGCGACGACCTTAATATCGTCTTGGACCCCTAAATACGTTGAGATACCTAATCGCACCATTTCATGGTCGTCTACTATCAATACATTAATCACTTAATTGGTCTCCTTTAATAATGGTACTCGAATTTCAACACTTGTTCCCTGGTTGGGTAAACTAATAATTTTGGCGGTTCCACCCACACTATGGGCCCGTTCAACAATGTTGTTTAGCCCATAGCTGCCGGCTTTTTGCTCCGCTTTGGGATCAAAGCCAATCCCATCATCAATTACCTTTAATAAAGCACTCTGACCGAGCTGTTTCAAGTACACTTCAATCTCTTGCGCTTTAGCATGCCGCAATGTGTTTGACAGTAACTCTTGGACAATTCTAAATAAATTATCTTCAATGCCACTTGGTAACGCAATACTGTCAATGTCCCACGTAATCTCAATCGCAATTTTGGTCTTCAACTCATTCAATAACTGAATGATGCCATCGCGTAAACTCTTGCCTTCCAAGTTAACCGGTCGCAAATGTAAGAGTAACGCCCGCATTTCTGATTGGGCCTCATTTAAGACCCGTTCAACCGTCGTTAACGATTGCAACATCTGCACGTTATCAGTTTGCTTTTGCGCCACCTCGCTTAATGCCGACAGCATCATCGTCGCCGCAAATAGTTGCTGACTGACTGAATCATGTAACTCGCGTGCTAACCGGTGCCGTTCTTGCGCTAAAATTTCTTCCTTAGTTTCACCGGCAATCATGGTTGGACGATCACTATAGCTTTGAATCTCTTGTTGTAAGCGTATCATTTTTTGGCGTAATTGTTCAACAGTTTGCTCAATTGACATCGCATAGTCAGTTGTTTCACTTTGTTTAATCTGAAAAACTGGCGACTCGTACTGCCCAGAAAGTAAAAATTGTAACTGACTTTCAGTATGTGATAGTTGTTGACGAACGACAAGATAGACGATTGCGGTGACTAAAAAACCCACTGCCATTGCGGCCACCACAATATAGACGATCAGTGGCACGTAGAATAACTGTTTTGTGACCAAACTAATCAACCATTGTTCTTGATGGGTACTGTAAAAATACGCAAAAAATAACGCTACTGAAAACAGAAGCGTCAACAAACTTGTGCTGATCCATATAAAGCTCCGCGTTAACTTGCTCATACTAAGATTACCTCAAGATCGCCAATCATTACATTCGTAATGATTTTAAGATGGCGACTTTCCTCATCATAGTTTGTACTATACAACTGAATTGATTCGTTTTTCAAGTTATAATGTTGATTATCGATTGTCACGCTCCCTAGCATTGCGGAGTGATCCAGATAGACCCCCGTTCCGACTGGCACCAAAATTCGTGTCTTTCCAAATCCTTTACGGATGACAATATGGTTGTCATTCTTAGGTAAAATGGTGCTACCTAAATCAATAATTGTATCGCCGGCAGCGACCGCGAAGTTAATATCGTCCCATTCAAAAATATTACTGCCAATTGTCTGATGACCAAACCAACTATGGCGCTTGACTGTCGCCTTTTTAGCGGTTGGCTCAGTTGTCTGAACGGGGACAAAGCTTTTCTTGCGCCAAAAAGCATTATCAAATAACTGATTCATATTACGACTGCTAAACTGCCCCATGCGGCTGTGATTGAGGGCTAAAAAGACCACCGCCACAATGATCATTAACCACAACGAGAAGTTAATCACCAACGGGACCGTAACTGCTACACAACCGATCATCGTTAACAAAGTCGTCCAGGCACCGGTTTTATCTTGACGACGACGCTTATTGGCCCAGATCAAGAGTAAAATCCCTACAATGATGAACACCAAATTAGCGGGTATCGTAATCATTTGCCAAATGAACGTCCCGAAGATAATCGCTTCTATTACAAAAAAAACGCGCCAGATAAACGGCATATTTACGGTCCCCTTTCAACTGATTACTATTATTATACAAGCAAACCCGTTAAACGCCAATCCGTCTCAAGGCTGATTAAAAGCAATTAACGCCCACTAAAAAAGCCGCGAAATTTTTTCGCAGCTTTTTTTGAAACATCTTTTTCAGGCAGATTATTCTGGTTTAGCTACGCCTCGCAAATAACGGACTACGTCGCTTATGGAACGCTTTTAGCTAGCCCTCACAATATAACCACCTGAAACGGACTCTATTTAACTTCTGTAATCGTCACGTGCATGTCGCCGCCTGGTGTTTGAACAACTACCTTGTCACCCATTCGTTTGCCGAGTAACGCTTGGGCAATTGGTGAATCATTGGAAATTTTACCACTAAATGGATCTGATTCCGCAGCCCCGACAATTTGGTAGGTTTCTTCTTCACCGTCTTCTTCATCTTTGAAGCTGACCGTTTTACCAACGGCAATTTCATCAGCTGCGATGCTATCAACATCGATTACCTCTGCAAAGCGTAACATGTTTTCCACTTCGGCAATCCGTGTTTCTAATGAGCTTTGTTCATCTTTAGCTGATTCATATTCAGAATTTTCTGATAAATCACCAAAACTCCGTGCAATTTTAATTCGGTCAATGACTTCTGGTCGTTTTACCATTTTAAGTGTTTCTAATTCTTCGGCTAACTTTTCTTTACCTTCTGCAGTCATTGGATAAGTCTTTTGTGCCATTTTATCCACCTCTTTATTTTAATTAATAATACTGACTATCTTAATTACTGTGTCCGTCCTTGTCAAATCGCAACCTTTATTCGGCATTTAGAATTGATTGAATCTTCGTTACAAGTAAATCAATGGCCACGCGATTATTGCCGCCTTCTGGGACAATTAAATCAGCATAGCGTTTGGTTGGTTCAATAAATTCATGAAACATGGGTTTTACCGTCTTAAGATATTGGCCGACAACATCATCAAACGTCCGCCCGCGACTTTCCATATCGCGATGCATTCGTCTTAATAATCGAATATCATCATCAGTATCCACATAAACCTTAATATCCATTAAATCTCGTAAACGGGCATCTGCCAACACCAAAATCCCCTCTAAGATAATCACATCTTGTGGTTCAACGTGTTGAATTTCATTCGTCCGATTATGAATTTTATAATCATAAACTGGCTGTTCGATGGCTTGATGATGCTTTAACATTGATGCTTGTTCAATTAACAAATCGGTATCAAAAGCATCTGGATGATCATAATTCGTTTGTTGCCGTTGTTCAAACGGAACATCTTGCCGTTTATAATAGGCATCTTGTGGTAATAACATTACTGAGTGATTCGCAAATTTTTGGGCAATAGCCTGGCTAACGGTTGTTTTCCCGCTACCAGAACCGCCTGTAACACCAATAATGATCGGCGCTTTTTTTTGACTGGACATGGGACGCTCCTTTTATTCTGAACTTCTTTTTGGGCAAATAGAAGTCGACCCCCAAAAGGCGGTCGACTTCGATAACCTTAAATGAACCTAATCTTCAATCGAATCTGTTGTGTCATTATGTTGGGCGAAGGTTCTTGAGTAATAGACCTTACCCGTCTTCAAGTTAGCAACAAAGTAGAGATAATTTTGATCACGATCAGCTGGATTCAAGACGGCTGTAATAGACTGTAAACTAGGCGAGTTAAATGGTCCTGGGCCATAACCTTTATTGATATATAAGTTATACGGTGAATCGACTTCAGTATCTTTGTTATAAAGGTGTGTCTTGTGGGTATTTAAGGCATACATCACTGAAATATCAGATTGAATTGGCATGCCGCTGTCTAAACGGTTAAAGAAGACGCCAGCAATCTTTTGACGATCAACAGCTGTCACCCCTTCACGTTCAACCAATGAAGCTAGCGTTAACGTTTGTTGGACGGTTAACTGCTTGTCCTTGATGGTTGCATAGTAAGGTTGCATCTTTTGATCCATCGTTGAAACCATTTCAGTGATAATTTCTTTTAACGTACTGTCTTTATAAACTTCATAAGTGGCTGGAAAAAGGTAGCCCTCTAAGTGATAGCGAACATCCTTTTGAGCCATCGTTGATGATAGTAATTCAGGATATTTCTTCGCTAAACTTGCTAAGAATTGCTTATCATTTGCTTGTTTAATGAAGGCGGCTTTAGAGAATTTGGTTTGTTTGCCGACATCGGCCGCAATTTCTTCTAAAGTGACCCCTTCTTTAACTAGCACTTTGCCCACCACATCGCGTGGGCGCGTTGGGGTCCCTTCTTTTTGTAAGTTAGAGATAATCTTATCCAACCCCATTGATTGCTTCAATACATGATACCCGGCTTGGAAATCCGAGAAGTTATGGGTCTTCACATAATAATTAAAAACTGGCGCGCTCCGAATTAATTTTTTGTCCTGCAAAATAGCAGCAATTTGTTTATTCGTTGAGCCGTTCGGAATTCGCACGATAACTTCGTGTTTTGCCTTTGTGTCATACGGTTTAAGCGATGCTTGGACGTAGCGATAGCCCATGAAACCAATAATGACAACGAGGGCTAATAAAATGCCGATAATCCAATAGACAATTTTGTTCGCTGCTTTTTTCTCTGCACGGCGTTCTTCATACAATGATTGGGCCGTTTTTTCTTGGTTTACTGGCTCCTTTTGATCAACATTCTTCAAAGGATGACCTCCTAATTGCTCTTTTAAATACAATCCTTAAAACATTATACCAAATTATTCAAAAATTGCATTAAAGATTCGAGATTAACGGATTTTAGCATCAAAAGTAGCAACTAATTCAGCGACTACTTTTTCAAAAGCAGCATTCACTTCTTCTTCTGTTAAAGTAGCGGTCTCATTGAGATACGTTAAGGTATAAGCCATTGACTTCTCACCGGCTTCGATATGACTCCCTGCATAAACATCGAAAAGTTCAACCGAAGCTAGATGGGCCCCACCCTTTGCTTTGATGGCTTCGACAATCGCGGCATTCGAAACTTGGCTAGCTACTTGAATTGCAATATCCCGCGTTACTGCCGGGAATTTAGGCGCTGGTTTAGCAATGACCGTTTGGGTTGGTAACGCGAGGATTTGGGCCAAATCTAATTGGAAAACATAAGTTTCTTTTAAATGATTGGCTTTCGCAACTGCTGGATGAATTTGCCCTACAAATCCAACCAGTTGTTTACCAACGTAAATGGCGGCCGTTCGACCAGGATGCATTTCTGGATAAGCTTGTGTCGGTTGATAGCTGATTGGATCCGACAAGTTATAGCTAGTCATCAACAATTCGACAACCCCTTTGATTGTGTAGAAATCAACTGGCGCTGCTGCCGTTTGCCAAGTCTTTGTCTGCCGGTTGCCACTCATTAAACCAGCGACATATTCGATTTCGGTTGGTCGTACTTGGTCGTCTGTTTGCTTTAAAAATACTCGTCCTTGTTCATAAAGTGCCAAATTGGTTTGTTTACGCGCCACATTATATGCAGCATCGTCTAATAAACCAGTAATCAAGTTCATGCGTAAGTGTGCGTGATCTTGGGTCATTGGCCAATCAAGCGCTGTTAACGCCGAATCAACAAGTGTAAATTGCCGCGCCTTTTCGGGCGTTGTTAATGCGTAACTGATTGCCTGGGTTAAACCAGCGCCTTCAAGGGTATGCCGCGTTTGACGGAGGGCCTTTTGTTCAGGCGTTAATGCGCCGGTGGTCATTGCACCAGTGGGTAATGTACTTGGTAAGTTATCGTAGCCGTATAAACGAGCCACCTCTTCAATGACATCTGCTTGGATTTCAATATCCCAACGACGTGGCGGAATCGTTACCGTTAAGCGGTTATCGGTATTGGCAACCCCAAATCCAAAACGTTCTAACAATTCAACGATCGTTTGCGTGGCAAGTTCTGTGCCTAAAACGCGGTTAATCCGGTCAGCTTCGATTTCAATCACTTTGTCGCTTGGGATTAAATTAGTTGGGCTGATTATCCCAGCAGTCACTTGACCATGACCTAAATCAGCCATCATCGCAGCAGCGGCGTCTAACGCTGTTTGAACATCAGCGATATTGACTCCTTTTTCAAACCGCGATGAAGCATCTGAACGCAAGTTATGGCGTTGGGCCGTCTTACGGACTGCAGTCGGTTCAAAAACTGCAGCTTCGATAATCACATTCTTCGTATCAGCCGTAATTTGTGAATTCAAGCCACCCATGACCCCTGCTAGCGCAATTGGTTGATGACCATCGGTAATCACGATGTCTTCGTGTGTTAAGGCATGTTCTGCTTCGTCTAGCGTTGTTAATTTTTCGCCTGCTTTTGCTAAACGAACTTCAACTTGTTTATGGTCACCTTTTAACGTATCAGCATCAAAAGCGTGCAATGGTTGCCCATATGTGAGCATCATGTAGTTGGTCACATCGACAAGATTGTTGATGGGGCGAATGCCAGCGTTCCATAGGCGCGTCTGTAACCACATCGGACTAGGTTGCACCGTTACATTTTGCAACATCCGTAGATGATAACTAGGCGCCAATTGTTCATCAGCAACATAAGCCGCTAAGTGATCCGCTGTTTGAACGTCACTTTCCGTCACTACTACGTCTTCAAAATGTGGGGTTAATGATTCAATCGCTGCCACTTCATGGGCCACCCCGTGAAGCCCAAGGGCATCAGCACGATTGGCGGTGAGGTCTAGATCAATAATATAATCAGTCATTCCCAGTGCTTCGTAGACTTCTGTTCCGGGTTCAATTGCTTCTGGGAAGACAAAGATGCCATCAACATACACCTTAGGAACAACGCTATCAGCAAAGCCAATTTCTTGTAGACCACAAATCATCCCCATTGAAACCACGCCGCGCAACTTACCTTTTTTAATCTTAACGTTGTCGGCAATCCGGGAATTAGGCAATGCAACAACCACGTATTGTCCAACAGCGACATTTGAGGCCCCACAGACAATTTGGAAGGGTTCATCTTCCCCAACGTCTACTTGGCAAACGTTCAAGTGATCAGAATCGGGGTGCGGTTGGCAACTTAAAATGTGTCCCACCACAATTTTTTTCAAGCCCGCGCTCTTTTGCGCCACATCAGCCACTTCAATCCCCGTTCGGGTAATTTTTTCAGCTAATGCCTTTGGGGCAGTTGTTAAATCTAAATAATCTTTTAACCAGTTGTAAGAAACTTTCATGGTCTAGCCCTCCTGTGTGAATTGATTTAAGAATCGAACGTCATTTAAGTAGAAGTTTCGGATATCATCCACACCATATTTCAACATTGCAAAGCGATCAATCCCGAGGCCAAAGGCAAACCCACCATAGACATCTGCATCGACACCGCCGGCTTTTAAGACGTTAGGATGGGTCATTCCAGCCCCCAAGACTTCAATCCAGCCAGTTTGCTTGCAGACATTACAGCCCTTGCCATCACAACGGAAACAAGAGATATCCACTTCAACCGATGGTTCCGTGAACGGGAAGTAACTTGGCCGGAAACGTAAATCACGGTCTTCACCAAAGATATGGTGAATTGTGTATTCTAAGGTTCCTTTTAAGTCCGCCATCGTAATATTCTTATCAATCACTTGCCCTTCCATCTGATAAAATTGATGTGAATGCGTTGCATCATCTGTATCCCGGCGGTAAACACGGCCGGGACTAATCATCTTAATCGGACCATTTTTAAAGTCATGATTTTCCAAATCGCGCGCTTCATTTGGCGACATGTGCGTCCGCATCAATAAATCATTGGTAATATAAAACGTGTCTTGCATATCACGGGCTGGATGATTGGCTGGCATGTTTAGCATTTCGAAGTTATGTCTTTCATCTTCCACTTCGTAGCCGGCAACCACTTGATAGCCCATCCCCACAAATAAATCTTCTAAATCATCAATCACTTGGGTTAAGACGTGGGGCGTACCTTTTTTAATCGATTGGCCAGGTAATGTGACATCCAATGTTTCATGAGCTAACTGGGCTGCTGCTTTTTTGGCCTCTAATTCTGCCTTACGGGTTTCAATCGCTTCAGCCAAATCACTTTTAATTTCATTAGCAAACGCCCCTACCTTTGGTCGTTCTTCATTACTTAGATTCCGCATCCCACGTAGAACTTCCGTGATGGGACCTTTTTTCCCGAGTACTTCCACGCGGATTTGATTTAACGCATCTAAATCAACAACTTTTTGAATTTCTTGTAGACTTGTTTGCCGTAAGTTTTCTAGTTGTTCCTTCAATGACATTGCAGTTCCTCCTTTTTTTCAACAAAAAAAGCCCGTCCCTCAAAAAGGGACGAAGCTTCGCGGTACCACCCTAGTTTACGACTACGCTAGTCGTACACTCAAGTTTGCGCTAACGGGCAATACCGGACCAATAGTCAACTCAGAAAGTGAACTTCACCTAAACTTAGTTGAATAACTTGCAGTCAACCGATTATTCTCCCTGGAAACTAAGGATTAGGTTACTCTTTTTCGTCTTTGTTTAATAGTTGTATTTTAACGTAAATCACAATAATTAGCAACTAGGCTTCAGTGGCATACCAATCATTTGACCAATCATGAATGGCAGCCATTACTGGCGCTAACGCTTCCCCTTTAGCGGTTAAGCGATATTCAATCAACGCAGAACCTTCACTGGTAATCCGTGCGACGATGCCTTCTTGTTCTAGTTCCTTCAATCGTTCAACCAATACGCGGTCACTGCATTTAGGCACACTATGCACTAAATTCTTAAACCGTTGTGCCCCGTTTTCCAGTAAGACATCGATAATCAGGCCGTTCCACTTCTTACCTAAAATGGAAAAAGTCTTCTCAAATTTAGGACATAGTTGGAAGGTCTCTTGACAGCCAGCAGTTGCGTTTTCTTTTACAATCACCATTATTTTCACCTCACACTTATTAATAAGAAGTGTACTGAAAAAGGCGCTAAAAAGCAACCTATCAGCTTAACGCATCTTTACTTATTAATTACCGGTGTTTGGCGGAGGACTTTTTGTTTAAATTTCGTCCACATTGGTGCACAAAATTCCGTCACTGCGCAATAATCATCGACTAACGACACAATGTAGCTTTCTTTATATTTTGGCCGGCTAACGGTTGCGCCCCACATATGTTTAATAATAATGTCTTTTTCTTTAGATGAAAGTTCTGTTAATTTTTCGGCATTCCGAAGCGCAATGCGCGGGTGAATATAAGCATGCGTGCCTAAATCAAACTTCGTATCGCGCCAGTCATAATAGAATAGATCATGTAATAAGCCCGCGCGTGCAATTGCTCGCGTATCAAGATGCCACTTCTTAGCAAGTTCATAACTGCGATAAGAGACGCTTAGCGAATGTTCCAAACGATCCGAATGATGATGTTGCGTATAGTTCGCTAATTTTTGGACTTCTTCTTTAGCTAATAAATCGGCGACTAACGCCATATAATCCGCATCATCGTACCATTTTGCTCTTGAATTCATTCAAAGACTCCTCACATTTTTAAATTCAAATTCTGCCACAAGAATAACAGCTTTTCATCTAAAAAAGAAGTTATCCAGCTTAAAAAACGATGTTTGTTAGAAAAAATTAAGAATTAAGCCTCAATTAACTTGAACATTAAGATGCCAGCGGCGACAGCGACGTTTAATGATTCGGCATTCCCTGGAATGGGAATATAAATATTCTGCGTTGTCGCTGCTAAAACGTCAGCATTCACGCCGTTCCCTTCATTCCCCAGAATCAAAGCCATATCATCGGCTTTAGGCACATCTTGATAACTGATGGCCGCGGGATTTAATTCCGTCCCATACACAGGGACATCTTGAGATTTGAATTTCTTCATCCAGTCCATCAAATTACCTTGATAAATTGGCAAATGGAAGTGACTCCCTTGCATTGAACGTAAGAGTTTTGGATTATATAAATCAACACTGCCATTGCCTAGAACGACACCGGCAAAGCCGGCTGCATCTGCTGTTCGAATCATTGTCCCGATATTACCTGGATCTTGAACAGCATCTAATAATAGGTAACGCCCCGTTAATTTTTCCGGAACCGGTGTTTCAGACATTTCAACAACCGCAAAAATCCCTTGGGGGGCTTTAGTTTCACTAAGGTGTTGCGCCACTTCCGGGGCGATTTCAAAGGTCGCATCGTAAAGGCCGCGTAAGGCGCGTTCATCCACATATTTTTCAGTTGCAAAAACTTGGCGGATAACGGCTTTATTTTGGATAGCTTCTTGTACTAAGTGCCAACCTTCTAATAGATACGTATTTTCCTTGCGTTGATTTTTCTTAACGGTTAACTTTTTAGCCGCCTTAATTTTAGCATTTTGATTCGATTGAATGTATTCCATGTTGTGCTCCAGTCTATTTAGTACTTTCCATTATACGCGACTTAGGGGGTAAATTCTATCAACGGTTGCTTTTTAATCGCCAAATCGTACTGAACAGCTTACAATTAAGATGAGGTGATAATCATGCAAAATGCAATTCAACTTGAAGTTTATGGCCGCGTACAAGGCGTTGGCTTTCGTTGGATGACCAAATTGGTCGCCGATAAGCTCCATATCACAGGCACCGTTGCTAATCGTGACGACGGCTCAGTTAAAATTATTGCGATGGGCCCAACTGACGCACTCGAAAAATTTATTGGGGCCGTTAAAGCTTCGCCTTCGCCTAGCGGACGCGTCGATCGGGTCATTCAAACCCCACTTAAAAATGTGTCACTGTGTCATCAATTTTCGGTTGTCAGTTGAAAAAAATAGCCCCTTCAAGTATAGTTACACTTGTTGAAACTTATCTTGAAAGGGCTAAATTTATGAAAAATTCTAAACGCTTCGCGACACTTGCGATGCTTGCAATGACCGTTACATTCTTTCTTGCTGGCTGCGTCCCACAAAAAATGAGCAGTCACCCCAAAGTCCCAACCGGCTTAATCTATGGTTCATCGTATAAATACATCGCTGTGCCGCTCCAACACATCATGGAACGTATCGCCGATGTTTTCGGTGGTATCAATGGTTACGGCTGGGCAATCATCATTATCACATTCGTTGTCCGGATGATTTTACTTCCCTTAATGTTGAACCAATCTAATAAGATGACGGCCCAACAAGAAAAGACCCGGCGTTTGAAACCGCAGTTGGATATTATCCAAGAACAACAAAAAGCAGCAACCACGCCTGAAGAAAAGGCTGAACTAAGCCAATTGATGATGAAAGTTTATAAGGAAAACGATTCAAGCATGATGCCAAGTCTTGGCTGTCTAACCTTATTAATCCAATTGCCAATCTTCTCTGGTTTGTATCAAGCTATTCAATACTCACCTGAGATTTCAAGTAGTCACTTCTTTGGCATCGGCCTTGGGAGTCCTAACATTATCATTACTGTGATTGCAACCCTCTTATATGTCGGTCAAAGTGCACTCTCATTAGTCGGGATGCCTGCTGAACAAAAGAAACAAATGCAAACAACCGTCCTAATGAGTCCAGCCATCACATTTTTCATTTCGTTATTTGCACCAGCCGGTTTAGCACTTTATTTCTTAGCTGGTGGGATTATCATGGTGATTCAACAATTAATCACGACATTCATCATTATGCCCCGGGTTAAAAAACGGATTGATCAAGAAATTAAAGAAAAACCAATCGTCACGGTTGTCACAAAAGAAATGTTCACTCAAAAAGCAGCGGTTAAACCGGCTGCGCCTGTCACCGAAACACCAACACAAACAACCAATACAAATGCGGCTACCCCAAAGGTAGCCGGCAAACGCAACTCAGGCAAGCAACGGCATAAGCCGCAAGCTTAACCAACAAAAAAAGCGGTGCACCTCAATCTATTAAATGATTGAAGTGCACCGCTTTTTTAATCCGGCTTAACTGGTTCTTCTGATTTTGGTTCTACTTCACGAATCAGTGGTAACTCAACTCTAAAAACAGAACCATAGCCGACACTACTTTCGAGTGACACATTCCCGTCATACCCTTCAACGAGTTGTTGGGCAATTGCTAATCCCAGTCCATTACCGCCTTTTTCCCGACTTCGCGCTTTGTCAACGCGATAGAACCGATGGAAGACTTTTTTCTTGTCTTCTTCCGAAATGCCTTCACCAAAATCTTGCACCGCAACCTGTGCATACCGTTCATCGCTAGCAACGGCGATATGAACTTCCTTACGGGTTGTTGAATATTTAACCGCGTTATCCAATAGAATAATCATAATTTGTTCTAAGTGATTCCGGTTAACATGTACCAACGCTGGCTGGTGCAAATCATTGTCGAGAATAAAATTAAATTCTGGATATAACATTTCAAAGTTATGGTAATTCTGAAGAACGACTTCCCCGACATCGGTCACTTCAGTCGTTCCTTCAGTCACGACTTTGTCCGCCCGTGTCAAATCGAGCATTTCTTGAATTAAATTTTTCATCCGTAAAATTTCTTGTAACGACGCCGCTAAAGATTCTGCCAAGACCTCTGGATCATCTTTCCCCCATCGATTAAGGAGTTGTAGATGCCCTTCAATAATTGCCACTGGGGTTCGTAATTCGTGCGAAACATCACTGACAAACTGGTCTTGCTGTTCGAAATAGTGTTGAATTCGATTCAACATGCCATTAAATGCACTGACCAAATCGGATAATTCATCTTGACTGTGCCCAGTCTCAGGAATGCGGATATCTGAATTTGGTTCGGAGTTAATAGCTTCGATCGTTTTTTTCATAACTTCGATTGGTCGTAAGAATTGGTTGGCCAATAAATAACCAATCAACGCGCTAAATAACATGGCGAAAAAGACCACCACAATTAACACAATTCTTAATTCAGTCATCGCATGGTTATAATCACGGACATTATTGACCACTTCTACATAACCAATGACACGGTTTTGATTCGTTTTAATCGGGCTAATCCCAATCAAGCGCATTTTGCCGAAGATAGCTTTGCGCTTTAACGTATCCGTATCACCTTTGGGAAACGGACCAACCGCCCCGCGCGATGCAAATAAGCCCTTCTTGTTTGCATCGTAAATCTTAACGGTAACATCTTGTTGGGCTAGCCGCGTTAAAACCGCATCTTGATAAATCGCTTTGGGACTGTGACGGTTCGGATCTAATTGATTGGTGACAAATCCTTCAGTTAGATGCGGCCCATTACTGGATAATCGAGCTTGTACGACCGTTACCGTATCATGCACGTTATCGACTTCTCTGTGTAATAGAATATTGGAGATACTACTAAAAATCACAATTGAAAAAATCGCAAAGGTGATAAAAATGGCCAACCCAACCGCAGCTGCCCATTTCACCTTTAGCGATATTTTACGCCCCTTATTTGTTGTCGGTGACACTGACTCGCCCTGCATCACGAGCGCATCACATAACCCGTTCCACGAACCGTTTGAATGTAACTTTGTTCGCCAGAACGATCAATTTTATTCCGCAAGTAACGGATATAAACATCAACAACGTTGGTTTCAACATCCGAATCATAACCCCAAACTTTGCTGAGTAAGACATCGCGTGCTAAAACAACGTTGACGTTTTCCATCAGTGTTAATAATAATTCGTATTCACGTTTCGTTAATTCAATGACATCGTCGCCCCGTCGAACAACCCGGTTTTCCTTTTCGATTGTTAAATCACGATAGGTAACCGTCGTTTGTTTAGCAGCATTATGTTCACCTTCGATGTCAATTCGCCGTAGCAACGCCCGTAAACGCGCTAATAATTCTTCAATGGCAAATGGCTTAACAATATAATCGTCTGCGCCGTGGTCTAATCCAGAAACACGGTCTATCACTGAATCACGCGCTGTCATCATAATAATCGGCGTATTCTTAACTTGACGGACCCGCCGGCAGACTTCTAAACCATTTAATTCAGGTAACATTAAATCTAGTAAAATAGCATCCCATTCTTCATTTAAGGCAGCTTCTAAACCAGTACGCCCATTGAAATGGACCTCTGTCTCATAACCCTCATGTTTTAATTCAAGTTCCACAAATCGAGCTAAATTTTTCTCATCTTCAATAATCAATATGCGACTCATTTAGTCACTCCCCAAAAAAGTAATTTTAATGGACTCTCTAAATTCTAATCATGGATAAGAATTCTCTAAGAAACCGCAAACGTTAAAATCCGTTCACCTTTCCATTTTAGCATAGTTCTAATTAAATAACTAACTAATCTGAATCTCATCTGATGGCGATTTAATAAAAATCAAAAACCCCCGCGCCATGAGAATCAGCGCGGGGGTTGAGGGAAACGAATTTCATCAGGCGTATTTTTTTGTGACTCACTTTGCTTAGCAAATAACCAATAAATTGGTCTGCCAAACGGTGCTAGTCTTAAAAATATAAGCGCCTACTATTGTTCTTTGTACCAAGTATAGTGGAATGTACCTTGGCGGTCTGTTCTTTGATAAGTGTGCGCACCAAAGTAATCACGTTGTGCTTGGATTAGATTTGCTGGTAATACTTCTGAACGATATGCATCGAAGTATGTGATAGCAGCTGAGAAACCAGGTGCCGGAACACCTTGTTGGATAGCCATTGCAGCCACGTCACGAACAGCGCCTTGATACTTCTTGGTAATATCTAAGAAGTAATCATCCAACAATAAGTTATTTAAATCAGCTTTCTTATCAAAAGCATCCGTAATCTTTTGTAAGAAACGCGCACGAATAATGCAGCCTTCACGCCAAATCTTAGCAATTTCGCCATAATTTAATGACCAGTCGTATTGATCTGACGCCACACGCATTTGTTCAAAGCCTTGAGCGTAACTCATAATCTTACTGAAGTACAATGCTTGGCGAATTTTTTCGATAATTTCTTTCTTGTCTTCTGTTAATTTAGCAACGGTTGGTGCAGGCAAAATCTTGCTTGCAGCGACCCGTTCATCTTTCATCGCTGAAATATAACGTGCATAAACAGATTCCGTAATGAGCGATTGTGGTACCCCTAATTCAAGCGCACTTTGTGAACTCCATTTACCAGTTCCTTTATTCCCAGCAGCATCTAAAATGACATCTACGATTGGTTTCCCTGTTTCCAAGTCATCCTTGCGTGTTAAGATGTCCGCTGTGATTTCCATCAAGTAGCTATCTAATTCGCCGTGGTTCCATTCCTTGAAGACATCAGCGATTTCTTCAACAGACAAACCAACCACGTTTCTTAACAAGTTATAGCTTTCTGAGATTAATTCCATGTCACCATATTCAATCCCATTATGAACCATCTTGACATAGTGACCAGCACCGTTAGGCCCAATATAAGTGACACATGGTTGACCATCTTCGGCTTTCGCTGACATTTGTTCCAAGATAGGAGCCACTAAATCATAAGCTTCTTTTTGACCACCGGGCATCATCGAAGGGCCTTCTAGCGCACCTAATTCGCCACCAGAAACCCCCATACCAATGAAGTTAATTCCTGATTTGTCTAGTTCGGCATTCCGCCGGATAGTATCACCGAAGAAGGTGTTCCCACCATCGATTAAAATATCGCCCTTGTCTAATAAAGGCAATAATTCATTGATGACAGCGTCTGTCCCAGCCCCTGCTTTCACCATTAAGATAATCCGTCGTGGTTTTTCTAGGGATTGAACAAATTCTTCAATTGTATAGCTTGGTACTAATTTCTTTTCACTGTGATCTTGCATCACGGCTTCTGTCTTAGCCCCTGTCCGGTTATAAATAGCAACTGTATAACCGTGACTTTCAATGTTTAATGCTAAGTTCTTGCCCATAACTGCCATCCCGATGACACCAATTTGTGGTTGACTCATGTAAAAGGCCTCCTAAATGATTTCTTAATTTAAGCGTTGTTGACTATTAACACAACAACGCGTCTACTATATTTATGTTAGCAGAATTGCACTTTAAATAAAAGCATTTTAACCGTTTTGGTCCGGTCCATTTGATAAATGGACTATAAAACCGCCAAACTTAATCGGCATCATTGTCTTGGTCTTCTAATAATTGTTTAAGCTTAGCCAATTCAGGATTGGGGGCCGTTTTTTCTTCGGCCTGTTGCTTAGCGTATGCCTCTTCAGAAATCACTGCCCACGACTGCCCTGCTGGCATCACATCATCTTCCGCTTCTTCTGGGGTCAAGATGTGACTTGGAATATGCAAAAGAATGTGATCTTCAATGGCGACTTGTAATTCAAGCGCTTCACCTTCAAATGGGAATAAAATATCTTCGTCCGTAAACCGACTCAACTGATCGTCTTCTGGATCAACGTAGATTTCAGTGAATTCAAAATCCATTGGTAAGTCCACTGGCTCTAAACTCCGCGTTGAAGGCACCGTTAATGCCCCAACCACGTGTACCCGTGCAATGACGGCCCGTTGATCGACGGTTAATTCACCATCAACGACAAATGGGGTAGCGTTTAGGATATCTGCTTCTCTTTTTTGTAAACTTTCTTTGACCATCAATGTCTCTTTAAACGTCAATGGATGGTCACGGTGTTTTAATAATGATTGGACTGCCCATTTTAACAATGCTCGTCATCCTTTCTTTTATAAAAAATCGGTTGGCGGGCAAAATTTTGTGACTGCCAACCAAACTGTTCTTGCAATCGATCAACGCGGACATCTAACCCCAACGGTCCATCTTCAGCTCCTAACTTAGCAGAAACCTTGCTAATTAACGGCTGCGCTAACGTTTTTTTTAACGTGTGTAAATGGGTTTGCCCCACTGCGTTAAAACCTAACAAGTGTATCGGTTGTTGGGCTAGCGATTGTGCGATATCCGCTGGGGAAATGTTTAATAAGACGTACAGACAAACTCGTTGTAATCGTGCATATGTGTAACGCTTAGTTTTGAGTGCTCGCAGTAATTCCGCATAACTGTTGGCTGTATGAATGACTTTTTTAAACCGGTATTCAAGCCCTTCTGACATCTGGTAAATCGCACGCAATTGCATCAGTGACGTGCTTTCAATCCGATATTTCAATAATGGCCACAGTTGCTCCCAATCTAAATGCGATTGCCTTTGTAAAGCCCGCAGTGTGTCGCTTGGCATCACTTGAGCCAATTGGCGCCAATTGGTAGTCGCAGCCTTCAGCGACCGTCGAATCGCACTAGCACTTGCATACTGGCCTGCTGCAATCGTCTGATCACCATGTTGGGCTTGTTTACGCTCAATAGCAAGTAAGTGCAACGGCGTTGTCAGTTGCGCATTCGCCACTGCATAACTCACACCTAAGAGGTGATTGGGTTGATCTAAATTTAAATTCAATTCAGCTTGATAAAACTCATTGAGCTGTGTCGCATAAGTTTTTTGATAATCAATAAACGTTTGGGCTTGCGCTTTTAAAGTCAAAATTTGCTGACCAACTTGTTGATAGTCAAATGTAGGATACTCACTTCCAAACGCTAGTGTCTGACAGCCAAGTTCCGCCAATAATTTGACTGCTCCCTCGGCGAACCGTTCTGCAGGTTGGACCGCACTGGCAAACGGCAGTTCAACAACCATATCGGCGCCATTACGCAAAGCAAGTTGCGCACGCGTCCATTTATCCAAAATCGCGGGTTCCCCCCGTTGCACATAGTTACCACTCATGCAAACAATTACTAAATCAGCATGCGAAGCTTCCCGTGCCTCTTGTAATTGATAGCGATGTCCATTATGTAGCGGATTATATTCCGCAATAATTCCCGTAATTCTCATGCATCCGCCACCGGTTTTACAGCGCTAAAGAACCAACGCACACTATCTTCTTGAACAATTTGTCGACCAAAATCAGCACTAACGGATACGTTTTTAAACCCGACTGCTTCTAACGCCGCAACATAGTCGGTCACGGGATAAGTCCGTTCGTGGTGCAATTCATTGAGTTCTTGATAACCATTAATTTCGTCATCCCAGACAAAGAAGCTGAGATCATGTTCAACTGAATGCGGCACTTCACCCGCATAACTCGTCCACATGAAGGCCGTTTCTGCTGTCTTATCGTTATACATAAATCCTGGGAAAAGCTCATCCATTTGATAAAGTGAATGCGCATCAAACAAGAATTGCCCGCCTGGTTCTAAACTTCGGTAAACCTGCTCAAAAACTTGTTGGACATGTGCTAAATCAGGCATGTAACAAATCGAGTCATCAAAGCAAGTCACGGCTTCAAACGTGCCAATCGCCTCTAAATCAAGCATATCGCCTTGCAATAAAGGCAATGTAACCGCAGCTTCAGATGCCTTTTCAGAAGCGATACTTAACATCTCGTTTGATAAATCCAAGCCAACAACCTCTAGCCCGGCTTGTTTCAGCAAGATGGCTAAATCGCCGGTACCACAAGCTAGTTCTAGAACTCGGTGTTTATTTTGTAACATCTGTAACGTATAGTCACGCCATTGCCCATATAAGGAGTGATCCATCAAGCAATCATAGACGGCCGCAAAGCTTTGGTAAATCATTCTTCATCCAACCATTCAGAAACATCAACAAGTGGTGCTTGATCCCAAAGTTTTTCAAGGTTGTATAATGCGCGTTCTTCTGGCATGAAGGCATTGACAACGATATCGCCAAAGTCCATCAAGATCCAACGTGAGCCTTTTTTACCTTCAATGTGTTTTACGAAAACGCCATTTTCTTCTTCGGCGTCTTCGATCGCATCAATGATTGCGCCTAATTGACGCTCTGAAGTCCCCGTCAACATCACGAAGTAATCCGCTAATAAACTGATGCCTTCCATGTTCAATGCAACAATATCTTCTGCTCGTTTGCTATCTGCTGCTTGTACAGCAATTTTTAAAATATCTAAACTTTTCACTAAAGTTCTCCTTTATTTGGCTTGAGTCGGAACCCAAGCATTATATGTGTCAATTGTTTTCGGGTAAATCTGCTTCTTCCCCTGAATTAAAAAGGTCAATGTATTTAAAATTTCATACCGCACACCGGCTGCTAAATCAGCCATTGCTGTCTGACGAGCAGCTTCGACACCCGGAAAATGACGACCAGGTTCGATAAAATCCGCCACAAATAAAATCTGATCAATCAAATTCATTGCTGGTGCGCCAATCGTATGACACCGAACGGCATTTAAAATCGTTTCATCATGAATCCCTAAATCGCGTTCAATAAAATAAGCCCCCACAACACCGTGCCAGATTGCATTGCCATAATGAAGTAGTTCAGGATCAAAGCCTTGCGTTTTAATCGCTTCGATGAACGTTTCATCTGGTAATTGCTTGGCATAGTCATGAACTAAGCCGGCAATTGCCGCGCGCTCAACGTCCGCCTCATTTTTTTGTGCTAATTGAATTGCGGTGGCTTCCACTCGCAAACAATGTTCAAATCGACTTTTAGATAAGTTAGCGGCTACTTTAGCCACTAACTCAGCCCGTGTATACGGCACGATGTTTTCTTGATAAACAAAATCACTCATGATAAAGGCCCTCTTTTTGAATGTAATCAAAGACTAGATCCGGTATTAAGTACCGCACAGAACCGCCCTGTTGAAGCTTATTGCGAATTTGCGTTGAGCTGATGTCAATCACCGGCGCATCCACCCATAAGACCGGATATGGTGTCTGTTGCTTATACCCTGTCCGTTTAACCCCAACAAACTGGACGAGCTGTACTAAATCATCAATCCGATGCCAAGTTGACAAGTAATCGACCATATCGCCGCCAATAATGAAATAGTAGTCAATCTCAGGATGCTGTTGTTTTAACGCCACAATTGTATCGTAGGTGTAACTGACCCCACCTCGTTCAATCTCCATTAGGTCAAGCTCAAAATGTGGATTATTAGCGATAGCACGTTCCACCATTGCGACACGGTGCTTGGCTGGCAATGTTTTTTTCTCATCAACGTGTGGTGGATTGGCATCTGGCATGAACAGCACTTTATCGAGACCCAGTTGGCTACGAACTTGTTCTGCCATCACCAAATGGCCGATGTGCGGCGGGTTAAAAGTGCCGCCCATAATTCCGACTTGCAAGCGATGACCATCTTCCACGACCAGTACGTCCGGTTCGGTGACATGATTTGTCTGCTTTAGCGTTGCCCTTTGCATTTAATCACCGCCTTATTAGCGTCCGAGCTTAGTAACAATCGTTGAAATTTTTTGGTATTTTTCTTTCCGTGATGCTTTATAAATCACCAATGTGCGCCCAATTTTTTGCGCAATTTCAATACGATTGTCATGTTGCTTTAAGAAGTTAGCTAATTCATCAACTGTTACCTCTGTCGTTTGCAGTAAGTTAATCTTAATAAGTTCTCGTTTTTCAATTGCCTCTTCAATTTGTTCAAAATAAGTTTGGCTCAAGCCATTCTTACCTAGTTGAAAAAGCGGCTTGGTGGTTTGCGCTAAACCACGCAAGTAATGTTTTTGTTTGCCTGTTAACACGTGCGATACTTCCTTCCCTAATTAAATTAATGCTTTCCGAATCATGACTGAGACACCCTTAGGGGCATATCCCGCAACCACGACATTTTCTGGTAACGTAATCCAGCCTAACCCAGCAAACACTAAATCGCTCTTTTGCTTAGTTGAGAATTCATACCGTTGGAGTTCTGGAAAATTAGCTAAATCTTCTGGATGTGGTGGCTGTAACATATCGCCTAATTGCTTAGCGTAGAATTGATCTGCATTTTCAAGTTTAGTCCGATGAATATAAAGTTCATTATCGAAGTACCCAACAAAGCCGTGGCGCGCACCTTGAATGAAATCAAAGCGAGCTAAGCCCCCCAAGAAAAGTGTTTGTTGTTCATTTAATTGGTAGACTTTCGGTTTAATCCGCTTTTGTGGTGCAATCAACCGTAAGTCCTTATCATGAAGATAATGTGCCATTTGCTGGGCATGAATGATTCCCGGCGTGTCAATCAACGCATGGTCATCTTCGTATAATGGGATATCAATACGGTCTAACGTTGTTCCTGGAAATTGAGATGTCGTAATTACGTCACTGTCTAAAATTCCAGTTTGCTTGATAATTCGATTAATTAGCGTTGATTTACCAACATTGGTTACCCCAACAACATAGACATCCCGGCCTTTGCGTTCACGTTCAATGACGGCCAATAATTCATCAACTGAATTGCCTTTTTTAGCACTCACGAGCATGGTTTCCACCGGGTGTAAACCATGTTCTTTGGCTTCTTTTTGAATCCAATTGATCACTTTATGCGGATTGAGTGCAGCTGGTAAGATATCAACCTTATTTCCCACTAAAATCACAGGATTATCGCCGATGAACCGGTGCAACCCAGGAATCAAACTGCCATTAAAGTCAAAGATATCGACCACATTCACGATGAGGGCATCACTGTCCCCAATTTGATTCAATAGCGCTAAAAAATCATCATCATTTAATTTGATATCACTGATTTCGTTGTAGTGCCGTAATCTAAAACAACGTTGACAATATAGTTGACCTGTTTCTAAGCCTTTTTTGAGTGCAGAATTAGGCGTGTAGCCGAGTGCTTCTTTGTCCGTAGTTTGGATGCGAGCCCCACAGCCAATGCAAAATAGTTCTTCGTCAGTTTGTTGTGTTTCAGTCATTTAAATCCTCCCGCCAAGTTAAATCTGCGTGTTTTTTTAGTAGTTGTTGCATAATATATTTTTCAAAGAAACGATTAATCGATGTATTCCAGGCGTCACTATCAATAATCGGTTTAACCAAAATGGTCCGTACGCCAGCTACATTGCCTGCGTGCATATCCGTAATCAGTTGATCACCAACCATTACCACTTCATGCCGTGAAAGGCCCAGTTGTTGTTTCGCTTTAATAATCCCAGTTGCAAGTGGCTTATTTGCGCGTGCAATAAAAGGCAATTGTAACTCAGCTAACGCCCGTTGGACCCGATCATGATTATTATTTGAAACCACCATCACGGTAATTTCAGCAGCTTGCATTTGTGCTAACCAAGCTTTTAATTGGGGGGTGCCATCTGGATTATTCCACGCAATCAACGTATTATCCAAATCGGTTAAAACAGCTTTAATACCCTTGGCCTTGAGTTGTTCGGGGGTTAAATCATAGATGGCGTTGACCATCCAAGTTGGCTTAAAATTCTTTAGCATGCACTTGTCTCCTTGACTTTAATGTGCTCTCATCAACAGCGCTTTACTACACTTATTAAATTAGAGTTTCCATCTCCAATTCGCTAAGTTAGGTAAACGCTCGAAAGCTCCCAGTTGATGCGACACTTCTTTTTAATCTAGTCACTGATTAATTATAGGTTATTTAACACCAAATTGCACCTTTACGCGGTTAATTTTCACAAATTCCAATTAATTCATAATTGATTTAAAACCATAAGTCAAACTAATCGACTTTTAGCGTTAATTCTGGTACGTTTAAAGAAATTGAGAGGATGTGTTTGTTATGGAAAAATTCGGTTTTAACCACTTTGGCGGCCCCGACGTTTTCGAACGTTTCGATCAACCCCAACCTATTCCAAAGGACAATCAAGTCCTCATTAAAGTGCTCGCTGCTGGATTGAATCCATACGATGCTGCACTGCGGAATGGTTCACAAACTTCAGTGCGCCCATTACCTTTCCCAATCTTTCCTGGTACTGATGTCGTTGGCGAAATCGTCAGCCTTGGTGCTGACGTCGACGATTACCGCGTTGGCGAAATTGTCATCAATCATCGCTCAATGGGGGCGTATAGCGAATATGTAACGGCTAGTACTGCGAAAATTCTCCGTAAACCAGCCAGCATGCGTATCGCTGAAGCGGCCGGTTTGCCTAGTGCTGGCATCACCGCTTATAATACACTAATGCACTTTACAAACTTTAAACATGGCGATACCATCGCCATTATGGGAGCCAGTGGTGCCGTTGGTAGTTTACTCGTTCAATTGAGTTTAGCAGCCCATTTGAACGTGATTGCAATTGCTAACAGTGCCAATTTAGACTATCTTCGCTCGTTTGGTGTACAAGAAGCAATCGCTTATGATCAACCTGCTGATTTCGAACGGTTTGCACAGACCGCCCAAATCGCCATCAACTTAAGTCGTAGTCCAGAATCAACTGAGCGCTTAAATAACTTGCTTGTTCCTAACGGCACATTCACGTCAACAACGATTTTACCAACTGAAACGCAACAACGTTCAAAAATTCTTTATCAATCTGTTTATCCACGAAAAGATTATGCAGACTTAACTGCCTTACAAGATTTAAATGAATTGATTAACCAAGGCTTGTTACACAATACCGTTTTTGAGACCTTACCCTTTAGTTTAGAGGGCGTTATTGCAGGCCACAAACTGCTTGAAAGCCATCATGCCCCTGGTAAGATTGTTATCAGCCATTAATTTTATGATGATAAAAGAAAGAGTCTAGAACAAAACTAAGTTTTGTCCCAGACTCTTTTTTTAATCTTAAATTATTTGTTTAAAGCAGCTTTAGCAGCTTCAACAACTGCTGTAAATGCAGCAGCATCGTTAACCGCTAAGTCAGCTAACATCTTACGGTTCATGTCAATTTCAGCGACTCTTAAGCCGTGCATTAATTGGCTGTATGAGATGTTGTTCATCCGAGCAGCAGCGTTAATACGAGCAATCCATAACTTACGGAAGTCACGTTTACGTTGACGACGGTCACGGAATGCATAACGGTATGAAACCATTACTTGAGTATTTGCTGATTTGAATAATAAATGTTTAGCGCCGCGATAACCTTTGGCTAATTTTAAAATCTTTTTACGACGTTTGCGCGTCACTGTTCCACCTTTAACACGTGGCATAAGAATTTCCTCCTTGAATAACAAACAACGTCAAAGCGTTGCTGTACTGATCTAATTTTTGCTTGAAGCCGAAAATGCTATGGCTTATTTAAGGCCTGATAACATTTGACGGATCCGTCTCATATCGCTATTAGAAACCATTCCAGATTTTCTTAATTGACGACGTTGTTTCTTAGTCTTGCCGTGGAAACGGTGACTTGTGTAGGCGTGACTGCGTTTTAGGCCGCCATTACCTGTACGTTTAAAACGTTTTGCTGAAGCACGGTGTGTCTTAAATTTTGGCATGATATTTCCTCCTAATAAATCAGAAACAGATTTTTTATTTTTGGTCCTTTAGCGGTTCTAACATTAAGAACATGCTACGGCCATCCATCTTAGGACGTGCTGTAACTTTAGCGATGTCCTCTGTTTCTTTAGCAAGTCTTTCCAATACACGCTGGCCAATTTCTTTATGCGTAATTGCGCGCCCCTTAAAACGAATAGAAGCTTTCACTTTATCGCCTTTGCTAAGGAACTTACGTGCATTGTTCAACTTAGTATTAAAATCATTTTGTTCAATTGTGGGACTAAGACGAACCTCTTTGAGGTTAATGGTTTTCTGCTTCTTACGAGCATCACGTTGTTTCTTTTGAAGCTCGAAACGGTACTTACCATAGTCCATAATACGAGCAACGGGTGGTTTGGCATTTGGTGAAACCAAAACAACATCCATATTAGCTCGATCAGCTAATGCAATCGCATCTTGAGTACTCTTAATACCAAGTTGTTCGCCATCTTGAGCAATCAAACGCAATTCTCGTGCACGAATCCCATCGTTAACCATCAAATCTTTTGCTATGACTCTTCACCTCCATAAAGTTTAGAGAGAAAATGCAGCTAAGTAACCAAAAAAGCGGCCCTCTCATAACAGAAAGGCCCGCTTGTTCGGTACTTAGTTCGTCCGAATTAGAAACTATCAGCCCAGAGACATCAAGTGTCTACTAAGGCGAGAAGCGGGAACTTCTGCTTTATTTCTCAACGAAAATAAGTATACGCGGTTGGGCATTTAAAGTCAAGAAAATCCCGCACATTAATTTAACGGATACTTAATTACCGTAGTGGTTATCGACTAAATGAGTCGCTTTCACTTCATCAATGTTGTGCGTGCCCGCTAATTGCATGACTAATTCTAATTCTTTTTGCAAATAGTTAAAGACGCTTTGCACCCCTTGTGATCCGCCAAGTGCTAATCCGTAAATAACTGGACGCCCAATTGCAACAATATCTGCTCCTTCAGCTAGCGCTTTGAAGACATGTTGACCACGGCGAACGCCGCTATCGAAGACAATTGGTGCCCGCTTATTAACAGCTTTAGCGACGATGTGTAAGGAATCAAAAGCTGCAGGCCCCCCATCTAATTGCCGGCCACCATGGTTTGAAACCCAAATTCCTTTAGCACCTGCTTGAAGTGCGATTTCAACGTCTTCTGCTGTTTGGATGCCTTTAACAAATACTGGTAAATGCGTGTATTCTGAAATAAATTCAACATCTTTAGGACTCAGACGTTGTTTAGCTGACTTATAAACGGCATCCATCGGCTGGCCCACACCCGTTTGGTAAGCTTCGACAATTGGTAATCCGACTGGGAATGTAAAATGATTGCGTTTATCGGTTTCGCGATTACCGCCAACTGTTGCATCAGCTGTTAAGACAATCGCCTTAACATTATGTGCCATCGCTTCGTCTAAAATCTTACGATTGATGTCGTTGTCTTTACTCATGTAAAGTTGGAACCATTGTGGTGCGCCATCGGCTGCGGTTGCCATATCATCGATACTTGCCGAGGCAAATGAACTCATCGTTAGGATTGAACCATAATTTGCTACCCCTTTAGCGGTTGCTGCTTCCCCTTTAGTATTCACTAACTTATGGGCTGCAACTGGGGCCATGATGATCGGGGATGTTAAGTGATCGCCAAAAATTTCAGTAGTTGTATCTGGATCTTCGATGTCTTGTAAAACACGTGGTGCGATGTATTTGTGATTAAATGCGGTAATGTTTTCGTTAATGGTATAAAGATCACCTGCACCACTGTAAATATAGCCAAAACCACCCTTAGGAACAACTTCACCGGCTTCTTTTTCCAAGTCATAGAGATTAATAATGTCTAATGGTTGCTCCGCTGAACCTGCTTGATATTTTTCCGTCATCATAAGAACGCCTCCCAATTAATCAGCGATTGAAATCGTTTACATATTTATTATACCGCTTTTTTAATTGTGCGCAATTAAAAAAATAAAAAAACGTCCGAAATGTCAAAATAACATTTCGGACGTTTTAATAACTGCTTATAGGTTTATTTTTTTATGATCTTTACCATCGCGACTGTAGTTCCCAACTTCAGCAACAATTGCATCAATAAACATATCTGAAGCTTCTTCGCTCGCCTTTTCTTCACCATATTTACGGACTGAGACCGTTGCATCAGCCACTTCTTGATCCCCAACAACTAATGTATAAGGAATCTTGCTTGTTTGGGCTTCACGAATCTTATAACCCATTTTTTCATTACGATCATCAATACGGACCCGTAACCCATGTTTAACCATGGCATCTTTAACGTTCTTTGCGTAGTCATAATGTAATTCATTCTTAACAGGAATAATCACCGCTTGGGTTGGTGCTAACCACGTTGGGAAAGCCCCCTTATAAATTTCTGTCAAATAAGCTGTGAAGCGTTCCATTGTTGAAACCAAACCACGGTGAATCATTACTGGACGGTGCATTTCGCCATCTTCACCAACGTATTGTAATTCAAACCGTTCTGGCAACATGAAATCTAACTGGATTGTTGAAAGTGTTTCTTCGTTGCCCATGGCCGTCTTCGTTTGAACATCCAATTTAGGTCCATAGAAGGCAGCTTCGCCTTCAGCTTCAACGTAATCTAAACCAAGATCATCCATAGCACCTTTTAACATCGTTTGTGCTTTATTCCACATTTCATCATCAGCATAGTACTTTTCGGTATTAGCAGGATCGCGGTAGCTCAAACGGAATGTATAATCGTTGATATTGAAGTCTGAATAAACTTCAATCATTAATTTCAAAATTGATTTGAATTCATCTTGAATTTGGTCAGGACGAACGAATGTATGTCCATCATTTAAAGTCATTTCACGCACCCGTTGTAACCCTGAAAGCGCACCTGATTTTTCATAGCGGTGCATCATCCCTAGTTCAGCTAACCGAATTGGTAATTCACGATATGAACGTGGGTGGTGTTTGTAAACTTGGATATGTGATGGGCAGTTCATTGGGCGTAATTCAAGCATTTCGCCATCGCCCATATCCATTGGTGGGAACATGTCCTCACGGTAGTGATCCCAGTGACCTGATTGTTTGTACAAATCTAAGTTCGCTAGAATTGGTGTGTAAACATGTTCATAACCATTGGCAACTTCTTTATCAATGATGTACCGTTCGATTGAACGTCGAATGGTAGCACCATTTGGCAACCAATAAGGCAAGCCCGCACCAACCTTAGGATCAACAAAGAATAAGTCTAATTGGTTCCCAATCACACGGTGATCACGTTCTTTAGCTTCTTGACGACGCTGTAAGTCAGCATCTAAGTCAGCTTGTTTGTTGTAAGCTGTTCCGTAAATCCGTTGTAACATCTTATTACTTGATTTACCTTGCCAATAAGCGCCGGCAACCGATAAGAGTTCAAAGACCTTAACGTCGCTCACTTTAGCTAGCATTGGTGCTAACCCAAAATCAGCAAAATCGCCTAATTTGTAAACTAAGACTTGGTCTGTTTCCATTTCATCTAATAATGCTAATTTGTAAGTTTGCCCAGCAAATAGTGCTTTAGCAGCAGCTTTGTCTAAGCTGACACGTTCGATTGCTCCGCCAGCTTGAATTAACTTGCTCATTGCTTTTTTAATGTCTGGTAAGTCGGTCACAGCTACTTGACCAGCTTCGTTTTCGGTATCATAGAAGAAGCCATCTTCAGTTGCATGTACTTCGCCGAATTGCATCTCGGGATAAGCACGGTTCAACGTTGCAGCTAAAACAAAGGCTGCCGTATTCCAAATTGCCATCAAATCGGTTGCTTTGTCATCTTTAGTGATGATTTCAATTGCCCCATCTTCTAAAATTGGTTGCTGTAAATCAACTAATTCACCGTTGAATTTACCGGCAATTGCCTTTTTAGCTAAGCTTGTACTAATTGATTTAGCAACATCTAAAAGACTTGTTGCTTGTTCAAATGCCTTTTGGGCACCATCTGGAAAAGTTAATTGAATCTCTGCCATTACTATCCACTCCTTCTAATTTGTCATCAACAATAAAAAAAGTCCCTGAGACGCACGAATTGTGCAGCTCAGGGACGAATTAATTTCGCGGTTCCACCCAGATTGAGACCCCAACATTTGGTTCTCCAACTTTAAGCGTCTATAACGGAAACGACCCGATCAGTTGTATTGCCTTTGAAAGTGGTCAATTAAATGGGGGTGAAAAACTTTCAGCTATGTTTTTCTCTCTGCGATGGTTCATTTAAAAGGTGTCTTTCATCATTGATTGATTCTATTAAAACACTTAATTGCTTTTTTAGCAAGCCTAAATTACTAAGGTTGTAGGCGACGATTTTGACCACCAACTTCAATTTCTTGCGCTAAATAGCGCACACGTTGCATGATGCGGGCCGCTTTAACCGGTTCGTCTCCTTGGTTGCTAGTCGTCAAATGTGTCTCTAATTCAGCCATTGTGAAGTTTGAACTGAAGAAGGTGGCGAGTTGTTCTTGCATTCGATATTGCAAAATAATGCCCAGTACTTCATCCCGAACCCATGCACTCATTGCATCAGCCCCAATATCATCAATCATTAGAATCGGGGCTTGCTTAACTACGTTGACCTTTTCAAGTACATTGTTTTGCCCGATCGCATTTTTCATCTCGACTGCAAATGTCGGGAAATGAATGAGGGTTGTTTCAAACCCAGATAACGCCAGTTCATTGGCAATTGCCCCTAGCAAGTAAGTTTTGCCGACACCAAATTGCCCACTGAGGTATAACGCTTGATGAAAATCATTTGGTGCTTGCCGATAAGCCCCGATAAACGCGGTAGCCTTAATCAATGCGTCAAAACGATTGGTTGGATCGTACGAATCAATCTTTGCCTGTTCAATATCCCGTGGCATATTGATTGACTTAACCCGTGCATGTAAGGCCGCTTGTTCACGCTCTTGTAGTAAACTCGCCGTAGGCTCATAACTGACATCGATAAAATGGTTATTTAAGACTAACTTAGGCGCATAGCCAGGTGCCAAAGTGGTTTGCCCATTGGCTAACTTTTTCTTTTCGATGACGTATTCGTAAATCTTAGCCGCACTCCGCGTCACCGTTTCTTGCGATAGGCGGTCTTTATTGGCTTGAATAAACGCTTGGACATCGGAATCATTCAAGGCATCTTCGACCAACTTATTAAACTGTTGGTTTAACTTCTGGCGATTCATGTAATCCGTTAAATCTTTACCCATATTTTCCATTATGATTCCCGCCCTTCACGAATTTTTTTCAAAGCCGCTTCTAGTTCATGTTGATGCTCAGGTGTGGTTGTTTCTTTCGGCGCTTGATAATCTGGTTTAGCCCATTTAGGCACTGGTTCTTTTTTAGCTTTGTTTTGATAACGTGTTTGGCGATTTTTTTGCACTTTCGCCGTTTGTTTAGTCTGGAAATCGCGGATTTGTAAAATCGCATCCGCTGCCGTCTTTACCCCTTGCTGGGCCCATTGATTCGCAATCCGATCAACTAACGCCTGCGTTAGCCCATCATATTGCGAAATAATGTAAACGACCAAAATATTGAGGACGTCATTGTTGAAGATGTAGCGGTTTTGTAAGTCTTTCAACGCCCGTATTTCATTTTTGGCGACAAAGCCGTGGTTTTTTTGTTTTAAATATTCGAGATAATCAACTGGTAAATAACCTTGACTCTCTGTTAGCCACTGCAATTCTTGTTCGTTAAAACCGGCTTTTTGCCATTCTTTTTGTAACTCGGCTAATGGTTTTTGGGTGGTGGTAGCGGTTGGCATTTGTCGGTTACTTTGACGCCGCGTATAGTTGTTTAAAACGTTTTGTTCGAGGGCTGCCATATTAATCGTACTGTCGGCAACATTCATCGTCAAGCCAATCAAGCGCGCTAAGTCCATCTCATCCAGGCCATAGAAATAATGGAGATTGAATAAGCCTTGCTCATTTTTGAGAATTTGATCAGTATCAATCTGATATTGCGCCGTTGCATCTTGTAACAGCTCCCAATCAAAAGTCCGTAACTCAACCGGCGTAAACTGCGGCGTCTTAGCGGCTTTTTGTTGATACATTGTCTTGGTTTCAGCTACACTACTTGGGGTAGTCGTCAATAAATCGTTTTGGACATGAAAAACGGTCAAGAAATTCTTAGTAACCTCTTGATAATCCTTAGCGTAAACCGGCCGTAACTTGAAATAATCGCGCAGTTCCACAAACCGTGTTTCGCGCACCGCTTCGAACAATGCCACACTTAGCAGATCATCGTTAAAAAAAGCTTGTGGTTGCAGTGGTGCATACAATTCATATACCAACTTACGCCCCGTTTTCTCGTTTTTTTGATACGTCCGCATCAAACCGAGTGCTTCCAATTTACTACGACTATCATAAAAAGCAGGTAAATCAACACTCAACAGATTTAACAACGTCGCATGTGTTTGAAAATGCTGTTCTGTTTCTTTCTTGGTTTGACTCCATAACAAAAGATAGAGACTGTAAGCAACAGCCCCCATCAATGGTTGATATAAGTAAGTGACGACTGTTTGATCGAAGTCGGTCAAATAGTTAGCTTTTGTCACTGAAAAACCGTCTTTTGGACTTAAAAATTCAAATGCATCTGACATCGGCTAACCCCTCTTCCTTAATTCGACTTCTTCGCCTTTTCTTTATTCATCATTTCTTGTAATTCACTCATAAAAACATTCATATCCTTGAATTCGCGGTAAACACTCGCAAAGCGAATATAGGCAATCTGATCAATATCGGGTAACAGGCGCATAACATATTCTCCTACCGCTTGTGAAGAGACTTCATTTTCACCCAATGAGCGAACCTTATTTTCAACTTCATCAACTACTTCAGTCATTTGCTCCATTGTAACGGGCCGTTTTTCAGCAGCACGAATCAGACCACGCAATAATTTATCGCGGTTGAATTCTTCGCGCGTACCATTTTTCTTGATAACCAACAATGGGGTTTGTTCCACTCGTTCGAACGTTGTAAACCGGAAACGGCAATTCTCACACTCACGGCGACGACGAATCACCCGCCCTTCATCCGTGGGGCGACTATCAATTACCCGCGAACTATTCTGATGACAATGTGGACATAGCATAATGACACCTTCTTATCTTTTGATTAATTCATTTCAAATTCAATCCATTTAAAAACAATTAGTATAACAGTAGTATACCATGCCAGGCAAGCAGGCTAAATAAAAAATGTATCAGACACAAGGCATTTCACCTTTGCCAAACAACAAAAGCGGTCGAACAGATTATCCTGTTTGACCGCTTTTGTTACTTTTTATGACACAACTGTTGTAGCAACTCTAAAACCTGCTGCCGCAACATTGCTGGTGTGCCTTGATTATCGATCACAAAATCCGCACGCGCTTTTTTAGCCGCCAAATCACATTGACTATCGATCCGCGCATTCGCCTGTTCTACGGTAATTTGATTACGTGCCATCAACCGTTTCAATTGCATTGCCCGTTCAACATAGACAACGGCAACGCCATCGCAGAACTGTTCGTAGTGCTGTTCATATAACAGCGGCACATCCAACACAACAAGGGGCGCAGCCGCTATTTGCATCTGGTGCTTAATGACCGTCAAAATAGCAGGACCAGTAATTGCATTTAACTGGGCCAAAGCCTCTGGGTTACCGAATACTTGCTGGGCCAACACAGGCCGATCAACTTGCCCATTTTTAACAACTGCTACTCCAAAAGCTGCTTGTAACTGGGCCTGTACCGCCTGATTAGTCGCCAATATCTGATGAGCGATTTGATCAGCATCAATTACTGGAACGCCCTGTTCTTTAAACAGTGCTGAAACCGTCGACTTGCCACTGGCAATGCCACCCGTCAAACCTAGAAAATACGTCATTGAACTGCTTCTTCCTTAATCTGGCAATGCGGGCAAAAATGCGTACCGCGCTGGGCTACTTTAATTTTCTCGATTGGTGTCTGACACCGATCACACGGTTGCCCTTTCTTACCGTAAACATGCAACATCTCCTGGAAGGCGCCCGCGTGGCCTGCTGCGTCCAAGAATGTATTGACCGTTGTCCCACCGTTATTGGTTGCCAGCTCTAACTCCGTAATGATTTCATCATGTAAGCGATCAGTTTCTGCTTTTGACAATAAATTCGCGGGTGTTTCTGGATGAATGCGACTCAACCACAGCGTTTCATCCACATAGATATTCCCAAGACCGGTTACAATTTTTTGGTCTAGCAACAGTGGTTTAATCGCTTTTTTATGTTTCTGCAATGCCTGATAAAAGGCGCCTTTTTTAAACGTTGCTGGGGTTGGTTCAACGCCTAAATCTTTCAACCCAGCGACAGTGTTTTCTTGCCCCGTTTCAATTAATAGCATTCGGCCAAACTTACGTGAATCAAGATACCGTAACTGCTGACCATCCGTAAACGTCCAAACCACATGCGTATGCTTAGTCATTGGTACCGATTGATCATCAACTTCATACTTACCTTCCATCCGCAAGTGACTCACAACGGTTAGGTTTTGATCAAAACGAATCAACAAATACTTGCCACGCCGATCAACACCGATAATCTGCCGACCAGTCAGGCCCTCAACGAACACATCGTCTGGATTACTGATAATTTTTGACCAACGAATCGTGATACTTTGAATTGTCTTACCGACTACTAATTGCGCCAGCCCGCGGCGTACATTTTCAACTTCTGGTAATTCTGGCATTTTCCGTCCCCTTATTTCTTAATGTCATACCAAGTGGGCCCGAAGCCACTTTCAACTTTAAGCGGCACCGCTAGTGAAACTGCAGAATCCATTACACTTGGCACTAATTTTTCTAATATTGGTATTTCTGATTCTGGTGCTTCAAAAATCAATTCATCATGCACTTGTAAGAGCATTTTTGCTTGTAAGCCTGCCTTTTTCAATTCAGCTTGCATTAAAATCATTGCCATCTTAATGATATCAGCGGCACTCCCTTGAATCGGGGTATTCATTGCTGTACGTTCCGCAAATGACCGCAGATTAAAGTTTTTAGCGTGAATATCTGGTAAATAACGGCGGCGATGGAAAAGCGTTTCAACGTAGCCTTCTTCACGCGCCTTTTTCACGATATCTTGCATGAATTGATGTACACCTGGATACTGTTCGAAGTACGCTTCAATAAAGCGCTTGGCTTCAGCCCTTGTAATCCCAATGTTTTGTGATAACCCATAGTCACTAATTCCGTAGACGATCCCGAAGTTCGTTGCTTTGGCTTGCCGCCGCATATCTGGCGTAACTTCGTCTGCACTAGATAGGCCGAAAATCTTCATCGCCGTATTCGCATGAATATCACGGTCTTCCTTGAATGCCTCTTGCATATTAGCATCCTTTGAAATATGGGCTAAAACCCGTAATTCAATTTGTGAATAATCAGAAGCAAACATCTGCCAACCTGGTTGACTTGGGACAAACGCTTGCCGAATTTTACGACCTTCTGCTAGCCGCACTGGAATATTTTGTAAGTTAGGATCAACCGATGACAAGCGCCCAGTCTGCGTCAAGGTTTGCAAATACCGGGTGTGTACCTTATTATCTTGATGAATTGATTTCAATAATCCTTCAACATACGTTGATTGAATCTTAGCAATTTGACGATAATCCAAAATGGTTTGCACGATTGGTGCCGCTTTTTTAAGTTGTTCTAAAACATCAACCGCCGTTGAATAGCCAGTCTTAGTTTTTTTAATCACGGGTAACCCCATCTTTTCGAATAAAATGACCCCTAATTGCTTGGGGGAATTGATATTAAACGTCTCACCAGCTTCTGCATAAATCTTTTCTTCCAAAATTTTAAGGGTTTGGCTGAACTCGCCGCCCATTTGTTGTAGCCGACTCGCATCGACCCGAACACCTGTGATTTCCATATCAGCCAGAACGAGCGCTAGGGGTAATTCCATATCGACGAATAAATCGAATTGTTGATGTTCTTTTAATTGTGCTGTGAGTTGTGGTGCTAATTTGTAAATAGCGGCTGCCTTTTGAATCAGGTGTTGATAGAGCACCGTTGAATCGACAGGGACTGCGCGTTTAGCGCCTTTCCCATAAACGGTTTCATCTGTTTGCACATTCTGATATTGATGCAGATTCGCAACCGTTCCAAGATCATTACTATTATTAGTCGTATTCAGTAAGTAAGACGCCAATAGTAAGTCAAATTGAACACCCGCTAAGTGAATTCCTAAGCGATTCGCGGCAACTTGATTACGTTTCACATCAAAAACCGCTTTTGGCCGCTTCGCATCCTCTAACCACGTTTTTAAAACCGGTTCTGTTAAGAGCGTCACATCGTCGCTAACATACCAATGGTCTGGCCGGCCGATATAAAAACCAATCAGGTCGGCCGTATGGTAATTGTCGGTTAACATTTCGATGCCAAACGCAACGTTTTCCGTCGTTGTCACGACATCGGCGATATTATCAAGAGTTAACACCGTAAATTGATAGTCTTCGGTGGCAGTCGATGCCACCGGAGCAACATCTAATTGGCTTAGAAATGATTTGAAATTCATTTCTTGATAAAAAGCAACTAAGGCAGCCATATCTGGCCCGTTATAGACCACATCGTCTAAACCAATCGTAATGGGAGCATCACGTTTAATAGTTGCCAATGTCTTACTCATGAAGGCTAAGTCACGATCTTCAATCAAATGTTCTTTCAGTTTACTCTTTTTCATTTCATCGACATGTTCATAGACCCCTTCAATACTGCCAAATTCCGTAATCAATTTAAGGGCGGTCTTTTCACCGACCTTGGTCACTCCAGGATAATTGTCAGAAGTATCACCCATCAATCCTTTTAAATCGATAATTTGACTTGGCGCTAAACCGAGTTTGGCTTGAACGTGTTCAGGAGTATACGCTTCAATTTCATTGACGCCTTTGACAGTGATGTTGACCGTTGTCTGGTCAGTCGTCAATTGGGTTAGGTCACGATCGCCGGTAACAATATCGACTGTAAACCCATCAGTTTCTGCTTGCTTAGCGAGCGTGCCGATGATATCGTCCGCTTCAAAATTGGCGAGTTCATAAGACTGAATCCCATAGGCTGTCAAGAGTTCTTTGATATAGGGAAACTGTTCCGTTAATTCAGGTGGCGTTTTAGAACGGCTTCCTTTGTAGTCGGCAAACTGTTCGGTTCTAAAAGTTGTTTTACCCGCATCAAAAGCAACTAACACGTGCGTTGGTTCAATTTTTTTCAAAATAATATCCAACATATTCTTAAAGGCGTAAATTGCATTAGTGTGCAACCCCGCCTGATTGGTGAAATGATCTAAAGCTTGATGCATTGCGAAGAATGCTCGAAATGCAACACTATTGCCGTCGACTAATAATAATTTCTTTTGAGAACCCATATTGTTCCTCCTACATTCGTAAAGTGGCTAGCTCTATTCTAACAAAGAAAGTGACGCGCGTCATTATGCGCGACCGTTGGCAAGCGCATAAAAAAAGACCGCAATAATGCTTGCAGCCTTTTGTAACGTTTATTTTGCTTCTGGGCGCTCCATGTTCATTGATGCCATCCGACCAAAGATTTTCTTACTTTGGTCGATTGTTGCGTCAACAGTATCTTGGCCAATTTCATTTTGTAAATCCTTGTACAAGTCGACGTAATAGGTTAAGAGGTGACGATAAACTTCCAAACCCTTTTCGGTTAAATGAACACGCCGAATGCGTTGGTCATTTTCGTCAGATTGTTCCGCAATAAAGGCCATCTTACGTAGTGAGCGACATTGACGTGAAATCGCTGAACGACTCACTTGCATTTTATCTGCCAAAGCACTGTTGGTTGTTTCATTATTAGCATTTTGAATCTCATGCATCACTAAAAATTGATCAAAAGATAAACCGTACTTTTGACTTTCCCGACTCATGGAATCGCTTAAATTGTTAATTAACCACCGGTATAAACCTGCGAATTCCATAAAATCTGCTGAGGTGCTACCGATTAAATCGGTGTTATTATTTGTATCCATTTCTATTCCTCCTACATACTGAAACTCATCAATCATTAACCAATGATAAGTTTCACGCACACATTATTCAGTACTTCGACTTAAAGCGATATCAATAGTCTATAGTATTAAATTATATATTTCAACTAGCTTTCCCGGATAATTATCAACAATAATCATTAAGAGTTGTCGTAACAACCTTTATTAAATATTATTTATTTTACCCTAATAATCTTTTAGGTAAAAAAACAGCCTTGACCAAGGCTGTTTTTAAGCTTATTTAATAATTGTGATTGTAATATGCCGACGGCCCCAACTCTTACATTGCGCAACAGTCGGGAAATGCACATCAATAATATGGCCTTTAATCGCGCCACCTGTGTCACCAGCAATTGCATACCCGTAACCAGGGACTAAGACAAGTGACCCTAACGGAATAACGCTCGGATCAACGGCAATACAGTTCGGATTTTTAGTTAAATCAATCCCAGTAGCACCAAAATGACTTAATCCAGCTTGAGCAGTTGAATAAGCAGTCGCTTGTACTTGAATCGTTTGACCGGCCTTACCATCAGCAGCGCTTGCTAAAGCTGCTTGTTGAGCACTTGAATCCGCAGCTGGTGCAACTGATGCTTGTGCTGCTTCATCGGCCGCTTTTTTAGCTGCTTCAGCCGCTTTAGCTTCAGCTTCTTCCCGTGCTTGTTCTGCCGCTTTTTCTTTAGCAATTTTGGCAAGATTTGCTTGGCTTTGACTTAAATTATTCTTTAACCCAGCCACTTGTTGTTCCAGTTCAGCAGATTGCTGATCTAAACTACTACGCTGTTCATCAAGTTCCGTTTTGCTAGCTTGTAACTTACTTTGAATCGCTTGTGTGTCGCGGTAACTCTGTGCTAATTCGTCCATGTTATGGTTATCCGCACTTTGAAGAATGGTTAATGTGTAAGCCCGGTTGAAGAAATCGCTCAAAGAATCAGCTGACAATAGTGCGTTGACAACATTGCGGTCATCAGCTGTCCGTTGAAGTGATTGTAAGCGTTCCTTAGCATAACTTTTGCGTTTGGCTAATGTTGCTTGTTGCTTTTTTAAAAGCGTTTGTGATCGTTCAATATTTTTTTCGTTATCCTTAATCTTTTCCTTTAAGGCGTTAATTTCTTGATACTTCGCATTCACACTTGTTAAAGTAGCTTGAATCTTCGAATTCGTATCATTAATACTTTTTTGGGTACTGCTTTCTTGGGCTTGTAATTCACTCAAACTGGCAGCACTAACAGATGTGCCCATCGTAACCATTGCAACTAAACCGGTAACAACAGCTAACGCTAGTTTTCTAAATCGCATCTTGTTAAACTCCTCCATTCATAACTCAGATTTGATTATACGCAACAATCCCCTTAAGAAGATTTCAGATCAATGACGTTATATTACAGTTTGAAGACATTTATAATTTTTGTGTAATAAAACCGTGTTTGTAACCGTTAACAAATCAAATACTGCCAATAAAAAAGGCTAACACAAAATAAAATTTGTGATAGCCTTTTTAACTTCCTGCTTAAATTTTTAATTAGCACGCTAACCTTTAAGCCGAACCGCGCGCGCCATTTCCCGATCTTGTTCTTTTCGTTTAAGTGTTTCACGCTTATCGTATTCCCGTTTACCTTCGCCAACGCCGATTAAAACTTTGGCAAAACCATGTTTTAAATAAACCCGTAACGGCACAATGGTAATCCCTTTATTCTTTGTCAAGGCACCAATTTTTGCAATTTCCTTCTTGTGCAACAATAGCTTTCGATTGCGCAATGGGTCATGATTGAACTGATTACCTTGTTCGTAAGGGCTAATATGGACGTTTTCGAGATAGGCTTCCCCTTTACGCACCCGGGCGAACCCGTCACGTAAATTAATTTTGCCCTTACGGACCGATTTGATCTCGGTACCAGTGAGCACTAAGCCTGCTTCGAATGTTTCCAAAATATTATAATCGTGACCAGCTTTTTTATTCTGTGCAATTAAGTTCGCTGGTTTTTGAGGATGTTTCTTTGCCATTCAATCACCTACTTTTAAAAGTACGTTTTTGTGAGTCCTTATTCGTAGCTGGGCGTCTTGGATGATTATTTTTGTTTTGATCACCACGCCGTTGGCCACCTTTTTCATGATCACGTGGCCGGACTGGCCGCTTTGGTCGGGCTTCAATCTGACTTAAGACTTCTGCAGAAGCTAACGGTACTTCTTCGCTAGCTAATAATTCAAAGTCCACTGAATGCGCATCTAAGTCAACATTCGCAACTTTTACGCGAACTGGCTGGCCAATGCGGAATATCTTATGGGTTCTTTCACCGACAAGTGCTAATTGACTCTCAACGAAACTATAGTAGTCATCTTTCATCTGGGAAATGTGGACAAGTCCTTCAACCGTATTTGGTAATGCAATAAACATCCCAAAACTCGTCACCGAACTAATCACAGCATCGTATTCATTGCCGATCTTATCAAGCATGTACTCAGCTTTCTTAAGGTCAACCACTTCCCGCTCAGTATCGATTGAGCGGCGTTCTTCAAGTGATGTTTGTTCTGCGACTGGTTGTAACTTAGGTGCCCATTTTTCTTTTTCTTCAATGGTCATGCCGTTGGTAGCATAACTATGAATCAATCGATGGACCATCAAATCAGGATAACGGCGGATGGGTGATGTGAAATGCGTGTAGAATTCCGCACCCAAGCCAAAATGACCAAGAGATTCATCAGAATAATGTGCCTGTTGCATACTTCTTAATAGCATGGTTGTAATAATTGGTTGTTCAGGTTGCCCTTCAATTTGTGTCAAGACTTCCTGAAGCATCATTGGTGTCACTTTCTTACTTGAACCGTGTGCTTGAATCCCATAAGCGGTGATAAATTCGAAGAAATTCTTCATCTTATCAGCATCTGGTGTTTCATGGACCCGGTATAAGAAAGGGGCATTAGCGGTACTATAATGTTCAGCAACCGTTTCATTAGCGGCCAACATGAATGATTCAATCATCCGTTCTGAAAGTCCGCGTTGACGCAACTCAATGTCGATGGCCTTACCATTTTCATCAACAATAATTTTTGCTTCATCTTCTTCAAAATCGATTGCCCCACGGTTATGGCGCTTCTTCAAGAGAATTTCATGTAATTCTGACATCGTTTCAAACATTGGCACAAGGCGTTCATATTGTGCCCGTAAGGCAGCGTCATGCTCCGTTAAGATCTTATTGACGTTTTTGTAGGTCATCCGCGCTGTTGACTTGATGACACTTGGGAAAATCTTGTGATCCACTACCACGCCGTGTTCATTGATTTCCATTTCACACGTTAAAGCGAGTCGTTCAACATCTGGATTCAATGAACAGATTCCGTTTGATAAACGGAATGGTAACATTGGGATTACACGATCAGTCAAGTAAGTACTCGTCCCGCGTTCTAAGGCTTCAACGTCCAATGGTGAGCCTTCAGTAACATAGTGACTCACGTCAGCAATGTGGACCCCTAAGTAGTAGTTGCCATTTGCTAATTTCTTAACGTTAACCGCGTCATCAAAATCCTTAGAGTCGTCACCATCAATTGTAACAACATCTTGGTCTGTTAAATCTTTACGACCCAATTTGTCAGCCTCTAAAACAGTATCTGGAATCGCTTCTGATTGAAGCCGAACTTCTTCTGGGAAGTCCGTCTTAATATCATGCTGGTACACGATTGATAAGACGTCAACCCCTGGATCATTTTTGTTGCCTAACACTTGTTTAGCAATTCCGCGCATTTGACCAGGTGTATTAACACTTGGATATGACGTAATATCGACTTGCACCATATCGCCTTTTTGTGGATGTAAGCCATTATCGGTCAGATAAATTAAATAACTGCTTAATTTTTTGGCATGGCTTTGAATATAACCAATCAAACCTGTCTTTTCTTTTTGGATGTCTGAATAAGGCATGAATTCGCCGACGATTTCTTCAATTCCCCGCGTGATCACCTTGACCACTTTTCCTTCAGGGCCGCGACGGTTATTTTCTTCTGCTTCTTTGATGATGGCTACTTCAACCGTGTCGCCATTCATCGCAAAGTTCGTATTTGGTGGGGCAATAAAAACATCTGGGTCATTAGGTTCCTTATCAACGATTGAAACGAAGCCAAAGCCGCGATCGTTAGCATGAAAAACCCCCTCAACAAGGCGGTTGCTTGCCGGTAATCGGAACTTACCGGCATCATCCATATTCAATGTCTTATCCCCTTCTAATTCTGCTAATACCTTCACTAGGTCCTTAAACCCTTGTGAACCGGCAACGCCGATTCGTTCACTAATTTCGGATACGTTTAATTGTTGCGTTGCATCTGCTTTAAAAATCGCAAGAATTGCTGCTTTCATCTGTTCAACCTGTGTCAAATCAACACCTCTTTCTCATTTCTTAAAACGGTTTATAAATTCTAGGACATCTGTTTCTAATTGGTGGTGCGCATTATCGACCGTAATGACATGGCCGGCTTGTGGGTACCAATGATAATCAACTGGTATGTTGGATTGCGTTAATTGCTGGTATAAAACTTGGGCTTGTGTTGAATCGATAATTTGATCTTGCCCGCCTTGACCGATGAAAATCGGTTTATCTTTAATGTGTTTCAAGTCCGTCACAACTTGGCGACTAAAGATGCCAATTGATGTGAGTTGTTGTGGTAATCGCTGATCAATGGTTGCCAAACGTGCTTTTTGTGTCACGCTTGAGACAGATGTCAGCTGCATCATTGTCTTGGCATATTGTCCAAAAAGCGGCGTCAACTTAGCGCTCGGGCCTTCGAGGACTGGTGCACTAAAAATCCCACCACCATAAACTTGTGGTAATTTTTCTATCGCACGCATGGCAAACAATCCGCCTAACGACAACCCGAAAACAAATAACGGTTGCTTGTTGACCGCCGATAGCTGCTCAACCGCAGTCACCGTGTCGGCCCACCATGCCTCGACAGACCCACGTGTTAAAATTTCGGTTGGATCTGCCGTTGCATGCCCTGCAAATTGCGGTGCATAAACCGTTAACTGATGCTTCTCCAAAAAGCGCCCCATCATACGAACATCGTTAGCACTGCCTGTATAAGCATGCAACAACACAACTCCGACTGAGCCGCCGTCAAAATAAAACGGTTGTGGCAATCGATACGTCATATGCTCACCTCCAAGTCATTCCTGCTTGAATTCATTTAAAAAGGTCTCCTGCCATTCAACAGGAGACCGCATCAACGTTCTTATTAGAATTCGACCCGTCTCACATGGATTAGTGCGATGATAAGTACACTAAAGCTAATGCAAAGACGAAGAATAAAGCCCCTAAAACAACGGTTACTTTTTGCATGAAAGCTTCAAATCCCCGGGCCTTTTGCTTGCCAAATAAATCACCAGAACCACCTGATAATGCACTCAAAGCGTCTTGTTGTTTACTTGGCTGCATCATGACTGCGATCACAATCAAGATGGAATCGATTAATAATAAGTTCAGGATAAGATTTTCCAACCTAATTCCCTACCTTTCTATCTACACTGTCTTTTAATACTTTAGCATAAAAAGTAGTTAATCACCACTTTTTTATCGATTATTTAACGAGATTTTCATCCGTATTTTGTAAGGCTTGGGCAGCGTCTTCAATTTGCCGCCGTACAGTCGCTCGTAGTTGATGATCAGTTAGCACAATCAACGTATCACCAGCGCGAATCAACGTATCGCCATGCGGAATCAGTTCAGATTCACCACGAACAATCGCAATTAACAAACACGTCTTCGGCCAATCCACTTCGCGGACTTGGCGATCCTCTAACGGTGCGCCAGCAAATACTGGTACTTCTAAGCGATCAGAAAATGTTGCCAACTTACGCTGTGGTTTACCGAGTGCACGTTGTAATAATGACGCGTAGATGGGTGCGCCACCCATTAAATCAACGACAATGTAAGCCACTAACGATAAAATCGCCAATGGCATCAAGTGGACGAGTGAACCGACCATTTCAGTCACTAATAAAATAGCTGTGAATGGGGCTTTCCCGATGCCAGCAAAGTACCCACCCATCGCAAAAATAATTAAATTAGGGACATAAATCGGTGCTAACCAGCCGAATTGAACCATCACAAGTCCATAAAGGGCCCCAATTAAAGCACCGAGTGATAAGATCGGCAGAAAAATCCCACCTGGTAGTCCCGAGCCATATGAAACCATTGAAAATATAAATCGTAATAAGAATAAACCAGCAATCACACTAATCGTCGGCAGATTTTGGCCAAGGTGTGCAATCAAACCGTTACCACCGCCTAAAATTTCCGGCCAAAAATAACCAATTGGTAAAACACATAACAATGGTACTAACCCGGTATACGCTTTTGGCAAGGGGATCTTTGCATAAAATTGCGGTAACCATAGCAATACCTTTTGATACGCGTATCCTAGTAATCCTAATATCACACCTAGGACCAACAAATGCCAATACTGATTAATTGGTAAGCTCTGCGCGTACGTAATATGTAAAGTCGGTGTTAAACCAAAGAAGTTCAACGAAATGAAATTTGCCGCAATCGCACTCGCTAACGATGTAATCCAGACTAATGGTGAAAAATTATGATAAATTTCTTCTAATACGAAAAAGGTCCCAGCAATCGGCGCATTAAACGCAGCCGATAAGCCAGCAGCTGCCCCGCTGGCGATCAAAATGCGCCGATCTGCCCCGCGATTTTTAAGCTTAGCGGCAACCCCTTGCCCAATAGCAGCCCCCAGTTGAATCGACGGGCCTTCTCGTCCTAAAAATAACCCCGGTGCGATACTTAAAATACCACCAACAAATTTACGCCACAAGATTGACCACCAATTGAAATCAAACTCCCCTTCCAACTGTCCTTCAACTTGCGGAATCCCCGAACCACTAATATTCGGTTCTTTTTTTAGTAATTGGGCGGCCAACAGCCCAATCACTAAATTAGCGCCAATCAATGGTCCCCAGTACCACGGATGCATATTTAACCCTTGATAGATAGTTATAATGAAGGCCAGCCCTTTTTCAATCGCTAAGCGAAATAAACTGACCACTAATCCAGTGAACGCCCCAACTAATAATCCCTTGCCTACAAAGCGAAACCGCGTCTTATTAAACTGACTGGCGCGTCTAAGTCGTCCATTTTCCACGTTTACCTAACCTCCATCTGATAGCTTTATATACAGACTACCACGGAAATGGTGATTATCAAATGGCGAAGTTAATTAAAAGGCCAGCCATGAGTTGGCTGACCTTGTTATAAATTAGCTTTAAAAAAATCAGTAATCATATCCATCAACGCCGGCTTCATCAGATGGCGTTCACTATTTCCCGTTAAAAATATCACGTTTCCAGCATAAGGTTGGCCTTTAATCTGCTGATTAAATGTTGCCATTTGTTCATATCAAAAGACTCACCACTACTATCGCGAATGACCAACGAAAAAGCGGATTAGGCGCTGGTGCTTAATTATTTCGCCTCGCTAGCCAATGCTTGGCCCGCCTGATGAACCAGTTGAACACTATTAATCACTAGGGGAAAACCAATGTATGGCAATAACTGAACGATTGACCAAATTAGTTCTGCTTCAGTGTTACCTGCTTTGAGACTGCCGCGAGCATGTGCTTTAATTTGAAAATCAACATTTAATGCAATCAGCGCTAATAATTCAAACCGTTCACGTTCTTTGACACTGAGTTCACTACGCCGATAAAAATCATTAAAAAAGTGTTGGGTTAACATTTCTGAAATAAACTGGCCTGCATTATCCGGCAAATCTTTGAGCAACTGTTTAATTTCAGTGCCATACAGTTTAGCCTGCACCTCAGCCCCAAAATGATCTGACTCCTGTGCGATGGGCTCTTGGACAACACGCTTCAATTGTTCGAAAGTAAGGTTAATCTGCTCAACAGCCGCCAAAACCTTTGTGATCCCGATTATCGGTGACAATTGGTAGATGACTTCTAATATTTTTTCAGGCTTAATGCCTGCCTCGAATGCACTACGCGTTTGTGCTTGAATTAAATTCATCTGACCTTGAACCGCCATGGCAATTAGCGGGATGAACAACCGATCATTGGTCAAATGGGCGCGTGTCGCTTGATCGACATCAGCTAGTAATGGTTGAATTAACGTCTTAAATTGCGTAGTTTGTGCTAAATCATTCATCCTTTTTAACCCCTTTTTGAATCGTGTGCCAATTTTCAAATAATATTTGTTGTTGCTGAAGTTGTGATAATTCAGTAGCCGCAATCGCTTGTTGAATCACTTTAGTTGGCCCAATTGGTGGGATTCCCAATGGCGTATCGGTTCCAAATAGAACATGATCCACACCAAAAAAATCAACTGCTAATTGAATCGCACTTGGATTGCCTAACAATGCAGTATCCACATAGAATTTTTTAAAGGCTTGATACTTTTCTGGACCTTGAATATGGAAAATACGTTCACTAAAATAAGGGACCATTGCGCCAGCATGGTGGACAATTATTTTCAATTGTGGATAACGGTCGAAATAACCTTGGGCCACAATTGCATCCATCGCAAGCGTCTGTTCGTATTCCCAACTAAAAGTGAGGTTATTATCTGGTTTACGTTCATCAAAAATAGGATGTAACCAAATCGGTTTTCCCAGTGTCGCCATTTTGGCAAATAACGGCTCGTACTCAGGACTGGTAATCGATTGATTCAAGGCCCGTGTAAATAACTGAATCCCCGCTAATTTTGAAGATGACGCAACTTGTGTATCAATTATCTTTAAAGCCGCTGGGATGTTATTCATGGGAACCATAGCAACTGCTGCTGGAAAGGTTTGTGGATATTTTTGAACAAGTTGAGCCAATTCTTCATTAGCCTGATAGCATAAATCAGCAGCTTGTGAAGCTGAGCCAAAGTCTTCAGGATTGAGATTGACATTAGAAATAATTTCTTGATGACCGGGTTCGATCGTCGCTATTCGTTTGGGGATGTCTGACAATAAGGGATTTTTCATCCACTCAGCTGTGTCCAAAGCATGGGGCGCTATTTGTAACATCTGCTTTAAAAATTTCGGGGGTAATACATGCGCAAAAACATCAATTATTTCGTTTTGCATATTACAACCAACTTGGCTTATCGCCATCTGTTCCCGGCTTATTGATTCCCAAACTAGCTTGTTGATATTGCGTAGGATCTTTAATAATCTTCACAATAACATCGGCCACACTGGCACGCGACACTTCAGTCCCCTTAAATGCTTCATCACGTTGCGTTAATTCATAATCGATTTCCGCCTTATCAGTCAACCAAGCAGGCCGTAACTGCGTTGTGATAATCGTTTGTTGTTGATCAATTAGTTGTGCTGATTGTCTAAAACCCGGTAAAAAATCGGCAATGGCGGTTTCATTCCAAGCACCAAACTTACCTGGTACTTCATGATAAGCCCCTAATGCACTATAAAAAATTAATCGTTTGACTTTCGCAACTGTCATCGCCTTTAAAATGCTCTTAGTCGCATCAAATAAATCGGTCCCACCAACATTCGAATAGACTAAATCAATATCATTCATCGCGGTAATTAATTGATCAGTATTTTTGACATCTCCTTCAATCAATGTCACGCGCTCATTTTGTTCATATTTGCTTAACCGATTAGCTTGTCGTAAAAATAAATGCAATTGTAAATCAGTCTCAGCTAAAAGACGTTCGATCACTAGCTGCGCCGTTTTACCATACGCGCCTAAAATTAATATTTTGTTCATTGTCAACACTCCTTAATAATAATTGATTAACTTCTTTCTTTGACTATAACTCTCTGTGACACCCATTATGAAAAGTTATCCAAAATCGATATATATAATTTAACGCCAAATTGAATATGCGTAAAATACTTATATTAATGTATAATATGCCTAATAAGCATATTATTGGGAATCAGGTGAAAAAATGGAAATTCGTTTATTACGGTATTTTTGGACAGTCGCAAACGCAGAATCAGTTTCAAATGCTGCTAAACAACTACATGTGACCCAACCCACATTAAGTCGCCAAATTCGCGAGTTAGAGGACTATTTAGGCACGCCACTTTTCTCACGAACACACCATAAATTAGTTCTAACTGAGGCCGGCTTATTTCTTAAAAGCCGTGCTGAGGAAATATTAGCACTTGATCAAGCAACCGAACAAGTCTTCATTGATCAAAAACAACAATTATTTAACGGTAACCTCCGGATAGGCTGTATTGAAGCGGATAATTCAGATACAATGGCTACAATACTAGCCGAACTAGTCCATGATTATCCTAACATTACTTACGCCATCATCACTGGCAATGGCGATTTTATTACTGATCAATTAGACAAAGGGCTTATCGATGTTGCTATCCTAATTGAACCAATCAATACCGCTAAATATTTTTCCATTCAATTACCTCGTGGTGAAAAATGGGGCCTCTTAGTGGCGAAAACAGCCTCTTTAGCTAGTAAATCAACTATAACGCCCAGTGATTTCACTGAATTACCCTTGATACTCCCCAATCGTCCAGCAGTGATGCGCATGTTGGCTGACTGGTATGGTCAAGCACAAGAAACCCTAAATATCACTGGGAGCTATAACTTACATTATAACATTTTGCCATTAGTTGAATTACAAACAACCAATGCACTAGTCATCGAAGGCGTCACTAAGTATAGGGATAATGACAAATCAACCTTCATCCCCCTAGAGCCATCTATTCAAACCCATTGCCGCTTAGTGTGGCGCAAAGATCGCGTCCTCACTGCAGTGGCTTCTGAATATATCCGCCGTTTTAAAAAAGCATTCGCTTAACATCCTAGCGAACTATCGTTTAAGTCAACATTGAACAAAGTTAATTGGAGTGAACATCATGGATAACATTTTAACAAAACCCGTCAGTATGCTTGAATTATTCTACGATCTAGTCTTCGTTTATATGATTTCAAGAGCAACTGATTTAATTCATCACTTGGACCAAGGCGTGGTGAATATAACCAACTTTTTAATTTTTGCAGTAGTAATCATTGTTTTTATTAATTCATGGATGGTCCAGACGGTCTACACGAATCGCTATGGACAATCATCTTGGACGGACGTTATATTTACTTTTACTGATATGATGATTGTCCTTTACCTATCAAATAGTTTTAATAAATGGCAAAATCATCAACGTTTTTTCTTGGCTGCTAGTTTATTATCCTTCACCCTTTGTCTACAATATCTAATCACTTATCGTAAAAGTAACCAACTTGATGACCGAAAAATTGCGACAATTTTTTCCCTAATTCTCGGTTTTCGTACTATCTCACTGTTACTTGGGGGGCTAATTCCCACAATTAGCGGTGTTTATATTGCTTTAATTGGGACACTAATCAGTTGGATTGCCCCCGGTTTAACTGGTACCTATACCAAAAAACACCCGATTATCTTCAGCCATTTGTTAGAGCGACTCACATTATTGATTATCATCACGTTTGGCGAAACGATTGTCGGAATTGCGCCTTACTTTACGCCAGAACACTTTTCAATCTGGTCCATTTTAATTTTTATGATTGTTGCAAATCTATTTTTCACCTATATTACAGAGTTTGACCATCTAATTGAAACCCAACGCCCAAATGAAACTGGTAATTTACTGATCTATCTCCATTATTTAATCCTGTTTGGCATTAGTTTAATCACCGTCGCGCTTCACTTTATCGATGATCGGATCGCTAATAAACTTTTTGCCACAATCTATTTATATAGCGGATTATTGCTATTTTACAGCGGAATTATTATTGCTAGTTACTATAATCGTCTTCAATTCAAATTAACCAAATCAACTGCTATCGGGGTGTTCGCCATTGTTGGCTGTGGCTTAGTTATCATTTTAAGCAAGCCTAATATGATGATGCTCACTGTAACCAGTGCCCTGGTCACTTCATTAGTCACGGCACTAGTGCTGAAAAAACTAATCAAGCGTAATGCGCATTGAGTATCGATTAGTTTGAAACTGGCCGCTACTTCTTTGCATTACTTCTAAACCCCTTAAACTTTTTGCTTGACTTACAGCTACTCTAAGGGATTATCATAGACGATGTGCAGCAATGACTGATATTTTGTCAGTCATTGCTGTTTAATAAACCAATGCTCAGTATCACAATATTATTGACAAAGAGGATGATGGAATGTATACAGATTTAAATGGTAAAGTCGCAGTCATTACTGGCGGCTCCAAAGGAATTGGTAAAGCAATTGCTAAACGCTTTGGCCAAGAAAAAATGGCCGTGGTCGTCAACTACAATAGTGATTCAAAGGGCGCCCAAGAAGCAGCTGAGCAAGTAATCGCCAATGGGGGCCAAGCGGTTACAGTCCAAGCTGACGTTGCGACGGAAGCTGGCAATCAATTACTATTACAGACTGCCTTAGATCACTTTGGTACTTTAGATATCTGGGTTAATAATGCCGGTATGGAAATTCAAGCACCAACCCATGAACTCACTTTAGAAGCATGGAACAAAGTCGTAACAATTGATCAAACTGGCGTTTTTTTGGGTGCTAAGACCGCACTAGCGTACTTCAAAGCACAGCATAAAAAAGGGAATATCATTAACATGTCATCTGTTCATGAACAAATTCCTTGGCCTACTTTTGCTAGCTATGCAGCCGCTAAAGGTGGCGTAAAACTCCTAACGCAAACAATTGCGATGGAATATGCAAAAGACGGTATTCGGGTGAACGCTATCGGACCAGGTGCGATTAATACCCCAATTAACGCCGAAAAATTTGCTGATCAAGCTCAATATGATCAAACCGTTTCAATGGTTCCCATGAATCGAATTGGGACACCAGAAGAAGTAGCCGCTGGTGCTGCATGGCTAGCTTCAGAAGAGTCAAGTTACGTCACCGGGATTACGTTATTCATTGACGGGGGCATGACCCTCTATCCGGCTTTTAAAGATGGCCAAGGTTAAGCAGCCATTTTTATATTCCCCATCTTAGTCGCTAAAAAATAGTTTAATAATGAAAGGAATTGACCACTGAGTTAGTGTTATTAATCTTCTCAGTGGTTCGGGTATAATACTTATGAAAACTGCAATTTTTGAAAAAGCGGGATTAATCGCCGTCGAAGAAGTTGATCAACCAAGTTTACAAGCTGATGATGATGTCATCATCAAAGTCGTTCGTGCCTGCGTCTGTGGTTCTGATCTTTGGTCATATGCCAACGGTGATCACAAAAAACCACATTCAGTCAATGATGGCCATGAAGCACTAGGCATTGTTGAATCTGTAGGTTCAGCTATCACAACTGTCAAACCAGGTGATTTTGTCATCGCCCCATTTACACATGGTTGTGGCGAATGTGACGCTTGCCGGGCTGGCTTTGATGGCACATGTGATCGGCATCAAGGTGGTACCAACTGGTCTAACGGATTCCAATCAGAATACATCCGTTTCCCATACGCCAATTGGGCTTTAGTTAAAGTCCCAGGACAACCCTCAGACTACACAGAAGGGATGCTAAAATCACTGACAACTTTAGCAGATGTTATGCCAACTGGTTATCATGCTGCCCGCTGTGCAAATGTCCAAAAAGGAGACAAAGTCGTCGTTATCGGTGATGGTGCTGTTGGCCAATGTGCTGTGATTGCCGCTAAAATGCGTGGTGCCTCACAAATTGTTCTAATGAGTCGTCATGAAGATCGTCAACAAATGGCTCGCCAATCTGGCGCTACCGCGGTAGTTGCAGAACGTGGCGCAGAAGGGATTGCTAAAGTGCGTGAAATCTTAGGTGGTGGCGCCGATGCCGCCTTAGAATGTGTCGGTACGGAAGCCGCTATTGACCAAGCCTTGGGTGTTTTGCATAATGGTGGCCGCATTGGATATGTGGGTGTTCCTCATTATAATAATCATGCGCTAGGTTCAACATTCGCCCAAAACATTGCAATCGCCGGCGGATCAGCTTCAGTCACAACTTATGACAAAGAAATTTTACTAAAAGCTGTCCTTGACGGGGCCATTAATCCTGGTCGGGTCTTCACCAAAACTTATACGCTAGATAATATTAATCAAGCTTACCAAGATATGAAGGATCGAAAAACAATCAAATCAATGGTAGTTGTCGCTGACAAATAGCGCTATTTAGTCTTTTATAGTCTATTGGGACAACCTAAAAAGCCCCTATTATTGGATTTAGTCCAATAATAGGGGCTTTTTGATTTACAAAAAAACGCTGCTAAAACATCGTATTTTTATTTAACGCTGATTCTGGAATAGTCTGTAAGACGTCCCAATGTTCAATGATTTTACCATTATCGTCTAACTTAAATATATCCATCCCAGCCCAATTGTCGTCACCCGGCCAAATTTGTTCGCAATGTAAGACGACATAATTTTGCTCAGCAATGACTTTATGAAAAATAACGTGTTTCCCTGGGTAATCGCGGGCCATCCGATTGAAATATTCAATAAAGGCGGCCTTGCCGTCTGGCACTCCAGGATTATGTTGGCGATAATCATCACCAACATATAGTTTGACAGCTTCAGCCGGTTGGCATTGATTGAACATGAGATCATAAAAGGCCGTCACTGTTTTTTTATTTTCTGCTAATCGGTCCATTCGTAAACCTCCACCCATTATGATCGCTTCTTTTTGAATCCTTAAAAATTGATTAGTCTTCGCTTTTTAACGCTTGGGAAAAACCAATGTTACATTTCTTTAGGTGCTTGGACCCCTAATAAATCTAAAGCGGCTTCTAATACGATGCTGACACTCTTCACCAATGATAGACGCGCATTTTTTTGATCGTCGTCTACTAAAATCTTAGAGTTAGCATAATACTTGTTAAATGCTTTTGCCAAACGCAACGCATATTTGGCTATGATTGATGGTTCATATTCTTTACTTGCGCGGACAATAACGGCTGGGAAATTACTTAACATTTTCAAAACATCCCAAGCATTCTCATCAGCAACGACTAATTGATCCTCCAACACGACTTCTTGGTTCGCTTTTCTCAAAATGCTTTGAGCGCGTGCATTGGTATATTGCACATAAGGTCCTGTTTCACCTTCAAAACGAACCACTTCTTCTAAGTCAAAATCGAAATTATCTAAACGGTCATTCTTTAAATCATGGAAAATAACAGCGCCAATTCCGACTTGTTTAGCCACTTCTTCGCGGTTAGGCAAATCGGGATTCTTCGCTTCAATCTGAGCGCTAGCTAATTGCACAGCATCGTTTAGAACTTCTTCTAACAAAATTACGCGTCCACTACGAGTTGATAATTTCTTACCCCCCTGCGTAATTAATCCAAACGGAATATGGTGGATATCATCTGACCAGTCATTACCCATTTCTTTTAAAACAGCCTTCAATTGCTTGAAATGTTCCCGTTGTTCGCCACCAACGACGTACAATGATTGCACAAAATGATAAGTATCGTGCCGATAAATCGCTGCTGCCAAATCACGTGTCATATAAAGTGTAGCGCCGTCTGATTTTTTAATCAAAGCAGGATTTAAGTTGTATGCCGACAAATCAACGATTTCAGCACCACGACTTTCTTGTAACAAACCTTTTGCTTCGATTGCTTCCACTACGGCATCCATCTTATCGTTATAAAAGGCTTCACCGTTATATGAATCGAATTCGACCCCTAACATATCATAAATCTTTTGGAATTCTTTCAAAGATTCACTTCTGAACCATGACCAAAGTTGCGTCGCTTCTTCATCCCCAGCTTCTAATTTCCGAAACCATGCACGTGCTTCATCATCTAACTCAGGGTGGGCCACGTCTTCTTGATGGAACTTAACGTAATATTTCAACAGGTTCGTAATCGGATCGGCTTTGACTTCTGCTTCACTTCCCCATTTCTTGTAAGCCACAATTAATTTACCAAATTGTGTCCCCCAGTCACCCAAGTGATTAATCTTAATTGGCTTGAAGCCCACTTTTGTCAAAATCTTAGCAATTGAATTGCCAATCACAGTTGATCGTAAGTGGCCCATTGAGATCGGTTTAGCGATGTTAGGTGATGACATATCGATTGGCACGTTGCCACCTTTCCCAAGGTCACTTTGCCCGTATTTAGCGGCTTGGGTTAAAACGGTCTTCAAGATTTGGTCACTAAAAGCCGCCTTATCCAAGAAAAAGTTGACATATGGGCCATTGGCAATGACTTTTTCAAAGCCTGTCTGATCTATTTTTGCAACTAAGTCTTGAGCGATTTGTTGGGGTGCTTTCCGTAATGTTTTCGCTAAGATAAACGTTGGAAAAGCATAATCCCCTAAATCTGACGTTTTTGGCGTTTCAATGAGTTGTGCTACTTTATCTGCTGGTAAACTGTCTCCTAATGCGCCCATCAAGGCAGTGGTTACTTGTTGTTTAAAATCCATGTTGATAGCCTCCTTAATATTTGTGAACAAAAAAAGTCCCTTTCAAATAAATGAAAGAGACGAGAATTCCCGCGGTACCACTCTGATTGATCAATCGATCCACTCAATAGTATGCAATTGTTCAACCAAAAGCGCGCCGCATCAACTTGATTACCCACCTTACACCATCTATGAGCTCGCTATAAATCGCTGTTGACGTTATTCTTTTGACTGTTCGAACTTGATAACTAGTATATAGAACTTAGCTGCACTTTTCAAGCGCAATTATTCTGCCGCGAGCGCTTCAATTGGATCTAACTTAGCTGCCTTACGTGATGGTGCTAGGGCCGCTAAGAGACTGATAATAACGCTAATTATTATCCCGAATAGAACATAGCCACTGGTAATTGCCACAATTGGCATATGCGTTAATGGTTGTGCGAGCGCATTGACAACCAATTGCCCCAATCCAGCAATTCCGGCCCCGAGAACACTTGATAATAAACCAATCAAGAAGGCTTCTGAAACAAATAAGTGCCGAATATCTTTCTTCCGCGCACCGATTGCCCGTAGGATCCCGATTTCTTTTGTTCGTTCTGACACACTGATGTACAATACCACGATAATCATAATTGCCGAAACGAGTAATGAAATACCAGCAATCCCAGCTAAGACATAAAAGGCTAACATCAAGTAAGTGTTAATTGAATCGAGGATTGCGCCGACCCCAGTAATTTGGTAATCCTTCTGGGTTTTACCATTGACTTTGCTACTGTAGGTTTTAATTTTATTTTGGACGGCTTTAACATTTTGGGTCTTATTAACCGTAACCGCCGCAAAGTTCGGTGCAAACGTTAACCCTTGAGCTTGGTACATTTTAGCTAAGGTGCCATATGTGACGGCTTCAGTCCCAGAATTAATAATCCCTGAAACTTTCACGTCTTGGCGCATTTGTACAGGGCGTTGATCCTGACTGATGGCATTCACGTAAATGGTTACTGTCCGACCAACCATTTTCTTATAGTTTTTATCGAACTTCTTAGCCATAGCCTTCGTTAAAATAATTTCGTTGGCTTTCGGTTTAGTCCCAGTCTTAATATCTTGGATGCGTTCAGTCTTATTGAACGTTTGGAACATTTGGACTGTTTCACGCTTTTTTTGGTAGTGCACTTGCACGCCATTTGTGTAATAGCCCTTTTCGACCTTCGTAACGTTTTTAACCTTGTTCAACCGTTTGATATCCTTATCAGCTAAGTTGCCTTGTTCACCGGCTTCAATCTGTTTACGCGTAACGTTTCGCGCAATCTGAATCGTATTTGGATTAACTTGCGATGAAATTTGGTCATTAATGTAGCCCGTCACGCCTTGACCCAAGCCAAGCATTAAAATGACGGAGAAAATCCCAATTGACGCGCCTAAAATAATGAGTAAATTTCGCTTAATATCATAGCGCATATGTTGCATCGCCATTTTAAAAGCAGACATGAAACTCAATGGACTACTCTTCTTAGCTGTTGGACCAGTTGGCGCTGGGTAAGCCGGTTTTAATTGTTTGTCATAATCAATTTGACCATCAACCATGTGCACAACCCGCGTTCCATGGTCAGCAACTGCCTGTGAATGGGTCACAGCGATTACGAGTTTGCCATCTTCGGCAATTTTTTGCAAAATTTCGAGAATTTCAGTCGTATTCTGGCTATCTAATGCGCCGGTTGGTTCATCAGCAATGATTACGTCTGGATCAGCAGCCAAGGCCCGTGCAATAGCGACCCGTTGCTTTTGCCCACCTGACAATTGGTTGGGGTGTTTATGAATATGTTCTTTCAAACCAACTTGTTCCAATAAAGCAGTCGCTTTGGCAACACGTTCCTTATGGGATAGATCAGTCATTTCAAGTGGCACCATCACATTTTCTAAGTTAGTCAAATGACTAATTAGATTAAAGCTTTGGAAAATAAAGCCAATCGTTTGGCTCCGATAAGCATCGAATTTCTTTTCAGATGCATTCTTTAAGGATGTCCCATCAACAATGAGTTCCCCCTCATATTGATGATCTAACCCGCCAATAATGTTTAGTAACGTTGATTTCCCGCCACCAGATTCTCCAAGAATCGAAACAAATTCACCGCGGTCAAATGTTAGGTTGATCCCTTTTAAGACTTTAAATTCGGTCTTATTCATATAATAGGACTTATGAATATCTTTAATTTCTAATAATGTCAATGTCGTCCGCTCCCACTGCTTAGATTGCTCGTAAGTGTTACGAGTTTTAGTCGCTAGATAATAATTATACTGTATCAGAGCACTTTTGAGTAAACAATCAGCCTTAAGTCCTAAAATAATATCCTGTCAGTTAGACAGGCTCTATGAGATTAACTAAAAAAAGGCCCTGACAAAACATTTTGTCAGGGCCTTTTTTGAAAGATTCTTTTAAGCGAGTGACGGGAATCGGACCCGCGACGCAAGCTTGGGAAGCTTGAGTTTTACCACTAAACTACACTCGCATTACTTGATATAGTATAGCACATTATTTTCGATTTGTGCATATTTTTTTCAAAAAAAAAGGTTAAACGCTTAACAAATAACATATGTATGCGGTATACTGTTGATAATAACTTGATTGGAGTCCTTTTAATGGCCGATTCACAAAATACAATGCCTGAATCAACCGCTTTTCATTGTCCTGCATGCCAGGCCTCAATTGAATACGGTATTAAACGTTGCCCAGATTGTCAGACTGCGATCTTTTATCGCGATATGTCTGAAACATTTTGGAACGAACGCAAATTAAATCTTTTTAAACAAACAGACGCCATTCAACGGGGTTATTAACTTAAATTAACCATTCAACCGCCACTTTTGTGACGGTTTTTTTAATGGTTGATAATTAATTTAGAAGGCGATTCCATTGCTAATTTAACAGGCATTAATCCTGATTTTAGGCGCATTTTTAATTTGAAACCGCCGGTGATGGTTGCTATAATGTCACACCATACACAGGAGGTTTTTATGATAGAGAAGAACAAAATGAGTTTATTTAGCCTAGTGATGCTCGGTTTAAGTTCCATCATCGGTTCTGGTTGGTTGTTTGGTGCATGGGAGGCAACAACCGTAGCTGGCCCAGCAGCCATCATCTCTTGGATTGTCGGGGCAATTGTGATTGGTGCAATTGCCTTTAATTACGTTGAACTCGGGACGATGTTTCCTGAAAGTGGCGGTATGAGTCACTATGCCCAATATAGTCACGGTTCATTACTCGGTTTCATTGCGGCTTGGGCCAATTGGGTGTCATTAGTTACCATTATCCCAATTGAAGCTGTTGCCGCCGTACAGTACATGAGTTCTTGGCCATGGGCTTGGGCCAATTGGACGAATCACTTTATGCACCACGCTGAAATTTCTAATCGTGGCTTGCTCATCGTCTTTGCCTTCATCATCGTCTTCACCCTTTTAAATTTTTGGTCAGTTAAATTCTTGACCCGTTTTACCAGTTTCATTGCGATTTTTAAATTAGGTGTGCCATTATTAACGATTATCATGTTAGTCTCAACTGGTTTTCATACCAGCAATTTCGGCCATTCAATGGCCACCTTTATGCCTTATGGAGCTGCCAAAATTTTTGCGGCCACTTCGATTTCGGGGATTATCTTTTCCTATAATGCCTTTCAAACGGTGATCAATGTCGGTAGTGAAATCCGTAATTCTAAACAAAATATCGGGCGCGGCATTGCGATTTCCCTTGGTATTAGTATTGTGATTTATTTACTGTTACAAGTGACGTTTATCGGTTCCGTTTCACCTGCACTCCTGGCAAAGGTCGGTTGGCACGGTTTAAACTTCCAATCGCCATTTGCTGACTTAGCAATATTACTGGGGATCCATTGGTTGGCTGTCTTACTTTACTTAGATGCCTTTATTTCCCCATTTGGAACCGGCGTTTCCTTTGTCGCTTCTTGCGCACGAACACTAGCTGCCCTTAAGCAAAATAAACACATGCCCGCCATTGTGGGGCGCATGAATGAACACTACCATATTCCCCGAATCGCGATGGTTATCAACGCTATCGTCAGCATGTTACTTGTTTCAATTTTTAGAAGTTGGGGAACATTAGCTAGCGTGATTTCAACGGCAACGTTGATTGCTTACCTAACCGGCCCAGTCACCGTGATGTCATTACGTAAAATGGCACCGGATATGAACCGGCCAGTTCACTCACCTTGGATGAAGATGATGTCGCCACTATCGTTTGTTTTGGCTAGTTTAGCGACTTACTGGGCTATGTGGCCGACAACAATCAAGGTAATTGGTGTCATCATGCTTGGCTTGCCCTTTTATTTCTACTACGAATACCGCATTCATTGGCAAAATACTTGGGCGCAGTTCAAAGGAAGTCTATGGCTAATTACCTATCTTGCCTTACTCTCATTAATTTCATTTTTAGGCAGTCGTGAATTTAACGGCATTAATGTGATTCCATATCCACTCGATTTCGCCTTAATTAGCGCATTGGCCCTCGTCTTTTATTACTGGGGGATTATCAGTCGCTTCTATTCAAAATACTTCTCACGTGCAACGCGAATTAACGATGATGTTCAACTTTAAACATTCGCAAAAAGCCACCAAACAACTTTAATAGTTGTTTGGCGGCTTTTTTTAGGTCTCTTACATCCTGAATTAGCCGGATTAGCCATGAAAAATAGCTCAATCTTCCAAACGATTTAATACTCAGTGGCCGCTTTCATGGTTAAATAACAATCAAGTGAACGTTGCAACATCAATTATCGCTGATTAGGTGTTAAAAGCAATTTCTGAATCACTTTTAACACCCCATAGTTTTCATTAGTGTCGGCGCGGTAATTCGCATATGGCCTCATATCGTCAGCAGCATTCCCCATCAAATAGCTATGTTCAACCATTTGCAGCATTTCTTTATCGTTATAAGTGTCACCAAAAGCCATCATTTGCGACGGCGTCAAGTCGAAATAATCCGCTAAAAAACGCATCGCATGGCCTTTATTGATGCCCTGATTCATAATATCGATCCATTCAACACCGGCAACTGTAACCGAATAGGCTGATTCAAATTCAGGTGCAAAGACAGCTTCGTATTGTGCCTGACTATCTTTTCCTGGGAAATAAATCGTAAACTTATTGGCTGCCACCCTAACTTGCGTCAAATCAGGCACGTATTCAATATTGGCATAAAACTGGCGTAAAGTCGCGTCATAAGCTTGGTATTTTGTTTCGACATACGCCGCATCCATCCCGCAAATCACAGCAATGTTATTGGCTGTTTGATTAACAAATTGTACCATTCGTTGGTAATCGGCTAATGGTAATAAACTCTTGAATAAAGTTTTACCTTGATAAGCAATTGCGCCGCCGTTATCACTGACGTAAACCATGGTGTCAGCAAATTCTGGGAACATTTGCTCTAACGTGTACATTGGTCGACCGCTAGCCGCTACGAATTGAATCCCTTTAGCATGTAGTTGATGAATGGTTGGTACGAAGTCTGGCGGCAACTGTCCACGCTCGGTTAATAAGGTATGATCCATATCGGATGCGATTAATTTAATTGTCATACTGAGCCCTCGCTTATTCCTTAGATACCTTATAATGTACCGTTTTTAACAGTTCATCGCAATCGGTTACATTTACAATTGGCAAAATCCATATCGCTTGTAACCTCCCGTCCAACAACACCTAATCGCCACGCTCCATTAAAATTCTATCTGATTTCAAACTTGAATTTCATTAATATTGAATGCTTTTTTAACGGCATCAGCCATCAGTGCGATTTGGTTATCAAATTCATTCCAATTGGTGGTGTCAAATACGGAATCTAAACTATTAATCATGTCATTACTATTTAGTCTAATCTTCAATAACAATTGCTTGCCTTTATTTGTAAGGCGGTAGTAGACCTTACGACTATCACCGATAAAACTTCCTACATTAGCGCGTTCGATCAATCCTTTCTCACCCAACGATTGACATTGACGCGAAATGGCTGGTCGAGAAACGCCCATGCAAGCCGCAAGATTGCCCGGCGTTTCTTCTTTTTCGCGATCTATTTTTTCCATCAATAAATATTGTTCGAGTGATAAATCAATATTTTGCAAAACTGTAACAAATAATTGATCTAAAATATTACGACATTTAATAAGCGTTAGTAACTGATTATTCATAATAAGTATTACTCCTTCTATCTATTTTGAGGGCCTACATTATACGAACTAGTAATCCTACTCTGCTACACAGGCATTATATTATATAAATTTATTAAATGTAAATAGCTAAAATTAATGGTACTAACAAAAAGGTGTTTACAATAAGTTTTAATCCCGTTAATATTTCTTATTGAAAGTTAATGACTTTATACTGCTTTTTATTCATTAAATATAGCTTTAACTACGCTGTTGTTTAGCGCTTGTAGCCCTTAGCCATTTTTATGATTTACTTAACAACCGTATTGACAAGCAAGCATTTATTTAAAGCCATTGTATTCTACTAATGATTTAATTCTTTAAAATTGATATAACTTTTTTTGAATAATGCTAATCATTTTTGTTAAACCATGGTCTAAAAAAATCATTGCAGCCGATTCTTTTTTTGAACAAAAAAAGAATCACTATCCAAATCGATAGCGATTCTTTTCAAACCATAATGCCCGTGGCAGGATTCGAACCTGTACTTGGTTACCCAAACAGCGACCTGAACGCTGCGCGTCTGCCAGTTCCGCCACACGGGCGATTGTGTTACAAGTCTATTGTACCAGTGTTGCGGAGTCCTGCCAATACCCCTTTATTAATATTTCGCTTATAATAATGGTTAATAAGGGAGGAATTCATATGCAAGTTATTACAGATGCAACCGTTCGCGCAGTTTTAAAAGAACGACCGGCCATCAGTCATAAAGGTGATTTCGGCCGGATCTTGATTATTGGTGGTAGTCAGCAATATGGTGGTGCGGCAATAATGAGCGCTGCTGCGGCTGTTTATGCTGGTGCCGGATTAGTCTCAGTTGCCAGTGACTTAAGTATTCTGACAGCCTTACACACCCGCTTACCTGAAGCAATGTTTATTGATTATCAACAACCTTTCATCCAGTGGCGTGCTATTATTCAATCAGCCGATGTGCTTGTTGTCGGTCCAGGTCTCGGACTTAGTCCATTTGCTGGGCAATTACTCAAGAACCTGTTACAAACCGTTCACCCGAAACAAACAGTCATCATTGATGGCTCGGCCCTAACCCTAATTGGACGTGAACATATACCGTTACCAAACGCCAATTTAATCTTAACTCCCCATCAAATGGAATGGGCTCGCCTCAGCAACCTCTCCATTGATCAACAAACAGTTGCTGCTAATCAAGCCGCCCTCACCGCTTATCCTAATGCAACACTCGTGCTTAAAAAGCATCATACTGTAGTTTATCAGCATGAACAGGTCCAACAATTGACCATTGGGGGCCCTTCAATGGCAACCGGTGGCAGTGGTGATACACTAACGGGCATCATTGCTGCCTTTTGTGGTCAATTTGGGACCAGCTATCAGACCATTTGTGCCGCCGTTTATACTCACAGCGCGATTGCCGATGAACTCGCCAAAACCCAATATGTTACACTTCCCAGCCAAATCATTCAAACCTTGCCCCACTATATGGCAAAAATCGCACACCAATCCTAAAAAAACAGCAACTTTTTTCAAAAAGTTGCTGTTTTAATTTGCTTTAAGTAATGTCACTTCTGTTTCTGTAAGGGCCCGGTATTGGCCCCGTTTTAAATCATCCGGCAATTCAAGTGGTCCCATCTTGATCCGTTCCAACGTCAAAACTTCCTTACCAACCGCATGAAACATCCGTTTCACTTGATGAAACTTACCTTCATGAATCTCAATCGTAATTTGACTTACCTGTTGAGCGGTATCCACATTCAAAATGTCAAGCTGCGCTGGTTGGGCCGTAAAATCGCTCAACACAAGCCCCGCTTCAAATTGTGCTTGATCATCGGCCGTCACAACGCCGGCAATCGTCGCACGATAAACTTTGCTGATATGCTTTTTCGGACTCAACAAAGCATGGCTTAGATCACCATTATTCGTCAACAATAATAAACCAGTCGTGTCTTTATCTAATCGGCCGACTGGAAATAAATCATCCCGGCGATCAGTATCTTTTAACAAATCCAGCACCGTTTTCTGTGAATCAGTCGTCGCCGAAACCACCCCTGCCGGCTTATTCAGCAACCAATAAAAATAGGTTTGATAACGCACTGGTTCATCGTCAACATAGACCATTGTCGCCTCGTCCACTTTGAACTTCGCATCCTTGACCACCGTTCCATCAACGCGCACGCGTCCGGCTTTAAAAAACGACTTCAATTCTTTGCGTGATGCCACGTTCATGTGGCTTAAAAACCGATCAATTCTCATTTAATTCTCAACTTTCTTCTGAAGCGATCTAAGTTATTACCAATAACATAGTCGGCTAGGCGCGATTTAAGCACTAATACGGCGTAAACAGCCACCCCAAGGCCCACACTGATTGTTAAGACTAAAACGCTCTGTAGACGGCTATACGGGTTAAAGACGAGATATAACACCTTGACGGCCCCTGCCGTGACCAAATACATCACTAGTGAAAAGCCCAAGACGCCGATTAAACGCCGAATAGTCTTGCGTAATGCAAAGTGATAATAGCGGTGTAGTGCTGCAATCATTAAAAGCGAACTTGTCGCAAAGGCTAAGCCAGTCGATACTAACGGGCCGTATACCCGGAAAAAATAGATGGCTGGATATTGCGCCACGATTTTAACGATGAACCCGATGAATAAGTAAAACAATGCTAGGCGATTCTGGTAGAGTCCTTGAAGCACAGCGCCTAGAACTGTAAATAACCCGAGCATGATTGAAATATAAGCCGAAAATTGTAAAACGCTGATACCAAGTGTGTCATGCGCATAAAATAACGTATACAGCGGTCCCGCAACAGCCGCCATCCCAAAGGCCGCTGGAATCATTACCAAGTTAAATAGTTGTAATGTACTGCCAATTTGGTGTTGCAGTTCCTTTTGATTGCCCCGCACATGGGCGGCGGACATTAACGGGATTGCCGTCACCGCCATCGCGGCAGCCAATGAAACAGTAATTGAAATCAGTTTATTCGCATTGGCTGCAAATAAAGCATATAAGTTATACAATTGATGATCACTGGCAATCACGAAATCGTGCATCATCGGATTAAATGTGTATTGATCGATGATATAGACCAAGTTGACACTTGCATCGATCACGATGAAGGGAATCGATTGGCGCACAATCCCCTTCAACAAATCAGTCGTTGACACCTCTAGTTCATTGTTACTATTGGCCACTAACGCTGAAATCCGGCCACGCTGTTTGAGATAATAGAAAACCAATAATAACAAACCAGCGGCGGCGCCGATAAATGCAGCAAACGTCGCTTGGGTCACAGCATCCACGTAACTACCTTTTAACACTTGCATAATCATGAAAGCCGACACAGTCATATACAATACCCGCGCTGCTTGTTCGATAAATTGCGAAATCGCAGATGGGGCCATCTCGGCATAGCCTTGGAAAAAGCCCCGCATGATACTCAACAATGGAATAATCAAAAGTGGCCAGCTCAATGATCGGAAGACCGGTACCATGCGTGAATCACCCGCCGCTAAAACAGGGGCTAACGCAAAGAGCGCAAGTGCTGATAAAATTCCCATTGCTAACATTAAAATCAACGACTTTCTGAAAAGACGCTGACCAATCCCGTATTCATTCATTTCATTATAGCGGGCAATTTGTTTCGATAACGCCCCTGGGATTCCGGCCGTCGATATAACTAAAAAAACACTATAAATTTGGTAACCACGTGCAAATAATGTATTGGCTTGTAAGAAATTTGCGCCAAACCAGATTGGCCATGGAATCACATAGATGGCACCTAGAATCCGCGAGAAAATACTCCCCGCGGTCATCCAAGCAGAGCCCCGTAACATCTTACTTTGTGAAGATTTATCCGTCGCCTTTGTTTCAGGTGAATTGGTCATTTCCCATAACTCCCTTATTAAACGTCAAAAAGCATCTTCCTACCATTTTAGTTGATTGCTCTAGGCCTTGCAATTCCTTTAACAAAACTTTATGAAAAAAGAGGGCTTTAACGAGCGTTTAGATTTAACATGACCATTCCATATTTTAAATAAAAAAGCAGTCACTGTTTTCCAACAGTAACTGCTTGATCGAGCCCAAATCACTAACTAGGTTAATCCTCAGAAAATAATTAACTTATTGTGCAAGCTTAGTTTGCGACAATATTAACCAATTTATTCGGAATGGTAATCACTTTGCGGACTGTCTTATCTGCGATGAATTCGGCAACTTTTTCGTTTGCTTTTGCCATCGTTTCTAACGTTTCCTTTGGTGTATCTTTGGCGACGGTTACTTTGGCCTTTAGCTTACCATTAACTTGGAAAATGACTTCCACTTCATTTGCAACCAAGGCTGCTGGGTCAAATGTTGGCCAGGCCTCATAACTGATTGAATCGCTATGGCCAAGCATTGCCCATAATTCTTCCATCATATGGGGAGCAATTGGAGCTAATAACTTCACGAAGCCTTCTGCGTATTCACGTGGCAATGTGTCAGCCTTATACGCATCGTTGATGAAGACCATCAATTGTGAAATGGCCACGTTAAAGTGCATGCTTTCAAAGTCTTCTGTAACCTTCTTAACCGTTTCATTGTAGCTTTTCTTTAATTGATCGTCGTTGTCAGTAACAATCTTACTTGAAAGTTGGTCGTTTTCATCCGTATCTTCTTCAGTATATAAACGCCATACCCGATCCAAGAATTTACGTGCACCAGCCAAGCCCTTTTCACTCCAAGAAATTGAAGCGTCTAATGGGCCCATAAACATTTCGTATAAGCGCAATGTGTCGGCACCAAAACGATCCACAACATCATCAGGGTTAACAACATTGCCTTTTGATTTGGACATTTTTTCGTGGTTATCGCCTAAAATCATTCCTTGGTTATATAAGTGTTGGAACGGTTCTTTAGTTGGCACCACGCCGATATCATACAAGAACTTATGCCAGAAACGCACATATAATAAATGAAGAACAGCATGTTCTGCACCACCGATATACATGTCAACCGGTAACCAGTCTTTTAACTTGGCAAAGTCGGCCAATTTATCAGGGTTCTTAGGATCGATATACCGGAGATAATACCAAGAGCTCCCCGCCCATTGTGGCATTGTATTGGTTTCACGACGGCCTTTACGCCCATTTTCATCCGTCACATTTAACCAGTCTGTTAAGTTGGCAAGTGGACTTTCACCTGTGCCGGAAGGTTTGATATCACTTGTTAATGGTAATTTAAGTGGTAATTGATCTTCTGGAACGACTGATGTGGTGCCATCTTCCCAATGAATAATTGGAATTGGTTCCCCCCAGTAGCGTTGCCGTGAAAACAACCAGTCACGTAACTTGTAACTAACTTGTGCATGACCAGCATTATGCGCTACTAACCATTCAATCATCTTATCAATGGCCGCTTGTTTATCTAAGCCATTCAAGAAATCTGAATTAATCATCACACCCGGTTCTGTATGAACGGCTTCTTCAGGGTTACCACCAGCCACAACTGGTTTCAGTGGTAAATCAAATTTCTTCGCAAATTCCCAATCACGCGGGTCATGCGCAGGGACAGCCATCACAGCACCTGTCCCGTATGAAGCGAGAACGTAATCTGAAATCCAGATTGGTACCCGTTCGCCGTTCACTGGGTTAATCGCATAAGCACCAGTAAAGGCCCCCGTTTTATCCTTAGCCAAGTCAGTCCGTTCAAGATCACTTTTGTGTTCGATTTCTTTCAAGTAAGCATCAACCGCCGCTTTTTGTTCAGGCGTCGTGATGTCAGCCACTAATTTATGTTCTGGCGCCATCACGATGTAACTGACACCAAATAATGTGTCCGCACGGGTGGTGAAGACATCAATCTTGGCATCATGGTTTTCAACAGCAAATGAAACTTCGGCGCCTTTTGAACGCCCAATCCAGTTGCGTTGCATATCTTTAACACTTTCGGGCCAATCAACAAGGTCTAAGTCGTCAATCAAACGATCAGCATAAGCCGTAATCTTCAACATCCATTGACGCATTGGTTTCCGATAAACAGGATACCCACCACGTTCTGTTTTGCCGTCAATCACTTCCTCATTGGCCACCACTGTTCCTAAATCTGGGCTCCAGTTAACAGCAACTTCAGCTTCATAAGCCAAGCCTTTTTCGTACATTTTTTCAAAAATCCATTGCGTCCATTTATAGAAATCCGGATCCGTTGTGTTGATTTCCCGATCCCAATCGTATGAGAAACCAAGTGAATTGATTTGCCGTTTGAATGTATTGATATTTTTTTGTGTAAAATCGGCAGGATTGTTTCCTGTATCCAATGCGTATTGCTCAGCAGGGAGACCGAATGCATCCCAGCCCATTGGGTGTAACACGTTGAAGCCTTGCATCCGTTTCATCCGAGCTAAGATATCAGTCGCTGTATAACCTTCAGGATGTCCAACGTGTAGACCTTGTCCTGAAGGATAGGGGAACATATCTAATGCATAGAAATTTTTCTTATTTTTATCTTCTGTTGTTTTGAACGATTTGTGTGATTGCCAGTAGGCTTGCCACTTTTGTTCAACCGCGCGATGATTGTAAGTCATGTCAGACACTCCTTTTTTTGTTCATTTAACGTCAATAAAAAAGTCCTATGGTATAAATACCATAGGACGAATTGACCGCGATGCCACCTAAGTTCTGCCCAGTTCAAACTGGGCAACTCTCTGGCCGTAACGTGGCTGACGTTCCTATCTACTTAATTTCAATAGAAAACTCAAAGGCGAGTTCGCTAAGTTTAATGTCGTGTTCACACTCACCACACGCTCTCTGAACATCGCCACTTAACTACTAATCCCTCTCAACGTTAAATAATTGTTTTTAGCATACCAAACTCTTACTTTAATTTCAAGACTTGACCAACCAAGATTAAATCAGAATGTAAATTATTTGCTGATTTTAATTGTGCGACACTTGTATTATTTCTTTGAGCGATTGACCAGAGACTATCACCAACTTTAACCGTATAAGTCTTACCAACAGATGTTGGTGCTGTCACGCCAGTTGTTAATGTCAAGACTTGGCCTGGATAGATAAAGTTATTCTTAATATGATTAGCCTCAATTAATTGCGCCATCGAAATACCGTTACGCTTAGCAATCCCCCAGACAGAGTCGCCAGCTTTAACCGTATAACTCTTGCCAGAAGTTTGGCCTGAATTTGAACTATTTGAATGATTATTTGCATTACCGGATGTTGCGCCTTGGCTAACTACTAATTTTTGACCAGGATAGATAAAGTTGTTGCGAATATTATTCCATTTAACCAAGTCAGCCATTGAAATGCCGTAACGGTTCGAAATTGCCCAGACGGAATCCCCCGCTTTCACGGTGTAAGTCTTATTTGAAGGTTGATTATCATTATTGTTATTCGAATTATTATTGTTTGGATGATCAGTTGTGTTTTTTGAGACGATTAAAACATCGCCAGGATGAATCAAATTATTCGTAATATGATTCCAACTAATGAGATCGTTCATTGAAATGCCGTATTTGTTAGCAATCGCCCAAACTGAATCCCCTGCTTTAACCGTATACTGATCACCGTTGGTTGGGTTCGTTGGGGTGGTTGTTCCGCTATGATTATCGTCTGTTGCGCTCTTTGAAACAGTCAAAACTTGGCCTGGATAAATTAGGTTATCCTTAATATTGTTCCAACTGATTAAATCATTCATCGAAATACCATACCGGTTAGCAATCCCCCAGACAGAATCGCCTGCTTTAACCGTATATTGTGTCCCATTTTCAGGGGTGATTGGGTTCGTTGGGGTGGTTGTCCCTCCGTTGTTACCAGTATTAGTTCCTGGTGTATCATATTGCGTTAAATTGTATTGTTGAATTAAGCGGTTCAAACTTGAGGCATAATTAGTCGCTGTTGCGTAGCGTCCTTGTAGGTATTGTGTGGCTTCTTGATAGCTATTGGTATGACTCTTAAATGCACCTTGATAATAAGGCGTTGAACCAAATGATGTATTACGTAGTACATGCACATAATCTTGTAATGATTGGTAGTATGAAGGATACTTTCTAAAGGCAGCTTGAATCTGGTACATGTTCCCGTGCCCATCATCTTCCCAAGTCCACATGTAAACGGAGCTACCGTTATAAGTTCCTTTTACCCCAAACAAGTTATAGTTAGGGGCCGAACCTAAACCGCTGCTCCCGAATCCTGATTCTAATGAAGCTTGGGCAATCATAACAGAAGCATACAAATCGTTATCACCAGCTAATTGTTGTGCTGAACTAGCGATGGAATTGATAAAGTTTTGTGCACTTGAATTAGCAGATGCCATAACAACCCCAGCTGTTGCGATATTGGCACTTGTGCTTTGGACCCCAGAAATTGGTTGTGCCTGAGAGGGTGCTGGTTGTGGGGTGGCCACCTTTGTCGCCTCATTTTCAGTCACTTGCGGTTTAACAACCGGTTGTTGACCTGCTTGGGACTCATTGGTTGTTGCGCTTGAACGAGTTGTTGATGAAGTTGCACTACTTGTTGTATCAGCTGTTGCAACTTGGTCATCATTGTTGGCACTATTTAATACATCTTCAGTGGCGGCTTTGGCGCGATTCGAAAAACTAGGGGCAATTGCTGAGCCCATCAAGACGGTTGCTCCTGCAAAAGTCGTCACATTCCGAACTTTCTTAATTCTAATTTCCCGCTTTTGCTTATGTAAGCTTACCTTTTGAGCTGCAATTCGCTGTTTTCTAGTCTCTTTCAATTCTAACGCCTCCGAATTTTCATTATTATACCTGTGGCACAATTCGCTTGAGCTTCATTTAAACTTTATTATAATATTAATAAAGCGGAAAAACAATCCTATCACATAACTACTTTTTTAGTTGGCTTATGCTCAATAATTATTGTATCATTTGGTAATCTTCTTTGTCTCTAATTACTGCTTATTTTGAAAGGATTTCTTAAAATGACCAAACGATTTTCGGCTAGTCTATTCATTGTTGGGACAATCAGTTTTCTAATGATTTTAATTAGCGTGATGCATCATGCGGCTTGGGTTGCACCGTTTGATGCCATGATCAGAACTGGCGTCCGTTCGCTTTCTTCCTCATTAATGGATAGCATCAGCATTGCGATTACGTCCATTGGCAATCCCTATAGTATAATGATTTTGACCACCATTGTCACCCTTGGCCTACTAAGCTTTAAACAATGGGCAGCGGCTTGCTTTTTAGTCATCAACATGACCGTTTTTTCAACGCTTAACTACTTGATTAAAATGATTATCCAACGACCGCGACCGCCCTTTCACCATCTAGTCTACGCAGGTGGCTACAGCTTCCCTAGTGGCCATGCCTCGGGAGCGCTCCTTTTTTTGGGGACTTTAAGCATCTTAGTCTACTACTTAATTCACCAACCCGTTTGGCAAAAAATAGTGATTGGTAGCTGTTTAATACTGGCCCTTGGCATCGGTCTTAGCCGAATTTACGTGCTCGTTCATTATCCGAGCGATGTCTTAGCTGGCTTTTTATTGGCAACGGCGTGTCTTGGCGGTTCATGGTACTGCTTTATTCATTTTAAATTATTACATTTGAAGGAGTCCTAACACATGATACTTAATCATCCCACTAAATTTGCCCATTTTCTATTAGACCAAGCAATCCGGCCCGGCGATGTTGTTATTGATGCTACCGTGGGGTACGGTGATGATACCTTATTTTTAGCAGAGCGTGTTGCTGATTTTGGACAGGTCTACGGTTTTGAAATTCAAAAAGAAGCCATCGACAGCTGCGCGGAGCGTCTCATCAAAGCCAACCAAGCGAGTCAGGTTACTTTGCTTAATCAGGGGCACGAGCGGATTATCACTGCTTTACCACCTGAATTAAAAGCGCAAGCCGCCATTTTTAGTTTAGGAACCCTCAGTCCAGATTCTTTTGAACATATTACCCTACCTAACACGACAATTTCCGCCTACCATCAGATTCTCTCACGGCTTAATCGCGGCGGTTTAATCGTATTCGTCATCGATCCCCGATTCAATGAAACGCAAGAAGAAATCGACTACTTAATCGCGGATTTAAGTCGGTTAGAACCAACTAATTACCGAGTATGTCATTTCAAGGCCGTTAATGTCGACCAAGGACAAGTACTGGCAATTGAAAAAATTTAAAGCATCCGATGTCAGTTATTAATTCACAAAGGATTAACGCAGACTGGTGCATAATTGCGCAGCAATTGTTTGCGACTCAGGATTACTTAGATGCACGACTAGCCTATTCAAACAACAAAAGCGCCCTGTCATTTTCAGATGACAGGGCGCTTACTATTTTATAATGTTCCGACCACTTTGGTACCGTGTACTTCAGAAAGTTGTAACCGTTCTGTTAATGCGTCGGCATTGTCGGCTGTAATCCCACCACCCGGTAAAATCACAATCCGCCCGTCGGCAGCTTGAATTAACATTTTTAAATGGGCTTCATTGATGGGAGCGGCCAATGGACCACCATGTGTTAAAATTCGTTTAACATCATGCTCAATTAACCACTCCATCGCTGCGACTTGTTGTTCTGTAGCAATTTCATCGAAAGCCATATGGAAAACAACTTGCATACCGCTAGCAGCACCAATTAACATTTCCATTGCTTCTTCGTCGATTTGATTGTCAGCTGTTAAACAACCAAGGACAATTCCATCGGCCCCTAATTCCTGAGCGGAAAAGATATCAGCTTCCATGATTTTTAATTCTTGATCATTATAAACAAAGTTCCCCCCGCGAGGACGAATCATCACCATCACTGGTACATCATGTTCATGGGCATAACGGATTGATTCAGCCATCACACCACGGCTGACCGTCGTGCCACCGACAGCCAAGTTGTCATTTAACTCGATTCGCTTAGCGCCATTGCGGATTGCTGCTGGAATTTTAGTAAAATTTTCAACACACACTTCTTTGATTATCATGGATGAATCCCTCCAAATTTAAATTTAACTCATTAAGCAAATAGCATTGCACCTAAGACGAGCACCCCTAAGATAATGCGGTACCAACCGAAGACTTTGAAATCGTTTCTCTTGATATACCCCATTAAAAACTTGATTGAAAGTATTGAGACGATGAATGAAACTAGCATGCCTACTAATAGGATAATTGATTGATCACCGGTAAAGGTATTACCTTGGAGCAAGAATTTACCAATTTTCAAGATGCTGACCCCGACCATGGTTGGAATTGCCATAAAGAAAGAAAATTCAGCACCCACAAACCGTGATGTGCCTAAAATAATTGCCCCTAAAATAGTCGCGCCTGAACGGGATGTTCCGGGAATGATTGATAAAGCTTGGAAACAGCCAATCCAAAAGGCGGTCAGCCAAGGTAACGTGTTGAGATCAGCAAATTTGGGCGTGACAGTCTTGTTGCGATTTTCAATCACAATGAATAAAATCCCATATAGAATCAACATGCTGGCAACAATCCAATTTTTCATCAAATGTTCATCCATCCAGTCATTCAATGGAAATCCGATAATCACTGATGGAATCACTGCGATAATCACCTTAAACCACAACGTCCATGTTTGTTTTTGTTCTAATTGGTTCTTATGTGATGAGAATGGATTTAATTTATGAAAGTATAAAACAACAACCGCCATAATCGCTCCAAACTGAATCACATAATTAAACATATCGATGAACGCTTTTGATTCATCAAGTTTCAACACACTGCCAACCAACACTAAATGCCCTGTTGAACTAATTGGTAGCCATTCTGTAAAGCCTTCAACAATCCCTAAAATGATTGTCTTAATCATATTCAAAGTTAACACAATACTAATCCCTCCGTAATCCATAATCGCTTATTTAGTATACGCATTCCAACGTTAGATTGCGACTTAAATTGAAACCTTAATCAAATTTTATTCAATTCATCTGCTGGAAAAGCTAACTGGCGTTGCTCCATGACTGCTTGAAAATCAGCTGGTAATGCGCTTTGAACCGTCACATACCGTTCTTCAAACGGATGATAAAACGTCAACTCGCGACAGTGCAATGCTTGCCGCGGTAATCGTTCATCAGCAATCCCGTATAAATTATCACCGATTAATGGATGCCCCAATGACGCAAAGTGAACCCGAATTTGATGTGTGCGCCCCGTCAATAACTTCAATTTAACTAGGGTTGCATCAATCCCATGGGCTTCTTGCCAAAACTCGGTTAACGAGCGTTTACCACCTGCACCAACCACCCGGCGCATGTAAAAATCATCTGACCGTTTAATTGGCCGATCAATCCACGCATGTTGCGGATAATCGCGGCGCATATCACCACTGGCAATCGCGACATATGTTTTTTGCAATTCTTTAGATTGGAGTTGCTTATCCAACAAACTATGGGCAAAGCCGTGCTTGGTAAACATCATCAACCCACTTGTATCACGATCGAGTCGCGTCACCACATGCACCACTTGGCTTTCAGCCTGTTGATCAATCAAATATTGTTTGACAAAATTAGCCATTGTATTGTGGGGATGGTTTGGCGCTGGTAAAGATGCGACGAACGCCGGTTTATCGACCACTAAAAAATGGTCGTCTTCAAAAACCACTTTCAAGTCCCCTTTAACCGGGATGACGTGTTCGACGGCCACTTCTGGCGCGAGATAGACAGTTACCACATCATTTTGAACCAGCTGGGCATTGGTATGTGCCTCTTGGCCATTGACGAGGATTGTGCCTCCTGCAAATTTAATTTTGGTTAATTGACTGCGAGAAAGCTTGTGCCGCCGTAAAAAATTCCGTAACACACAGCCTTCTGCATCTTGATATTGCCATTCAAATTTCATGTTTTGACCCAATAAATGCATCTTCGACCCGATCCCAAAAATGGGTATGCCGATAACGTGCAAATTGTATTCTTTCCTTTGCAATTTTGAATTGCATCGAGGCAATTGGTCGATCCTTAAATGTGAATTGATCAATTGTCACAACGTAATCACTTGTCTTAGACGGCTTCAATAATAACCATTCATCTGACGGCAGTACAATTGGTGCCGATAACGTTCGGTACACCCGATTGTTAATTGACGCAATTTCAGTCATCTGCATCGCCTCTAGTCGCGGATGTAAAACCGCCCCCCCAATCGACTTGCTATAAGCCGTCGAGCCAGTAGGGGTGGAAATACAAAGCCCATCGCCTCTAAAACTTTCAAAAAAATTCTCTTTAATGTAAACGTCCGTCCGCAAAGTCGCTGCATACCGGCGCAACGTCACTTCATTGAGCGCTAAATTACGACTAATCTCATGCGTATCAGCGTATTCAATCTTTACTTCCAGTAATGGATAACTAATACTCTGACCAAGATCTTCTTGTAAAGCGACCACTAAATCGTCGACTTCAAAGTCGCGCCAGTCTGTATAAAATCCAAGATGGCCAGTATGAACACCAATAAAACGGATATGATCTAAATCGCTAGCATAACGGTGAAAAGCGGCCAAAAGGGTCCCATCCCCACCGACTGAAATAACCACATCAGGGGTTTGCTCATCGATGACAAACCCTGTATTGATCAACTTTTGCGTTAAGCGATTGGCAACGTGAACGGAGGAACTACCGTTATTGCTAAATACCGTTACTCTCAATCTGGCGTCTCTCCTTCAGAATCGTTTTCAGTTGCCTTTTCAAGTGCATTTTGCCATTTCCCATATGAGAAGAGTTGTTGTGCTTCTTGAATTTCCTCGCGAATTTCAGACATTTCTTTATCTAACATAAATGATGCTTCAGCCGCTCTTTTTAAACGGGCCTTCAACGTTTCAGGAAATTCCCCTTGATATTTGTAATTTAATGAATGTTCAATTGTTGCCCAAAAATTCATCGACATTGTTCGAATCTGAATCTCGGCTAAAATCAATTTTTCGCCATTGATTAATTGGACTGGGTATTCAATCACAATGTGATATGATCGGTAACCACTAGGCTTAACGTTTGAAACATAATCTCGTTCTTCGATAATTTTCATATCAGTTCGTTGATGCAAAAGCCCCACAATTTCGTGGATATCTTCCACAAACTGACACATAATCCGCAAACCAGCGATATCTTGCATATCTTGTTCGAGTAAATCTTCTGTAATATAGCGGCGTTGCATCTTTTCTTTGATACTGTCAATTGGTTTAACGCGTCCGGTTACAAATTCGATGGGTGCATGTTCATTATTTTGTTGGTATTGCTTGCGCATCCCACGCAATTTGATTTTTAATTCACTAACGGCCTGTTCATAAGGCATTAAAAACTTTTTCCAATTTTCGACCATCATAAACCCCTCATTCACTCTGTCACATACAGCACTATTTTAACATAGATTAGAATTGAATAAATAATAATCGTCTGAAATACAAATTTCATTACAAGTCTGCTTTTTTATGCTACGATGATAATATTGCTTTTTTAAAAAGGAGCTCAACCGATGTCAAAAACGATTGAACGCGAATTTAAGGCGATGTTGACAGCAACCCAATTTGCACAACTACAAGCGGACTATCCATTTGCGGCCCCCTTTGTGCAAACCAATTATTATTACGAACTGCCGGAACAGGGATTAGCTAAGCGCCACTGGGGATTACGGATTCGCTGCTTTGAAACCTATGCCGAACAGACATTAAAGGTCCCAAGTATCGAAAATGACCATAGTTTACTTGAAATCACTGATCGCCTAACCCTTGAGCAGGCCGCCTACTTAATCAAACAACAAACCATATTGTCTTCGGGACAGATTGTTGCTTATTTTGCAGTCCAAAACGTGCTGTTCAATGAATTGTTCATCTGGGGGCAAGCAACAACGCACCGCCAAACCACAGCCTTAGCTGCTGGATTGTTAACGCTTGATGTCACTCACTATCCTGATGAAACTCAGGACTATGAAGTCGAAATTGAAGTCACCAACGTTCAAAAAGGGGCAACTTGGTTTAAAACATTTATCACGCACTATCAGTTAAATGAACAAACACCACCCAATAAAATTGCGCGCGCCCTTATCCATCAAGCTTAAAATTTGTCAAGCTAATTTATTGCATAATTTTAAAATTTTGTTAGAGTAGACAAGTACAAGCTTGTCGAACAGTAATCCAATACAGAAAGTTGGGGGAAACGAATTTGTTAGAAGTGTTTTTATTTATCAACCCAATCGGGCAACTTTGTTTACGTTCTGAAGAGGCACTTTTAAGAATCATCGGCGAAACCGATGCAAATATTCATTTTAAGTTTATTCCTGTCTTAAACTTAAAAAACGTCGAGCGTTACATGCAATTTCAACAACAAAATAGTCATGATTTAAACTTACGGAATCATGTCTTTAGCACGATTTATGAAGCAGTCCTCGCTTATAAAGCTGCAACCTTCCAAGGGGGCAAGAAGAGCCAATCGTTTCTAATGCAACTTCAACAAGCCTTCCGTGAACCGGATATGGAACTTAATAACGAATTAGTTCTCACCATTGCTAAACGCGTGGGACTCGATACCGAAATGTTACTTGAAGATTGGCATAGTCCACTCACTAAACAGGCATTTGATTCTGATCAACAACTATCTTGTGAAATGAACATTCAAACAACCCCTTCAGCAGTGGTCTTCAACTATTCAAAAGATGAAGGCGAATCAGGCTTATTAATTGAAAATTGCGATTCATATGAACTTTTGAAACAAGCCTGTTGTGCTGAAACAACGCCTGAAGAGACTTTCCAATCACTCAAAAAACAAAAAGGCGCCCTCTCACGAGCCGCTTTACATGTTATTTCTCAATCTTAGAACCGGCAGTCAAACGACACCGGTTCTTTTTTGATGGCTTGTTTTAAAGCCGCTTGCCCCCAGTGTACAAATAAGGATTGCTTAAGTAACGGCTGATACAATAAAGGCGTTACCGCTAAAAAATGATCAATTGGTTGGCCACTCAACCACCATGTCACACGACTTTCAAACTGGCTGACCTGATAAATTGGTGGGACGTTGTGCGTGCAGTAACACCACTTTGGAACATTTTGTAACCGTTCATGGTGTGTATAACAAGCCGCCTGTAACGTTACATAATGGGCATCTTGCAGTCCTAACCGTCGACAAATCGCTTGCTGCTGAATCACCTGTGACTTACCCGTATAATGATTGGCTGGTAGTTGTACTTGTGTTACAAGCAAGCGCACAAACGCCTCAGTAGTTAATCGTAGGGTTTGCCAAGCATATCCCGCAAAATCACGAGCAACAATATGGTGATATAACACCCATTGGCCCTGTTTAGGTAGATAACTGACAACATAAAACCCCCACTGCCGCCGATAATTGATAAACCCTAACTGTTGCTGACTTAAATAACGATTAGTCAAACAGTACCGTTCGCCGACCACCCATCGTACTGGTAATTGCCGTTGCTGATAGCCAATTGTTCGCTGATTTAACTTATCTGGCGACAATGGGCTACATTGGTATTCAATAATTAATGCTTGCTGATCCCGGGTTAACCAGACATCAGCCCGCTGTGTCTCGCCGACAGGCACCTCAAAACTGGCATGCCAGCCCAACGCGTGTGCTAATTCAGCAATCGCCTGTTTCCCCGCTTGATGGGTCGAACTCTCACCACCACCGAGGACATGTTCTGCGACATGTGCAAAATATGGTGCTTTGTGCGCACCACAATGTAACTGCACTGCTTTTTGACAACGGGGGCAGAAGTAGCGCGTTACTCGCTGTTGTTTGGCTGCTTGATCAGCACGAATTAAGCTCCCATTCATGGTCTGTGCAACTTTCATCATTTATCACCCCACCAAAAATACGCAAAAAAAAAACGGGTTTTCCTAAATTTAGGAAAACCCGTTATTTTTAACGTTTAAAGTAGTAGCGTGTTAATTCAAGGGCACTATTATCCATGACCTTTTCACCGAATTCATTCAAAAAAGCTGCTGTGTATTCTGACTTCTGCCCATATTCATTAGCAACCGCTAAATCATCCTTTGCAAAAGCTTCGGTCGTATTCTCCATAAAGATAATAATCTGGGCATAATACTGATGTTTGTAAAGAAATAGGTTCGACACACCGCTTTCGATGTGTAATTGTTGGGCCAAAGCAACCCAATCGTCAAATGACTTGAATGATAATACAATTTGTTTCATTGGATTATCCGGTTGATTCATATAAGCGGTCATTTCATCCGCTTCTTCAGTCACGTCATCTTGGATTGTATCGCGCTTTAATAGTTGCTCTTTAATGTATTCAGTAATACCATCTTTGCCTTGCACCATTTCTGATTGACCTTTACCACCGTCAAAGTTTGGCATATTCTTACTAATCAGCAATTCTAACCCTTGATCGTTAGGCAACACTTGGAACGTTACTGCATCATTGTTCGCAAATGTGTGTTCACTGTCCACTTCTTCCAGAATTGAATAGAAGAATCGCTCAATCTTTTTGTGATTGCTTAACAAATCAAGGCCAGTAATCCCGCGTTCTTCTAAATCATCATTTTCTAATAGAACCCGAATTGTATTATCGTCGATTTTTTCCATTCTCATGGGACAACGCCCCTTTCTAACGCGCTTCTTATAGCGTCGTAATTCACTCTCTTTGACTTACCATACCAGTATCTGGCGTAACATTCAAGTATCTACTACATCGCAGCCATTAGTTTTTTAGCCACCAAAAAAGCCGGGGCTTTTAACAGCCCCGACACTTCTCTAGAATCCTGCTAGTAACTGTGCTTGTTGTAATTCCAACGCACGGACTTCACGTGGTAAGAAACGACGAATTTCATCTTCGTTGTAACCAACCTGAAGCCGTTTTTCATCCAAAATAATTGGACGTCGTAATAGCCCTGGGTTCTTTTGAACTAAATCTAATAATTCGTTAATCGATAAGTCGTCAATTTTAATGTTTAACTCTTGGAAAACCTTAGAACGGGTTGAGATGATTTCCTCTGTGCCGTCTTCGGTCATACGTAAGATTGTTTTAATTTCATTTTTATTGAGAGGCTCCGAAAAAATATTGCGTTCTTGGTATGGAATATTGTGTTCCTCTAACCACGCCCGGGCTTTACGACAAGATGTACAACTTGGTGATGTATATAACGTAACCATATGTCTCTCTCCTTTATTAACATGACGCCTTACTTAACACTAAGACAATCATTTCTCTCTTACAAATTTTATTATACGCGACTTTGCACTAGAAAACCACCCCAAAATTAAATTTATTAATTATTTTTTAATAATTAATAAATAGACATTTAAAGACTAAATGTACAATTAAAACGGTTTATCGTTAAATTTCTTCACTTGCTATTGATTTTTCTTTTTTTACATTTATCTTTATCATTCAAAAAAAATTATAGTAGCAGCTACTTTCTAATGAAAATACACTTATTTTTTGTAAGTTTATTCAATGCTGTTTATATTACGCGCTCCGACATCAATTGTCAAACCTTGTTGGGCAACAATTAGCGGCGTCGCCCCAACAGTCGCTTTTGCTTGGACCCGTATCGTTTCGGCCGAAACACCTTGTGGTAAATGCGTTAATAAAATCTTTGCTGCGCCACTTTCTTGTGCTAAATGACCAGATTGGGTCGTTGTCATATGGGCCATTTTACCCGTCCGATCTTCAAGAAAATTCGTATCCGTCATCAGTAAATCAGCGGACTGACAAAAAGCGGCTAATTCAGGAAAGTATGCCGTATCCGCAGTAAAAACTAAGACCTGGCCCGTCGTTTGTTCTTCAATTCGGACAGCAAATGCTGGCACTGGGTGCACGGTCCGTCTAAAGGTTACTTTCAATGGTCCTAGCGTGAGTTTTGTATCTTCTTGATAACCAAAGCCCTGGGTCACACCAGGTTGGGTCAAACTGCCAAAGTGGAGCGGGTCTTGGAGGTGCCCATAAATGGGTAAAATGGGTTCTTTTTTGGCCCCTTGATGTAGTTGCCAATAGTATTGTAAAACCCCCACATCAGCAATGTGATCGTGATGATAATGGGTGAGAAGTACCGCATCCAGTTGCAGTGGATCAAATTGTTTTTCAAGGGCCAATAAAGCCCCACTCCCACAATCTAGCAATAGATGATATGCCCCACTGGTTAATAAGTAACTACTGGTCCCGACGCCGGCATATGGATACCCACCATAATAACCTAAAATTGTTAATTGCATTTTGAATGACCACCTTTCTAGTTTCTATAGTAGCGCATTCGGCGGCTTACGCGCACTATATTTGCTAACTAAATAAAAAAAGCCCGCCATCCATTTGAATGACGGGCTTCATTTTATTGAATCACCTGAATTTTCTTAGCTTTAACTTCTTGATAAAAAATCGTAACGCTCATAATTAAGTATGGGTAAAACCACAAAAGGCCTAGCCCAGCAGTCATGTAAACGACCAGTTCCCAACCAATAAATGATAACGTGAGCCCAAATAATCTCAGCCAATTCCCTTTTAAGATGACCCATGAAAGGCTAAAGATTAATTTTAATGACGCTTGCGGTAAATCAAACTTCAACAGTACTAAAATCTGATAATACGTTAAAATAACGGGTTGCAATAACGATAAAATCAACATCATCATAACAAATAATAAGACACTTTCAGAAATTGTCCCCTGTTGGCTGATGTTTAGTAGATACGGGGCAACGGAATTTAAGCCATTAAAAGTGAACCGCAATACGCGATCCCATCCTAACAGCCGATAAAACGGTGCTAAGCCGATTAATAGTAAGATCCAATTCAAAACCTGTTGAACAAGATTCAACACCACTAAATGTGTGTATAACGGTTGTCGGAATAACAACAAGGTATCCCGGTAATTGCTGGATTTATTCTGACTGACTTTGTAAACACCTAAAAAAACCCCATTTAAAAAAATAAAGTATAAGAAATAATTGGCAAAGGTGTTGAGCATCTGATAACCAAATGAATTAGCGCCAAATAACCCTTCAATGACTGAGTCAACTAATATTTCGACTAACAACCAAAGTGCAACTAAAGCGGCCATCTTCTGCCAGTTGCCTTTTAATAATTGACGCGCTTTTGCGCGGTACATAGCTAATTGCAAAAACTTTCCCTCCGAGCTTAGTAGAACACCTCACTATTGAGTGGTGCGTTCACAATTCGATTATAGATATTGGCCGTAATCAGATAGAAAACAAAGTAAATGATAATAAACAGGCCGCAAACAATATAGGCTAATTGTAACCCAGGATTATCCAAAAACAAACCCAATAACCGAATTGCAAAAAAAGCATGCATTGATCCTAAAATAATTGGTAATAAAAAGAGCATCAGAATTTGGAAATAAATCGTGCGCTTAATCTCGCTATCACTCATCCCAATTTTTTTCAACGTTTTATACTGCAAAATCTCTTCTTGGGCTTCTGATAATTGTTTCAACATGATGATACTGCCCGTAGCTAACATGAAGATTAATGCAATAAAAATTGCGACATACATATAAAAGCCAAAATTAGCGTTGGCAATATCCCGATTTGGCTTTTTTAACAACACCGATTGACGGCTTAACGCTTCTAAGCGTTGACTAGTGGTTTTAATTTCATAATGGGGCTGTCCGGCTTTTTTATGCATGATTAAATAGTCTTGTTGCTTGGGCTTTTTCGATAGACGGAACAAATCGCGCATTAATTGTTTTTGCTTTTGTTGCGCAGCAGAGAACTGAACGGCATAGATTTGATCAACTGAAGTGGCTTGGACTTGTTGATACTCAGCATCATTGGCCACAATCACGTTTAAACCACCCTCAAAGAACATATCAGCGCCATTGGGGAACAATTTACGGATGTGTACAATCCGCAAACCCGCAAGCCCAGACTGGTCAAGTTGCAACGGGATTCCCGCTTTGTCTGGTGACATGCCGGCGCCTGCTTTACGAGGCATCTTCATCATTGTTAATGGCAGATTAATAATCGTCACCACAGTGTTTTTCGCCAACTTGGTTGCCGGTAGGTTAAACTGTTGTGCCATCACTTGGTTGTATTGCGATAGCGGCATAATCACCGCGGCCCCATCCATTTTGATGCCCTCCCGAGTTAACGGTGTGTTAACCTTAAAGCGGGCGTCCACCAGTTTAAACGAAGAGACTGTTTGACTGACCGGCCGAACATGATATTGCGTTAAGATTTTATCGACCGCCGCCTTTTGACTTTGTGTATAAATCAAATCCGCTGGGATGTTCTGCCGTAATGTATCTTGACCATACGTATAAATCATGGCCGCGCTTCCAAGTGCGGTAATGGTCACCGCACTTAAAATCGTAATCATCCATAACATCTTCGCATTCTTTTTAAAGCGAAAACTTAAATTCGTAACGTTCAATAAATGCGTCCCACGATAATAAAGTCGTTTCCAATGCCGTTCTAACTGTAACCAAATTTGCGTATAGGCTTGAAAAAAGGCCAATGTCCCGATTATTTCAAATAATAAAATAGCCAGTAAATAAACCAAATCAATGCCAAAACCATAGTGCCGTTCTAAATTAGGCATTAAAACAAGCGTCTGATCTGCTAAGTAATAGCCACTAACGATCAATGCGGGTGCGATAATCCCCCATAAATAAGTCAGCCAGTTCGGCCGGCGCACTTTCCGACTCACTGCAGACGGTTGCAGCAATGTCACTAATTGATATCGATAAATCAGCGTACTATTTAAAAAACCAGTCAACAAGAATAAGCTACCAAAGGTAACCGTCGTTTGTTCAATAGCCCGCCATGAAATTAAAAACGGCATGGCCACGGCAATGCCCATCATGCGTAATAATAACATTGCGAATAATTTTGAAAAAAGGATCCCGAATAACAACCCGATAATCAGAGCAATCACGCCGATAATTAAACTTTCAAAGAAAAAAAGTAAGCTAATTTGAAATTTAGTGACCCCGATAACGCTTAAAACGCCAATCTCTCGCCGCCGTTTTTTAATGAAAAATAAGTTAGCATACGCCAAAAAAAAGGCGGCAAATAGTAAAATAATTAAACCTGCGACCTGGATCATCCGATCAAAGGCAAAGGATTCGCCAACCATTTTAAGATGCTTAAAGATTGGCGCAGTTTGAATCGAGGTGAAACAAAAATAAACCACAATCGCGGCAACACAAGCAATGACGTAAGCTGCATAGTCGCGTGCATGGTTAATCGCGTTTCTAACGGTTAGGTGTAACAGCATTAAATCGGCCTCCCCCACCTATCGTTGCTTGCATATCAATGATTTGATTGAAGAATTGTTGCCGATCACCATTGCGGACGATTTCTGAGAATAATTGCCCATCTTTAATGAACAGTATCCGCCGACAATAACTAGCCGTAAACGCATCATGGGTGACCAATAAAATCGTCGTCTTTTCCTGACGGTTAATCACGGTTAAATATTGTAAGAGCTCCGTGGCTGATTTAGAATCTAAACTGCCAGTCGGTTCGTCGGCCAATAATAAAGTCGGATTGGTAATCATCGCGCGACCACATGCCACTCGTTGCCGTTGACCAATGGAAACTTCATCTGGATAACGGTCTAGTAGACTACTAATCCCCAAGACCCGACTAACTTTATCCAACCGTTTTTCAATCACTGGTACACTTAATTTATCAAGTGCCAAGGGAAGTAACATATTTTCCCGCACTGTCAATGAATCCAGTAAGTTGAAATCCTGAAAAATAAAGCCTAAATCTTGCCGCCGGAAATTAGCAAGTTTGGCTTCACGCATCCGACTCACAACTTGATCTTTAATGATTACTTGTCCATGCGTTGGTCGATCAATAGTCGCAATCATATTTAATAAGGTCGTTTTACCAGCGCCTGACGGGCCCATAATGCCGACAAACTCCCCCGGTTCTATATCAAATGAAATATTATTAAGCGCATTAACAAGGCTAAACCGGTGCCCGTAGACTTTCGAAACTTGTTGGACTGATACGACTGCCATTTTCCCACATCCCTTAACTAATTGGTATTCATTTTAGCAGAATTGACCGCAAAAGCCCATTTTATAACTACGACCTTAGTTGGTTGTCTTTTCTAGTGAAAGTGGTTAGTATAAACTTATCTATGTATGAGGAGAATTTATTATGTTTGAAATTATGATTGTTGAAGATGATCCAACAATTGCCAATTTAATTGCTGAGAACTTAAATAAGTGGCAATTGCACGCGAATATCACTACCGATTTCGATACCATCTTCGACCAATTCTTAACCGATAAACCCCACCTGATTTTGCTTGATATCAACCTTCCTGTTTATGACGGGTTCTATTGGTGTCGCAAAATTCGTGAAGTATCTAAAGTACCAATTATTTTTATCTCTAGTCGTAGCACTAACATGGATATGGTGATGTCGATGAACATGGGGGGCGATGACTTTGTCAATAAACCCTTTTCAATGGAAGTTTTAATCGCTAAAATTAACGCCCTCTTACGGCGAACTTACAACTACGTTGATCAAAACACCGATATCATTGAACATAACGGTTTAATGATCAATCTTCAAAACGGCGGAGCGCAAGTTGGCGAAACCACCATCGATCTTTCCAAAAATGAATATAAGCTCCTCCAATTTCTGATGCGCCAACACGGTCAGATTGTCAGTCGTGAAAAATTATTACGCGCTCTCTGGGATGATGAACGATTTGTCGATGACAATACCCTAACCGTCAATATTAACCGCCTCCGCAAGAAAATCGAAAGTGCTGGTTTAAAAGACTACATTCAAACGAAAATTGGCCAAGGCTATATTATTCCTTAAGGAGTTATTATGACGTTTAAAAAGTTCTTACGTGATCATTTATTTCATATCGCTTTTTTCTTCGGCGGCATGCTTGTCCTAGATATTATCTTATGGCTCGACCCTAGTATGCGCTTTGCTAAAGCGACACTTTTATACCTTGACTTACTATTGGCGCTTTTTTTCTGCGCTTTTTTAGTTGGTTTATACGTCTACCATCTCAAGTGGTACCGCACCATTCAAGCCCGCTTAGATGCTAAAGAAGATAGTCTAAATTGGCCGCTTACAGGAGCCACTTCAGCTGAAAAGCAATTCATTCAACACTACGTTAATCAACTACTGGCCTATCATCAACAAAGCATTGATCAGCTCATTTCCGCTCAACAAGATCAAAAGAATTTCATTGATGGCTGGGTGCACGAAAGTAAGGTCCCTCTGGCGGCCACGCAATTACTCATTGAATCCATCGAAAACCAGATTCCAGAAGATAAATTCAATCAATTAACCGATGAACTGGTCCAAATTGAACACTATGTTGAACAGGTACTCTACTACTCACGTCTCGATAGTTTTTCTAAGGACTACTTAGTGCAAGAATACGATCTAAAACCGTTAGTCAACCAAATCATTCGCGAAAATCGCAATTATTTTATTCAAAAACATATCCAATTTAAACTGCTTGGTGCCGAACAAACCGTCTTAACCGATGCTAAATGGCTGTCTTTCATCTTGAATCAAATTATTTCCAATGCGTTAAAATATACCCCTGATGGTGGTCAAATTACAGTTCAAATTGAACGTGATGAACAAGGGGTTTGGCTGAAGATCATTGATACAGGAATTGGGATTCCCGCAGAAGACCTACCGCGGATTTTCGATAAAGGATTCACCGGTCAAAATGGGCGCTATTCTAACCAACGTTCAACCGGTTTAGGCCTCTATCTTGCACGGGCCTTAAGTGAAAAACTGGGGCACGAACTCACCGTTGTCTCCCAACCGGGTAGTGGCTCAACGTTTAAATTACTCTTCCCATTTTTAAGTTATTACAACTCAGAAGACGATTCTAACCTATTTGGCAAAACCCATCCCACAGATTAACGAAACGGATCCTTACTATGCGCAAAATAATTTTGATCACCCCACTTTTAACCATGGCATTTCTAGTAGGTTACCAAGCTAAAAAAACGGCTCCTTTCGCGCAGTCAACCACTACGATCGACGCCACTCGTGCAACAACTAAAAAAGCCCTCGCGGCCGATTCACAGACTTGGCTGTTTAATAAACAACTCCTCTCTAAACAAACTAAAAATGGCCTGTCTGACAACATCACCGTTGCAAATATTGCTCAAATGACTACCCCCTAAAAGTTGGCTCACCTCTAAGATGCGCGATAATATCAACTATCTAACCGATGAAACCGCTGGTCAGATTTCGAGAAATATCGTTATTGATCGCGTTCAAGATGGGCACGTCACCATTGCAAGTGAATCACCTCATTCATAATCGGCACTAAAAAAGGTCCCCCATTAATGGCGGACCTTTTTTGTGACTTAAGCCGCTTGATCACGAGCTATTTCTTCTTTTAAAGCCATATCTGTGGCAATCTTGATGAATGGTAAGTAAATGAGAACTGAAACCAATAAGTTCAAGGCTGCTAAGACCCCACCTTGCCAACTAACCGTTGCAATAACCCCGCCAATAATTGGCGGTGTTACCCACGGTGGCATAACCGTTGCAGCGGGCACTAAACCGGTACTCGTTGCAAAGTAAGCGATGGTTACAATTACCATCGGTGTTGCAATGTATGGAATGAATAAAATTGGATTCAATACAATTGGTAAACCAAATGTTAATGGTTCGTTGATATTAAAGATCCCAGGAGCAGCACTTAAGTTCCCTACAATTGAATATTGTTTATTCTTGCGACCGACTAACCAAATTGCAATAATTAGCCCTAATGTGGCACCAGTTCCCCCTAAGTTAACAAATGAATCGAAGAATGGTTTGTTAACAATGTAAGGTGCAGTCTTACCAGCTTTAATGGCATTTAAGTTAGCTGTAATCGCGGGGGCATTGATTGTTTGCATGAATGGTTCAATCATGTTAGCGCCGTGTAACCCAAAGAACCATAAGAATGGGGTGATGAATGCTAATAATAATGCTGAAGGATAGCTGTTTGCAAGTCCTTGGAATGGTTCTTGTACAGCTTTGTAGAATGATGTCACAATGTTTTCAACACCAAAGCCTAGTAGAATGGTTGCAAATAACGAGAAAATCGCGATGGTAATCATTGATGGCAATAATGCCGCAAATGATTGGGAAACTGCCGGTGGAACCCCATCAGGCATCTTAATGACTAAGTGTTTGTTGCCTAATAAACGTCTGAGAATTTCTGTTGAAATCATTGCAACGATTAAAGCAACGAACAAACCCATCGAATCCATCCCTGCAAGGCCGCCAACAGCAAAGAATGCACCTAAAGCTGTTACGCCGGCTGCTAGTGGATTGATATTATATGACTTACCTAAATTGTAAGCGACCAAGAATACGATGAACACGGAAAGAATTGCAAATGTTCCACTCCAAGCATTGCCCCCGAATTTAGTCCAGATATAGGCCTTTTCAGCGCCCTTACCGACCGTCTTCGAAAACACACTATTCATGAAATTAGTATATGCTGGAATTGGCAAATTATTAATTAAAGTTGCAAAAGCACCCAAGATCATTAATGGCATCGTTGTCACAAAGGCGTCGCGGATGGCAATTAGATGGCGTTGATTCCCAACTTTTGCCGCAACTGGTAAAAAGCGTTTCTCCATGAAACTGATAAATGAATTCATTAACCTCACTCCTTTTCCTGAATCATAATTAAAAAATAATTGCTATTACAAGTGTTATGATAGCGTTTACATTAACTGCTGTCAACTGATGACCGTGTTCATTACCAATGAATGCCCATTCTTTCACAAAAACCAAAAAAAGCGCCAACCCATTTTAATCATGGATTAACGCTCTTTTTTATCCGTTTTAGGGATATACCAATGGTCGAAAATGAAAATAAAATTTTTAATAACTTTACATTACATATTACTTTCAATGAACTAAATTTGCCCATATAACGGGCTTTTTAGCCACTAATGATTTTTTAACATCGATAATCCGTTGATTGGCACTTCCTCGAAATTGCAATGTCAAATCCATTTGATCCTTCATGAAACGCCCATCGACTAAAATATCAATCTTAGAAAGTAACTCTCGTTTATCATCAGACTCTTGCATGAGTTCTTCCCACGTATACCCCGTCCACGACCAGACGTCCTTTGTATCACCATAGGTTGCCCGTATCCGTTCTACAAGTGATAAACAAGTCTTCGTATTTAAGAACGGTTCGCCACCCAATAACGTAAGGCCCTGAACGTAAGATTGCCCTAAATCAGCAATAATTTGGTCTTCTAATTCAGTTGTATAAGGGCGACCGTAGCGAAAATTCTGCGCCACCCGATTATAACAACCAGGACAGGCAAACATACAGCCACTCACATATAAACTACAGCGCACCCCTTCGCCATCAACAAAGTTAAACGGTTTATAATCTGCAATATAATCCTGGCTTAACGTTTCTGAAAGCCATTCTTTGGGCGCCGGATTCTTCGGGCCTTGTTGTTTTACTGCCATCTTCAAAAACTCCTTCAAATCCAATATTCACAATTATTGCCGCGCAATGTTGTTATTATCATTACCAATGGTGATATGCATGTGTTTAACGCGACTAGCGATTTCTTTATGCCGCCCATGCACCATTGGGCGTTGTTGTGGATTGCCTAGATAACCACAGGTCCGCTTAACGACGTCACATGTTGCAGCATCCGTATTGCCACATTGTGGGCATTGAAATCCACGTTCGGTTGGCTTAAAGTCCCCTTTAAACCCACATTTGAAACATTGATCGATTGGGGTATTTGTTCCTAGATAGCCTACACGATCGTAGGCATAGTCCCACACAGCTTCTAAAGCCTTCGGATTTTGACGCAAATTTGGATATTCACAGTAATGAATGAAGCCACCAGAACAATACTTCGGATAATCTTTTTCAAAATCTAATTTTTCAAATGGCGTGGGTGCTTTACGCACATCGTAGTGGAAACTATTTGTATAGTATTCTTTATCCGTAATGTTTTCGACAATCCCAAATTTTTGTGTATCTTTTTGACAGAACGTATTCGTTAAACTTTCTGCTGGTGTGCTGTAGACAGAAAAGTGATAGCCGTATTCTTTTTCCCAATCAATACAGTGATTATAGAGGTCTTTAACAACGTCTAACGTGAATTCTTTTGCCTTAGCATCCTTTTCCCAATCTGGACCAAAGAACGCTGTACCGACTTCATAAAGACCAATATAGCCCAATGAAACTGTGGCCCGTGAATTCTTAAAGACTTCATCAACACTGTCTGTTTTCTGCAAACGTTTGCCAAAGGCCCCGTATTCATAAAGAATCGGCGCATTTTCCGGTTTCGCTTCTTTGGCACGTTCTACTTTAAAAACAAGGGCTTCCTTGCAAACTTGCAATCGCTGTTCTAGAATTTCCCAGAACTTATCTTGATTGCCATCAGCTTCAAGTGCAATTCGTGGTAAATTGATTGTTACAACGCCTAGATTCATCCGGCCACTGTTAACTTCCTCACCCTGTTCGTTTTTCCAACCTTGTAAGAAGCTTCGGCAACCCATTGGTGCTTTGAAGGAGCCCGTTAATTCAACTAACTTATCATACATTAAAACGTCGGGGTACATCCGTTTTGTGGCACATTCAACGGCCAATTGCTTGATATCGTAGTTTGGATCAGTTGGGTTTAAGTTTAAACCACGTTTGATAGCAAAGACTAGTTTAGGAAAAATCGCAGTCCGTTTTTCTTTACCTAGTCCTTCAATCCGGATTGAAAGAATTGCTTTTTGAATTGCCCGTTCAATCCAGCTACTCCCTAACCCAAAGCCAAGCGTTGTAAATGGGGTTTGGCCTTGCGATGAATATAAAGTATTAATTTCATATTCTAACGCTTGCATGGCGTCATAAATATCTTTTTCGGTTTTAGTCTGTGCATAGTCTTTTTGTTTAGCTTCGCCATCAATCCAGTTCTTGGCATCTGCTAAATGTTTGGCATAATTCTTTTCAGCAAATGGTGCCAATAATTCATCCACTCGATCAGCTGAACAGCCACCATATTGGCTAGAAGCGACATTGGCAATAATTTGTGCCATTTGTGCTGTAGCGGTTTGAATTGAATGTGGCGCTTCAACTTCAGCATTACCAATCTTAAAGCCGTGATTCAACATTTCTTTAAAATCAATTAAACAGCAATTGGTCATTGGACTATATGGTTGGTAATCCAAATCATGCCAATGAATCTCACCTTTTAAATGAGCATTTGCTACTTTATCAGGCAACATCTTGAGCCCCATCGCTTTGGCAACGGTCCCTGCCGTAAGGTCCCGTTGGGTATTAAACACATGACTATCTTTATTCGCATTTTCATTGACCACCGTTTGGTCTTTTTTCAATAATTTTTGGATTGTAAAGTTGATATCAGTTGCCTGATTCCGGGCGAAGTCTCGTTGGGTCCGATAGTTAATATATTCTTGGGCAATATCATATTGATGATGTTCTAAGAGCTTATGTTCTACAATATTTTGTAGTTCATAGATTTTAACATCTTGATCAAACCGACTGCCGACTTCACTCACAACATCTAGTGCGACGATGTTTAATACTTGATAGTCTAGTGGCTCTAATTTTGTTTTGACATTTTTAGCAGCTTTAATAATTGCTTGTTCAATTTTATCCGCAGAAAAAGGCATAATGCGCCCATCTCTTTTAATCACTTTAATTTGCAAGTCTGCTTCTGAAGCAATTTTCATATCCATCCTAGCACCAGTCTCCTTTTGAATCAGTAACCCCATCATAGCGGATTAAAAATCCAGATTCAACCTATATATAGTAGATAATCCAACAAAAAGACGCACTACAACTATATGTTGTGTGCGTCTAATTGTGGGCGATATTTTCTTTCGCCCGTCCTTATCGAAATCTACTTCGTGATGCTTAAAAAAGGATTGACATCATGCGTCCCGTTTTAATTTCAAAGTCATTGCATTAATGGCCACAACAATTGTCGAAAGTGACATTAAGATGGCTCCGACTGCTGGACTTAATACTAAACCTATTCCGGCAAATAGTCCGCCAGCTAATGGGATGGCTACAATATTATAGCCAGCTCCCCACCAGAGGTTTTGCATCATTTTACGGTTAGTTGCATGTGCTAAATTCAAGAAATGGATAATATCGTTTGGATTGCTCTTCACAAGGATTACGTCTGCTGAATCAATCGCAACATCCGTCCCAGCGCCAATTGCGATCCCAATATCGGCCCGCGTTAAACTTGGCGCATCGTTGACCCCATCGCCAACCATCAAGACCACTTCTCCTTTAGCTTGATAATCTTTGACGATTGCTTCTTTATCTTCTGGTTTCAGGTTCGCTTGAACTGGCATACCGCCTAATTGTGTAGCGACTCTTTCAGCTACTTGTCGGTTATCCCCTGTCAACATGACTGGTTGGATATGCCGTTTCTTTAACGCTTGGATGAATGCAGGTGCTTCGGGTTTGATTTGATCACCTTGTGCCACTAACCCTAAGACCGTTTGATCTTGTAATAAATAACTGATGGAATTGCCCTTTTCTGCTAAAGTTTGGAAAAGCGCTTGATCAAATTCAATGTGCTGCGCTTGTAAATAAGTTGCCGTCACAACTTGATAACTTTGCCCCGCAACCGTCCCCGACAACCCGACTCCTTGAATTGTTTGCACATTGTCTGCTTGTAAATCAGGAATGCTTTGTGCTTGATTATACGCTAAAATCCCCGTTGCCAATGGGTGGCTTGAATGCCGTTCTAATGCACCAAAGAGTTGCATGAGTCGTTGTTTATCAAGTGCTGTATCGAAAACTTCGACAGCATTTACTTTAAATGCACCTTGTGTCAAGGTCCCCGTTTTATCCATCAAAACAACGGTTACTTTATCTGACAGTTCGATTGCTTCACGATTACGAATGAGCAAGCCGTTTGTAGCCGCAATCGCTGTACTTCTGGCAACCACCAATGGGATGGCCAATCCAAGTGCATGCGGACAAGCAATAATAAAGACTGTCACCATCCGTTCAAAAGCCGTATTTAAATCAGCCAAGAATCCCCAACTAATGAACGCAATAATCCCAGCAACTAAAGCAGCGTAAAAAAGATACTTTGCAACTTTGTCGGCTAACCCTTCAACTTTTGATTTTTCTTGCTGAGCTTGTTTAATTAATTTCATAACCTGGGCTAAGTAACCACTTTCGCCAGTTCCAGTTACCTGCACCGTTAATGTCCCGTTCCCGTTGACTGTCCCACCAATCACTTGATCGCCTTCAGACTTAGCAACGGCTTTTGCTTCCCCCGTGACTAAGGATTCATTGACTTGGCTTTGCCCAGCTACAATTAAGCCATCAGCAGGTACCTTTTCCCCAGCTGCGACTAATACGGTTTGTCCTTTTTTTAAGTCCTTTAAATCAACTGCGTGTTGCTGCCCTGCTTGATCAATCACTTGTGCTTGGCCAGGCAATAAAGCAGCCATTTTTTCTAAAGCACTCCCCGCACTCATTACCGCATTCATTTCAATCCAGTGCCCCAATAACATAATGACAATTAACGTTGCGAGCTCCCAGAAAAAGTCCATCACATGGCCTTGCGGATTCAAGAAATGATTCGCAATAAAGGCGTATAAACTATATAGGTAAGAAACACTAATCCCCATCGCAATTAAGGTCATCATCGCTGGGCTCTTAGCAGATAATTCTCCTTGCGCCCCCTTTAAGAAAGGGGCACCCCCGTAAAAGAAAAGCAAGGTTGCTAAAATCAAGACCAGCCAATCTGAACCCGGAAAAGTTGTTTGAAAAGGTAACTGCATTCCCATAAATGGGGAGAGAACTAAAATGGGCACAGTCGCTATTAATGAAAGCCAAAATTTTTGTTTTAGATTCCCCATATGCATCATGTGTCCACCGTGCATCATCATATCATCGCCGCCCATGTCATGCATATCGTGATCCATATGCCCCATCATCGCATGGTCGTGATGCATGTCGTGCATGCTGTGATCCATTTGATGCTCGTGGTGCATGTCCTTCATCGTATGCCCTTCGTGTTCGTGGTGCATTTCATTATGTTTCATTTTGCTTCCTCCTTTAGACAATCACAATTGGTTGGTAAACAGTCACATTCAATCATCGTTGGTGCGTCCGGTAATTTAGCCGCTAACACCTTTTGTAACATCTGAATATCATTTTGACTGAGCGCTGTTTGCTCCATTAAAGTAGCTAACGTGCGGCCTTTTTTCATACTACATAATTGGTTAAACAACGACTGGGTGGCATGATTCATCGCTTCCTCTTCTGCGATATTGGCCGTATAAGTAAATCGACGCCCTTCTTTGGTAGCAATTAAATAATCTTTTTTAACCAGACGACCTAGCAAAGTCTTAATCGTTGACGCTTGCCAATCCCGCTTTTGCTGAACGAGCTTAATCAAATGACTGCTATTGACTTGACCAAGCGACCAAACCATTCGCATAATTTCCCATTCGGCATCCGTAATAACCCCTATCTTTTCGGTCATTCGCAGTCCCCTCCGTTTCGTTTACATTTGTAATCTATATTTTATAGTTTACATTTGTAGACTATATCTGTCAATTCTTTTGTTTATGTCATTTTGCGCACAAAAAAAGACCGCCACAGCGGGCGGTCTTTAACCAATGATTAAAGATTTTGCATAAAATCTTCAACTAGTTTTTGGTTTTCTTCATTACTTGTATTCACATTAATAGCGGTTTCAACTAAATCAGTTAATTGAGTAGTATCCAAACGCTTCATCAAACTCCGAACTCGAAGAACAGAAGTTGCGCTCATGGAGAATTCGTCTAAGCCCATTCCAACAAGGAGTGGTGCCATGACTGAATCACCAGCGGCTTCCCCACACATTCCAGTCCACTTACCTTCTTTATGCGAAGCGTCAATAACGTTCTTAATTAAACGTAAGATTGCTGGATTGTACGGTTGATAAAGGTATGATACACGTTCATTCATCCGATCAGCAGCCATTGTATATTGAATTAAGTCGTTTGTTCCGATACTAAAGAAGTCAACTTCCTTAGCAAATTGATCTGCTAAGACGGCGCTGGCTGGAATTTCAACCATCATCCCAACTTGTAAATCATCAGAAACAGTTTGACCATCAGCCAATAATTTAGCTTTTTCTTCTTCAAGAATACCTTTTGCTTGCCGGAATTCTGCGACAGTTGCGATCATTGGGAACATGATGCGTAACTTACCGTAATTTGAAGCGCGGAGTAAAGCACGCAATTGCGTTCTGAAAATATCATCACGGTCTAAACTAATCCGAACTGCTCGGTAGCCTAAGAACGGATTCATCTCTTCTGGTAATGGTAAGTAAGGTAACTTCTTATCCCCACCAATGTCCATTGTCCGCACAACAACTGGTTTACCAGCCATACCTTCTAAAACAGTCTTATAAGCTTCGAACTGATCATCTTCACTAGGTAATTCAGATGAGTCCATGTATAAGAATTCTGTCCGGTATAAGCCGATTGCTTCAGCACCGTTATCGATAACACCATCTAAATCTTTAGGTGTGCCGATATTGGCCGCAACGGTAAATGTTTTACCATCTTTTGTAACGGATTTTTCATTCTTTAATTTTTCCCATTCTGCTTTTTGTTCGGCGAAAGCTTGCGCCTTCTTGTCGTATTCAGCAATATCTGCATCTGTCGGGTTAATAATAACGTCCCCGTTAATCCCGTCGACAATTACTTGTTCACCGGCTTTAACAGAAGTGGTAATATTTTCAGTCCCAACAATTGCAGGAATTTCTAAAGAACGGGCCATAATAGCAGAGTGCGACGTCCGACCACCAATATCAGTCACAAAAGCCTTAACGAACTTACCGTTTAATTGGGCTGTGTCACTTGGTGTCAAGTCATGAGCAATCACAATTACTTCTTCATCAATTAACGCTGGATTAGGGAGTGTTACCCCTAATAAATGACTGAGAACTCGCTTTGTAACATCTTTGATGTCAGCAGCACGTTCTTGCATGTATGCGTTATCAGTCATCGCCTCAAAAGTGGCCACGAATAAATCCGCGACCTCCTTGAGCGCTTGCTCAGCATTAACCTTGTCATCATTGATTTTACCTTCGATAGCGCCGGTAAATTCTGGGTCTGCTAAAATCATCATGTGGGCATCAAAAACTTGGGCTTCTTCTTCCCCTAATGATTCAGCAGCAATCTTCCGAATGGTTTCTAAATCACTCGTGGAAGCTTGTAAGGCATTATGCAAACGATTAATCTCTTTTTCTGAATCTGAAATAGTTGATTTCGAAAATGACAAATCGGGTTGCACTAACATATAGGCTTTCGCCGTAGCGATACCATCACTGGCAGCAATCCCTCTTAGTTTTGTCATTATTCAGATAAACCTTCCTTTTTCATTGTTTCTTCAATTGCGTTAATTGCGTCTGCTTCGTCAGCACCTTCAGCTGAGATAGTAACATCAGCACCTTGGCCAACACCGAGTGACATAACACCCATGATTGACTTCAAGTTTACAGATTTACCTTTATATTCTAAGTTAACATCTGAATTAAATTTGCTTGCTGTTTGTACTAATAATGTAGCTGGACGTGCGTGGATACCTGTGTCTGCTACTACGTGAAAATCGCGTTTTTCCATATTAATCGATCCCCTTTTATCTAAATGATAGATTTAGTTTTTAACGAAATGAGTAGTCACTAATAGTGGCTCCCCTTCCGATATTTAAGATTACCATTTTTTTTAAAATACTACAACAGTTTCGCTAACAAAATTAGTGGTCATCTACACTGTACCGCTTTCAGACTTACGGTAAATGACCGCTCCATTTCGTTGTGCTTCACCCACAATTTCTTTTCGATGATCATAATTGACCCATACTTTCTGAAAATCTAAAAACTCAGACTGAGCGACCTTCATCTCGGTTTTTTCGTTATTTATTAAGGCATCCATCTCTGCTAAAAAATCTCGCATCTGTCATTTGACCTCCTTTGTAGTTCTTTTATCGTGACTTGAAAAATTCGTTTTCATTCTGTCTGTGAAATAAAACGATGACTTCATACTACCGCATACCGCTAATCACTGACAAGAAACTTTTATTTTCGAGTTGCTTGACTTGCAACTTTTTTTAGAGATGATTATAATTTGGATAAAGGTCAAAGATAGTCAAGAATACTTTGACGATTCTATTATTAATGAAAGGTTGTGACAGATTAATGCTTTGTCAAAACTGCCAGAAGAATCCTGCAACGATTCATCTTTATACAAGCACCAATGGTCAACGACAAGAAATCGATCTTTGTCAAAATTGTTACCAACTTTTGAAACAACAAAACAGTAACGGACAAACTCCCCAAGGGCAATATGCAGATCCATTTGGCTTTGGAAGCCTTGATAGTTTCTTCCGAGCAATGGGCGCAACTGCTGATGAGCAATCACAAGCTAACCAAGGACCACAAACCCAAAGTGGTGGCCGTGGTGGCGGCAACAACGGGCAAAATGGTGAAAGTTTGCTCAGTCAATACGGTGTCAACTTAACCAACTTGGCAAAAGCCGGGCAAATTGATCCAGTGATTGGTCGCGATGCTGAAATCGATCGCGTTATCGAAATTTTAAACCGCCGAACAAAAAATAATCCTGTATTAATTGGTGAAGCTGGGGTTGGTAAAACCGCCGTTGTCGAAGGTTTAGCACAAAAAATTGCCGATGATGACGTCCCTGCTAAACTTAAGGATAAGCAAGTGATTCGCCTAGATGTCGTTTCACTGGTTCAAGGAACCGGGATTCGTGGTCAATTCGAACAACGAATGCAACAATTGATGACTGAATTGAAACAAAATAAGCAATACATTCTCTTCATTGATGAAATTCATGAAATCGTGGGCGCTGGTAATGCTGAAGGTGGCATGGACGCCGGTAACGTCTTAAAACCCGCACTCGCCCGTGGTGAACTCCAATTAGTGGGAGCCACAACTAATAATGAATTCCGCCAAATCGAAAAAGACGCAGCGCTTGCTCGTCGTCTCCAACCCGTTTCGGTCAATGAACCCTCTGTTGATGAAACCGTCCAAATCCTAAAAGGGCTCCAAGATAAATACGAAGCCTATCACCAAGTCCACTATACAGACGAAGCGCTTAAAGCGGCCGCAACCCTTTCTAATCGTTACATTCAAGATCGCTTCTTACCAGACAAAGCCATCGACTTACTTGATGAAACCGGCTCTAAGAAGAACTTGACAATTACCCTTGTCGATCCCAAAGAAATCGATAAGAAATTACAAAATGCGGAAGCTGAAAAGCAAAGTGCATTAAAGGATGAAGATTACGAAAAAGCAGCTTATTACCGCGATCAAGTCACAAAATTGACCAAGATGCGTGAAACAAGTGCCGTTGATCAATCTGAAATGCCAACCGTCACCGACAAAGATATGGAAAAAATTGTCGAAGAAAAAACCCACATTCCAGTTGGTGAATTAAAAGCACAAGAACAAGCCCAACTGAAGAATCTCGCTGAAAATCTTGAAGCCCATGTAATTGGTCAAGATTCAGCGGTTGACAAGGTGGCCCGTTCAATTCGCCGTAACCGAATTGGTTTCAACAAATCCGGTCGGCCAATCGGCTCTTTCCTCTTCGTTGGACCAACTGGTGTCGGGAAAACGGAATTAGCCAAACAAATCGCAAAAGAACTTTTTGGTAGCACAGATGCTATGATTCGCTTTGACATGAGCGAATACATGGAAAAATTCAGTGTGTCAAAACTGATTGGATCGCCTCCTGGCTATGTTGGCTATGAAGAAGCAGGCCAATTAACCGAACAAGTTCGGCGCAATCCATACAGCTTGATTCTACTGGATGAAGTTGAAAAGGCCCACCCCGACGTCATGCATATGTTCCTACAAATCTTAGATGACGGTCGTCTGACGGATTCGCAGGGCCGGACGGTCAGTTTCAAAGATACAATCATCATCATGACTTCGAATGCTGGCCAGACTGATGCCGAAGCCAACGTTGGTTTTGGGGCAGCTCTTTCAGGTCAAACGCACTCCATTTTAAACCAGCTTCAAAACTACTTTAAGCCTGAATTTTTAAACCGGTTTGATGATATCATTGAGTTCCAACCATTGAGCAAGGATAACCTCTTGAAGATTGTTAGTCTAATGCTCGATCAAACAAACGCAATGATTGCTGACCAAGGCTTGCACATTCATGTGACTGAGCCGGTTAAGTCACGACTCGTTGATCTTGGTTACAACCCAGAGATGGGGGCGCGGCCGTTACGCCGTGTTATTCAAGAACAAATTGAAGATCGCGTAGCCGATTACTATCTCGATCACCCAGAACATAAACAACTAACGGCGCGGTTGGTGGAAGATCAGATTCAAATCACCGATGCCAAGAATTCATAGTCCACTGACTAAAAGGCGTTATTAGCTCAAGTCAGACCGAATTGCGTGTTAAATGAAACGTTTTCAGTTATACTGGTGGTAAGACTTAAACATTTAGGGAGTGATTTAGATGCGCTTAATTAATGTCACCAATTCTTATAAGCGACTTGTTTCACAACAACTCGCTACAACAGCCGCAACCTACGTTAAGGTTTATTCACTTGGTAAAACTACGATTCTTGACTCGCGTTCATCCAAGGAACGGGAGCTCCTTTTAAAAAATGATCATCGTCATATTCAACAAAATGAGATTGATTTTGTACTGAAGGAGCTTGTTGGTTTAGATTCCGCAGATGGCCTTGAAGTCTTGAATGACGGTCCATTAGTCGAAATTACAATCCCACTTCCTTCCAAAACAGTGAGTTAATCATTCGCTTAAACCGCCCCGACATTTTATTTTGTCGGGGCGGTTTTTTTACATAGGCACAATAATAGCAATTGAATAGGTCATATCGTATAATAGCCTCCAACCCGAATTAGGAGGATTAACACGATGAAAACTTTTCAAAAAGGGCACCAAATTATCTGCCGCTTAGAAATCGGTGACGAGATCCTAACAGAACTTAAAAATTTGGCCGTAACCTTCCCCAACCAGCTGGGAACTATCACCGGAATTGGTGCATGTAATGAAGTCACTGTCAGCGTTTATTCATCTGCCGCGGATCAATATGTTGCCACTGCCAGTCAAGCAGAGGTGGAACTACTAGCGCTTAGTGGTAACGTTGAAAATGCCAACGGCACAATCAGTGTCCATCTTCACGCTAGCTTTGCCCGTTTAGATACAAGCGTTTTTGGTGGTCATCTAAAACGCGCCGTTATTTCACGTACAGGTGAAATAATTGTTTCCTTAATTCCCGTTTCTGTTGGCCGGGTCATTCATACTGCAACGCACTTACGAATATTAGATATTTAATCGATTACGCTATTTTTGCGGCGTTCTTTTAGATCTCCACTTGGCGCGTTAATTATCAACCACACTTTTTGTAATTTATGATAGACTAGTAGTAATAAGTAATGCGCTACAAGGAGTCCGTATGAATCTGATTAACCTGCTTCAATCATTATTGAAATGGCGCCCGAAAAAAAAAGCGCCCATGCCGAGCAGTCGTGTCCACCAAACTGTCGCTGAGCAAGAGCCAATCCATCAAGCGCCTCAATCATCACAGAATCAGCCAGTCGCGCCTGCCAGTCAGGATGAAACGACCCCGCTGGCTACGATGCCCGCCCAACCGCGCCGTAGCACGGTCACCATTCACTATCTCGATAACCATCGGGTGCCATTGCGGCCAACGATGACCTTGACTGGTGAAGTAGGTACCGTGCTCGATTTGCCATGGCTAAAATTTGCCGGTTATTATTTGGCAGCTATTACTAATTTAAAACAACAATTCCCTGAAGAAAACACCACCATTTGGCTTTTTTACAAACCGCAACTCGCAGCACCAGTCATGGTTTTGCACCAGAACTTAGAAGGCGGTTTGTTGATTAAGCCACAATTTTTATCAGGTGCTTTGAATGAATCCTACCAAGCCAATCCACTAGAAGGTGGCGCTAACTTTGTCCACCACACTTCGGCTAATCAGACCGGCCATTTTACAACCAAGACCCAGTTTGTCCATTTTAAATATGATCCGCTGAATTTAAAATATCACGACGCCCCTGAACAGCCCTTCATCGAACTTCTCGCGTCAACGGATACGTATCAGCAACCAAGTGAAGAAGCGCTAACTGCTGCGCGCTTACCAAAACACGCTATTTGGAAGATTTATAGCCGGGCAACCGCTCCATCTGGTAAACAATGGTTCAACCTTGGCAGTTTCTGGATTACTCCCACGCGCTACCAATTACACGCCAACAATCCTAAAGGTAGCGATGACCCATACCAAGTACCAGAGTTCACCTACCATTATACGATTGTCGAAACGACACCTCTAAACCTTAGTGCAAGTCTGAACAACAGCACGGTAACGTTCTGGCAAGCTCCATATGACCACCCGACAACATATCGGGTAACGCCTAACACGCGAGTAATCGTCAAGCAAGTCGTCGTACTCGATAATCAAAGCCGTTGGTGTCAACTTAAAACTGGCCAATGGTTAATGGAAGGTCTCTTAACCTTCAACTAAATCTCCTCTAACCAAAAGAAGCCCCCGCTTCAGACCACATCATGGGTCTGAAGCGGGGGCTTCTTTTGGTTTAAAGCATTAATGTAAAAAGGTTGCGGCCAACACGCTTTTGGCATCGTACCGTTTTAATTCGCCACAATTATAGTTTGGCAGTTAACTCAACATCTGGATACTTATCTTGGAACCAACGTTCAGCAAATTGATTTTCAAATAAGAATAATGGTTCGTCATGGATATCTTTTACCAATAAATTCCGCGATGATGACATCCGTTCGTCCAATTGCTCTGGATTAATCCACCGAGCGATTCTCGAACCAATTGGATCCATTAATACTTCAGAATTATATTCGTGTTGCATCCGATATTGGAACACTTCAAATTGCAATTGACCAACGGCCCCTAAAATGTAATCACCAGTTGTGTAAGTCTTATACAATTGAATAGCGCCTTCTTGAACTAACTGTTGAATCCCTTTATGGAAGGACTTTTGTTTCATCACGTTCTTCGCCGTGACGCGTACGAATAATTCTGGTGTAAATTGAGGAAGTTTCTCAAATGAAATAGCCTCCTTACCCGTATGAATCGTGTCCCCAATTTGGAAATTTCCAGTATCATACAAACCAACAATATCGCCCGCAACAGCACTTGTCACTTGTTCTCGGGTATCAGCCATGAATTCGGTTGAGTTGTTCAACCGCATCTTCTTGCCGGTGCGCGTTAGTGTAACATCAATGCCTCGTTGGAATTCACCCGAACAAATTCGTACGAACGCAATCCGGTCACGGTGGGCTGGATTCATGTTAGCTTGAATCTTAAAGACAAATCCTGAAAAATCAGGTGATGTGGGTTCAACCAATGTTTCTTCCTGTGTTTTGTGGGCCTCTGGGGCAGGTGCTAAATTGACAAATGCTTCTAAGAACGTCTTAACCCCAAAGTTGGTCAACGCAGACCCGAAAAAGATTGGTGTTTGTTCCCCAGTCGCAATTTTATCAGCATCATAGGCGTTCCCCGCTTCGCCAATCAATTCGATATCATCGAGGGCTTGCGTGTAAACCGACTCTTCTTTTAATGGATTATCACCGACAATTCGGCCTGCTTCATCAAGGGCCAAATAAGGGTTGGCTTCGTCTTCTGGCCGATAAAGTTCAATCCGCCGATTAGCAATATCATAAAGGCCACGAAGATCTTTTCCCATCCCGATTGGCCAGTTCATAGCACAGCCTTCGATGTCCAACAATTCTTCCAATTCAGCAATTAAATCAAGCGGTTCGCGACCATCCCGATCTAACTTATTCATGAATGTAAAAATCGGAATCCCCCGCATTTTGCAGACTTTGAATAATTTCTTAGTCTGTGGTTCAATCCCTTTCGCAGAATCGATTACCATGACTGCCGCATCGACTGCCATCAAAGTCCGGTACGTATCTTCTGAGAAATCCTCATGCCCAGGTGTATCCAAAATATTAATCCGTTTGTCATCATAATCAAATTGCATCACAGAACTGGTAACGGAAATCCCACGTTGCTTTTCAATTTCCATCCAATCGGACTTGGCAAATTGGCCACTTTTTTTCCCTTTAACCGTTCCGGCTTGACGAATCACGCCCCCGAAAAGTAAAAGTTGTTCCGTAATCGTTGTTTTACCAGCATCCGGATGAGAAATAATTGCAAAAGTCCGCCGGCGATTAACCGCCGTTTTTAATTCAGTAGGTGTCATTATAAAATCCTTTCCGTTATTCCAATATAATGCGCTTGGGACAAAGAATTGCGCACCCATTGCGTCACCCTTTGTCCCATTGATGGTGCTCATTTAATTAGTCGTCTTCTTCTGGTAGATCGGTTTGTGGTTCTGGTAATGTCAATTGTAAATCAATCAACCGTGACCCGGAAACCGACCCAGTCGTCAAGCTCATGCCATTCGGTAGGTCAATCGTTTCCGGATGCCCACTGATCGGAATGGCACCAATTTCAGTAATGACGAACCCGGCAATGGTATCCACGTCAGTGACTTGAATATCTGTATTGAACGCACTGTTAAATTCATTGATTGGCATGCTTCCCATAACGGTGTAATGTTGGGCATCAATTTTTTGGTACAATGCTTCAGCCTTATCAGATTCATCATCGATTTCACCAACAATTTCTTCCAATAAATCTTCAATGGTAGCTAACCCAACGACACCACCATATTCATCCAGCAGAATTGCCATTTGTTGCTGGGTCCGTTTCATTTCAAATAATAGATCATCAATTGTAATCGTTTCAGGCACAAAAAGGGGTTCTTGCATGACGGCTTCAATTTGCATAGCCTTGAACCCTTTTTGGCGCGCTTCTTTCAAAAGATTCTTGATATGCACGACCCCTACCACCTGATCCTTGTCATCCCGATAAACTGGAATCCGGGAGAATGGTTGGGCCAAGATAGCATCGATATTTTGATCGTTGTCAACACAAATATCAATCATAAACGCATCTGTCCGTGGTACCATGACTTCGCGCGCCATCTTCTTATTAAGGGTAATAATGCCCTCTAGCATTTCGTATTCATCAGTTTCCAGAACACCAGCACTCTTCCCGGATTCAATCATATGCACCATTTCTTCACGGGTAAGTTTTGGCTCGGATTCTGAAAAATCAATGGGGGTCAACTTCATTAAAAGCGAGGTCGACATTGATAGCAACCAAACGAATGGTCGTAATAAAATTCCGACAATCCGTACGGGTTGCACGGTTATTTTAGCAATTGCTTCTGCACGGTGCAGTGCAACTTGCTTAGGATATAATTCCCCAAAAACAAGGGATACGTAGGATAAGACAATCGTCACAATTAATACGGCTGCTTCCTTTGTCCAAGCCGCATTTCCTAAAAGGGGTGCTAATCTACCCGCAATGGTTGTGGCAGCACTCGCTGAAGATAAGAAGCCCGCAAACGTAATCGCAACTTGAATGGTTGCCAAAAACTGATTAGAGTGCCCTAAGACTTGAACTAATACTCGCGCCTTCTTGTCACCCTTATTGGCTTGCTCCTCCATCTTCACACGACTTAGTGACACTAGTGCAATTTCTGCAGCAGCAAAAAAAGCATTCACTAAGGTCAAAATTAATATTAACAGTAACTGTCCCCACACCGAACTTCCAGGGTCAGGATTCATCGTCACATCCACTACCTTTCACTATCTAAATAAGTACATTTAGCCGAATATGGCCTACCTTGCAGTATAGCATAGTCAAAAATGGAAATTCAACCTGCATCTCTGCTAAAGGTCAGTCCCTTTTTTGGCTTTAGTACGCAGGGCTTGAATATCGTATAAATAAGTAATCACTGTTTTAGAAACTGCATAAAACGGAATCGCTAAAATCATCCCTAAAATCCCGTAGATATTCCCAGCGACCAACAAGATAATAATGATCGTTAACGGATGAATATCCAATGACCGGCCAATCACGTTAGGATAAATCAAGTTGCCATCGATTTGTTGAACAACGATGACCACCACAATGACCATGATTGTTTTGGGAATTGAAATAGATAAGCTGATGATCAGTGCCGGCGCAATTCCAATGTAAGGGCCTAAATAGGGAATCACATTAGATACACCAGCAATAAAACCTAATAAATAAGCGTATGGCATCCCAATTATTAAATAACCGATAAATGTAAAGACACCAACAAACAAACATTCTAAGGCTTGCCCACCGATATAAGCTGAAATCGTTGCCCCCATCTTCCGTAACAAGTCCGCCACTTGGTCGTTATACCGATCCGGTAGCATCTTTTGAATATTAGGCACTAGGCGGTGACCGTCTTTTAGCATATAAAACAGCATAATTGGAATCGTGAAGACGCTGACTGTAACACTTGTAATCGCGCCAATCATGCTACCAAAGCCAGAAGTAAAACTCTTCATGACCTTTTCAGCAATCTTCGATGGCTTGAGATCTAACTGATTGACGTATTTATTGAAATCAATATTTTTAAACCGTGGATTGTTCGATAAATCGTCTGCCACTTTTTGCAACCGGTGAGCAAAATCTGGTAGGTTCGTCACAAGTTGCGTGATTTGTTTAATCAAGTTGGGAATCACGGTGGCCACAATGAAAATCAAGCCCCCAAAAAAGACAATAAAGATAATCGCAATCGCCCAATTACGTGATATTTTGAGTTTGCCTAACAGATTGATCAGTGGATTAAAGAGGTAAAATAATAAGCCAGCACCAATGATTGGCCCAAATAAAGTTGAAATAAAGGTTCCGATCGGATCGAATAAGAAGCTGATTTTGGTGCAGACAAAAATTAACACGGCCAAAATTAAAAGCTCAATTGACCAAAATAATAGTTTTGATTGGCGTAAACGATCAAACATGTAGCATCCCTCCAGTGTGCCTGTGTCACACAAAACGCATTTTATGCTATCATAGTGTAACGATTATTTTTATTGTACCAAACTTTATAGGAATCCACATTGATTATTCCTTTTGAAGAGGTGATTTTATAATGTTAGTGAAACAAACACGTGATTTAGAAAGTCCGGTCTATCGAGATAGTTTAGCAATTCGACAAGCTGTTTTCGTCGTTGAACAACACGTGCCAGCTGGACTTGAAGTCGACGAATTCGAAGACCTCGCCATTTATTTTGTCGGTTATGTTGATGGCCAAGCCGTTGTCACCTTACGCCTAATTGAAGCTGATTCAGACTACCATGTGCAACGTGTCGCAGTTAGCCGCACAGCACGCCATCATGGTTATGGCCAGGCGCTCATGCGTGCAGCTGAAGCTTTTGCCCGCCAGTCAGGTAAAAAGACGCTTACGCTAAACGCCCAACTCAGTGCGGTGCCGTTTTACAAACACCTCAACTTTCAAACCACCGACAAGCCGCCTTTTCTAGATGCCGGCATTATGCACCAAGAAATGGTTAAAAAATTGATCGCCTAATTGTCATGACACCACTTAATGACTTATAATGAACACAATTAATGTTTTGTTTTATAGAAAGGACGTTACCATGCCTAAGCAAAAAGCGTTTCTTGTCCACTTATTTTTCTTCATCATCCCCTATTTACTGGTCATTACGATTGCCGCAACAGCTTATGACAGTCTTGTCATTCACAGTGCCACTTGGGATCGCACCTTATTCAGTGCCCTGGTCAGCAGCACCTTAATGTTATTTATTAAAGTGCCACTTGAACGGCCATTAACCATTATGGCTGACTTAGCGCCTAATCGAACACTCAAAATGTTGACACGCTTCTTTTTAGTCGAGCGCTCCTTGGGCATTAAGATTGCCAATTTCATTTTTGATGGCGTTCTTTTCTGTCTTGCAACCTATCTGTTGCGTCATTTCTTGCCTCTTAATATCATTGCTGGTAGTTTGTTGGGCTGGTGTGTCTTTGCCCTTCTACTGTCCATCAGTATTGGCGCTAGCATCGGCTTTAAAACATTGACGATTCAACAAGATACCTCAGTCGAAAATGATTAGCACAAAAAAAGCCCCAGTCACTTACTGACTGGGGCTTTTTTTACTTAAGACTAAATAGTGTTCTAACGACGGTGCGCCAATTCTTGATACCGATTGTACCAAATATCAATGTATTCCTTCGAAAAGGGCCCTTTGCCATTGTTGATCCAATCAACCAAAACCTTAACATTGGCTTTTAAAATCCGATCAGTTTCGGCGGAATAATGCCATTGCGCGCTATGCGCTTCATATTCATCAACATCTAGAAGTCGTTTTTCGCCATTGGGAAAAACCTTCACATCTAAATCGTAATCAATATATTTAAGCGCTTCTTGATCCATGACATGTGGCGATGCTAAATTACAATAATAAGAAACGCCGCCTTCACGAATCATTGCCACCACGTTGAACCAATACTTCTTATGGAAATAAATAAGTGCCGGCTCCCGCGTGACCCACTTTCTGCCGTCTGACTCTGTAACTAAGGTGTGATCGTTACAACCAATGACTGCGTTCTCGCTGGTTTTTAAAACCATCGTATCGCGCCAAGTGCGGTGTAAACTCCCATCGTGTTTATAACTTTGAATCGCTATATAGTCGCCTTCTTTGGGAATACTCATCGACATACCCAGCTTTCCAAGGTTATTATTCATAATCACCTATCATTATAGCAAAGACTAGCAAATTTACCTAAAACTTTCTACCACTAATTGGTTGCCAAACGCGCCATTATCTTCTTTTGTACCGTTGGTAATGCCACGTCAGCCAATTGCGCTTCAGTGTACCATTGGCCCGGAAAAAAGGCGAGATCGGCATCTGCTGCAAGTTGCGCTTCTAAAATCGTAATCGTCCATTTAAGATGCGTAAAAACGTGGACCACGGGTTTTAACCCCGATTCGTGTAGTTGCTGCAATGTTAGGCCATAGACCTCTTGAAAATGCGTTTCAATGCGGGCAAGCTGTTCTTCTGGCGTCAATAGTTCATCATCGTCTGTTTGAAGTGTTTCAGCAGCGACTAATGGATAAGTGGACAAGTTCGCCAATAAACCGGTGCTCGGCCGTTTTTGAAATAGGACACCATTTTGTGAACGAATCACAACTGCAAACATGGCAACCGGTTTTTGTTTTGCTTTCTTTGTCTTGACCGGATAATCCAACAAGGTGCCATCCTGATAACTCCGGAAAAACGGTGCTAACGCCGTATCACCAATCGTTGGATTCTTCGCCGTACAGATTTGTGAACCAAAATCCATGACAGCTTGATTAAAATCTCCAGGTCGCTCTTCGGGGATCAGGGGTAAAATCGCATCGTAAAAAATTTTGCGGTTCTTCGGATCGGTGATATCAGCATCAATTTTCAGTAAGCGACTGAACACCCGAAAAGCATTCCCATCGATTGCCGGGACCACTTCACCAAAACAAATACTCGCGATAGCGCCTGCTGTGTACGGTCCAATCCCGGCTAGTTTTTCTAATTCAGCCGCAGTTGTTGGCCAGTGACCGTCATAATCATCAACTATTTGTCGCGCTGCTTTTTGTAGATTGCGGGCACGGGAATAATAACCAAGCCCCTCCCATGTCTTCATTAACAAGTCCTCTGGGGCTGCCGCTAAATCGGCAACCGTCGGAAACGTCGCTAAGAACCGTTCATAGTATGGAATCACGGTTTGAACCTGCGTTTGTTGCAGCATGATTTCAGATAACCAAACGCGATAAGGCTCTTGATTCTGGCGCCAAGGTAAATCCCGGCGGTTTTCATCATACCAAGTCATAAAAGCAGTTTGAAACGCCGCCCGCTCACTCGGGGTCATCTGATAGTTCTTGTTCGTCGATGAAATGGTTGATTGCATCAATATTAAATCCTTTCCGGTACAACGCTTGTTGCATCTTCATTCGGCGTTCACGTGGTTCGAGTAATCGATACCGACGCCATTTCTTAGCACCGAGTTCCGCAAGCGCATCAGCTTCATTATCTTCGTCGGCTTCAAGGGCCAACGCTTCCATAATTAAACTGAGGCTGTCGCCACCAAACCCTTTTTGCATTAAGCCCTGTTTGACTTTTTGTTGCTGTTCAAAGAATGAACTATGACGATATTTCTTCGCCAACTTCTTAGCTGCTGCTAAGCCAACCGTAACTTGATCATCGAGTGAATAATGACTGAGTGCTTGATCAATATGGGTGGCACTAACCCCTTTTTGGATTAATTTCTGGTGAACCACCTTTGGCCCTTTATCCGCAGTATTAATCACAGTGCGAACATAGCTATCGGCATAATTTTGATCGTCAATATAATGTAACTCGCGTAATTTTGCCAAGCTAATCTGGATCCCTTCTGGGGTAATCTCGTGGTCGCGTAAATATTGTGTTAATTCCTTTTCCGTCCGTAATTGATGGCTTAGATAATTGAGTGCCAATTGATATGCTTTAGCATTGTCATCGTCTTTTTGAATCGCGCGTTGCAGTTGGCTATCAATTTCTAGCCCCTTCGCTAAGCGGTATTTAATCAAGACACTCTCGGTCACCCCGAAAGCGAATTGCTCATCGATAAAAATATTATAGCGCCCTGCTTTTTTTTGCGCCGTTATTTTAGTAATCTTCGGCATGTTATTCTCCCTTGTTACGTGTTGCTTTAATGTTTAAATAGATTTTAAACCCAATGACCACAACGGCGAGGATTAAAGTCCCGATAATCAGTGGTAAGCTCTTGCGTTGGAAGGCATAAATACCAAGCCCGAGTACAATCAGCATGGCGATTAGAAATTGATTTCGTTCCCAAAAATTCATGTGGTTTCGCTCCTTACTTTAACTCCCTGTAGCATAGCATAAATACCGCATCCGGACAAAAGCCATTGCTTAATTCCCCCTATTGAAGCGATTTTTCAGTGTTAAGTCTGTTATACTTATTGCAATGAGAAAAACGAGTATCATTATTTTAGATTATTAGGAGCGGATTAAATGCCAGAACAAACAAACCAAGTCGCAGTCGGCCAACGTTTTCCATTGACGATTAAACGAATTGGCATCAACGGTGAAGGGATTGGCTATTACAAACGCAAAATTGTCTTTATTCCCGGCGCACTTCCTGAAGAAGTCGTCGTCGCAGAAGTGACCAACGTTGCCCCACGTTTTATTGAAGCAAAAGTCCATAAATTACGGCAAGCATCACCACAGCGAGTTACCCCTAAGGATGCTACTTATGGCCAAGTCGGTGGGATTGAGCTTGAACATTTAAGTTATCCTGGTCAATTGGCCTTCAAAAAAGACGTCGTCATCCAAGCACTCGAAAAATTCAAACCACACGGCTATGCCAAATACAATATTACCGACACAGTCGGTATGGAAAATCCTTGGCATTACCGCAACAAAGCACAATTCCAAGTGCGCGAAATCGATGGTCATTTGGCAGCTGGCTTATACGCTCCAAGCAGCCATACTTTAATTGATTTACCCGAATTTGCCACCCAAACCGCTTTAACGATGAAAATCATCCGCACAGTCTTAGCATTGGTCGAATCACTTGGCATTCCTGTCTTTGATGAAACTAAGAATGCCGGGATTTTAAAAACGTTGGTCGTTCGCGAATCCTTTGCGACCGGTGAGGCGCAACTGACCTTTATTACAAACTCCCCTAAGCTTCCCCAAAAACATGCGTTGCTTATGGCAATCCAGGCTGAACTTCCCGAAGTGGTTTCAATCATGCAAAATGTCAACAAAGGGAAAAACGTCCTTGTTTGGGGCGAGCAAACGCTACATTTGGCCGGCCAAGAAACAATTATGGAGACCTTAAATGGGGTCCATTTCGAACTGACCGCCCGCGCCTTTTTCCAATTGAATCCGATTCAAACAGCTAAAATGTATAATTTAGTCCGCGATGCGCTTGCTTTGACCCCTGAAGACCGCCTTGTCGATGCTTATTGTGGGGTGGGGACAATTGGCTTGAGTCTTGCTAACCAAGTCGCTGAGGTTCGCGGTATGGATACGATTGCTGACTCAATTGAAGCTGCTAAGCACAACGCAGCCATCAACAACATTCAAAACGTTGAATATGAAGTGGGCGCTGCCGAAGACCTTTTACCCAAATGGTTGGATAACGGTTTCGTCCCAACAGCGTTAGTCGTTGACCCGCCACGCACTGGCTTAGATCAAAAATTAATCGATGCGATTTTAGACAGTCGACCTTTGAAGTTTGTCTACGTCTCGTGTAACCCATCAACGCTTGCACGAGATTTAAAAGCGCTCGTGCATACGTACCAAGTGGAAAAAATCCAACCACTGGATATGTTCCCACAAACCGCACGGGTTGAAGCAGTCGTTACTTTAACCCTAAAACGCGACCTATAACGCAAAAAAGCGGTCCACCAACAAACACATGTTGGTGGATCGCTTTTTCGATTGCTTCACAATCATTCGTCAAACTTCGTTAATGCTCAGATCGTCCCGGTTGTGACGCACTCTTTCTTAAGAAGAAAGCAACTAGTGGATTGTCGCTGTTGGTTGTAAGCGTGTCTGTTTTCAATAACGTGATTATAAATAAAGTTAAACCGATCAACGCCGAAATCAGCGTCCATGCCCGCCCTTGACTCCCCGATGTAAAGCGCGATGCAAATCCGTTCAACAGCCATAATACAACGGCCCCACGCCCATTTAACCCGGCATCTCGGTAACGTCGGACACTAAGCGCCAACGTTGGCATAAACGTGAACACGCCAAGTAATCCGATAACGATTATGGACAATCCTAATGCACTGCTCGTTTTCAGTTGCACCTTTGCAGCTTGTGCAAATAATAAGGCTAAAAACGGCATGAACCAAACGATAATTAGCATCAACATCGCCCACCAATAACCAGTACGGGTTGTCCGTCCCATAAAATCAAAATAGCCTTTAAAATAATCTCGCCAGGCCGTCTTAAACGTTACTTGCCCCGGTGTTTCGTGAATCTCGTGCATCGTGAAGCCCCTTCCAAAACTAATTTAGTTAATTGTACCGCATTTTAATCCTAATTTGATACAATAAAAGAAATCACCTTGGAGGAATGCTTATGAAAATTTATTTCGCAAACGCCCTATTCTCGGCAGCAGACTTTGATTATAACGCTAAAGTGGTCGCTCAATTGCGACAAGCGCTTCCTGGCGTCGACATCTATCTGCCGCAAGAAAATGCCGCTATTAACGACAAGAATGCTTATGCCAACTCTGAAATGATTGCACAAGCCGATACAGACCAACTCGTTGCTAGTGAGCTAGTCATTGCTGTTTTGGACGGCCCAACGATTGATGTGGGCGTCGCCAGTGAAATTGGTGTCGCTTATGGTCGGCAAATTCCAATTATCGGGTTATACACTGATAGCCGGCAACAAGGTGCTACGAATCCACAAAAATTAGCGGCTTTACAAGAAATCGCCGAAAATCAATTCCATTACTTAAACCTGTACACAACCGGATTGATTAAACAAAACGGAGCAATTGTCAATAGCGTAGACGCATTGATCAACGCAGTACAAGCCCGCATCTAAACAAAAATAGCGCCATTCACTAGTCATCGTTAGTGAATGGCGCTTTATGGCATCTTTAAAGCATCAAAAAAAGGATTCAAGCTTTGATATGCTTGAATCCCCTAGGTTGAGGTTGATAGCTTGGTTGTTACGAGCTGATTCTGTTTTACATTCTGGATAATGTTACACCTCATACTTCTATTCAATTGTTTTTAATCGTTGGTCTAGCCCACTGCTAATCGTTTCACTCGATCTAGTTTGGTCGTCTATCTTTGACCCGCATGTGCAGTTTTAGCGATGACGATTAAATGCGTATTTACTACTTGAGCGATATTCTTTAACAGACATCAGCCTCCGATATACTTAGATCTTGATACTACGAAACGTTACGCTTATGTTTCCATTGGAACCACGCCTTACAATTTTTTCGTACGCTAAATCTTGATGTGTCATAAGTTTAAATCTGTTGCTTAGGTTTCAAAGTGGTCAATCAATTTAAAACTAACTTGCTTTTACTTGCCAAGCTATCTTTCCTCATCCTTAATATAGCACCTTCTGTAACCGGATACAACCAAAAAGCTCTTAAATTTTAAAAAAACTTTTTGCTATTTGCGACTTGTTATTTTTATTCAAAATATCTAAAAAAACTGCCGTTAACAAAACGTTATCGGCAGTTTTTTTAATGCGTCACTGTTGTTTATTGACTAAATGGTTTGCTTAAATTCTAACTTGATAATTGCGTTCGTGTTCCTTAACGCCTTTTAAAATGACTGGTGCGTTATCCATTGCCAAATCGATTTCATATTCGCTACCGTCCTCTGGTAGTTCTGCTTGGAATTGATTTTCATATTCTGGCATTGTTAGTTGGCGTCTTGCTGCGAGCATTGCTTTATGGTCTGCACCTGCTAATTGCTTTTCAAAGCTCGGTTGCAAAATACCAGTGAAGAATTCACTAATCGCCCCTGAACCATAACTGAATAAGCCAATTCGATCGCCGGCTACCAGTTGTGTTGAGTGTTCCAACAATGAGAGGAAGCCGAGGTATAATGCGCCGGTGTAGATATTACCGATTTGACGGCTATATAACGTGCTTTCTTGATAACGATCCAACAATTGTGCTTGTTCTGCTTCCGTTGCTTCTGGCAAAATCGTACGCAACGCCTTCAAACCCATCTTCGTGTATGGTAAATGGAATGTTAAGGCTTTAAAGTCAGAAATTGTGCGACCGGTTTGGGCCCGATAGTCTGCCCACGTTGCTTGGAAGAATTCAATGTATTGTTCGGTTGAATATTTACCACGCGCAAAAGCTTCTTTTGAATAGTTTGGTCGCCAGAAATCTTGAATGTCATCACTGTGAATTGCCGTTGCTGGTTCTAATGCTAGCAAATGCGGTGCTGCACTAACAATCATGGCAACCGCCCCAGCACCTTGTGTCACTTCACCTGGTGTATCCAAGCCATAACGGGCAATATCAGAACCAATAACCAATGCTTTTTGATTAGGGTGGGCCGTTACAAAATCGTAGGCCGTCATCAAGCCGGCAGTCGCACCATAACAAGCTTCTTTAATTTCAAAAGCGCGGGCGTTTTTTAATCCTAATAGGCGTTGGACATAAAGGGCCCCGGCTTTTGACTGATCGATTCCTGATTCAGTGCCTAAGATTAATAACCCAATTGAATCACGGTTATCGTCATCCAATACTTCGCGGGCTGCGTTAGCCGCCATTGTGACACTGTCTTGACTCAAAGGGGCAATGGCCATCTGATCTTGACCAATCCCAATTGTATATTTATCAGGATCAACTCCGCGGGCATTGGCTAACATCACTAAATCTAAGTACGTATTAGGCGTAAAAAGGCCTATCTTATCAATTCCAATTTGCATAATAAACTTCCATTCTATTTGTTTTCAGCACGCAATTGCGCTAATAGCTCAGTTGCGGTGGCTGTATTTAAATGTGTTGCTTGCAATAATAATGGTAATAATTGCGTTAATTCAGTCTCGGTTGCGCCGGCAGCAATTGCTAACGATTTAGCTTGAAGCGCCATGTGGCCCTTTTGAATGCCATCTGACACAAGTGCTTTTAGCGCGGCAAAATTTTGTGCTAAGCCGATAGCTGCGATAATCCCAGCTAATTCACGTGCAGTTTGAACATTTAATAGGCGATGATTAATCTGCACGGTCGGTAAGATCCCAATCGAGCCGCCAACCATTCCAACTGGCAATGGGAGTTCAATTCGACCGCGTAGTTGCCGATCAGCTGTCCATGCCCAACTTGAAAGTGGTTGGTACGAACCACTGCGAGCAGCGTAACTATGCACACCGGCTTCAATTGCGCGCCAATCATTGCCGGTTGCTAAGACCACTGCATCGATACCGTTCATAATCCCCTTATTGTGGGTTGTTGCGCGCGCGACATCCACTTTGGCAAAGTCACTCGCCGCAATCATCTTCTCAGCAATCGTTTCACCAGCAAGCGTTGCCGTTGCCAATGTAGCTGGATCGATCGTCACACTCGCTGTGACCACGGATTCAAAAGCCGCATTGGTCAAAACACTCAGTAAAATATTGCCGCCAAGTTCTTGTTGCACCGCGTGTGCGATGGCTTCACAGATTGTATTCACAATATTTGCGCCCATCGCTTCTTTAGTATCAATTTGCAATTCGAGTTTTAAAAAACGATCGTCAATAATCATCGGCGTAATTTTTTGAAGACCACCGCCGCGTTTGACAATTGAAGGATGCGCAGCTTGTGCAATTTCCAATAGTTGGTCATTGTTGTCACTAATCCAAGCTTTAGCCGCTAGTAAGTCAACTAGCTTCACTAGCACAACTTCACCGGTCATCAGGCGCGCCGTTTGTTCCGTTACGAAGCCGCCATTCACCCGTGCCATCTTAGCCGCATTATTGGCCGCCGCAATCACGGATGGTTCTTCAATTGCAAATGGCACCTGGTATAGTTGCTGATTGACTAATAAATCTTGCACAAGTCCAAGCGGCACCTGATACTGACCAATTTGATTTTCAATCATGTTGCCAGCAATCTCATCCGACAAAGGTTCTGCAGCTGCTAGGCGATCAGCATCCGTCTGACTGAGGTGACCTTGTTTAACAAGCACTGCTAACCGTTCATCCTTCGTCAATTGATAAAATTTAGGCTTTTTCATTGCACCATGCCTCATTTAATTGGATTTCAAAAGCAATACCTAAGCCGCCACCGATACATAACGAAGCAATTCCCGTTTTTTGGTGCGTCCGTTTCAATTGATGCATTAACGTTGTTACAATTCGCGTGCCTGATGCACCGATTGGATGCCCCAATGCAATTGCGCCACCAGCCACATTTACTTTAGCAGGATCAACTTGTAACCCGTTTTGAACAGCCACACTTGAAGCTGCAAATGCTTCGTTAATCTCTAATAAATCAATATCGGCTAATGTTTGCTCTTTTTTTGCTAATAGCTGTTGAATCGCCGCCACTGGTGTATAGCCCATATAATCTGGATCAGCCCCAACTTCTTGATACCCAACTAAAGTTGCTTGATAAACTAAGCCTAGCGCTGTGGCTTTTTCCTTACTCATAACGATCATGGCAGAAGCACCATCGTTAATGCCCGAAGCATTGGCTGCCGTAACCGTCCCATCCGGTTTAAAAACTGGGCGTAACTTCGCCATTGCCGCCATCGTCGTGGTTGGTCGGATGCCTTCATCTTGTTGGATTTCGATTGTTGCTTTTCGTTGGTGAACCGTTACAGGAGCGATTTCAGCTTTGAACCACCCCGCTTGCGTCGCTTGTGCGGCTTTTTGATGCGATGCTAGTGCAAAAGCATCTTGCATTTCACGCGTAATGCCATATTTAGCCGCAACATTTTCACCTGTCATCCCCATTGGTTGGTGCGTAAAGGCATCATTTAAGCCTTCACTACTGATACTATCAATCATGGTCTGGTCGCCAAACTTACTTCCAAAACGCATTTGTTTATTCAAATAAGGCGCTTGTGACATACTTTCTGTTCCGCCGACTAAGACAATTTCAGCATCCCCCATGACAATTGCGCTTTGTGCCAATCGAATCGCTTTTAAACCGGAACCACAAACTTCATTGACTGTCATTGCAGTGCTTGAATGTGGCATACCACTCTTTAAAGCAATTTGCCGAGCAACGTTTTGCCCGGAACCGGCTTGTAGAACGTTGCCAAAAATTGCTTGATCAATCTGACTCGCATCAATGCCAGCTGCTTCAATCGCTGCTTTAGCAGCAATGGTCCCCAATTCAACCGCGCTTAAACTTGCAAGTTGGCCCCCCAATTTACCAATCGGTGTCCGCTTTGCACTGATAATAACCACTTCTTGCATAATATCCCTCTTCATCTATAAGTCTAATTATTACTATAACTAAATTTTCATGAAACGTCTGGTAATTTATGATTTCTTTAACTTTTTTTAGAAATCCGCTTGGCAAGCTCAAATTATTTTACCATTTTATTGGCATCGTGCATTACTCATTAGCGTAAGTCATTCACCGGTGACGCTTACAATTAAATTTTAGGAGGAATCCACATGCAAACATCATGGTTAGCAACATCCATTGCTTTTGAATTACAAAATACAGAATATCCAAATGAAAGTTTACAACGGCGGATGACTGCCGTAAAAAAAGATGTCCAAGCCGCGGAAATCCAAGCAGTTGGCGAAGCCCTCGCAAGCTTGCACACTGGTGACACCTTTGCCACCGCTACGTTAACCACTAAATCAGCTTACATTGCTGAATAAAAACCATACCCATTTTTAAGGAGGAATTCAAGATGAAACAACTTTGCTTAGAATTTAAAAATAGTGATGCTAAAAGCCGGGTCTTACGTTTAACCAATGTCGATGACAACTTGGACGCCGAAACCGTTAGAAGTGCAATGACTAAAATTGCAGCAGCCAATATGTTTGTGAAAAAAGGCATTGAACTTTACAAAGAACCAGTCGGTGCCAAATACGTCGAACGAATTGAGACCCCAATCTTTTCTGATAAATAACGAAGTCTAATTAAGCCCCCAAATCGAACCTGATTTGGGGGCTTTTTTTGCGTTTTACATAAATTGATTCACATAACGCTTGTCTCTACAATTAACTTTGGTGTAGGCTTACATAAAGCAGTTCAAAGGAGTTATCATGATCAATCCATTTAACCTATCCCAAATGTTGCAATCAATGTTGCTTAATTGCTTACTGGTAATTGCGTTACCACTTACTTTTGCCGGCATTTTAACACTAATCAATCGTTCCACAAAACGGCGCTTAGCCCATTGGTGGGATTATTCACAACTTTTAATTGGCGGCCTAGGCACTGTGATTCACGAACTCAGCCATGCCGTTGCCTGTTTAATCTTCCAACATCAAATTGTTGATATGCAACTCTTAAAATTAAATCTACGCGATAATCCAGATCATTCGCTTGGTCACGTCAATCACCGCTACCGGCCTGGCCGCCTGTGGCCAACGATTGGCAATCTCTGGATTGGGATTGCCCCGATTTTTGGTTGTTCGGCGGCCATTTTCGGACTGACTTGGTTATTAGCACGGCCTACTTTTACAACATGGCTCCGCTTTGCCGAACAACCCGTCTGGCAGATAAGTGCGATTGGTCCCTTATTTAAGCAACTAGGAACAACCCAACCAGGCTCACTGTTGCTCTGGTTCATTTTAACTAGCATGATCTCTATCGGCGGCTTTGACTTATCTGCAGCTGATTTTAAAGGCACGATTCCAGGCGTTATCGCCACAATCATTACCGTCTGCCTCATCACTGGTCTATTTTCATTTGTCCCAACAGTCAACACCACGACTTGGCTCATTGGCGTTTTGACACCAATGGCCATCATCCTGACCATTGCCGTTAGCTTGTCGATTATTTATTGGTTCCTTATAACCGGGATTTTCGTATTATTAGAAAGGACAACTTATCATGCGCGTCATTGACTTATTACAGCTATTAGCCGATACACCAAAAAACGCTGGCATCTACTTCGAAGGCCCGGAAGAAATTCAACCCATCGCCGACTTCGAACTTACTATTGTGGATGAACAACCCCGGCTGTTACTTCAGTTAAAAGCTGCGGATAAAAAGCCGCTCAAGCAATGGGAATTCAGCCTATTATTAAATCAAAAAAACTACTATCAATATTATATGTATGTCCAAACAAAGACGAGTGATTATCCTTTGTTTGGCTTTCGCGTTGCTGCTGACAAAATTCTACTCGGATAAAGTTTGCTCAAGTTGCGTTAAATAACGGTGACTTGCAATCATTTCCCGGGCATCGTTTTGATCAGCTAATTGAACCTCATAGATTGAACTAGCATCTGAATTTAACAAAGGCAATACTTGTTGCCAGTCAATTTTGCCAGTTCCTAATGGTAAGCCATCATGCTTCAAGCCCATCGAATCCACTAAATGATAATGGACAACATGGGCACGCAAAGTTGCCAGGCTCTGCAAGAAAGCCGTTTGATTGCCTTGCAACTTGATGAAACAATGACTCGTATCAAATGCTAACCGGTAACCTTTATCAAAAATGACTTGGTCAAAAATCGGGTTCCCATAATAGAAAATGGGCGAAATTGAATTTTCGAACATGATATTCTGCCCACCAATCCGTTGCAAATAATCAAGACGCTTAAATAAAACCCGAATCGTCTCCGTAATATTACCGTAACCGACCGTCAGTTCTTCAATTGGATCGTCATAAGAACCATGCACTAATAGTTGGACATCTTCAGCCTTTGCTAATTGTAATAAATCAAGTGTCGATTGCCACAAAAAGCGATAGCGGGTTGGCGAACTCGCCTCATTCATCGATAGTTCAATATGGTGCCCTTCAAAATTCATCGGATGGTGCACAATAATCCGTTCAACTTGCTGGCTGCGAACATAGCGAATTTTTTCGCGCAAACGGGCTAGCCCCGTCGGTGTCACATCTTCGGCTGTTAAATGAAATTCAAAATACGTTGGCTGATACTGCATTCGATCAGCAATTTGCCGATCGTCAATCCCTGCTTTTAAGCCTAAGCGCATCGTCATCCCTCTTTTCTCTACTCGTTTCATCTCTATTCTAACATTCTAAAGGTCTATGAATCGTCAAAGCGGCTCACCAAATAATGGTGGGCCGCTTTTTTGCGTTACTGATAAACGTGCTTAGGTGAACTGCTTTTTCTGTTAAACCGCAAAGCCCACCGTTCGCATAAGGCACGTTATGCATTGAGGACCTTATTTAAGAAGTCTTTGGTTCTTTCGTTTTGTGGCGCGTCGAAGATGGCTTGTGGGGTGCCTTGTTCGACAATGTGTCCGTCTGCCATGAAGATGACGCGATCGGCTACTTCCTTGGCAAATCCCATTTCGTGCGTAACGACAACCATTGTCATCCCTTCTTTGGCCAACCGTTTCATAACCGCCAGCACGTCGCCAACCATTTCCGGATCGAGTGCTGATGTTGGTTCGTCAAACAAGAGAATATCAGGTTTCATCGCTAAAGCCCGCGCAATGGCCACCCGCTGCTTTTGCCCACCTGATAATGATTGCGGCTTCGCATCGAATTTCTCCGACAAGCCAACCGTTTCGAGTAGTTTCTTCGCAGTTGCTTGCGCTTCTTCAGGCGTCATTTTCCCGAGTTCCACGGGGGCCAATGTGATATTTTCAGCGACCGTTAGATTTTTGAAAAGATTAAAGTGTTGGAACACCATCCCAATCTTTTCGCGAATTTGATTCAAATCACTCTTCGGATCACTGAGGTTGTAACCATCGACGATAATTTCCCCGCTCGTTGGTTCTTCTAAACGATTCAAACACCGTAAAAACGTACTCTTCCCTGAACCCGAGGGGCCAATCATGACCACCACTTCGTTATTACCGACCGTTAAGTCTAGATCTTTTAACACTTCGTTACTGCCATAATTCTTAATAAGATGTGACACTTCAATTCTATTCATTAGTTATTTATTCTCCCCTCAATGTACTTCGATAACCACGTAAGTAACGTGATAACGATCAGATAAATTAAGGCAATCATTGCCCAGATTTTGAACCCTTCAAGGTTGCGGGCGATGATAATTTTACCCGTCTGTGTTAATTCGAGAATCCCGATGATTGATAAAATTGACGTATCTTTCAATGTGATGATGAATTGGTTAATAAAGGATGGAATCATGATCCGAATGCCTTGTGGTAAAACAACGCGTCGCATTGCTTTGCCGTATGGTAAGCCTAAACTACGCGCCGCTTCCATTTGTCCAGAACTAACTGCGCCAATCCCACCTTTAACGAACGCGGCCGTATACGCCCCTTCATTAAACATGAGAGTAATCACCCCAGCCACCATTGCTGGAATCTTCTGCCCCGTTAAACTAGGAATCCCGGTGTAGATAAACAGCGCAAGCACCAAGAGTGGTAACCCCCGGAAAATATAGACAACTGTATCTGAAACACCACGTGCCAACCGGTTCGGTAATACGCCAAGCAACCCGAAGACGACCCCGAAGATGGTTGCAAAGAAAATGGCGATAACTGTTAATAATAACGTCTGCCCTAAACCACTTAATAAGGCAGCTTTATTTTCCTTCAATAACCCTAAAAAGCTATGATCAACGGATGTTTTTTGAGGCGTATTCGCACTTAAATACTTTGCTTTGATTTTGTCATATTGACCATTTGCTTTTAATTTAGCAAGTCCGCTGTTGAATTTAGCGATTAACTCCGGATTGCTCCCTTTTTTAACGGCAAAGCCATATTCGCCACCTTCAACTGGATCAGTCACAATCTTGAGTTTCAAGCCGTTCTTAATGCCGTATTGCATAACTGGTTCGTCTTCAAAACAGGCTGCCGAGTTACCGTTCACGACATCATTGTACATATTATCGGAATCATCGAATGTAACGGTGGTAAAACCATACTCCTTCGCTTTGGCAGTTGCGTAGGCCCCCGCAGAAGTCCCGGTTTTAATCGCAACCCGTTTACCTCGTAAGCCTTCTAAGCTCTTAATCTTACTTTTCTTTTGAACAGCCATCACGACGCCCGTCTGGTAGTAAGGATCGGCGAAATCGAATTTGGCTTGCCGTTCCGGCGTAATTGTCATCCCGGCAATCACCCCATCAATTTGTTCCGATTGAACCGCTTGGACCGCTGCGTTGAAGCCTAGCGGTTTAATCTTCACTTTGAACCCTTCAGACTTCGCAATTGCCTTCATGATATCAATATCAATCCCGACATATTGATTCTTCTCATCCGCAAATTCAAATGGTGGATAGGTCACATCCGTCCCGATTTCATAAGTTTTTTCAGCGGCTTGAACCTGATGATTCATCTGATTCCCAAATACAAATAAGCCCGCAAGTAAACAACTGCCTAAAAATACAATTAATTTCTTCATGTGAACCTCCCCTAATGCCTGCCCAACTTCGCTCATCGCCTAAAATGCGTCATTAAAATTAGATTAGACTTTTATAATATTGTATTAATAATTATAAGCATAAAAACCAATTTTGTCGAATTTTTGACACCTTATTGAATACCAGACCGTTATGATCGAGTAGTCGTTAACTGTTCTTAAACGCAAGTTAGCTCAGTTTATTTTCTGCTATAATGGAGCTACTACTATACAAGGAGTCAATTATGATTAAACCTGTTATGCATGACACGCAATTCTTAGCTCAAAAGGCAGTGCCCGCAACACCCGCCGACACCGATGTGTTGACCGATTTACGCGATACCCTACAAGCCAACACAGATCGCTGCGTCGGGATGGCCGCCAATATGATTGGCGTCAACAAACGGATTATCATCGTTCAAATGGGAATTTTACCCGTGATGCTCGTGAATCCACAGATTGTGCGTCAGGATAAACCATACCAAACAACTGAAGGTTGTCTTTCATTGACCGGTGAACGTCCGACAACCCGTTATGAAACAATCGAGGTCACTTATCAAGACCAAGCCTTCAAACCGCATAGGCAAGCTTTCTCAGGCTGGATTGCTCAGATTATCCAACATGAAGTGGATCACTGTGAAGGCCGTATTATTTAAAAAACAACAAAAAACGTTCAACCATTCCAATGTTCGGAGTAGTTGAACGTTTTTTACAGGCTATTTATTTTCTTTTTTAGGGTCTTTTTTTAATTCTTCTGCCAAGTCGATAATGTATTTCTTCAAGTCATCTTTGACTTCTGGGTGTTTCAACCCATATTCGATACTTGTTTCTAAGTAACCAAACTTGTTTCCAACATCGTAGCGCCGGCCTTTGAATTCATGGGCGAAGACGCGTTGAGTCTTGTTCAATTCATCAATGGCATCGGTTAATTGAATTTCACCGCCAAGACCTGGTTTTTGGTTTTCTAAAATATCAAAAATTTCAGGCGTTAACAAGTAACGACCGATGATTGCTAAATCACTAGGTGCCTTATCAATAGCTGGCTTTTCAACGAAGTTCTTAACGTTATATAAATCATCTTTTACTTTGTTTTCTGGGTTAATCACACCGTATTTATCCACTTCATTATGTGGGACCTTCATAACGGCTAATTGTGACGCATGCGTATCTTCGTATTCATTGATTAATTGTTTGCTCAATGGCACCTTATCTTCCATCAAGTCATCACCTAACATAACAACAAAAGGTTCATCAGCAACAAAAGACTTCGCAAGACGCACTGCATCCCCTAAGCCGTTTGGATGTGATTGGCGAATGAAGTACAAGTTAACCCCCATATCAGTCGTTTCGTTAACCATCTTCAACATGGCGGTCTTATTCTTGGCCTTTAGGTTTTGTTCCAACTCTGGTGCTGAATCGAAGTGATCTTCGATTGGTCGTTTACCTTTACCAGTAATAATCAAAATATCTTCAATCCCGGAAGCCTTCGCTTCTTCCACGATAAATTGAATGGTTGGTTTATCAACAATTGGTAACATTTCCTTAGCCATCGCTTTTGTCGCTGGTAAAAAACGAGTGCCTAAACCTGCTGCTGGAATAACTGCTTTACGTACTTTCATCTGCTAAAATCCCCCATAACTTATAATCTAATAATAGTATGCCATAAATAAGTGGATTTGCACCAATTATATGCAAAGAATGAGGAAAATATTAACAAACCCTTAAGACTTTATCAGTCTTTTCACAATCATTTTGTAAACGATTACCATCCTTGCTATTCTCAAGATGTTAATTATAAAGGAGGTCTTCGATGTTTCTATTACATCCTCAAAAAGTTACTACATATCATGAATGTCTCCCGGTACCACTCATTATCAAGCGCGGTGTTGATTATAACTTCTGTGAACTGGATCAAGCTTTAATTCCCCGTTCATATCAAACGCGTATTACCAGCGATACGATGGTGATTGTCCCTTATACCCGTTCACAAAGCCTCGTCTTGGACCGCCTCAGTGGTCTCCAGATGAGCCCCCGTTCTACGCGGCGACTAATGAAAGCCTACAATCAACATCAGATTATGGATTTCTCACAACCCCGCTATCTCTGTCATTGTTTCAATTGGTATCGTAAGATTCCACATATCAATGGTGAATATCAGTATTTACCATTAAGTGGTACTGCTCATCAAAACGCACCGTGGTTAGCGCTCCACTACGTCCGTGATTACGAAGTCAGCGATAACCATCTCTACGTTACATTGCTAAACGACTGTACCTGTATTCTCCCTTATAAAGGGCGTCAAATCGATACTGAAATCCACCAATGTGCAGCCATCGGGCAGATTCTACGCGGCTGTTTGATTATCTGTGCAACGAACTTCGGCTACCAAGTCAACTTACAAACGTGCTTTGCAGAAAGTATCATTCATCGGTATGACGATTGTCATTGCTCACTGTGTGCCAACGTCCCTAAGACGGTTGCCGAACTCATTTCATTACTTAACGCACTTAAGATTCAAAAAGAAAACTACATCTACCGAGCTGCCATTCATGAATACACAGAATTTAGTCCATTCGATATTCAATGTTATATCAAAAGTGTCAGAGAATTAATTCAAAAACTACGCCAATTATAAAACACCCAAGCTTGATGCTTTCAGCTATTTTCATTGGCATTTCAGTCCATTTTCGAAAATGATGGATTGCATAGGTTGATTCACCGTTAAAAACGGTGATTATCCTTCCATCAGCAAACCCGCTATAGTGAACTTACCGGTAATTCACACTGTGAGCTCATAGTAGACAGGATGCTTAACAATGACTCAAACTGATTTACAAACTGCTTTTAATCTTATTACCCAAGATGACACGCTAATCTACGGAGTCCTCAAAGATTTACACGTCCAAAGACAACGCAGCAACTTCGCCGATCTCTATCAAATTGGCGTCATCGCCTTTGTTGAAGCCTACGAACAATTTCCCGGCGATGTCGAGACCGAAACCCACCGGTTCATGGTTTACGCTTATCAGGCCGTTAAATGGGCCATTATGATGACTTTCCGCAAGGATAATAATCGCGACAAACGAATTGGTTTCGTTAACCGGGCAAACGATGATGATTCGGTGATGGACTATCTCGACCAAGTTGCTGATCCCTACTGCAACCCAGAAGAGGCCGCCATCTGTAACGACCTCTTCGAGCGTCTCTATCAAGTCTGTACCCCACGCGAAAAACGCTTCTTAGTCCTCCGCTACTTCTACAACGCCACCCTAAAAGAAATCGCCGCGGATCTAAACATCACACGGCGAACGGCTAATAATATTAAGTTTAAGGTACAAAAGAAGTTTAGTCAGATATTGATATAAAAAAGCAAGCACAATTTCTTAAAGAAATTGTGCTTGCTTTTTTATTTGTTGTTATCAATACTAATAGCATTACGTAACTGTGTACTACTTGTTGATTTTGTATATGGAAAATAAATAATTCTAACATCATCTAACTTGCTGAACTGCTTCTCGTACCTTTTAAATCTCTCAGTTCCTTTATAATCTGATCCAACAAACAGATAATTATATGGAATAATTTCTCTTACATCACTATCTTCTGGACGTGACACGATAACCTCATCCACGTATTTTATACTTCTCACAATTTCCATCCGTTCTTCTAATGGAATAAAGACCGTTTTATTCTTGTGACTAGCATCCTTATGCACACCAACAACCAAATAATCACAATATTGCTTTGCTTTTTTCAACATATTAAGGTGTCCAATATGGAAAAGATCAAATGTACCACTCATGTAGCCAATTTTTATCTGTGGTTTTTCTGTTAGTCGATTATTTTTAATTTTGTATTCATAACTATTAATACCGAATTCATGTGAATCATTATGATTTCTATCAATTACTGATTTATAAACAGTATCATAGTTAGGAATTAATTGTGTTTTTTTGTTTTCTAATGCGTCAATAATCTCAACTGCTAAATCTAGAGCAGGGTGCTTGTCTATTTTTTTATTATTTCCAAAACGTGTACCTGGTATATGTCCAGGTTTTACATCAAGAATTCTATTATTGGTACCATTCATTTCTAATTCTATATTAAGACTTTCAATTAAAGAACTAACCCCAGCCTTCGAAGAAGCATATACTGAAAATAACGGCGAATTAATCATACCAGCAATACTACTAATAACAGCAACTCTAAAGGTTTTCTGTCCCATAATTTTTTTATAAAATTGCTTAAGAATTGATACAACGCACTTATAATTAAGGTCAATTTCTAAATCAATCTCTTTTTTTAGAAGATTATCAAACTGAGCAACTCTACCGCCACCAATAGTTATAATTAGTGTATCAATATTTCTAAACTGCTCCAAATAATTTATGTTATCTACTAAAACGTTGTGCGCATAGAACTTTATTTTGGAATTCTTTATTTCATCATGTAAGGTTCGACCAACAATGTGTACTTCATTCACTTCTTTTCTACCGGCTAACTGATTTGCGAGTGCCCAACCAATTCCACTTGTACCCCCAACTATTAAAATATTCTCCATTCGTAACTCTCCCCCATAATTGTATAATATTTAGCGCTGTTTAAGCTTTGCCTTCAATAGATTAGTGAAATAAACTAGATCTTTATTGTTAAAATAGCTAATAACGAATATTATTAAAGATACAATCCCTAAAGTACATACAAAGATGATGAGGCTAAAAAAGTTCCTAACTTCAAAATAATTTTGTACATAATAACTTAAAATCAACCCTATTGTAATAACACTATACTGCTTTAAAACACTTTTAATAAATTCGAAAACTTCAATTTTAAGTCCATATTTTAGGAGTATATATGGTTCCCACCACATATTAATTACAATATTACTAATAATTGTACCTAGAATTACTCCATTAATTCCTAGATGAAATACTTATTTTTGTTGTTTTACATTTGCAGTAGCTTTTAAATTCCCGATACTAGCTGTAACAGCGCTAACTACTTGATTTAACAACTCATCCCCCCATTACAAACGTATCGATACCGTACTTCTCAACATCTGTTTTCTTCTGTTCCCAATTAGTTTCTGGAATAACCTCATCAACATATTTAATTGCTTCCAATATATATTTTCGATGTTCGTAACTATGATATGCTTCCTTATGTTTAATCCGATTAAACTCATCGGTTGAAATAGCAACAATAAGATAGTCTCCCAAAGACTTAGCTCTTTCAAGTAAGTGAACATGTCCCCAATGTAATAAATCAAATGTTCCATACGTAATTACTTTCTTCATAATAGTTCCCCCATTTTCTATTTATGAATATATTTCAATAATTTAGGTTTCGTTAACCATAATACAACGGTGTATACCAAAATACCAATGCCGACCTGTAGACCTAGTTGTAACATACTAAAAGGCACTGTTAAATTCAAGTAAAGTACCACAGCGAACATCATCAACCCGCCTAAAAAGTATTTCCAAACTTCCGCCATCATTTGGCGGATACTTAATTCATACCGCACAACATAGAATTGATAAGCAGTGACGCTAATTTCCGAGATAACCGTCGCAATCATTGCCCCTTGGGTGCCCAACCATAAAATCATTGGTACATTCAAGATGATGTTAACGACGGCTCCGATAGTAACTGAAATCGTAAATTCTTTATTATGACCGGTGGGCATCAAGTATTGAACACCTAAGACATTACTCCAGGCAATCATTAAAATCACGATTGATTCAATCATCATCAATGGGCCAACAGCGGCGAAATCCTGACCAAAAAACATCGTCGCAAAGTTTGGCGCAATTGCCGCAATTCCAAACATCATTGGTACTGAAACCGCACTGACAAAATCAAATGACTGGTAAAGATACTTTTTAACTTGTTCGTGATCGCCTTTGGCGAACGTATTGGCCACTCGTGGCAACATCACAGTCCCCGTTGCGGTAACAATTGCGAGAACCATTTTGACAATTTTGTCCGAGTTATCATAAAATCCAGCAGCTTCAACCGAAACCATCTTCCCAACCATCGTCTTATTTAAAATTAAATAAACTTGCGTCGCAATTTGCGGAATGAAAAGAACCAATGCGGGTTGAAAATGGCGCCAAATTTTCAATTTATGCCAGTCGGGCATATCAATATAATGTTTTAAATATGGAAATAACGTTAAATTACCAATCAATTGCGAAATCGATAAAATCGCAATGTATAACGTTAAATCGCTTTGATGCTTCACAAATAAGAAAATGCAGGCAAGTGAGATTAACTTAATAATGATGTTTCGCAAAACAGTCACCTTGAAGTTCTCAAAGCCCATAAAAAACCACGAGATATCAAATGCTGCCGCCACAATTAAAACGGCTTGCATCAAGTAAGCTTGATGATAGTCTTTCACAAACCATAAGAAACCGAAAAAAAGTACTAGTGCAGCTATAATCGTTACTAATCGCATTAGAAAAACTTCCCAAAAAATTTGAGAAGCTTTCGTTCGGTTATCTCGATAATAGGCTATTTGCCGATTTCCATACAAAGAAACACCGATACTCCCAATCAAAATAAAATACTGCGTATTGGAATTGGTGAAGGAGTTAATACCGACGCCCGTTGGGCCTAAAACCCGCGCAATATAGGGCATCGTAATGAGCGGTACTAACAGTACGAATACTTGGTAGAATACATTATAGAGATAATTCTTAATAATCTTCATTGATTAATCCTTTAGTTCATCTTTAACCACTTGTAACGCCGCATGAATCACTTGGTGCATATCGTAATAACGATATTGACCTAGTCGTCCACCAAAAACCACTTTGGGTTCTGTCGATGCTAAGTCACGGTATGCTTTGTACAAACGGTTATTCTTATCGTTATTGATTGGATAGTAAGGTTCGTCGCCACGCGACCAATTAGCGGGATATTCTTTGGTAACGATGGTCTTGTTCTTGTCACCTTTACCGAATTCGAAATGCTTATGTTCAATCACCCGTGTATAAGGTGTTTCAGCATCCGTATAATTAACTACCGCATTTCCTTGATAGTTATCAACAGCCATTTCTTCTGTTTCAAACCGCAGGCTCCGGTATTCGAGTTCCCCTAATTGATAATCAAAGAATTGATCAATCATCCCGGTGAAAATCACCTTATCATATTGATCAATGTAGGCTTGTTTCTTATCAAAGAAATCGACACCCGTTTCAACATCGATTAAATCACTAGCCAACATTTTTTCGATGATTTGTGTATACCCACCAATTGGAATTCCTTGGTATGTATCATTGAAGTAGTTATTATCGTAAGTCAAACGAACTGGGAGGCGGCGAATAATGAATGCTGGTAATTCAGTAGCCTTTTGGCCCCATTGTTTTTCAGTATAACCCTTGATCAGTTTTTGGTAGATATCCGTCCCAATCAATGAGATAGCTTGTTCTTCCAAGTTTTCAGGTGTCTTATCGCCTAATACTTGACGTTGTTCGGCAATTTTAGCGGCCGCTTCTGCTGGAGTTGCGACACCCCATAGTTTGTTGAACGTATTCATATTGAAAGGTAAGTTATAAATTTCACCTTTATAGTTGGCCACCGGGCTGTTAGTGTACCGGTTGAATTCTGCGAATTGGTTAATATATTCCCAAATTTCCTTATTGCTGGTATGAAAAATATGCGCACCATATTGGTGTACTTGAATACCATCAATTTCCTTTGTATAGATGTTACCCGCGATGTGATCGCGCTTTTCAATTACTTTAACGTGGTTCCCGCGTTTGGCTGCTTCGTATGCGAAGGTTGACCCAAAAAGACCAGAACCGACTACTAAATAGTTAGTCATTTAATTTCTCCTTTTTATTAAAAATAGAAAATCCTATTAATATAAACGGGTTATAGAATAATTCCAAAAAATGTTGATCAATCATACTACTCATCGTTACACATAAAAAACACAAAAGAAATATTTTTTTATACTCAATATCTACTTTTTTTAAAGATACTGTTAGCAGGATTATTAAATAGACAGTAAATACAATTCCGAAAGACAGTAATGAATTTACGAAAGAAGAATCGATAAAAAAATATTTAAATAACATATCAAGTCTTCCTGTCCCCCCCCATCCGTGCTGTTCAATATAATTTCCAAAAAGCCTAACGGGATATTCGTTAAATGCCATGTTACCATAGTACAATCTTCCAGATAATAGTTTATCTAAAGTTACTAATATAGGACTAGATTTATAATAATAAGTTATTGTATTTGCAATTACTGCTCCTAGTAACGGTGCTAAATAAGTTTTATCTATTATAGGATTTATATATTCTTTATCCAACAAATTATATAAGTAGAAAATTATTCCAATAACAAAAATTAGTATTGCATCCAATCTGGCATCGGTTAGTTTCAGTACTGTATATCCTAAAATCATATATATCGAAAAAACAAATAAATTGACTTTGCCTTTAATTAAATAAATATACCCTAATAAAACATAAAATACATGTGCTGCAAAATCTGTGGGGTATTTAGTTCCAAAAGAATTCCGTGTCTTTAGACCTCTTAAATACGTATAATTTGGGATAGTACCTTTATACGATAAAAGACCAGTTACTAATAACAGCACGGTCATTTCTATTACATAAATTCTGATGATTCCTCTAATAGGCACGTTGTATGCACCTATCATAAACATTGCCAATATATATAAATTGTTCTTAGCTACATAGGAAGCAAAAATCGTCACTATTATAAAAAGCGTGCCATATGTTAATAAAGAAACTGTTAATTTATCAAAAAACATCATTTTAAACAAAATTAGACTCGTACATAATAAGTATATAATTAATTTTAAACTACTCGTATTATTAAATTCTATTGTTGTTGAAATCAAAAATTGATAACCAATGTATATGGAAAAAGAAATGTAATATAACACATTAGCTATATTTTCTTTGCTATAAGTTAATTCCATACCTCTCTCCTTTATACTTATTTATTTCTAATCTAAAATTTTCGAAATAACCGATTCAGTAAACCCGCCATTAATTACTTTATCCTGAAATTTATTAACATTATCCTTATAATCATCATACTCAATCTGAGTCATATTACTAATTACTTCATTAGCTTCTTCTATACTACCAACTGATATTCCTATTTTAGTAGTATCTACGAGCTCACTTAATGCTGATCTATTCCATACAATTAACGGCATCCCGCTCGCCAAATATAAAGATGCCTTATGTGGATTGTTGTATCTTGTATATGAATCTGATTCATTCACAGAATCCCCATCCCATACTAATCCAAAACCATTTTCGCAAGCTAAATCAATTAGCAACTTTTCTGGAGTCCGTACCCCTAAGTAATTAAAATTCCCCAGGCCTTCTATTCTATTAATTCCATACAAATAATAGTTATCATTCACGACTTTATTATAAATAAATTTAGATTTACCTAAATTTCCAGCAAAAAAAATTCTTTTATAGTTATTCTTCTTTTCCACGTTTAATCCACTATTCGTTATATAATCGAATAAGCCCATTTCTAGAATCTCTGATACACAGCCGTTAGCCTTTAGCCATTCTGACATTCTACTATTGTGGGTAACTACAAACTTAAATTTATTTAAGTTTGATATCTCGCGTTTAATAAGTTTCTTACTTGCATTTTCTCTTAATGTGGGTAAATCATGAATTAATACTATAGTATTATCAAATTTACTAGCTATTACGTCAATAACTTGTGCAGTAACTCTAGTACCTAAGTAGAAAGGATACTGTACGAGAAAGTAACTTTCTCGTGGAAGAAACTGAAGTTTCCTACTAAGATTACTCTTTGTAAAAATCTCTCGTTCCAACCTGCTCTGTTGACCGTCAATATAAATATTTGAAAAACCCATTTTTGAAAGAATCGTACTAATGTCCTTAACAGCCTTACTCCCCGCGTGATTTGCATCAGATTGCATCATGGTTAACATAAATCTATTCATAATAATCTCCTCTAAAATTTAGCACTTGTGCTTACAATTTTATCCTTAATAACAGAAATAGGGGAACTTAAAGTATTATACTTATCAATCACTTTATAACGCTTAGAATTTGTTTGTAAAAGTTCATTTACTAATTCATTAATTTCCATAGAACAGTTAAACCCACTATTCTTGGGGTCAAAATATAAGCCTCTATAAGCTTTATATTTTGAATAATCATACATATATAAGAAAATTGGTTTTCCCAATAAAAGATAATCAAAAATAATACTTGAGTAGTCTGACACTAGAACATCCGATCCTATCATTAAATCATTTAAATTACTATAATCCGATACATCTACAACAGAATTATTAGTCATATTATCTGATGAAAAGTAATGTCCTCTCACTAAAACGTTATATTTCTTTTGAATTTTTGATAGTGAATCCTTTTCAAAAAAACGATTGCTTTCTGTAGAAATATTCAAATCATATTCTCTAAAAGTTGGTGCATACAATAGTATTTCTTTGCTCGAATCTAAATTTAACTCCTCCAACAGCTTCTTCTTTATAGAATAACTATTACTAGCATCATGAACTAAAGACTCATTTCTTGGTAGACCCACATTTTGAATATTATCAGTATTTTCAAATATCCTTGAGAATATTTTTTTATCATATTCTCCAGAGCACACAAGTAAATCAAATTTAACTTTTTTATACCAATTTTTCACAGTATATGATAAATTGTCCTCATCCGGTCCAAGATGCTTTAAGGGTACACCGTGCCATGTATTAATATATATATGCTTGTCACTATCTATTGGAATAAGTCGTTCAATGCTTGAATTAGAAACCCAATACTTTGATTTGAATAACGTAATAAAAAATGAAAAACTATCAATATTAACCCTCTCATCAATTGGGATTTCAGGGAATTCTTCTATATTTTTTAAGCCCCAGATAAATTTATAACCCTTAAATTTAGGATCATCTTTCATTGATATATAAATAGCTTTTGGGCTATCACTAAACTGTCTTCCTGAATAACTTGTAAATATTATTTGTTTCTCATCTGGTCTAATACATTTATCAAGTATGTTATAAACAAATAACGTAAATTGTACAAATAGCCAACCCAGTAAATTATTTTCTTTAACAAAATTTTTTATTATACTTTTCATAAATATTTAATACCCTTATTTTTTTTAATTTCTTTAAAAAATTCGGTTAGTCTTGCGAAATAATTTTCTTCTAAAAACTTAGTTGCAGTATCTTTCACCGTATTTTTTCGATATTTATATTTATTCTTATGAGCTATAATTAACTTATTAACTAAGCTTTTAATATTTCCGACCTCATATAAATATCCGTTTCTCTCATTAATAATATCCTCTGGACCAGTTGGACAATTGGCAGCTATACAGGGTAATCCCCTTTCTATGGCCTCTATCAGAACCATTGGCAATCCTTCATACTTCGAGGTTAATATTAAATAATCAACATTCGTGATCTGCTTCCAAGGATCCTGAAGCCACCCGCAAAAATCGATTTTATTCTTAATACTTAGTTCCTTGGCCAGCTCTTGAGCATTCTGCATTTGCTTTCCATCTCCAACTAATTTTAAATGCCATGGAATCTCCAATTTACTTAATGCTAAAAATAGCTCTCTAAGATTTTTCTGCCCATCTAGCATAACTCTTCCCATATACAATAACTCAAGCGTATTTGATTTAGATCTAGAAATACTCTCATCTGTTTTTTCTACGGGATTATAGATTAATTTTATCTTATTAGAAGGGATTCCTTCTCTAGTTAACTGTCGTTTAATACCTGAACTAATCGCCAGATGGTAATCCGCTTTTTTAATATCCTTAATTCTAACAGCATCTTCATGGTCTATTGAAAAATGAATCCATGAAACGAGAAAAAAATTTTTTTTCAATACTCTTCTATAAATACTAATAATTCTAACTAGTCTAGAACTCATTCCAATTACTACATCCGTATCCCTTGTATGAAAAATTAAATAATTTATTAAATAGAGAAGACCCCCTAAATTTCTAAATGATTTTATTTTTAATTTAGAATCGTTATATAAAATATTATTAGTAATATCACCAATCCATTCTTTCCGAATAGTCCCTTGTGGTATGACTAATCTAACTTCTATTTCTCGATTTTCATTATAAAACTCAGCTACCTTTTTAGCTACCGTTTCCATTCCACCTTGTCCTGAAAGATAAGGAACCAGTATATCAACTTTTATTTTCATTATTGATTCTCCTATATACAGATTGTAGCTTCTCTACGGAATCCATAATATCAAACCCACTATCACTCATATGTTTAAACTCAGATTTTCTTTCATAATCAATATCTGAATTTATAATTTCTGCCCAGTATTTTGCCCCTTTTTCTAAAGGTACCACCCGCGTTAATTCACGAATAATAACAGCATCTGGAATCTTATTTGTAGTTATAACATGCAGTCCTGCTGCCTCAGCCTCAGCGAGGACAAGTCCATACCCTTCATTCTGAGATGGAAAAACAAAATAATCCATTGCTTGTAAAACGTCAGCAACATTGTTTATCACTCCCATAAAAATAACGGCATTACTTAAAGATTTGTTTTTTTCTATTCTCTTCTCTAATTCCGCCCTCATTGGTCCATCTCCAGCTATTAGGAGAATTGAATTATTATTTATTTTTTTGTATTCCTCAAATACGTCTATTAAGTAATGCGGATTTTTTAACTTACGCAGCGCACCAACAAAACCTAAAACAACTGTATCTAACTCTATCCCCATACTCTCCCTAATATTAAATCTAGTTTTTGTTGAATAATTGTACTTACCTAAATCTATTCCATTTGTTATTATTTCTACATCCTTATTTTTTCCAAACATCCAGTCTGCAGCTTTTTTTGAAGTTGCAATCTTTCCATCTGCACTATAATTAAAGATAATTCTTCCTAAACTATTCAATATATTTAAAATGTTTAATTTAAGTTTGCTATTAGTTGTATTAGAGTAATAAGAACTATGTGAATGTATAACAATTTTTGTTCTTAATATTAATTTTGTAAGGATAACCGGAAAAAAATTCCATGATGAAGAATAATTAAAGTGAACCACATCATACTGCTCTTTTTTACACATTTTTAACACATGTATCCAGTCAATAAGGTGCTTAAATATTGAATCGTGCACGGAAGTAACCTTATAATTTCCCCACGATAAAGTTTTAAGTTTATGGTTTAAATCATCCTTACCTCCATACCTAATTACATCTATTATAAATTTATCATCTAATCTAGTAAACGTTTCGAAAATATACTCTGTTAAACCACTTTTGGGTCTAAAATCACCGACTACTAACAACTTTTTTTTTCTCACTAGAACAACTTCCTTTTTAAGAACGAGCCGCCCTTAATAAACCAATTTTGTTTTTCCATAAATTTAAATGGCACCTCTATTGATTTAGGATGATTAACTTCTAACCAAACATCAAGTAGCAGTTCACTAATAAAGCCATAAACTCTAGCTTCATATGTATCATATTCAGAAATGTCTAATTTATCTTCGACCTTTCCTAAAATATCAAACATCCACTCAGAATATTGATCAAAGTATACTTTCTTCATAATAAACATATTAAACATATGTGCTGAGGTCCTATTCATTACACTATCGTAAGCTTCAATATAATCCGGATAACATTTTTTAATTACATTCTTTGTTATGTTTAATGGTTCTTCATGATGCGCATGGATATAATGTGAAAAGTTACTTTCAATATAATAATTTCTTTTTTTAGGTAAGATTACATCATAACTATTCAATAATTCATTTAGATTTTGCTCACTAAGAATTTTGTCGAATCCCGATCCTTTTTTTGAATTATCAACTAAATAGCGGCGATAATGAACCAATCCCATTGCATCAGCGTCTAAGTTTTTCCAAGCCCAATAGATAGCTGTTAACTCATTATAATTCTTATTCTTTAATGATATATTTTCGCCAACATCATCCCCTTGAAAACCAGGATTGTTTTCAGGATGAATTGCATTTCCGACAAATACCGGTAGATATGCTCCATCATTAGGCATATCATAATTCTTATGTGTTGCGACAAGCACTTTAATATTCATTTTTTTCACCTACATACTTCCAGTTTAATATGCACCATCATTTTTAAAAATACTAACAATGTTTTTAAAAATAATTTGAAAATCAAATAATAATGAGGCGTGATCAACATAATAGAGTTCGACTTCACATCTCTCAGGATATTCAATATTACTTCTTCCAATAGCTTGCCAATAACCCATTGCGCCTGGTGTAACAGACAATAGTTTATTAATCCGCTCTGTTGTCTCATACTCTGCTAGTTCTTCTTCAACTATCGGGCGTGGACCAATAATACTCATGTCACCTATAAAGATGTTAATAAATTGTGGCAATTCATCTAAAGATGTTCTTCGAATAAAACTACCAAACTTTGTAACTCGCGGATCCTCCCCTGCAGGTAATTTATAACTATTTGCAACATACTTAGCATAAAGTTCCTTATTCTCTAGTAATTTCTTATCGGCGTCAACAACCATTGAACGAAACTTATACATTTTAAATTTTTTACCGTTACGACCTACACGAACTTGCCGATAAAATAAAGGACCCTTATTATCCCCTATCAAGTAGATAATTGAAAACACGACAAAAACCGGAATAATGATAAGCAACATTACTCCGGAAATTATAATATCAAAAAAGCGTTTTATTATACGGTAACTAAAACTTAATGATTCTATCGGTTCTCCTTTAATTTTATCAAGTACATCTTTTTCAATAAAACTTTCATCTTGTTGCACCTTAGTATTATCCACCATTTATTTACTCCCCCCAAGTTTGCTATTTTATTACTTGTTTTCTTCCGTCCCGTAGTAGCCACCATAGTAACCGCCATAGTAGCCACCTGTATTTTCTGCTTTAACCCGATTCATGATGGTACCTAAGATACGGGCATGAACTACTTCTAATAATTCTTTTGATTTAGCGATTGACCGTTTGTCAGCGATGCCCTGTGGCGTGATCAAAATTGTCCCATCAACTTTGCTTGCCAAAATCTGCGCATCTGTTACTGAAATAACGGGCGGTGCATCGAAAATCACTAAGTCAAAATGCTTTGTCAATTCCGCAATTAATTTATCCATCTTCTTCGTATTTAATAGTTCTGATGGATTCGGTGGAACGACACCACATGGTAGAACGAATAAATGATCCACCGGCGTTTTTTGAATCGCACTATTTAAGTCGAAAGTTTCTTCGGTTAGAAGTGACGTTAGCCCTTTTTTATTCGGTACTTGGAAGGTTTGATGAACTGTTGGCCGCCGCATATCGGCATCGACAAGTAAGACATCGACCCCTTGATCAGCCCAGGTTACTGCCACATTTGCACTGACGGTCGATTTCCCTTGTGAAGGCCCTGAGGAGGTGAAGACCACACTGCGTAGTTTCTGATCAATCGAAGAGAATTGAATATTAGTCCGAATCGTCCGGAATTGTTCAGCAATCACTGAAGTTGGATCTGTTAAAGTAATTAACCCGACCCCTTCTCGCATACTATTTTGGTCTAATTTTTTTTCTTTTCTAAATAATCTCATTTTTTTCTACCCTCTTCTCGATAAGCGGCTGGTACTTACGCTCATAATCGCTTTTTTAATTAAATCTTTTTCAGGAATATTATTGACAACCCCCAGACTAGTTAAGCCGAGTTCATCGGTTAAGAAACTTTCGTCTTTAACCGTCTTGTCCGTCAACTCTCTCAAGAAGGCAATCCCGACACCAAGTAAAATTCCAAGCACAAGACCAATTAACACGTTCAATTTCTTCTTAGGTGAAACTGGCGTTAAATCTGGTTTGGCCTCAGAAATGATTGAGACATTATCGGTCCCACTCATAATCTTCGGTGCTTTATTTTGGAAGGTTTGTGCGGTTGTGTTCGCAATATCAGCAGCCGTATAAGCGTTATCTGCTTTCGCCGTCACCGAGAAAACTTGTGAGTTCTGATTATTGGAAACACTAATCATTTCAGCAATGTCCGTCTCACTTAATTTCTGATTACTGCCGTTATTAATTTTCTTAGCCACTGAATCCATAATGACTGGTTTCGTAATTAAATCCTTGTATGTGTTAATCATCTGGACATCGGTTTGAACTTGGTTCCATTGAACATTAGCATCGCCACTTTGCTTGCGATTAACTAACAGTTCAGTCGAAGCACTGTACTGTGGTGTAATGAGAAAGAATGTAATCACAATTGCTAGTAATGTACACACCACTGTCGACGATAGAATTAAGCGGCGATACTTACGTAAGATGCCGAAGATCTGGTCAATATTAATAGTTTGTTCCATGATACCCTCCAAAAATTAATTAACGATTATAACTACTTTGCCACATACGAAAAGAAGTTAACCATTGCTGGTTAGCTTCCGTCATAATTATTTTAAATCTAATTGTTGCCGTAAACGCGTTGACATCTGTGCGACCTCAGTTGGATTCATGACTTGGAACGATTGCCCGTCAATCATCTGACCAGTCCCCTTCAATTGCAATGTCTTGAAGTTCATTGCATCCCCATAATTTTGCTGAATGTTCAAGACATCCTTCAAGGTGATATTAGTTTGCAGATTATTCGCTAGCACCTGTAAGATCTTATTATAGTTTGTCACCATATTTAATGCGGTTGCCTTCTTCAAAACGGCTTGGACAATTGCTTGTTGCCGGAGTTGCCGACCAAAATCCCCACGTGGATCATCGTAGCGCATCCGTGAGAACTTCAAAGCAGTTGAGCCATCTAGTTGTACCGTTCCTTTTTCGAAGTGGTGCCCCTCATAGGTGAAGTCCAAATCATTATTGACCGTAACGCCGCCAACCGCATCCACTAGCTGTTCTAAGCCCTTCATGTTAACCAGTACGTAATAATCGACTGGGACGTTCAAGAAGGCTTGCACGGTATTGACTGCCATTGGAATCCCACCGTAGGCATAAGCCGCGTTAATCTTAGCCGTTTGACCGTAACCAACGATTGGCACGCGTGAATCACGGGCGATACTTAACATATTGGTTTCTTTAGTCGATGGATTAACCGTTGCGAGCATCATCGTATCAGTCCGGCCCTTTTCAGTCCGGCCTAACTCGCCAGTGTCGGTACCTAATAAGAGGATTGAAAACGGCGTCTTTTGTTTCAAATCAACTTTTTCTGAAACTTTCCGTTTGTTTTGGGTTTTGCCTTTTGGCTTATAAACCGTCTTAGCCGTTTGATTAACATCCATATAAACCTTAGCTGCGAATGCCCCACCCGCAAGAATTAATACGCCCAAAATGACTAAAATAAGCTTCGTCACAGTCCAACCTTTACGATGGCGTTTGTGATGATGATGGTGATGGCGTTGTTCACGATTCATCTCTGATTCTTCGGAATTCATCTGCTTCATCCTCTCCTTGAAATACACAAGTGAAAAGTTTAATAATATTCTATATTATTTTTAAACACGATATTTACTATTGTAGTATAAGTTTCTTTAAAAAGAAATCCTTTTCTGGAATACTTCCAGTATATCAAGGGCAATTATTATTTTTATCGAATAATTTGCCGTTATTCATTTTGTTCTCGTCGCCGTGCTATGAAATCATGGACCTTGCCGCGACTGGCATTAACTTGGCCATGGAGTGCTTCTTCAATGACGACATTCAACACAGCCCCCACCATCAAGATCGTTGCCGAATAGTTTAACCACAATAGTAAAATGATTACTGCACCAATTGCGCCATAACTATTCCACGATGTCCCAAAGTACCGGATATACAGCGAGAAGGCTTGGGCAAGAATCAACCATCCTAATGTTGTAAGTAGTGCTCCTGGCAACACGCTGCGCAACCGCATTTCCACATTCGGAACAAAGAAGTAGATGAAAATTAGCAGAAAGAATAAGGCAAGCCCTGTCACAGGCCATTTCAAGCTACTGAAAATATTCACGTACGTCTTAGGAATATTAAAAATCGGGACTAATAATTCTAAAACTTGTTGTCCAAACGTAAAAATCACAATTAAACCGACTAATAATAGCAGTAATAATAGGGTACTGCCTAACGAAATCAACCGTTTTAAAACGAAATTCTGAACTTTTTTAACCCGATACGCGCGGTTGATGCTATTCTTTAACGCATTAATCCCTCTGCTCGCGGCCCACAACGTCCCCAAAATCCCGACCGATAATAAGCCATCATTGCGCTTTTTCAATAGGGATTGGAGAACCGGCATGATTTTATCGAAAATCGTCGGCGGAACCGCAGTTTGCACATACCCCGCGACGCTCATCACATCTAACTGAAAATACGGTAAGATATTCCCAATTACAATTAATAATGGAAAAATCGATAACAACGAGTAATACGCAATTACTTTCGCATTATCACTGATGCTTGCTTCCGATGAACGCACCATCATTAACCGGACAACCGCCAACAACTTCTGCCGTCTGGATAAATCCTGTTTTACCACCGGTACCTGCTCTTGATTCGCTACTGTCATATGTCACTCCAAATTCTCTTTTAGATGTCAGTCGTTTATTCTGGATAGCTAATGACACGACTTCTTAATAATATCAATTAGTTTCATTATACACGAATTTACTAAGGGCTAATAGTTGTCTGAAAACAAAAAAAGAAACCTTCTCATTTCGAGAAGGTTTCTGATTCTATAGTAAATATTGCTTATCCATTTCTGCATCTTGTGATGTGAGAATCTTAGGGCCGTCTTTGGTGATCGCAATGGTATGTTCATATTGCGCACATGGGGTGCCATCGGCTGATACATAGTATTCCCAATCTTCACCAGGAACTTCCTTGGACTTGATGTGCCAGGTGCCACCTAAGATGACCATTGGTTCAATCGTGATGGTCATCCCTTCTTTCAGGCGTAACCCTTTACCAGCTTCACCATATGAAGGGACATTTGGTTGTTCGTGCATTGTTGGTTGGATACCGTGCCCAATTAGTTCGCGGACATCCCCATAGCTGTTTTCAACTTCAGTATATTGTTGGATGGCGTGGCCAATATCCCCTAAGCGATTGCCAACAACGGCTTGATCAATCCCTAAGTAAAGCGCCTTACGGGTATCATCCATTAATTTTTGTAACTCAGGGGCAACTTCCCCAACCGCGTAAGTCCAGCAAGAATCACTTTCGTACCCGTCCAAGTTAACGGTCATGTCGACACTGACAATGTCGCCTTCTTTTAAAATTAAGTTCTTCCGTGGAATGGCATGAGCAACTTCTTCATTAACACAGACGCAAGTTGCGTATTTGTAACCTTCGAAGCCTTTTTCAGACGCCTTGGCACCATGTTGTTCGATGTAGTCGTTTGCGAATTCTTCAATCGCCCAGCTTGAAATCCCGGGTTTAATGATTTCGCGTAACCCGCGGTGAACACCAGCGATGATGGCCCCAGAAGCAGCCATCCCTTTAATTTCTCGTTCAGATTTTAATGTGATCAAAATGAAACCTCCAATATTGTTACCATGATTACCTTTAATTATCACTACGATTATAGTATACGCTATCTGGCATTAAAATGGACGAATCCGCCGCTTTTTAGTTCAATTAACCGTGAAAGGCTTGTTGTACCTTTTCTTAATAAGGGGCTTTTGCTATAATGCCTTATAGTATAATTCGTTAACCGTGGCACTAAGCGCCACGGACGTGAAAGGAAGTCCCAATAATGGCAACTGCTAAAATAGTCTATGCAAGTATGACTGGCAATAACGAGGAAATTGCCGAAATCGTTGAAGAAGCCCTCGAAAATTTAAATGTGTCCGTTGAAACTACTGAAATTTCACAAGCGGATCCCACCGATTTTGAAGATAGCGACATCTGTATTGTCTGCAGCTATACCTATGGCGATGATGGCGATCTTCCTGATGAAGCGGTTGATTTCTATGAAGACCTCAAGGATATTGACCTAACTGGTAAAGTATACGGCGTCTGTGGCTCTGGTGACACCTTCTATGATGACTTCTGCAAAGTTGTTGATGATTTCGCAGCGGTCTTCGAACAAACCGGCGCAACGAAAGGATCTGACGTTGTCAAAGTCGATTTATCAGCAGAAGCCGAAGATATCGAACATCTTGAAAAGTTTGCCTCAGAGATTGTTGCAAAACAGCGTGCGTTATAAACTTGGTCAGTATCCAAGCACTCGCCTAGTCTGGTGAATAGCCAACGTGTTGACTGTTTGCCGGTCGTAGCTAGGCACCGGATCCTAGCTTATCAAGCACGTTTCACCCAATTTTCCCTGAGCCGCGGTTACGTCGCTTTTACCGCGGCTTTTCTTTTGTCTCTTGGCCCTTAATAAATCAAACTAGGAGCTGTTTTTATGGCTTTCATTAAACGGTTGTTGTTTAAATACCGCGATTTTCTGACCTATACGGTTTTTGGTTGCTTAGCGTCGTTGGTTAATATCTTTACTTACTGGGTATTTCGCCATACGATTATTTGGCAGTATTTACTTGCCAACACAATGGCATGGTTGGTCGCGAATTTATTTGGCTTTTTTACCAATAAGTCGCTTGTGTTTCAATCGAAATACACAACACTAGGCGCTGTTTGTCGTGAAGTCCTCTCGTTTTTCTTTTTCCGCAGTGTTTCTTTTTTCTTAGATAACGGTTTGATGATTGTCGCAATCTCCTTTTTAGGGTGGCAGAGTATGCCGGCTAAGATTATCGATCAATTAATCGTTGGCATCGTCAATTACATCACCACCCGCTACACTTTCAAAAAAACAGAACAACAAATGGCTCTCCGTGGACGGATTCTTCGGCGATACAATGCCATTTTGAAAAGAGGTCACAATGATTAAAACCATCCAACAACTCATACAAAAATATTGGGAACAATTAATGTATCTGGTCTTTGGTGTCTTAACGACGCTAGTCAACATGGTCGTCTTCTTCGGATTAGACCACTATACAACGCTGAATTATCTCGTTAGCAACACGATTGCTTGGTTCTTATCCGTCCTGTTTGCTTTTTTCACCAATAAAACATGGGTTTTTCAGTCAAAATATACAACTTTAAAGGATTTTTCCCGTGAAATAACTAGTTTCTTTTTCTTCCGTGGTATATCATTTGTAATGGATACGGCAATTATGTTTGTTGGGATTTCATTATTGGCATGGCCCAACATGCTGGTTAAAGTGCTAGATCAAATTATTGTGATCTTAGCGAACTATGTATTTAGCAAATGGATTTTCAAGGATACTTCGGAGGATTAAGATGACTAAGACGATTTCAATTATTGTACCCTGTTATAACGAGCAAGAATCAATTCCGCTTTTCTACGCAGCAGTTGAGCAAGTAGCGGCGACTTTAGCCGACCATCGTATCGAGTACATCTTCGTTAATGACGGTTCTGCTGATAAAAGTCTAACGGAAATGCGCGCACTACAGGCACAAGATCCTGAACACGTACACTATATTTCATTTTCACGAAATTTCGGTAAAGAGGCGGCTTTATATGCTGGCTTACAAGCTGCAACTGGCGATTACGTTGCAGTGATGGATGTTGATTTACAAGATCCACCAGAACTACTACCCGAAATGATTCACGGCATTGAAGTCGAAGGTTATGACTGCGTTGGTACTCGCCGGACAACTCGTGCGGGTGAACCTCCCGTTCGTTCGTTCTTCGCTAAACAATTCTATAAGATTATCAACCGCATTTCGCAAACTGAAATCGTGGATGGCGCCCGTGATTATCGCTTGATGACCCGCCAGATGGTCAATGCCATTTTAGAAATGTCTGAATACAATCGTTTTTCAAAAGGGATTTTCAGTTGGGTCGGCTTTGATACCAAATACTTAGAATATAAGAATCAAGATCGGGTCGCTGGCCAAACTAGTTGGTCATTCTGGGGACTCTTCAAATACTCATTAGATGGGATTGTGACTTTCTCCGAAACCCCATTAGCCATTGCGTCATTCGTCGGCTTTTTCTCATTCGTGATTGCCCTGCTGGCATTAATCTTCATTATCATTCGGGCGTTGATTTATGGTGATCCGACAAGTGGCTGGCCATCACTCATTTCAGTAATCCTAATGGTCGGCGGTCTACAACTACTATGCCTAGGGATTGTCGGTAAATATATCGGTAAAATCTACCTAGAAGTTAAAAACAGACCAATCTACATTGTGAAAGAAAAGAAATAGCATGCTGCCTTAACTAGGTTTACCGATGCTTAGTAACTGAACATTAATTCAAAAATAACGCCGCATCCCAATTAGTCATGGGACGCGGCGTTATTTTTTCGTTCAACTGCTTAAAAAACATTGCTTCAGCATTCGTTTGAGGATTGCATCGATTTCTGCATCCCGATAGTGCACCAACTGCGCATTGGTGAGTGTCGCCAAGCCGGTAATGATAATCCAAGCTTCATTGATAATCCGCTCATGTTCTGGCTCACTAACCGCTTTTAACGGTTGATAGTCTTGCAAGTTAGTCTGCGTTAATTGCCGCATAAAAAGTTGCGCTTCATCCTTACCGAAGTGGTTATCAATAAATAACGCACGGTAAAGTTCTGGCTCAATGGTAGCAAAGCGAATAAAGCCAATCCCGAGATTAACTAAAGCATCATCTGCCCGTTGTTCTTCGCTAACATACCACACTAGACGCGCCTTAGCTTGTTCCAAAATCGCTTGTTTGAGATTGGCCATATTACCGAACTCTAAATAAATTGGTTGCGTTGAACAGTGCAGCGCCTTTGCAAGGCTGCGGGCCGTAATTGCTTTTAAACCATCCGCTAATACTATTTCGTATGCTTTATCTAAAATTTGCTCCGCTTTAATCCGTTTTGTCCGTGCCATCGCTCCCACTCCTTAACCACTTAATCCGTTTTCAATCGTCCTTACTGTCACTCTACCACAAAATTAAATAACAAGAAAACGTTTTTATTTGTTTTACAAGTTTTTTAAATCACCTTGTGCTATGATAAACATATTAAATCGCCCTTAAGGAGGAATTTTTGATGACTACTTTCCAACATAATCTTGAAAAATACGCCGCTTTAGTCGCTAAAACAGGGATTAACGTCCAACCTGGTGATACAGTGGTTTTACAAATCGCTGTTGATCAAGCTGAGCTAGCCCGTGATATTACAGCTGCTTGCTACGATCTCGGGGCAGCTGAAGTAATTATCAAATGGCAAGATGACATGATCGACCGGCTTCATATGCAACACAAAGCCCACGCGCGCCTTGTTAATGTGCCCGACTTCCAAAAACAAGAATACGATTATTGGTTGGCCAACAACGCTAAACGCATTTCTGTAATGTCGAGCAATCCTGATAACCTTAAGGGCCTCGATGGTGATCGGGTCGCTGCGGTTCAAAAAGCTAACGGGCAAGCAATGCTTAAAGTGCGGCAAGCTACACAAGCCAATAAAAATAGTTGGACCGTGATTGCCGCAGCTAGCCCCGCTTGGGCGCAGAAAGTCTTTCCTGATATGGATGAACAAGCCGCCACTGCTAAATTATGGACAGAGATTTTTAAAACAACCCGCGTTGATCAAGAAGATCCGATTCTTGCTTGGGAACAACATGGTCAAAAATTGCAAGCCAAAGCCGCTGAGTTAAACGCTGCGCAATATAAAGCACTCCATTACACGGCTCCTGGTACAGATCTGACAATTGGTTTACCTGAAAACCATATTTGGATGGGTGGTCCTAGCCGTAGTAGTGATGGGCGACCATTTATGGCCAACATGCCTACTGAAGAAGTCTTCTCAGCAGCCGATGCCAACAACGTTGATGGCTACATCACTTCTACTAAACCATTGAGTTACGCTGGTAATACGCTCAACAACTTACAATTTACTTTTGAAAACGGCAAAGTAATCAAAGCCACAGCTGAAGAAGGCAATGCCGTTTTACAAAAACTTTTACAAACCGATGCTGGCGTCAAACGCTTAGGGGAAGTCGCACTCGTCCCAGATCCTTCACCAATTTCACAATCGAAAATCACCTTCTACAATACTTTATTTGACGAAAATGCATCCAATCATTTGGCACTCGGTTCTGCATACGCCTTTTCAATCGAAGGTGGCACCGATATGTCCGAAGAGGCATTAGAAGCGGCCGGCTTGAACCGTAGTCAAGCCCACGTCGACTTCATGGTGGGTTCAAGTCAAATGAACATTGATGGCTTAACGCACGATGGCCAGATTGTGCCAATTTTCCGAAATGGTGACTGGGCTGACTAATGATTACATGGCTCATGCTCCTTGGCGTTTGCATTTGTCTGACGACCTTCTTCATTGGACTAACTGCTTATAGCATCTATCAGAAACAAGCGGCTGGGCGCCTAATTATCGTGTGCCTCGTTGGTTTAGGCTTAACCGTCATAACCGCATTTTTCTACTACCACGCATTGATTCATTTATAATCCCAAAAGGTGCGACAAAGTCAATTTTGTCGCACCTTTTTTGTTGGCTCGGTGTGATGGTCCACTTTTTGTTCACTATGTCCTTATTCGTTAGTAATAATGATTCGTATGTACGTCAATAAAGGGTTTTATGCAATTCTTTTGTTGTGAACAATTGCTCAAAAATGATTGATAATCCTTCTCAATTAGCTATAATGAAGTTAAATCAACCAGAGGAGTCCGCCATTATGAAAGCATTATCCGCTAGTACACCACTTGAACACCGTTTCCACTTATCAGAACGTTTGAACATTATCCGCGCCGGCGTCCTCGGCGCAAATGACGGTATTATCTCCGTAGCCGGGATCGTTGTGGGGGTCGCTAGCGCACACCAGAGCCAGTACACCATTTTTCTTGCCGGTATTTCTGGGATGCTTGCTGGCGCCTTTTCAATGGGTGGTGGTGAATACGTCTCGGTCAGCACGCAACGTGACACTCAAAAATCGATGATGGAACTTCAAAAAGAAGCCATCCAAAACGAATACGACGCGGAAGTGGTCAGCCTACAACGGACTTACGAATCAAAAGGCTTACCCACACCGCTTGCACATCAGGTGGCTTCAGCGTTCATGCAAAAAGACAGTCTCGACATCACGCTCCGTGAAAAATACAATATTGAATTACACCATTACTTCAATCCATGGCACGCTGCCTTTTCTTCATTTTTCTCGTTCATGTTGGGCTCATTGTTGCCAATCATTGCCATCTTAGCAATCCCATATCCGTTTAAAGTCAGTGGAACTATTGGCTCAATTGTTCTTGCACTGATCGCGACCGGTTACACGAGTGCGACACTCGGTAAGGCCAACCGACTCAAAGGCGTGTTGCGCAACGTCTTAACCGGGGTTTTAACCATGGTCGTCACCTACTTAATCGGCGGTTCAATTGGTTAAATTTCACTTCTCGCCTAAAATTTGCTATACTGATTTTAATTTAATCGTTGCCACCGGGCAGTTAATCACTTCATTAGGTCAAAGAAGAAGTGATTGGCTGGCCTTTTTTTGTGGCCGATATTATTAGGAGGTTCGATTGATGGCATGGATTAACTTATTGATTGCAGGCTTGGCAGAAGTTTGGTGGGCAACCACGATGAAGATGAGCGATGGGTTTAGTAAACTAAATTACACGCTCTTGACCGTGGTTGGGATGCTTGTCAGTTTCTTTTTCTTGATTCGCGCTACTAAGGGACTCCCATTGAGCATCGCTTATCCGGTATGGACTGGTATCGGTGCAGTCGGCGCTATCTTAGTTGGGGTGATCCTGTTCCGCGAGCAACTCAGTTTATTAACTTGGTTATTCGTTATTTTACTGGTGATTGGCATCATTGGCATAAAAGTGACGAGTGGCCATCAATAAATAAGGCTGACCCATTCTGGGTCAGCCTTATTTATTAGCCATCAAGTATGCGACCATCAAAAAAAGCCCAACCGAAGTTGGACTCTTGAAAAATAATAATTATTTAACAGCTGGTGTCCCGAACCATTCGATCCGTGATTCAACTGTATCTTTGATTGCTTTTGTACCTGGTGCAAGAACTTTACGAGGATCGAAGCCTTTTTCAGCTTGATCTTTGTTTTCTGCATAGTATTCTTTAACAGCGTTTGACCATGCAATTTGTTGTTCTGTATTAACGTTAACTTTTGAGATACCCATTTCAATTGCTTTAAGGATTTGTTCCTTAGGAATTCCTGAACCACCATGTAGTACAAGTGGTAATTCAATTGCGTCAGCTAATTCTTTCAAACGGTCAAAGTTTAAACCTTGCCAGTTTTCAGGGTATACACCATGAATGTTACCAATCCCAACAGCTAAGTAGTCAGGACCAGCAGCTGCTAATTGTTTAGCTTCTTCAACGTCAGCTAATTCGCCAGCACCGATGATACCGTCTTCTTCACCACCAATTGAACCAACTTCGGCTTCAACTGAGATGCCTTTAGCGTGTGCTAAAGCAACGATTTCTTTTGTCTTTGCTAAGTTTTCTTCGAATGGTAAATCATGACCATCAAACATAACTGAGTTGTAACCAACTTCGATACATTCTTTAGCAGCTTCGTAGTTACCGTGATCTAAATGCATGATAACAGGAACAGTGATGTTCATTGACTTGATTGTTTGTTCAACCAAGTTCTTGCATAATTCGTAACCACCCATATATTTAGCAGCACCCATTGATGTTTGGATCAAGATTGGTGTGTTAGTTTCTTGAGCAGCACCTAAGATAGCACGTGTCCATTCAAGGTTATTTGTGTTGAAAGCACCAACAGCATAATGACCTTTACGAGCAGCTTTAAAGATTTCTGTACCATTAACTAATGACATGAAAAAGCCTCCAGATTAATTGCAACTTTTGTGTTGCGATTTTTAAATACGAATCTATTTTAACATATTTTCACCTGATATAAATCATAAATCCGTAACTTTCTGAAAGTGAAAGCGTAATCATTTGACTTGATGCTACTGAGCTAGTTAAAAAGCACACTAGCTAATCTAGTGTGCTTTTTACGCTAATGACTTCAAAATGCGCCCGGCGAGAATCGAACTCGCAACCTATCGCTTAGGAGGCGATTGCTCTATCCAGTTGAGCCACGAACGCCTATGAGTCATATTGTCGCATCTGTTCTTTTAATTGTAAAGTTGATTTTGATAAATTTTTATTCATTCGTTAAAATCGCCATTCCCTAATCGTTCTTGATTGGGACTCAACATATAAATGGCACCCTGCCATACTCTATAGCACTTCCCCGTTTGTTTTAATGACTTTTTGGTACCAGTAGAAACTATCTTTGGAATAGCGGTTGAGTTCTCTTTCTTCTGTTTCGTCACGGTCAACGTAAACGAACCCGTAGCGCTTTTGGTAGCCGTTTGTCCAACTTAATAAATCTGTGAAGCTCCATGTCGTGTAACCAATCACTGAAACACCGTCGGTAATCGCTTCTCGAATGGCTTGAATATGTGCCTTTAAAAACGCAATCCGATAGTCATCGTGTACTTGGCCACCTTCTTGTAAGCTGTCAAAAGCGCCTAACCCGTTCTCCGTAATTAAAACAGGCAACCCATAACGGCTCTCAATCCGCCTTAATGCAATTCGCAGCCCTTCTGGGTCAATATTCCAGTCCCAGTCTGTTTGTTGCATGTAGGGGTTATCAGCCGTCTTGTAGACGCCTGGTAAGCCGCTTGCTTGACTGGTGCCTTTTTTCCCAGAAGTATTTTGCTTGGCCAATCCAACACCACCTTCTAGTGGATTAGTCGTGACCGTCATAGTCTGATAGTAATTGAGCCCCATGAAATCCGGATGCGCTAGTGGATTGGCTAACAAAGCTTGATCGGCTTCAGTCATTTCCGGTGCAATCCCATTTTGTTCAAGGTAGGTCATTACTAATTTGGGATACCGGCCCCAAGCATAGACGTCCATCCATAAATCTGCATTAATTTGTTCAGCATTATCAGCCGCAAGCTGATTTTCGGGGGCCGCATTCAACGCATACGTCGGGCTGTAAGCAAAACTAGGTCCAATCCCCCCTTGATAACCTTTTTCATGGAATAATTTAATAACACTTGCATTAGCCAGGTTTGCGATGTGATTGGCTTGATAAGTCCGTTTAGCATCTGTTACTGCTGGTGGATGCTCCGCTGTTAAATAGCCGTGGGTGATGAAGACATTTTGTTCGTTTAAGGTTACCCAATGTTGAACCCGGTCACCGAAGCGTTCAAATAATAACCTTGCATAGTTGGTAAAATCTTCAATAATATGGCGCGATTCCCAACCACCATATTCGGCTTGCAACGCTTGCGGCAGGTCCCAATGATAAATCGTTACAATCGGTTCGATCTTATTAGCGATTAACGCATTAATCAAACGGTCATAAAAGGCTAAGCCCGCCTCATTCACAGGGCCTCTACCATTTGGTAATACGCGGGGCCATGAAATTGAAAAGCGATAGGCTTTTAACCCCGCCTGTGCCATCAATGCCACGTCTTCTTCGAACCGATGATAATGATCAACCGCCACATCCCCATTCGTGCCTTTGAACGTTTTGCCTGGCATGCGGACAAATTCATCCCACACCGAACGACCCTTCCCCGCTTCTTGGTAGGCTCCTTCAATTTGATAGGCCGCAGAAGCTGCCCCCCATAAAAAATCTTTAGGAAATGGTGCTAATTGACGGTATTCCATTCTTAAACAGCCTCCTTTCTCAAAGTAATTGCTTATTGTTCTGCTTGATATGTTTTTTCGATTTGTTTCAACATTTTCTTAAAACCTCGTTTACGCATGAACCCCATAACAAATGCCATTAACCTATCGTTGGTTTGTTGTAACTTACCATTTGCTTTAGCATTTTCGCGATAGATGACTTCAATAGACTGCGGCCCGTTCGCAAAAATATCGTAACTGGATTGATAGCTCCCCCGTGTCGAAGTCATTTCATAGTGATAGCTCTGATCTTTAATCAGTTGCGTAATCTTCACTGTCGCTTGGTTTTTGCCGAATTGCTTGTGATACGAATAATTCGGCAATTGCGCTGTGGTTAATTTATCGCCAGTTTGTTGCTTAATGTCAAACAACACTGACTCCAAAATTTTCTGATAAAAATAACTGGCAGGCATTTTTAAATTTAATTTAATTTCCATCCGGTTCCCACTCTTCTCTTCAATGTGGTGCTTGCTGTTTTTAACTAAAAAGGGCGCGAACAAACGTTATTTTGCCCTAGCCCTTTTGTCCATTAGCCAAACTTTAATCGACTGGTACGCCGGCCATTTTTTTGTAAACATCAACGACTTCGCCTGCTAAATCGCGGAAAGTAATCGCGTTCATCAAGTGATCTTGTGAGTGGACAGTCAACAATGTCACTTGGATGTGATCGCCACTTGCTTCTTTGGTTAACATATCGGTTTGTGAGTTGTGGGCTTCTGATAAAGCGGCATCTGCTTCAGCAAGTTTAGCGGCTGCTGTTTCAAAGTCACCTTTCTTAGCGGCCATAATTGCTTCCATTGAACTGCTTTTAGCGTTACCACCGTTGATAATTAGTCCCATAATTGCTTCTAAGTTCTGTTCTTCTGCCATCGTATGGCACCTCCTATGATCATCTCATCATCAACCTCTTTCGGACACCTTCATTAATTGGTCTAACTATTAAAAAAAGAACTAACCACTCAATTAAAAAGCACTTAAAAATTGGTCGGTGATTGTGCGAGTCCACCACTAGCGCAATACGCGAAGCGAAAGAAAACTCTTACTTATATTGTAAACGCTTCCTATAATTTGTCAATTAATTCCTGAGAACCTTTTCACAAACGGACGAGCCAAAAAAAAGAAACCTCAGCAAGTTGTTAAGGTTTCGCGCGCAATCCGGATTAGACCATTAGTCATTATTTTTCTTATGGTAACCCTTATTCTTTTGATTTCGTTGGCGGTTTTTCTTATGTTTGGGCTTTAATGGGGTAGCTGGCTGTTGGCGAGCTAGTGCAACTTTAGTTTTATGGGAATTTGGCGCTGACGTCACTTTTGTTATCTGTTCGGCCGGCGATTTATCAGTAGTTGTTTTTATTGGCGTAACTTTAGATGCCATGGGTTTTTCGGCTTCCAAATGATCACCAACTAAATAGCGGGTTACAAGATCGTATTCAGGCGCCAATAACTTACGCAAGTTCCGCCCGTCATGTTGATTACCAAGCGTTAAGACGGTTCCTGTCCGCCCCATCCGGCCAGTCCGGCCAGCCCGGTGAATGTAAGTAATCTTTGCATTCGGTACATCAAAATTAATCACATACGGTAAGTCGGTGATATCCAAGCCCCGGCCAGCCACATCCGTTGCCAGTAAGAGTTGAATCTTGCCTTCACGGAAGTCTTTGAGCGCTTTTTGGCGTTCTGTTTGGCGACCTTGCCCTGAAAGGGCAGCATACGTTACTTTTTGATGTTTTAATGTTTGTGCGGCTTGCAGTAGTTGGGCGGATTGATTAAAAATGACCAACCCTCTAAAGTTTTTTTGATGCGCTAAATGACGCAAGACGTTCACTTTTTGAGCGTTACCCGTTGGGATAAATGCATGCAACACTTCCCCACCTGTCTTATCAATCCCACGCACGTCAATTGTTTCGATAGGCACACCAAACCATGTTTCCAATTCTAATAAGATATCGGTTGATGTTGCCGAAAAGAAACCCAGTTGCACATCGGCAGGTGCTTCTTGCACAATATGGCGGGTTTCTGAAAGCCCGCTATCCGTCAATAATTCGTCGGCTTCATCCATAATAATCGCTTGCAGTGTATGGAATTTCACTTTCCGTTGTTCGCTTAGTTCTAACAACCGCCCAGTCGTTGCCACGATAATCTCTGGTTTGGCCTTAAGCCGTTCGATTTGGCGTTTAACGTTAGCCTTCCCCGTAATCGCTTGGACGGTACAGTCGATTGCCTTAGCATAAGGTTGGATGACATCCCGGGTTTGAATTACCAATTCCTGCGAAGGGGCCAAGATTAAGACTTGTAACCCTTGACCAGGCATAATTTTTTCTAATAATGGTAATGAAAACGCAAGCGTTTTCCCGGAACCAGTGGGTGCTAGTCCTAGAATTGATTGGTCTTTTTTCAGTGGTTGATAAACTGCTTTTTGGATGGGTGACATTTCTGTAAATCCTTGTTCATCCCATAGTGCTTGAAATAGTGGTGAAACGCTCATGTATTGCCTCCGTCATGTTAATCTGCATCAAAAGTTATTCCGGCCGATTGTCTTAATTGATATAAGACTTGGTTGACCGATTCACTTAACTGTAATAATTTATGATACCGTTTTGTGTCATGATTAGCAATCATCGCCGCGAAATTTTTTGCCTCAGCAATCATGGGATTAGCAAGTGATGGTTCCCCTAGTGACTCACTCTTTTGCCCACCTTCGCTGTAGCGTTCAACACTGCCGATTGTGCCGGCATTATCGAGGATAATCGTCGTTTGGCCACCATAAATTTCAGACGTTAGATAAGAATCAACGGTTTTGCCAAAAATCAATGTGACGTTAAAGGTTGGATAACGTAAAGTGGCCACCCCTTTACCATCAACCCCGGTTGGTAACAATTCGGCTTGATAGTCGACCGAATCAGGCACACCAAACCAGCTGACGGCATCATACACAACATACACACCGAGATCTTGTAACGCCCCGCCTGAAAAGTGTGGTGAGAAAATATTCGGTTCTTCACCTGCTAAAACAGCGTCATAACGCGATGAATACTTCATATAGCTCAGTGTGGCGCCATTAATTGTAGGTAATTCATTGATGGTCTGTTGAACAATTTGGAAGTTCGCCTCATGAATGTGACGCGCTGCTTCGAATAAGAATTGATCAGGATGTTGCTTTAATAACGTCTGCATCGCTGCCATCTCAGTTGGATTACTAAACGCCGGCTTTTCGACGATGACATTTTTACCTGCTAAAATTGCTTGCTTCGCTTGTTCAAAGTGCAGGCTGTTAGGCGATGCAATGTAGACGGTTTCAAATTCACTCGCCTTCATAAACTCAGCTAAGTCCGTATAGCTAGTTGCTTGTGGGGCATGATACTTCGTTTTGAACTGGTCCGCCTTTTCCATTGTTCGTGAATAAACGGCCGTTAACGTAAACGAGTCCGATTCGCGGGCTGCATCAACAAATTGCCCCGTAATCCAGTTAGTTCCAATAATCCCAAGTGTTTGCATTTCAATCAGCTCCCTTATTTGATACTGCCAGTATACGGGAATTAGCCCAAAAAGCCCATTGAAAAGTGTCTTTCATGACCAAAAACGTCATTATGATTCATTTCTTTAACCGCTCCTTGAAAAATCAGGCGTAAGTCCGATAATTAATTGTCCGCAAACTAACTATTTCGTGGTAGAATAATAGTTATTCGGGGTGTAACTTATGCGATTTTTTAAATTTCAAAAACCACAATCTATTTTAAATCAAACCATTCAACAGTATCAGCAAAAAGTTCGGACAACTCACGCGAGTAAAATAGCGACATTTTACGCTGGCCACTGGTCTTTTAACGACAAACAAACCCGAAAAAGGCACACATTAGAGATTACACCGAACTTATTGATGCAAATCGATCATAAACCATTAAGTGGTCAAGTCATTTCCCTCACAGAAAACGAGTTAGTCTTTCTCGATCACTACGGGTACCAATTAAAAATCACTTGTGAAAACCAACGGCCCGTTTCAATTTATGACGAAGCCGAAGATATGGATTATCCAATCGAATAGCAATCAAAAAAGGGCCACAACGCATATCGTTGTGGCCCTTTTTAGTTATTTTGATTTGTTCAACATTTTTTGGGCTTTTTCTGGGACTTCACTTTTGGCAACCTTGGCCCATGAAACCACACCTTTATTTTTGTTGACGATTAATTTAAGGTACGCATTTCGTTTCAGTGGCGTTGCTTTATTACCATTGAAATCAACTTTTTTAATAACGCCATCTTCATTGTAAGCTGCTTGTTGATAGATGTAATCGACAAACGTTTTACCTGCTGAATCCTTTTCTTCCATTCGCGTGCCATTTGACACGATTTGCGTATAATAGGCTTTTCCACCGTAGTAATAGCTGTGGATCCCCCAACTACCGCCGATGAAAACCACCACGATTGCGCTTAATAATAACCAGCCTTTGTGTTTAATCATTATGCTCGCTCCATTTCTATTGAATTGTCTGCCATTGTCGCTTGGTGCCTGTGAAAACGGCTAACTGATAGTTAGTCTGATTAGCACTGTTGGGAATCTGACTAGCCGTTGTGTATTGCCAGAACCCATTCTTAGTCGCCAATGTCGGTTGTTTCCGCGTAGTTTGCCACAATGGGTAGGTGCCTGTGTGGGGCACATACCGTTTTAACAGGCTTGGTGCCCCACCGATGAGACAATTTTGGTGATAATGTTGATTAATCAACGTCACTAGCTGTGCTAGGGCCGCTTGCGTTTTCTTTTGTGCGGGCGGGTGTTGGGCATAGTCGTTATAGTAATCCAAATAAATCATAATGGGCAAATCACCCGTCTGACTGCCTACTGACTTAAACAGTTGGGCGGCTTGGCGTTTAGGTGAACTATCAAAACTAAAAAAATGAAAGATCCCTACGCGTAAACCAGCCCCACTGGCGCGACTGTAATTGGTATCAAAATTATCATCCTTGTAACTGGCACCTTCAGTTGCTTTTAAATAAACAAACTGAATACCGGCCTTTTTTAACCCGTCAAAATCTTGGTAACCATCTGACTGACTTAGCTGCATGCCTAGAATTGGATACTGCCTCGCGTTCGGCCGATCCGAACGGTGTTTCAGCCACCAGATGGCCCCCCCAAGGCACAGCGATAACGCGATAATGGCAATAATGATTTGTCGCCAATAACGCTTTTGAAAACTGTCTTGATAAATCGGTGTCACTTTCCGTCTCATCTACAGTTCCTCCACTTTCAGCCTTAGTACGCTTAGTTTACTATCTTCATGCCTACCAGACAAGTCACCTAACAATTTTGTTCGTTGCGAGCACTTAGTGTTGCCTTTTAGCGGTACACTTCAAAAAAGTCACCCGAATTTTGACTTAAGGCCCCAAAAAAGCCTCAGAATAACAGTCTTGCTGTTACTCTGAGGCTTTTTTTAAGGTGTTTCCGCCTTACTCTTGGGTAGTGGTTGGGTATTGCCTGTGTTCTTTTTGCTGAGAATATATTGTTCTAATAACGCCACGATTTGTTGATTCTGTGGTAAATCAGAGTGTTGGGCGTGGTCACCGGTCACCGTAATTTCGGTGTAGTGTTTAACTTGCCCTTGATAAATGTACTTCCCCGCTTCGACACTGCGGGCAGGCACAATCCCGTCATTTTCGAAATTTTCCGTTCCCGCAATTGAATACATCGACAAGTTCGTCGGAATGTTCTTGCGCTTTTTAATGAAATCGGTCAACATTTGCGACTTATGCGTAATCGATGTTTCAGCAAAGTTAAACGGGGAACCAATCGTCATTAACTTCTTCACTGTAATATCATCGCGATTAAAATAGTCTTCCAGAAAAGCTGTATAAATTAAGCCCCCATTAGAATGTCCAACCGCTTTGAAGTTATTAAATTGATACTTCTTAGTTAACGCGTTAAACGCGAGGGAAAACCATTTCGCTTGCTTTTGAATATTATTGTAACCGTCCTTGTTATTTTCAAAACCAACCACGATAAACGGTTCATTATCCCGCGGTCTAATTGCACCTGAATAGCTAATCTTATTATTTTCATGCACGGTTAGTTTCAATAAACTGTGACGCTTTCCCCGCTTCGTATTTAATTTAGCAACTAATTCATCAAACCGATTTTGGGTGGCACTACTCCCAGGAATAAAGATCACCGGTGACATACGTGAATCATGTCGCTTAGCTAAGGTGTTCACATTCTGGCGACTCCATTGAGCAGCTGGCCACGTTAAGCCCCCAATTAGGACCAAACTAATGACTAATAACCAGAGACTCTTTTTTCTTAATTTGGCCAATTTATGCCGCCTCCTTTGCCAGTGCTAATTGATCTGCCAATTGGACAAACGGCTTGTAAATCAGCACACCGACGACAACGTTCACGACGGTCACCGCCAATGCACCTAAATTACCGTTGGTTCCCATAAACGCTTGCAATAAGCCTGGTGTCCCGAGCGGAACCGTGAAGACCACCGATGGCATGCAATGCAATGCAACCGCCGCCGATGCAATTCCCATATTCACCAAGGGCACCAATAAGAAGGGAATCACATATAAGCCATTCCCAATGATGGGCATTCCCACTAAGACTGCGCTATTAAAATTAAATAAAACCGGCAACAGTGACCATCGACCAATCAAATGATAGTCTTTTTGCTTGCTAAAGATGAAAACGGCAATCACTAAGGCTAGCGTCCCACCGGTCCCGCCAATCGCCCCAAAAGGCTCATATAAAGTCCCCAAGGTAAAAGGATACGGGACATGCCAAGCAGTATGTTGACTAAATGCATAGTTTAAGTTGGCCGAAGAAGCAATCCCCTCACGCCCAAATTGCGCTAACGTCGGCATACTCGTCAAGCCAAAAAATGTTAAGCCGGTGGCCGCTAAACTCGTCCCTAACGTGAAGAGCAGCCCTGTTTGATTTGCTTTTAGTGATTGTAATCGTAAGATGAGTTGATCTGGCAAAATGGAAATCGCCAACCAATTTAAGAGGACACTCAACCCTAAAATAACGCCAAGTACTAATAAAATCGCTCCTAGCGAATCTAACGATCGCCCAACCGCTGAACCATTCAACGGTAAATCGCGGCGGTGCGGCCGCCCTAATTTTTTAAACACTAAGCCCGTCAAATATCCGACTAATAGGCCGAAAAATAAGCCCCCCAATCCCAACATCTGGGTGTTGAATACTAAGCCTTCATTCGGCGTCAACCGTAACGCTAAGATTAAATAAGCAATCAAGCCGGTAATACTGGCTAATTGTTCATCCCGATGATAGTGCTTAGCCGTATAGCGCGCCGCACACATCGCTGCTAGGGCCGCAACAATGCCCAACGTCAAACTCGTAATGCTATCAAACATCATCTGCAAGATATTCCGTTTACTCAACCAATTTGACAGATGAAACACCTTCACAACAAAACTATTTCGATCGAAAAGTGCTAATTGGATGAGTTGACTGATACTTCCAATCAAGACAAATGGAAATAACAATGTTAAACTCCGCTGTATAATCTGATAGACCGCTACCGATTGGAGTCGATTATAATGTTGTGCTAAACGCATCATTATCGCTTGCTTTTTGATAGTCATGAATTAACCCTCTAAACATGTTTTGATAATTTTATTCTAGCTGACCTTCGGGCTAAATGCACGCCCGAAGGCAAAAAAAGCGGGCCGCTACTTTCCATCTCTGGATAATAACGACCCGCCATCTAAATTGTTTGCGTTCATCCACAATGAGCCCGACAAGCGCCGCACGCTTTGTTTTGAAACGGGCGCCAGCAACCATCCTCTGAGGAGTAACTCAGAGGATCCCGACTGACAACGTACGCTATTTTAATACTAATTTAGTAACACTTTCGACGTGTAGGGTTTGGGGGAACATGTCCACTGGTTGGGTACTTTCGGCTTGGTAGCCTTGGGCTGCCAATAATTCTAAATCACGCGCCAATGTTGCTGGGTTACAGCTGACATAGACCATCTTGGCCGGTTTTAATTGACCGACAGCTTCGATGAAGCTACCTTCTAATCCTTTACGAGGTGGATCAACAATCAATGCATCGACTTTTAAATCGTCTGCTTGCCATTGGGCCATTACTTCTTCAGCTTTACCTAGAGTAAATTCAACGTTTTCAATGCCATTAATCTTGGCGTTATGGCGGGCATCCATGACAGCTGATTCAACGACTTCAACACCGTAAACTTGCTTAGCATGTTTAGCGACCGCTAATGAAATTGTCCCAATTCCAGAATAAGCATCGATGACCGTTTCGTTACCCGTTAATTCAGCAGCTTCGATTGCCTTGTTATACAAGACTTCCGTTTGAACTGGATTAACTTGATAGAATGATTGCGCTGAAATTTCGAACTTCAAGCCCATTAATTCATCGCGGATAAAGTCACGCCCGGCGATTAATTTCGTTACATCCCCAAAAATGACGTTCGTTTGTGCCGCATTAACGTTTTGCATGATGCTGACCACTTCTGGTAATGCCTTCTTAATTTCAATGGCGATTTCACGGGCTGCCGGTAATTTCTTACTACGCGTGATAAAGACAATCATCATTTCATGGCTGTAATAACCACGACGAACCATGATTGTTTTCAAAACCCCTTTATGCGTGTCTTCATTGTATGGATCAATATAAAAGCGCCGTAAAATATCGCGAACCACCTTAATGGCTTCGTCAATCTTAGGATCTTGAATATAGAAATCTTCCATTGGCATCACTTGATGGCTATGTTTCCGGTAGAAACCGGTTGTTAACGCCCCATCAATAAAGCGAACTGGAACTTGGGCTTTATTCCGATAGCCTGTTGGTTCATCCATTCCTAAAACCGGTTGTACTGGGATGTCCAAATGGGCTTTTTGAAAGACGTTCAAGACTTGATTCCGCTTGAAGGCTAATTGTGCTGGATAAGCTAAGTGTTGTAACGGTGCAATCCCCGTTTGTGAGTAGATGTTAGCTTTTGATTCAACACGGTCAGGACTCTTCTTCAGTAAATTAACTAAGCGCGCAAAACCATATTGTTTATTAACCTTTGTCACTTGGATTTCAGCTTGTTCGTCGGGCAAAACGCCTTCGATAAACAATGGATAGTTATCGACTTTAGCGACCCCCATGCCTTCATAGGTTAAATCCATAATATCAACCGTCAATGTTTCATTTTTTCTTACAGGTGCTTGTATTTTCATAGTTACCTCTTTTTAATTGTGTAAAAAGAGTCTGAGACAAAACTAAGTTTTGCTTCGGACTCTTTTCTTAGCTCCAAGTGTGCGGTCAATCCGCCCACGTTATCCAATGTTCCAGTTTAACCTATTTTACCATCGCCGTCTATGTCTTCTTCAGAAATCGTTTCGACTTCCTTCACAAATAAAGCTTCGCTAGACTGTTGAGTCGGTATTTCTGAGGTAATCGCATGATCTGGAATATCTTCCTTATTCACATACATCTCGATATGCTGTTGTAAGTTGGTAAAGGTCATTGGTGCATCGCCGCCATATTCGCCATCTAAATTAATCATCATCTTAACGTCATCATCACCCGGACGCGCCACTAATTTCGAAGTCTTAGTATAAATGACCCGTGGATCATTAACGTGTTTGCCACCTTTAATGACAAGTGCGATTAAATGGACTAATTCAGCCATATTGGCTGTTTTAACGACAATTAACGAGAAATTACCATCATTCAGCTGGGCATCAGGAGCAATCTGTTCAAACCCGCCAACCGAGTTGGTTAGACCAAGTAAAAATAAGGAAGCTTCGCCATCATACGTTCCCTCATCATATTCCAGATGCATCTTAATCGGTTTAATTTGGGGTAACATCTCTGCGCCCTTCACGACATACGCAAGGTAGCCAAAAATCGACTTAAAGTCTGATGGGACTTCGTAGGTCAATTCCGTTAGCAAGCCACCACCAGCAATGTTCATGAAATAATTATCATTAGCTCGCCCGATATCCATCTTAAGCGTTTGATTCTTCAAAATCACGCGGGCGGCTTCAACTGGATTATCCCGCGGAATCTTCAACGCCCGCGCATAATCGTTTGTCGTCCCAGCAGGAATCACCGCCATCATGGGGCGCTTTTCTAAGCCGGCAATTCCGTTGACCACTTCATTGATTGTCCCGTCTCCGCCAGCGGCAACAATTAAATCGAAGTCTGCTTTGGCTGCTCTTGTGGCCTCTTTTTGCGCTGAAGCTTCTTCAGGCGTCGTTTGAAACGCACTCGCTTCATAACCCGCTTGTTCTAAAATATCCAGAATATCAGCGACACTACGTTTCATCACTTCATGTCCTGAAGTTGGATTATAAATTAACCGTGCACGTTTTTGCATTCGAATCTCCTAAAATATCAATTATCGTTTGTTCAATTCGGCCATCAACAAGTCATTCACAACTTTTGGATTAGCTTGACCTCGCGTTTCTTTCATAATCTTTCCGATTAAGAAACCTACTGCGCGGTCTTTACCGTTCTTGAAATCATCAATTGATTGTTGGTTGTCATCTAAAATCCCTGTGATAATTGGGGTCAGCTTAGCCGGGTCTGATAATTGGACCATGCCTTTTGCTTCAACCCAAGCTTTGGGATCCGTATCATTTTGGATAATTTCTTGGAAGACTTTCTTAGCAATCTTCGATGAAATAATCCCGTCTTTAATCAAGTTAATCATTTGTGCTAAATGCGCCGGGGTAAGGGCTGTTTCTTGAAGATCAATTTGTTTGTCATTCAAATAAGCATTTACTTCACCCATCAACCAGTTAGAAACTTGCTTAGGTGCGGCCCCGTCAGCAACAGCTGCTTCGAAGAAGTCAGACATTTCTTTGGTATTGGTCAAGACACCCGCATCGTATTCAGGCAAGCCTAATTCAGCAACGTACCGTGCACGTCGTTTAGCCGGCATTTCAGGCATACTGTCTTGGACTTCTTGTAACCAATCATCATCAATGTGCAATGGTGGTAAATCTGGTTCTGGGAAATAACGATAATCATCCGCTCCGGTCTTGACCCGCATGAGGTATGTTTCACCGGTTTTTTCATCAAAACGCCGCGTTTCAGGACGTACTGTTTCGCCCGCAATCAAGAGTTGTGATTGGCGTTTGATTTCATAAGCTAAGCCTAAACGCACATGATTAAACGAGTTCAAGTTCTTTAATTCTGATTTTACACCATATTTCTTCGCGCCAATTGGTCGCACAGAAATGTTAGTATCCACCCGCATTGAACCTTCTTCCATCTTAACGTCAGATGCACCAGTAAATTGAACGATTTGACGTAAGGTTTCGAGGTATGCATACGCTTCTTCAGGCGTTGACATATCGGGTTTTGAAACAATTTCAATCAAGGCAGTCCCTTGACGGTTTAAATCGACATATGAATAGCCATCAGAGCCATGGGTATTCTTCCCAGCATCTTCTTCAACGTGTAATTCAGCAATCCCAATTTTTTTCGTGTGACCATCAACTTCAACTTCGATGTAGCCATCTTTACCAAGCGGTTGTTCGTATTGTGTAATTTGGTAAGCTTTGGGATTATCTGGATAAAAATAATTCTTCCGGTCGAAATGGGTATCACGCGCAATATCAGCGTGCAAGGCAGTTGCAACCATCATCCCCAAGGTATAAGCCCCTTTATTCAAAGTTGGCAAGGTCCCTGGATAACCCCAGTCAATCACATTCGTGTTGGTGTTTGGTTCTGCACCATAGTTTACAGGAGATGGACTGTACATTTTTGAATTAGTTTTTAATTCAATATGCACTTCAAGTCCGATTGTTGTTTCGAAATTCATTAGGCTTTTCCTCCTTTGAAGCTTGGAACGTTCTTATTAAATTGAGTAGCTTGTTCAAAGGCATAACCTGCACGATAAACAGATTCTTCATCAAATGCTTTCCCAATAATTTGTAAGCCAACTGGCATGCCATCTACTAAACCAGCAGGGACTGACATGGCTGGTAGGCCAGCCATGTTAGCAGGGATTGTCAAGATATCATTCATATACATTGTCACTGGATCTGATATTTTACGGCCTAGATCAAAAGCTGTTGTGGGGGTTGTTGGACCGACCACTAAATCATAGTCTGCGAAGACTTTTTCAAAATCACGCACGATTAATGTCCGTACTTGACCAGCCTTTTTGAAGTAAGCATCGTAAAAACCTGATGAAAGAGCAAATGTGCCTAACATAATCCGGCGTTTCACTTCATCACCGAAACCTTCTGAACGTGATTTAACGTACACATCTTCAAGGGTCTTAGCTTCAGGTGAACGGTAACCATAACGAATCCCGTCAAAACGTGACAAGTTAGAGGATGCTTCACTTGAGGCAATAATATAGTAAGTTTGTACGGCATATTTAGAGTTAGGCAAGCTGACTTCATCGACCGTTGCACCCAATGACTTCAAAGTTTCAAGGGCTGTTTCGATTTGAGCTTTCACCCCTGGTTCAACCCCTTCTGCCATGTATTCTTTGGCAACAGCAATCTTCATCCCTTTGATGTCACCATCTAAAGCAGCCCGGAAATCAGGAACGGGAATCGTTGCACTCGTACTGTCTTTTTCATCATGGCCACTGATGGCTTGTAAAACAGTGGCGTTATCAGCCACTGTCCGGCTGAAGACCCCGACTTGATCCAAACTAGAGGCAAACGCAATGGCCCCCCAACGTGATACACGACCATAAGTTGGTTTGATACCGACGATGCCATTAAAGGCTGCGGGTTGGCGAATTGAGCCCCCCGTGTCCGTCCCTAAAGAAGCAACAACTTCACCAGCCGCAACTGCCGCTGCTGAACCACCTGATGAACCGCCAGGAACTTTGTCTAAATTCCATGGATTCTTAGTTTTCTTAAAAGCAGATGTTTCTGTTGATGAACCCATTGCGAATTCATCCATGTTATTTTTACCAATTACAATCGCATCTTTAGCTTTTAATTTTTCGACCACCGTTGCATCAAACACCGGCGTAAAGTTTTCAAGCATTTTACTAGCAGCCGTGGTTGTTAAGCCATCGGTTAATAAGTTATCTTTAATCCCAATTGGCATCCCGGCTAACAAATTAGCTGCGTCGATTGGTTGTGCGTCCACTTTTGCAGCTGCAGCTTGTGCACCAGCTTCATCGATGGCTAAAAAAGCATCGACTTGTGGTTCTTTCTTTTTGATTTCAGCAACGGTTTCAGTTACTAATTGGCTAGCAGTTAAGTCGCCAGCCACTAATTTAGCGTGGATGCTTTGTAAATCTTCATATAAGTAATTCACGGCTAGTCTTCCTCCTTATCCATAATGGCAGGGACTTTCAATAAGCCATCCGCTGAATCTGGTGCATTCTTCATTAAAATATCGCGATCTGTGCCGGCTTGGGCCACATCTTCGCGGACAATATTTTGAAGGTTATTCACATGGGTCGTCACTGGGACGCCTGTTGTATCAACTTTATTTAATTCATCAGTCATTTTCATGATGTCTGCAAGTTGTTCAGTAAATTGTTCTAACTCAGCATCGCTAAAAGCTAATTTTGAAAGTTCTGCGACATGCTGAACTTGTGTTTTATCAATCATGAGTAAACCCCTCTTCTAATTCTGTCACTTTTATCCATTCTGGTTAATTTTACCATATATTAACGTATAAGAAAGTGACATCCCTTGGAATTTAACAGTTTTTCCTAATCTTTAACGATCTTAGTAGCTATCAAAAAGATATTTTCATGTTCTCTGCCAAGGTGCAATTAAACGTTATGCAATTCATTAGAATACGATATCATTTATAATAGTTTATTATAGACAAGCATTCGCTCAATCTTATATAATAGACACAGATAAGAATTTGTGAATAATGTACAAGATTATTATTAACTTATGGAGGAGTGTTGTCATATGAAAAACAATGTCGCAAAACGCCTGGTAGCAGTATTCGTTTTAAGTTTAGTGGGTGGCATTACCTTACAAAGTACGCCAACATCAGCTACGACGACTTCCGTTAGCGTAACGCTCACTGGGGTAACACCTGAAATGGTCGCTAACGCCAAAAAAGCCGCCGCCGAACAAGCCGCTTTAGAAGAAGCATGGTTACAAGCAGAAATCGATGACAGTCAACCCGTGGAAGTCACCGAAACAATTAACGGACAAACAACGCACTACTGGGAATCAGCAGATGGCACACGGCACACAACAGCGCCAGTAAAAGCTCAAGATGAAACAGTAGCCACACCGAAAGTCGCAACTGAGCAGCCTAAAGAAACAGCGGTTGAAAAACAACCAGCCGAAACTTTTAAACCAATGCCTAAAAAACATGAAATCGGGCCAAAAGCCGTTGTTTTCAAACAACTTACAACAAATTGGGTTAGCCATCAAATCATGTCATCATTGGAAACATTAATCACTAAGGCTTTTCAGCTAAACTAATAACCGTCAGCAGCAGCTAAGCGACAAGCAACATAACCACTCCACTGCTAAAATAAGCATATGACCGTTTGATTCGTTCATCCTAAATTTGGGATGAACTTTTTTTATTGCCTGCTACTTCTTAAAATATAAATCTATTTTTATTCGAGCTTTCATCGTTATCATCAGATCAAAACTGCTGATTGCAACCACCTAATCGGTTGGCATATTTTTTAAGCGCCTTGATTTAATTTTCATTTAACATTCTGCTTACAGCAGAACGGCTTAATAGGTGTTATACTCTTAATAACATCTTTTTAAAAAGGAGGCTACCATGAAAAAATCAGTTCGTTTAAGCAATGCCGTCCACGTGATGACACTGATTTCTTTAAATCCGTTTAATAACCTTTCCAGTCAGCGTATTGCTAAAAGTATCAATACCAACCCCTCTTTTATTCGCCAAATCATGGGGCAACTCAAGACAGCTGGTCTATTGACGAGCGTTAAGGGCCATGCTGAACCCAAGCTAACAAAGACTCCGGAGCAAATCTCGCTCTGTGATATCTATAAGGCCGTCGATGATACACGGTTATTGAATATCGATACCCAAATTGATCCCAACTGCGGGCCTGGACAAAATATTCAATTATCGCTTGCTACTTACTACGATCAAATTCAAGAAACTGCTGAAAAACAAATGCAAACCATCAAACTAGCCGACATTATCCAACAATATCAACAACGACTTGCTGAAAATCCGGCATTAAAACTTTATGAAAACTAACACAAAAAGGTTGGGCAAATGGCCCAACCTTTTTGTGTGCGTTACCCCTCAGCAGCTACCCGGCTAACGCCGCACTCTTTTAAACGTGCTTTGTCAGCCATCATCTTCCGGTTAACCCTGAATGCCCAACAATCGCTAACGCGATTATTCGTCATTCTGTGTTAATCCTCAGTCGATACCCGACTGACGCCGCACTCTTTTAGATCCGCGAGAACTTTAGCTAAGTCATATTTCACTGCAAGCCCGCGGTCGGCTAATTCACGTGGAACAAGCGCATCTTTAGGGTTAACGGTGATATAAGTCGCCTGAGGATTTTGGTACGTCAAATTCATAAACGGTTCTTTAATAAACATCGGGGTCATCATGCCCACGCCTAATTCTAGATAAACCGTTTTTTGACCTTCAGCTTTTTGAATAAATTGGCGATACTTTGCATATTGTTCTGCGTAGTAATCACCTTCAAGAAATTCATAACCACGAACCCATTCCAACATTTCAGCACCACATTTAGGACACCGCGGAATTAAGTCTTCAGGTAAATGACCATCTTCAATTTGCGGAAATAACTGATCAACAATTGGCTGGCTCGGATAAACTTGGTCATGGCACTTATTCGCACATTGGAAATAAGACCAGTCACCTTGAATCGTGGCCACCTCCTTCTCCGGAAAGGCTCTTGGAAATTGGCAATCTTGATTAGTCGTGATGATATCGTAATCTTTGTCTTTGAGGACCGCTTTTAAATCATAATAAGGTTGAAAAATCGCCACATGCAAATTATAGTGGGCGACTGTTAGTTTAAACCCCCAATAGTCGCCACGGTTTTCCCAATTTTTTCCTGTATATTGTTCTAGATAATAATTACGCCACAAACTGCCAGCGTGATACTTATCTTCAATGGCTTTAAATTTCTCGAGATAGGTCGGATCGCCCGGATTGTACCAATCGGGTCCAGCCGCAGCTGACATCCCGGCTGCGCCGCCTACGATGACGTAGTCCGCCGCTTTGATGGCCGTTGCCATTTTTTGAAGTGTTATTTGATAGTCTGAATTAGTCATTTTTGAGTAGCTCCTTAAAATTATCATCGATTGATCCAGCAAGGCCGATTGAGCGTTGCGCAATGGCCGTGGGAATCTTGATTTCGTGTGGTAAATTCAATGTGATGTAACGGTAACTCGGCCTTTGCGCCACCAAGTACATGAGTGGTGCTTTAATTAGTTGATTATTAGCACCAATCCCTAATTCTAGAACGACCACCTTTTGTGAACGGTACTTTTGAACAAATGCCTTAAATTTCGCTTGTTGCTTTTCAATCATCGGCATTGGGTTTTGATTGTTACCAAAATTGCCTTCCACTTCAAAAATGCGTTGGTCATCAAAGCCACTTAATTGAAAATGCATGTCACCATTTGATGTGACAACAAAGTATTCATGAGCGCCCACTAGTTGCTTTAAATCTTGAAAAACCGGTGTCGCTTCATAATGATCAATCATATAATCGAACAATACTTTATAAAATGCGTCTCGTTCGGCTGCTGTTGGGTAGTTGTATAAAACCCCTTGAAGAATATTCATAATTCCGTAGCGTTCATAGAAAGCCCCAAAGCGGGTCATAAACGCTTCATCGTGTGCAAAAATATTGTAGCCTTCTGCAATTGATAACCCGTTACTAGCGCTTATAATGATGGCATCCGCATTGGTTAGCCAATACCGTGCTGTTTTAAAATCGTTCATGTCGCTCTCCTTTGGTGTAATAAATAAAATAACAACAACATTGCGTATTGTACACTGTTATTTTTAAAATTACAACCAAAGATTTTTTGAACACCCAAAAATAGCCCCGACAACTTTGTTAGTTGTCGGGGCTATTTAGGCATCGTATCAACAGCCAGGTGCCTGTTGTCGCATGCTTGAATTAATAACTACCAAATACGTGGGTTGAAAAACCTTTACTACCGGCTGATCGCCCGACATAGGCTTGCATCCCTTCTGCAGACGAGATGGAAATATCTAATGGGATATTTTGTGGTAAATATTTATCCGCAGCAGTTGCGATGTACTGCGTGAAACTCATAATCTCGGTTTGACTGTAGAATTGCGTGTTAACCGTGATATTCATACCAGCTAACACCCCGTCTTCATAATGCGCTTGGGCTGTTACACCGCTCAAGTTTGGGAAGAAAGTTTCCACCTGTTCTTTGAAACTACTGAACGCATCAACATCACTTTGATTAACCGCTTTTTCATTATTAACTAGTGGGAAAACTTGGTTCGCTTGGTTCATTTCATGCCAGGAATCAATCGTTGTGCTCCCATTTTTGCTAACCCCATAGGCAAAGAAAGTCCCGCCTACTAAGCTATCTTTGGGTGCTTGTTTATAAAGTCCCACTACAATCGTTGTCTTACTCAAGCCTTTTTTCTGTCGTAATCGTGCTAAGACCTTATTGGCCATTTGTTTGCCTTGCTGTGCCATCATGGCGCTAGAAATTTTGGTTTCAAAAGTAGCCCCATATTGTTCCTTGGTATAATAATCAATTTGATTCATCCCAAGGCCAATACTCATTCCTTCAAGCGCACCATCTGAACCTAAGAAGTCTTGTTCTAAGATTTGTTGGAGATATAATGGATTTCGCTTATCTGGTTCTTTTTCACCATTATCTTCTGGGTTCAAACCAAGGGGATTCGTTTTGGATTGACGAGCCAACCATTTTTGGGCCTCCGCCGTTTTAATGGTTTGGCCTTCTTGATAGAGGTATTTATCAGTTGGAAATTGTTTTTTAGAAATATTTAATAAACCACTTTCCAAACTCTTTACATCAAATGCCGTATTACTTTGTTGGGTGGTTAAGCCCCGCGTCTGACTTGTCTTGTAATGTTTATTATCAATAACCCCTTCATACATACTGTCAGTTACTTTCCCGGTCGTTTGTAACTTCTTAGTCGACTTAGTTGCTGATGATGAACTCGAATTACCTTGTAAACTCGTACAACCTGCCAACAACAGAACGGTTGCGGCTGCAACTACCCATAATTTATACTTTGCCACTGAAGATGGCCTCCTTATCAGTCCTAATTGATTCTTTTATTGCGCCAAATAACTGTCTAGGTCCGCTTCGTTAATGATTGGAATCCCTAATGCTTGCGCCTTGGCTAATTTACTGCCAGCATCTTCTCCAACGATCAACATGTCTGTTTTTTTCGAAACTGAGCCGGTCACTTTAGCGCCGTTATCTTCAAGTTGTTGCTTCAACTCACCGCGCGTATATTGCGATAATTTACCGGTCAAGACAACTGTCTTTCCGTTGAAGTAGCTGTCACTATTGGTGGCTTGGGCCTTCGTCACACCAGTATAAGTTAGGTTGACTTGCACTTCAGCTAATTCGTGAATTAAGGTTTGAACTTGATCATCAGCAAAATATGTTACTAGGCTATCGGCAATCGTCTCACCAATCGTCTCGACTGACATGATTTCTGCTTGATCACTGGCCATCAAAGCCTCCATTGTCAAGAAATGTTCAGCTAACAAACGTGCTGCTTTGGCACCAACGTGGCGAATCCCTAATCCAAATAATAACCTTTCTAGCGAATTCTGGCGACTAGCTTCAATGGCATTTAACAAATTATTAATAGATTTTTCTTTAAATTTATCCAATTGTGCTAATTGATCGGCAGTTAAGCGGTATAAATCGGCAACATCGTGGACCAATCCTTGGTCCAGTAACTGGGCGATAATCCGTGGTCCTAAGCCGTCAATGTTCATCGCATTTCTGGAAGCAAAATGTGTTAACTGTTCCTTCACCTGAGCCGGGCACATCGGATTGATACACCGTAATGCGACCTCTTCATCCAAATGAACTAATTCATGCCCACATGAGGGACATTCCGTCGGGATCACATACGGCTGGCTGTCAGTTGGTCGTTTAGCCAGTACCACTTGTGAAATTTCCGGAATGATATCGCCGGCTTTGTGTAATAAAACCGTGTCCAATAAACGGACGTCTTTATCTCGTAACATATCAGCGTTATGCAATGAAGCCCGTGCGACGGTTGTTCCGGCTAATTGGACAGGGTCCATCACAGCAGTTGGTGTGACGACTCCCGTCCGACCAATTGTCCATTCGATGTCCCGGACGATGGTCGCCGCTTCTTCAGGCGGGAATTTATAAGCAATTTCCCACCGAGGCACCTTAACTGTATTCCCAAGTTGGCGTTGTAGGGCTAAGTCATTTACTTTTAGCACGACGCCATCGATACCGTATTCTAAGTCATCGCGTATGGCTTGATACCGTTCGATAAAAGCTTTTACCTCTGTCATATTGTGGCAAACTGCAGCCGTTGGGTTAACGTTAAACCCCAATTCTGCGAGTACTTCAAGCGCTTCATGTTGCGTTGTTACTTGCACATCGTCAAACGTGACAATTGTGTACATGAAAACACTTAAATTCCGATCAGCTGCGACTTTCGCATCTAATTGTCGTAAACTCCCAGCAGCCGCATTCCGCGGATTGGCAAATGGTGGCTGGCCTTCTGCCTCCCGTTTTTCATTCAATGCCGCAAAAGAGGCTTTGGGCATGTAACATTCGCCACGCACTTCAATTGAGACCGGCTTGGTTAATTTTTTCGGAATTGCTTTGATGGTCTTAAGATTCTGGGTAATGTCTTCGCCAATCGTCCCATTGCCCCGCGTCGCACCGCGGACAAATTGCCCATTTTCATAGACTAAGTCAATAGCAAGACCATCAATTTTTAATTCGACATTATATTCAATGGCATGCTCAACGCTTTTTTGGAGGCGATGATTAAAAGTAGCGAGCTCTTCCTCAGAAAAAACGTCCCCCATCGATAACATCGGTACTGCATGGGTTACTTTTTTAAAGCCCGGTAGAACTTGATCACCGACTTTTTGCGTAGGTGAGTCATTAGTAACAATCATTGGAAAGGCCGCTTCCAACATTTCTAAGTCGCGATACAGTTCATCATACACGTGATCTTCGACCAGCGGCGCATCCTGAGTGTAGTATGCTTCGCTGTATTCAGTTAACGTCTGGCGGAGTTCTTGGGCCGCCGCGGCTGCTTCAGTTTGCGTATATTGATCGATTGGTTTAGCTAATCCCATGTGATCCCTCCTCACTATTTATGCTTTGAAACGTATTTTTTAAAGCTGCCTCTTGTGCTTAGCTTCGCATTGTAAACAACCGACTTTTTCGTTCATCCCCAACACTGTGCTAATGCTCAGAGTCAAACCACTTTAACCACACTCTTTTTTTAAACGTACTCCGCCAGGCATATTTCTGCGCTTAACCAAATTTGCCAAATCGGCGATTACATCGCCAATTCGTCAAATCCAGTTAATGCTCAAAATATAAGCGCCTGTCGTTGCACTCTATTCTACTTTTTCAATTGGTGCAAAGCTTGCTAGTAGTCTTTTGACCCCTTGTTCTTTGAAGGCGATATCTAGTTCTTGATCATTACCTGTGCCGTTGACCTTAACGACTGTCCCAATTCCCCACTTTTTATGTTGGACCTTTTGGCCGGCTGTCCAAACGCCACGGTTATCGCCACCAGTTGTATCGGCGATTTTGTGACTCGTGGTTGTTTTATTTGTATTATACGTTGTGGCCGTTGCCCGTGCATAACGATTGCTCTGGCCAAACGGGACCTTGCGTTCTGGAATACTGCCGGTAGTGCCATTTGCGTAATCCAATAATTGGTCGTCAATTTCGCCGACAAAGCGCGAGGCTTGGTTACTTTGCTGACGCCCATATAACATCCGTGAATAGGCGTTAGTTAAATACAACTTGCTTTCAGCCCGAGTAATGCCGACATATGCCAAGCGGCGTTCTTCTTCTAGTTCGTCTTCTTCCAATAAAGCACGTGATAGTGGGAAGATGCCTTCTTCCATCCCCATCAAGAAGACAACTGGAAATTCCAGCCCTTTGGCAGCATGCAAGGTCATCATCGTCACTTCACTGGCTTCTTCTTCAACGGAATCTAAATCAGACACCAATGATAGCTCTGCTAAGAAGTCCACAAATAAATCACTATCATCGTCTTCTGGTTCGTAATGTTCATCGAATTGTTTGGTGACTGAGAGTAATTCTTCAATATTTTCTAACCGACTTTGGGCCTCAAGGGTATTTTCAACTTCGAGTGCTTTTTTATAGCCAGTCTTGTCCAATAGTTGTTCTGTTAAGTCCGTCACATTTAAAAATTCGCGCATCTTTGCTAAGTCACCAATCACGTTCCCAAAATCAATCAGCGTCTTGCGACTCTTACCAGGGATTGTTGACAGTTCGGCATTTTGCGCCGCTTCAAGTAGTGACCATTGATGATCATCGGCAAACTGTGTTAATTTTTCAAGTGTTCCAGGGCCAATTCCCCGTTTAGGACTGTTAACGATTCGTTCAAAGCTCATTGAATCGGATGCATTAACAACCAGCCGTAGGTAAGCCAAGATGTCCTTAATTTCTTTACGATCGTAGAACTTGTGGCCGCCGACCATCTTGTATGGCATGTTGGCTTTGACAAACGCCTCTTCAATCGAACGTGATTGGGCATTCGTCCGGTATAAAACAGCGAAGTCCCCAAATTTACGCTGGTTTTTTTGCATTTCTTCTTGAATCTTCGTGATAACAAACAAGGCTTCATCCCGTTCACTTTGTCCCCGATAGTAAGTAATTGGTTGACCTTCATTATTTTCTGTCCACAATTCCTTAGGCTTACGGTATTGATTATTGTTAATGACGCCGTTGGCTGCTTCTAGAATCGTTTTGGTTGAACGGTAATTTTGTTCTAACATAACTGTTTTCGCATCTGGATAATCATGTTCGAAGTTCATGATATTGTCCATGTTAGCACCGCGCCAACCATAAATACTTTGATCGGCGTCCCCCACAACACAGAGATTCCGATATTTTTTGGCTAACATATTCACCAATGTATATTGGGCCTCATTGGTATCTTGGTATTCATCAACATGGATGTATTGGAATTTTTCTTGATAATGTTCAAGCGTTGATTGGTTTTCGTTAAATAAGCGAATCGTTTGCATAATTAAATCATCGAAATCGAGCGCTTGATTTTGTTGGAGCCGTTTTTGGTATTCGTGATAGCATTGGGCCACGATTTTTTCAAACGGCCCATTTGCTAGCCCAGCATAATCGCTTGGTGTTTGGAGTTCGTTTTTAGCGTTACTAATCGTCCCTAAAATCGCCTTTGGTTCAAACTTCTTCGTATCGATGTTTAAATCCCGGCAAACATGGCGCATCAACGTCAATTGTTCAGAAGGATCGGCAATCGTGAACGCGCGATTGTAGCCAATTTGTTCAATTTCGCGGCGTAAAATCCGCACACAAAGGGCATGAAAGGTGGATACCCAAACATCTTGAGCCCCTTCGCCAAGTAAGTTGCCCACCCGTTCACGCATTTCACGTGCTGCTTTATTCGTAAACGTAATCGCAAGGACCCGCCATGGTAAAACGTGCTTTTCTTCAATTAAATAAGCGACCCGATGCGTTAACACCCGGGTCTTTCCACTACCGGCACCCGCCATAATTAAAAGTGGTCCTTGTGTCGTGAGTACCGCTTCAGCTTGCTTATCGTTCATCCCTTGTAACAATTCTTTTTCAGACAAATTAGTCATCCTTCCGTAAATGCAATCAGTCTATATTATACCAAACTAGATAGGTAGAAAAAAGCGAACATGCCTTAGTAAAATGGATTGTTATTTTAGACCATCTTCTACCTTGACGCAAGGCGCGTTTCATGAATTAGACTGAGTTCAAGCTAAAAATGACGACTAACATACATAATTGGCCCTTCTTTGTTTTGCCCAAAAAAGCCACCTTAACCTAACTGACAGGCTAAGATGGCTTTTAATCTTAATTCTTTATGCAAACACCCGATCAAAAATCGTTTGAACTTGTTTTAAGTGCCATTGGTAATCAAAGGCATCATCTAAATCGGCCTTTGAGAGTTGACTGGTGACTTTGGGATCGGCTTCCAATAATTGGCGGAAATCTTTTTGCTCATCCCACGCTAAGGCTGTCTTAGGCTGAACCAAATCATAGGCGGCTTCACGGCTAAGGCCCGCATCCACTAACTTCAACAAGACGCGTTGACTGTAAATTAAACCATGCGTGATGTTCATATCGGCCTTCATCTTTTCAGGAAAGACTGTCAAGGTCTTAACAATCCGCGTGAAACGGTTCAAAATGTAGTCCAATAGGATGGTTGTATCGGGTAAAATAATCCGCTCAGCCGAACTGTGTGAGATATCGCGTTCGTGCCATAGCGACACATCTTCCATCCCCGTCACCACATGCCCGCGAATCACCCGGGCTAAGCCACTGACATTTTCTGAACTAATGGGATTACGTTTATGCGGCATCGCTGAAGAACCTTTTTGTCCCTTTGCGAAGAATTCTTCCACTTCACGTACTTCTGTCCGTTGTAAGTGACGGATTTCAGTTGCAAAATGTTCAATTGAGGTGGCAACGACTGCCATTGTATTAATATAATCGGCATGTAAATCTCGCGGGAGCACTTGCGTTGAAATATCTTGCGCCCGAATACCTAAATGTTCTGTCACATACGCTTCAATTTCAGGCGGAATATTAGCAAAAGTACCGACTGCCCCACTGATTTTACCAGCTTCAACGCCTTTAGCGGCCCGTTCAAAGCGGTCTTGGTTCCGTTTCATTTCGGCATACCATGTTGCTAATTTCAAGCCAAACGTAGTGGGTTCCGCATGCACCCCATGCGTCCGCCCAATCATCACGGTATTTTGGTATTCGTAAGCTTTTTCTTTTAGAACGGCCATCAAATTGGCAATATCAGTCCGAATTAAGTCATTTGCTTGTTTCAAGATGTACCCCTGTGCCGTATCAACAACGTCCGTTGAGGTCAGGCCATAGTGCACCCACTTTTTTTCGTCCGCAAGCGATTCAGAAACAGCGCGGGTAAAGGCGACCACATCATGGTGTGTGATGGCTTCTAGCCGATTGACTTCTGCCAAATCAAAGCTAGCATTCTCGCGAATTTTTTGCGCATCCTCTGTGGGAATCTCGCCCAATTTAGCCCAAGCTTCAACGGCTAAAATTTCAACTTCCAACCAAGCTTGATACCGATTTTCCGTTGTCCAAATGGCCCCCATTTCGGGACGTGTGTAACGCTCTAACATAAACTTCTCCTCCAAATACTACACGAATGTTGATAATGGTCAAATGTGCTTGATTTGTCCTAGCTTTCCGGCACGATACGCCGGTAGTCCTCAAGACATTGCCGACAGACTCAGACACTCTGATACAAGTCTGCTGCTTCAAAATTGTCGATTAGTGGTTGAATTGCTTGGCCAGTAGCAGTGACGGAACCAATTTGTTGATGGGCCGTCACGTTGTGCAAATTAAAGTACCAGTCGGGTTTAATCTTCATCTGGGTTTGAATTAATGACCGTTGATTTTCTTGAATCCCTAAAGTCATCCCCGCATTATTGAGTCGTGATGGCCCGACTGCTAATTGACAGATGGCCTTCAAATGATATTCATATTGCGAGAAATTCAAGGTATGGGTCAATACATCGCCCGTTGCGTGCGGTGTTGGCATAATCCGTTTCACATAAATATTCATAGCGGGGGTTAAAAAGAATTCAACCCCAAAGACACCTGTGTAAGCTAGCTTTTCTCCAATTAAATGAGCTAATCGATTGATTTCAGTCGCAACATCTTGATTAATCCGCGCTGGCACAAGCGACATCTTTAAGCGATGATCTTCAAACTCATTTTCAATGACGGGTAATGTCACACACTTCTCATCTTCAGTTTTAACAACCATCACTGATAGTTCTTGTGCATCAGGAATCCAAGATTCTAAAATATAAGACCCTAATCCAAGCGAAGCCTCAATATTTTCAAGGTCACTCGGCTGTTGAATAAAACGTTGATACTGCTTGCCATAACCTTTTTGGATTGGTTTTAAAATACATGGATACCCGATTGAATCAATTGCATCTTGAATATCATTGGCATCGACAACGGTCGCATACGGTGGAATATTGATGTTTAAATCGTTCAAGAAAACTTTTTCGAGGTAGCGATCTTGGGTCACTGACAGCACATTACTGCCTTGTGGTAAATAGTATTGTTGTGCCAATTGTTCGAGCACCATCTCATCTAATAATTCATTCGTGTAGGTCAACACTTGACTAACTTCGCCAAGTTGGACTAATGTTTGATAATCATTGAATTCACCATCAACTTGACTATCAATTATGCGGGCAAAAGCGGTATTTTGCATCTGTGGCGTCACAATGGCGGCTACCCGATACCCCATTTCTTTAGCTTTGATCGCCAACATATAGGCCCGTTGATCATTTCCAATAATTCCGATGGTTTGTCCTGGATAAATAACTGGCATCATATTACCTGCTTTCCTGTTCACCAAACTGTATACCCTTATTATAGCGAATTTAATCACTGTCTGCCTAATACTTTCCTTCATGATAACAAATTCTTAGACAAAAAAAGAGTGCTACTTAGCACTCCGTTTAATAACCGTTATTGATTGTCATCTAAAAAGACCACTTGGCCGTCTTCAAACGCGGCAATTCGTGCTAAAGATTCGACTTGAATCCCCCGTTGATCTAATAATGCGCGTCCTTTTTGGAAAGTTTTTTCGATAACAATGCCAACGCCTTCTAGTTGGGCACCGGCTTCTTCAATAATTGAAAGTAGTCCTTCAACCGCTTGACCATTGGCTAAGAAATCATCAATGACTAAAACACGGTCGTCTGCATTAAGGAACTTCTTCGAAATTGAAATATGGTTGTTCACTTTCTTCGTATATGAATAAACCGTTGCGCTGTACATATTATCTTGTAGTGTTAAACTCTTGTGCTTTCTTGCAAAAACAACGGGAACGTGGAATGCTAAGCCTGCGAAAACTGCAGGTGCAATGCCTGATGATTCAACCGTTAGGATTTTAGTAATCTTCTTATCCTTAAATAAACGTTGGAATTCTTCACCCATAGCAGCCATTAAATCCGGATCCACTTGGTGATTTAAGAAGTTATCGACCTTCAATACGTCTTGACCTAATACTTGACCATCTTTTTTAATGCGTTCCTCTAATAATCGCACACTGAGCTCTCCTTTATCGCATCGTTAAACATCACCACTGATTGTAGTAACGACTAATAATGTTTTCTGAAATTGAATTAAAAATAGATTACCACAAAAAAAGTATCACAACAAGCTCAAATCCAGGTATTCAGCGATTTGAAAAGAGGCAATCACAAAACAGAATTTGTAATGGCCTCTTTTTAAATTAATTAGTCAGAAAGTGTGCATGCTTTGTTTCATAGTATGCGCTATTGATCATATTGATCGAGGTGATACTTCTTAACAAGCTCGATTAACTTCGTTGGATAATCGGGATCAGTCGCATAGCCATCTTGTTGTAATGCATACGCGGCTTGCTCATAATTGGTGGCCGCAATCACGTGTAAATACTGTGTTCGGTTCCAAGAGGTCCCATAAGCAAACAATTGGACATGATCAAGCATTGATTCTTGATAATTGTTATACACTTTAAAACGTGCTGTTGTCGTTACCCACTGCCCATTTAAATATTCCTTAGTCGTCATTTCCTTAGTGTTAGCCGCATCATCGCCCTTGATGCCAAAATAATTATGATATTGCGCAGCAAGGGCGCTCTTTCCCCAATTACTTTCTAAAATGGCTTGTGCTAAAGTGATACTTGGTAAGACATGATATTGCGTCTGTAATTCTTGGGCATAAGGCACCATTTTTTTAATAAACGCTTGTTTTTTAGCTTGACGCGATTGCTGTTCCTGTCTGGCTTGGTTAGCAAGGTCTTCTTGTGTCTTTTGGCCATTATACTGCACCAATAAGACAAGTCCAATACCGAGAATAAATAGACTCACTAAAACGACCACTAACCAATTCGTTGCGTGGCGTCTTTTCTTAGTATAGTAGTTAGCTGTTGGTTTGCGTTTTGCCGTCTTGCGTTTTTTTGCCAATCCTCTGCCTCAACTTTATCTGAATCTATTTCATATTGTACACAAATTTATTCAGAACACCAATCTTTAATTTGTAATCGCTCTTTATTTTTTATTTAGCGCTTTTATTGCTATAATGTTGGCTGTAACCGATTACGATAGTAAAGGACTGATTTTATTGACAACGCTTAACTGGGGAATTATTGGTTTAGGGAACATCGCCACTAGTTTCGCAACTTATTTTAACCAACCGGATGGTCAAATTTATGGGGCTGCTTCTCGTTCACTCGAAAAGGCCCAAGCCTTTGCCGACCAATACCACATTCCACATGCATTTGGCAGTTATGATGCGATGCTTGCTGATGACAACATTGACATTGTCTACATTGCAACCCCCCATAATTACCACTTCGAAAATATTATGGCAAGCCTTGAAGCGGGGAAACACGTCTTCTGTGAAAAAGCGATTACGATGAACCGCCGTGAACTAAATAAAGCCAAGGCCCTGGCTGCCGAAAAGCACTTGGTACTAGCTGAAGCAATGACCATTTATCATATGCCATTGTTTGCCGAAATTGAACGCCAACAAGTTGCTAATCATTTAGGCGCTTTAAAATCAATTCAAGTCTCTTTTGGCAGTTATAAAGAACTTGATGCCAACAACCGCTTCTTCAGCCCAGCACTTGCCGGGGGGGCAATGCTCGATATCGGTGTTTATGCCCTTTCGTTTGCCCGCCGGATGTTAACGGCCAAACCAGAACTCGTGGCGACGCAATGGGTCCCTTCAGAATCAGGGGTCGATCAGCAATCAACCCTACTTTTGAATAACGCCAATCATGAAATGGTGACTGTCACCTTAAACATTCATGCGAAGATGCCTAAACAAGGGGTTCTCGTTTATGAAAATGGCTACGTCACCGTTGACGATTATCCTCGTCCCGACAAAGCCACCCTCACTTTCCCAGATGGGCGCGTTGAAACCATTCAAGCCGGTGATGCAACCAATGCGATGAACTACGAACTCCATGATTTCCAAGAAACAGTGCGCGGGAATCAAGCAAATAGTAGCCTTGAATTATCAAGCGATGTGATGGCCATCATGACAGATGCCCGTGCTGAATGGGGCTTTGTCTATCCATTTGAAAAACGTTCTGATCTCGATTGAGTTATCTAAAAAAACCTGACCGCGTTGGCCAGGTTTTTTTATAGCGCCAAGCACCCTATGCTTCGGCAAAGCCTCCTGAATTTACATCAGCCAATGAAAAAAGGGGCCGCAACAAAATTACTTTTGTCGCGACCCCTAGGTTAATTTTTTAAATTAGTTTTTGTTTACGTTAACAGCTTGTGGGCCGCGGTCGCTTTCTTCGATATCAAAAGAAACGCTTTGACCTTCTTCAAGAGTCTTGTAGCCTTCACCTTGGATAGCTGAGAAATGTACGAATACATCACTACCATCTTCGCGAGTTACAAAGCCGTAACCTTTTTCTGCGTTAAACCATTTTACAGTTCCGTTTTCCATGAGAAAAATCCTCCTTGTGTCGATGACACGTTATAAATTTGTGTATTTCTGGTGGTCCGATGGAAGAAAGTTCTTTTGGAAACATTCGTACCGCAACCATTCAAAAAGTACAAACATAGTGTAACACAGACAACAACCATTGGCAACCATTTGGCAGTAAAAAATAAACCGTTTTCTATCATGGGCAATCAGCATCCACGTTTTAGCCCCATCCGCTTTTATATGTTACATCAGCCCTTAAATAATTTGGCTTTTTGCTTTAATTACGCTAAGATAGCAGTATACCTTTTTCCCATTGGAGTGCTTGCTTATGCTGAAACTATTGAAACGTTTATTACCAATTATCTTCATCGGCGTGAGCCTAGCCGCTTGCCAAAGACCGATGGATACTAAACACCAACTTCAAGCCGATATGCAAACCGTTGAAAATGCAACGAAACAACAACAAGCAGCCCTTTCAACGCTTGAAACAATCGGTGATCCAGTTCCTGATAACTATCTCACGATTCAAAAAAAATATCCTGACGAAAATCTCTTAACGGTTGAAGACACTAAAATCGCGGTAACTGCAGCCAAGCGTGAAGCGGCCTTTCAAAGGCTTAAAGAACAACAAGCGGTGCTCAAACCGGTAATCAAACGCCTTAACAAACTAGTCAAACAAGAAAACGATGAATTGCCAATTGAGCAAGTCAAAGATTTAAATCAAAGTCTCAAGATTTCAACACTTGATTATACAACCTTGGTTACCTTCTACAATGCAGCCACTAAGGCATCTGACGAATTTTACACTGATCATACGGATGCTGATGCCGACGAAGACAGCCTTAAATCACCAATCAATCGTTTAAATCAATATTATAGTTCGGTTTATCAACAAGCTGAAATTGCTAAGGTCAATATGAACACAGTGACGGCCCACGCTAAAAAAGTTCAAAAACAACTGAAATAAAGCTAAAATGAGCTAGACAAAAATGATTTTGTCTAGCTCATTTTTAAATTCAACTATTGATTATTAAAACATGGCGGATTAGTTATTGCGACCCTCACTTATTATTAATGCCGCTTAAAACGCATCAGTGGGGTTGCGACTAATGGTGTCACCACAGCTGCTAAGGTTGCCTCCATTACCGCATTTAACGCAACAACGCTAAGCATCACAATAATTAAATGTGTGGGGTCAGTATGATACATCCCCGCCGCTTGGTGGCCATAGAGCACCCGCGTTAAGCCAATCACTAAAAAGGTATTAACCAAAGCACCGAAGATGCCAGCTAAAGCCATTGCGCCAGTCTTGCGAATTTTAGTTTGATATAAATGTTGGAACGTAAAGCCAGCAATCATCCCCGCCATCAAGCGCGGTAAAATCGCGATTATTGGATTTTGAAAGATTAAAAGCGAAAGCGGATCGCCAGGTGACGTGTATGCTCTAAATAATGAAATCAAACCCCAGATCAACCCTAAAATAGCCCCTTGGCGGGTTCCTAGAATCACAGCACCAATAATGACCGTTAAATGGATGGTTGTCACGGCTGGTAGCCCAGGAATGATATTGATATAACCGACCATCGGAATAAAACTTTGAATGATTAAAAAAGCGGTTAAAATCGCCATAATACTAATTGTGTAAGCTGATGAATTTTTATGTGTCATCCTAACTGACTCCTAAACTGAATTTATTGCTCATTATAGCGATTTGTCCCCATAGTTTCAATTATTTCTATCGAGGGACAAAAAAAGGTAATTCCAATTGGAATTACCTAACTGAATTATGATGCGGGTGAGAAGACTCGAACTTCCACCGGGAAAATTCCCGACAAGATCCTTAATCTTGCGCGTCTGCCATTCCGCCACACCCGCGTAACTTGCTTTATCACTTTAAGCCACGTACATTAGTATAAGAGAAACGACGATTGAAGTCAATTAAAATTTTACTTTGGAGACGATTACATGCCTATTATCCGCGCTAAATTAACCGATATTGCCAAATTAACGACCCTTTATCAACAATTAACAGCTGAAATGCATGCGCTACAACCCGCTAATTACCAAACTGATTACACGCCCGATTTCTTCGCATGGCAACAAATGATAACCGATCCACTGCAAGCGGTCTTTGTCCATCGAAACAAAGATCAGCAAGTCGATGCCTTTTGTCATATCACAACAGCTCAAACAAATCCTTCACCGTTATTTATCGCCCATCGTTTTGCTTATCTCACGACATTGTACGTTGCCCCAGCAGCGCGGCGGCACCGGATAGCTACTGCCCTACTAACACACGCTAAACAATGGCAGCAGACGCAAACCCTCGACTATTTAGAACTAACCGTTTTAGGCAATAACACTGCCGCGTTAGCCCTCTACCACAAACTGGGCTACACCCCTCAGAATCAAACTCTACGAGCCAACTAAAAAACCGGGCCACACCTAAACATAAGTGTGACCCGGTTTTTCATTGACCTTGTGTGGTTTGATAAATGAGTTGTCCACGACACCGCCGACAAACATAGCGGGCCGTATTAATGCGGCGCCGACGCGGATAAACTTGTCCACAATTTGAACACTGATAAATCAAAATTTTAGTCGGTTGCGTTGCCTTTTGGACAGCTGGTGCATAACGTGCACCGCCGACTTGTGCTAGTAATTGTTTAAAATCGGCATCTCGATGACGATAACCACGATGCAATAAATGCAGGTGATAATGACAAAGTTCATGCTTAATCACCCCTTCTAAGGTCTGCACATCGTGTTCCGTCAACATCTTCGGATTAATATCAATATGATGATCCTGTAGATGATAACGCCCACCTGTCGTTTTTAAGCGGCGATTGAAATTCGCTTGATGCCTAAATGGTCGGTTAAAAAACTGTAACGATAACTGCTGAATCAATTCCGTTAAAGCTTGATTAGTCATTTGCTTTTGGGGCTTTCATTGTCAATTGGACGCGTTCCCGTTCTTGATCAACACTCATTACCCAAACCTGCACAACGTCCCCAACTGCAACTTCGTCAGACGGATGCTTAACAAAGTGGTTGGCAAGTTGTGAAATGTGCACCAACCCATCGTGCTTTACCCCAATATCGACAAAGGCGCCGAAATCAAGTACATTGCGGACCGTGCCTTCTAATGCCATATTTGGTTTTAAATCCGCCAAGGTTAAGACATCATGGCGTAATAACGGCGCCGTCATCTGATCGCGCAAATCACGGCCCGGTTTTTGCAAACTGTTTAAGATATCGGTAATTGTTTCAACCCCCACCTCTAATTCAGCTGCTAAAGCCGATACTTGCACTTTGGCAATTGCCGTCTTCAACGCGTCACTTCCTAAAGCATCAACTGTTAGCCCAAATGATTTCAAAATCGCTTTAGCGGTGGGATAACTTTCCGGATGAATGTCAGTATTATCGAGTGGGTTCTCTCCATTGATAATCCGCAAGAATCCGACCGACTGTTCATAAGCTTTAGGCCCTAAGCGCGGTACTTTTTTCAAAGCACTTCGCTTTTGGTAAAGGCCATTTTCATTACGATATTGCACAATATTTTGGGCAGTAGTTGCTGATAACCCGGAGATATGTTGCAAAAGCTGAGGACTAGCCGTATTCAGATTGACCCCGACGCTATTAACGACGTCTTCAATCACGGTATCAAGTTGCACTGTAAGTTCTTTTTGCGCAACATCGTGTTGATATTGTCCGACCCCCACTGCTTGCGGATCAATCTTAATCAATTCGGCCAATGGGTCTTGCAAACGGCGGGCAATACTAATTGCACTCCGTTCTTCAACGTGTAAGTCGGGAAATTCTGCCCGCGCTGCCGCACTTGCAGAATAAACAGAAGCGCCCGCTTCATTGACAATTACATAGAAAATTTCCCGGGAAATAGCTTTCAAACAATTGGCTACGAATTCCTCTGATTCACGACTGGCAGTTCCATTACCGATTGCAATCATTTCGACTTGATATTTCGCTAAGAACGCCGTAAATTCGCTAGCGGCGGCTGCCCGCTTATCGGCATTAGCTGGTTTATGCGGGTAAATGACTAACTTATCTAAGAATTTCCCAGTCCCATCGACAACGGCTAATTTACAGCCCGTCCGGTAGGCAGGATCAAAACCTAACACAACTTTTCCCTTTAGTGGTGGTTGCAATAAGAGATGCTTCAGGTTATCACCAAATACACTAATTGCTTGTTGATCAGCCTTTTCCTTTAGTTGCTTCCGTAATTCACGTTCAATGGCAGGTCCAATGAACCGTTTATAGGCGTCTTCGACAGCGGTTTTGACAATTGTCGCTGATGCAGAATCTGCCCCATGCAATAGATCTTGGCTGATTCGACCGGTAATCACTTGATTGTCAACCTTAATTTTAACTTTCAAAATACCTTCGTTTTCGCCACGATTAATCGCTAAATATTGATGTTGTGCCACCTTCGTTAAATTGGCAGTGAAATCATAATAGATTTGATAGACTTGCTTTTCATCGGCTGCTTCGTCTTTAACCTGACTGATCAACTGACCATTTTGCCAAGTATATTGCCGCACCCAATTTCGATATTTAGCTGTCTCACTGATATTTTCCGCTAAAATTTCGTGAACCCCAGCTAAAACAGCTTCTGGATCGTTGATTTTTTGCTCGGGATTAAGATAAGCTTCAGCTTTTGCTAATAGTGCCGCTTCACTTAAGTTAGGCAAGCCGGCAATGAATTGCGCAAAGGGGTTTAACCCTGCTTCTTTAGCAATCGTTGCTTTCGTCCGGCGTTTTTGTTTATAGGGTAAATACAAATCTTCTAAGGCTTGGAGTTGCGTTGCCGTTTCAATTTGTTGTTTGAGTTTAGGCGTTAATTTGTCTTGTTCGGCGATATTTTTAAGAATATCGGTTTTACGTTTTTCGAGCGTCGTTAAGTATTGATAGGTGCTTTCGATTTCACGAATTTGCACTTCGTCTAAGCTTCCCGTCCGCTCTTTTCGATACCGTGCGACAAACGGGACGGTGTTTCCTTCTTCTAAAAGCCCTAATGTTGCTTTAATTTGTTGTGGTCGGTATTGTGCCAGTTGTTGAATAACGAGTGTTTGAATATCAGGCATTTGACTGAACTCCTTTTGCTTCAATATAAAAAAACAGTCCCCGACTTGGGAACTGTCAACTTTCGCCCTAAGCGATTCTTGAAATATTTTGGATGTATTTAGAAATCCGTTCCGTTGCTTTATCTTGGTTCATTTCTGAAGCAGCAAAAGCTTGCATATCAACGGTTTGATCGTCATGCATGCTTGTAATAAGATCTTCACAGCCTTGAATAAAGTCAGCATAAGCACCGATTAAGCGTTGATTGTTCCCCATCAATCGAGCAGGTGCAGCGACTGTTTTGAATTGGGCTAAGAATTCGTGATATTGATCAACACCATCTCTGAAAATTTGCGCTGTTTTTTGGTAGTCTTGTTCACTCATTTCGGCTAATTTACCATCAGCAACGGCTGCTTTTAAAGGGGTGAAATACTTGCTCATACCTTCTTGTACTTTTTCAGTATTATCGATTAAATCATTGACAGCTTGACCGTATTTGGCAAGCTTTTGTTGCGTTTTATTCATGTCCATCCTCCTAGTTTCCTATGGTTTAGTATACTAATTTCCCAATCGGCTTGCAAGCTTGCGTTTCAACCAAATTTACCAAAATTCAGTTAAAAAACACATTGCACCACAATTTAATCGTTAAATAAAAAAAGCCACCAACAATCATTATTTTTGTCGATGCCTTTTCTATATTAAATAGGTCCTTAAAAGATTATTTAGCCATTCTCCGTTGGAAGAACTTCACAATTTCAACAATCACAATCAATGAGAATGAGGCTGCTAAGACAATCCCCCATTGATAAATATCAAGATGTGATACGTGGAATAGGCCGTTTAAACCAGGCACCATAATCGTTGCAGCTAACAAGAGGAATGACGCTAAAATCGCCCAATTGAAGGCTTTATTCTTGAAAAAGCCAACTGTCAAGATTGATTGGTGAACGGACTTCACGTTAAACGCATGGAAGAGTTGAATCATCCCTAACGTAGCGTAGGCCATCGTTAAGGCGTCAGCATGGGCTAAGCCACTGGCTTGATGTACAGGATACATAATCGCTAAGGCATAAACGCCAAGCGTAATGCCCCCTTCCAAGAGTCCTTGATAGATAATCGCTTGGAACACACCGCCGGAGAAGAAATTTGATTTTCGGCCCCGCGGTTTCTGATTCATAATCCCTGGTTCAGTTGGTTCAACGCCTAACGCAATCGCTGGGAATGTGTCCGTCACTAAGTTAATCCACAAAATATGCACAGGTTGGAGAATTTGCCAGCCTAAAATGGTCATCATAAATAATGTGAGCACTTCACCTAAGTTAGCTGACAATAAATATTGAATTGATTTTTGAATGTTGGCGAAAACTTTGCGCCCTTCTTTAACAGCCACCACAATCGTTGAGAAGTTATCATCAGCCAGCACCATATCACTGGCCCCTTTTGACACTTCTGTCCCGGTAATCCCCATGCCAATACCGATATCAGCGGACTTCAAAGCTGGTGCATCGTTAACCCCATCCCCGGTCATTGCAACCACTTTACCGTGTTTTTGCCAAGCTTTAACAATCCGCACTTTGTGTTCGGGGGCAACCCGTGCATAAACTGCGTATTGACTGACTTTTTTAGCAAAAGTTTCATCATCCATCTGATCGAGTTCCGCCCCGGTCACAACAGCCGCATCGGCATCTTGTTCTGGGGTAATAATCCCTAACCGAAGGGCGATAGCTTCCGCGGTGTCACGATGATCGCCTGTAATCATCAATGTCCGAATCCCTGCTGAATGAGCATCCGTCACGGCTTGTTTAGCTTCTGGTCGTTCTGGATCAATCATCCCGACTAACCCGGCAAAGATTAAATCATTTTCAATCGTCGAATCAATTGTCGCTGGTAATGTAGCTAATGGTTTATATGCTAACGCCAAGACACGCAATGCTTGTTTGGCTAAATCATGATTCGTCTTAAGTAAGAATTGGCGTTCATCTTCGTCTAGCGGTTGCACTTCACCATTGGCATCAATAAAGTGGCTTACCCGTTTCAGTAATTCGTCCGGTGCCCCCTTGGTTGCCATCAATAATTGGCCATCCTTGGCTTGATGAATGGTCGTCATCAGTTTTCGTTCTGAATCAAATGGTACTTCACCTACGCGTGGTTTTGCTGCTAACGCATCTTGAATGACGAGGCCTTTATCACGGCCATAAGCAATTAAAGCTGTTTCGGTTGGATCGCCAATTAGTTGGCCATCTTCTGTGATTTTCGTATCATTGGCGAGATTCATAATGCTCAAAGCTAAATCATCGCTTGCCAAGTCAGCCGATGCTTCTTGCAATTGATTATTTGTAAAAATTTTTTCAACCGTCATTTGGTTCATAGTTAACGTTCCTGTTTTGTCGGACGCAATAATGTCGGTACTTCCAAGGGTTTCCACCGCCGGCAACTTCCGCACCAATGCGTTTCGTTTAACCATCTTCTGGGTCCCAAGGGCTAAAATAACCGTCACAATTGCTGGTAACCCTTCAGGAATCGCAGCAACCGCTAATGAAATAGCAGTTAATAACATATTAATTGGTGATTGCGCGTGTCGTAAATAGCCAACCACAAACACAACGGCCGCAATGATTAAAATCATAATCGTCAAACTTTTACCAAGTTGGCTTAAGTTCATTTGTAATGGTGTTGTTGTTTCACCAGCTTGATTTAACATCCCAGCGATTTTACCAACTTCAGTTTGCATCCCAGTGCCTGTCACAACCCCGACACCACGCCCGTAAGTCACATTACTATTCATAAACGCCATATTGGTGCGATCGCCAATCCCACTTTCAGGATCGGTTAACGCTGCAACTGTCTTGTCGACTGGCACCGATTCACCTGTCAAAGCTGATTCTTCAATCTTCAAGGCAGCTGATTCTAACAAGCGTAAATCAGCGGGGACAATATCGCCCGCCTCTAGCAACACAATATCGCCAACAACCAAGTCTTCACTCTTGATTTTAACAATCTGGCCGTTACGGCGCACGTGTGCGTCTGGTGTCGCCATCTCTTTTAAAGCATCAATTGCTTGTTCCGCTTTAGCTTCTTGAAAAACACCGAAAATAGCATTTAAGATGACAACGGCGAGGATAATAATCGCATCTGGCCATTCATGGGCTAAAAAACCAGCAATCATCGCCGCTACTAATAAGACGATAATCATGAAATCTTTAAACTGCTCTAAAAAGCGAACGAATAAACTTTTTCGTTTCGTCGCAGTCAACTGATTACGCCCGTATTTAGCGCGTCGTTCAGCGACTTGGTCTTGCGTTAGCCCATCCGTCGTTGTGGCTAAACGCTTTAAAGTCTCATCCGTTGATTGTGTAAAGAATGAACTTGGTTGATCTGTCATTATCGTACCTCCTATAGATAGATTTCGGGGTAAAAAAAGAGACTTATCGAGAATTCAAAGAATCCCCCATAAGTCTCACTAATTAAGATAACACCAGAATATTGCCTTGTTGGTGGCGTTATCGCAGACAAGCTGCTAGTTACTCCCTTATCGTTAAGCTAATTATAAGGCATACCCAATCTAAAACGCAAGCAAAACGGTATTCTGACAGCCAATTTGTTTAGCCGCTAAACAAGTTTCAGCCGACTACCGCCAAAATTCATCGAAAACGGTAATTGGTAAATGCCGTTTGTGCGCTGTCTTTTGATACCAATTTTCAATCTTGACCGCAGCTTCTTCTGCTACTTCACGACCTTCTAAATAATCATCAATCTGATCATAGGTCACACCAAGGGCCAATTCATCTGGCAATGCTGGACGATCTTCTTCAAGATCAGCCGTTGGAGTTTTTTCATACAAATATTTAGGCGCATTTAATTCCGCTAACATCGCCTTACCTTGACGTTTATCTAATCTGAAAATCGGCACAAGGTCCGCACCACCATCACCGAACTTTGTGTAAAAGCCGGTAACCGACTCAGCAGAATGATCCGTTCCTAAAACTGCCCCCTTCGTTTCACCAGCGATGCCATATTGCGCAATCATCCGTACCCGCGCCTTAATATTTCCCTTATTAAAGTCACTGACTGCCACTTCGGTTGCTGCAAGTGCTTGAACCATTGCATCCACCGTGGCTTTAATATTCACCCGGCGAACTTGATCCGCTTGCATGAAATCAATAGCAGCCATTGCATCCGATTCATCTGCTTGTTCACCATACGGTAATCGAACCGCAATGAATTGATAACTGTCATCGCCCGTTTCAGCACGCATCTCGCGGACTGCTTGTTCAGCTAAAGCGCCGACTAATGTCGAATCTTGTCCCCCAGAAATGCCAAGTACGTAGGTTTTTAGAAAGGTATTCTTCTTTAAATAATCCTTCAAGAAATCAACCGACCGCCGAATTTCTTTTTTCGGGTCGATTGTGGGTTGGGTCTTTAAGGCTGCGATAATTTCAGCTTGTAAAGGTCTCATGATTAATACCGCCTTTTTTTATTGTTAAATGACTTCTAAACTATTTAAAAGCTAACCGTTGAATGAACCACTCTGATTTTGGAAACATGCTTCCTTCAACAGCTTTTTCCGTCTAGCTATGTCCGGCAAATAAGCGCTAATGCACTTATTCACTAGACTTCGCTATACTCAAAAGCTAACCGTTGAATGAACCACTCTGATTTTGGACTTCTTCTTTGACTCTTCTGATTTGGGCCATTTTGTGGTCCCATGTACGTTGAGAGAGGTCCACTGGGTAATCTTGTGGATTTAAGTCGCGCTTATATTCATCCCATAATGAATCAAGATTTTCACTACAAAACTTCTTAATTGCACCGAGTTCAGGCAATTTATAAACCCGTTTCCCGCGTTCAAAAATCGTCCGCAAAATAGGTCGCGCATTAAAGTCGGTCACGGTTTTATTGATGTAAGTATAATTGGGATGGAACATATAGATTGAATCTTGTTCCAATGGATCTTCATCCCAAAGCGTAATGTAATCCCCTTCAGATTTACCATCGACTTTTTTAGTGATCCGCCAGACTTGCTTCCGCCCTGGTGTGGAGACTTTTTCAACATTACTTGAAAGCTTGATGGTATCGACCATCTTACCATCATTGTTTTCGATTGAAACGAGCTTATAAACTGCCCCTAACGCTGGTTGATCATAAGCCGTAATCAATTTCGTTCCAACACCCCAAACATCAATTTTGGCTTCTTGCATCTTCAAGTTTTGGATAGTCTTTTCATCTAAATCATTGGAAGCATAAACTTTGGCGTCTGTAAAACCAGCTTCATCTAATTGTTGACGAACCCGCTTGGAAATGTATGCCATATCACCACTATCAATCCGTACCCCTTGGAAATTAATCTTGCTACCAAATTCCTTAGCGACCCGAATGGCACTAGGGACCCCACTTTTAAGGGTGTCATACGTATCAACCAAAAAGACACAATCATGATGTGTTTCAGCATACGCGCGAAATGCTTCGTAGTCATTGCGATAGACCTGTACTAGCGAATGAGCATGCGTCCCACTAGCGGGAATACCGAAAATTTTAGAAGCCCGCACATTACTTGTAGCGTCAAAGCCACCGATGTAAGCGGCCCGCGTCCCCCATAAAGCAGCGTCCATTTCTTGAGCACGACGCGTACCGAATTCTAAAAGGGGATCCTTACCAACGACGGATTTAATCCGCGCAGCTTTAGTGGCAATTAGTGTTTGATAATTGATAATGTTTAATAATGCCGTTTCAATCAACTGACATTGTGCCAATGGCCCTTCAATTTGTAGAATCGGTTCATTGCCAAAGACCAATTCGCCCTCAACAGCTGAGCGAATTGTTAAATCAAAATCAAGATTGGCTAAATAATCAAGAAAATCAGCCGGATACCCTACTTCATCACGCAGATAAGCGATATCACTTTCAGTGAAGTGCAAATTTTCTAAATAATTCACAATATGTTCTAAACCTGCAAAAATTGCATAACCATTTTCAAATGGTAATTTTCTGAAATAACATTCGAAAACTGCGGTGCGATTGTGCAAGTCCTTTTTAAAATAAGTAAGCATCATATTCAACTGATACAAGTCTGTATGCAACAAAAGACTGTCATCAGGGTATAAGTTTGACATGTTAAGCTCCTAATTAGAGATATATTTGGTATAACTATATCATAAAATAAAAGATGCATACAAAAAAAGACAGTCGAAAACCGTCTTTTTTGCTTGAGGTTAGAAGAAACGCCAACCCCATTTATTAAAATACTGCGCCATGGACTTCAAGAAGATCTTAAAGCCTTTTAAACTGCGATGGGATGCCATTCCATAAAAATGGGTCACAACTGCGTCTGGTACATATAAAATCGAATGGCCGCTTTGATTAATTCGATCACAAAGATCATTATCTTCAAAATACATAAAGAAGCGCTCATCAAAACCATCAATAGCGCGAATTACAGCCGTTCGCGTAAACATAAACGCGCCGGACCCGTATCGAATCACTTGCCGTTGATCCGTTAAATCCCGACATTCATAAGCTGCTAACCGTTTCTCAAAAAGCTTCTTAACCCACTTAAAAGGGACAAAGCGTAGCATGTAATCGAATACGTCTAGCTTTCGCCGGACTAAATGTTGCGTTGTTCCATCTGGGCCGACGATCTTCGGCGTTAACATCCCTAAACTATCATTAGCATCTTGATCCGCTAAAATCCGATACATTTGTTTAAATGCATTTTCATTTAAAATGATATCCGGATTGCAAATCAGAAAATAATCGGATTCTGTCAGTTTCAGGTTGGCATTATGCCCATGACCGAACCCACGATTCTCTTGGCCTTCAATGATTTCAACGTCATCTGCAGCATAGGCTTTTAATTGCGCCAAATACTCAGGCGTTGAACCATTATCGTGCACCAATACTTTGACTGGGTATTGCCCCAAGACAGTTGCCTTGATACTATCTAACGTCTTAAAGACGTATTGACTATTATAGGTCACAATACTAATCGTCACCGTTTTATCCAGATTATTACTCATCATCTCATCCTAATCAATTTTTGCCATAAATTTTTGTAATGCCACTTGCCATGTTGGTACTTCAAAACCAGTTGCCTTGATCTTCGTCAAGTCCATGATTGAATGTCTTGGTCGGAATGCTTTTTGTGGATATTCCGCCGACGTCACAGGACTCACTTCTACATCTCTATCCTTCAGAATTTCGCGTGCAAATTCGTACCAAGTACATGAATTATCGTTTGATAATTGATACAAGCCATAAGGGACGTTGTTTTGCACAGCGTATAACATGAATTCAGCCAATGTTCGCGTCCATGTTGGGCGACCGACTTGATCACTCACAACCGTCAAATGATCGTGGGTCTTAGCAAGATTCAACATTGTATAAACAAAGTTCTTGCCATATTCACCAAAGACCCATGAGGTCCGGATAATATAGTATTTGCTCATCGTGTTGGCAACTGCTTTTTCGCCAGCTAATTTGGTTCGCCCATATTCGTTCTTAGGTGCTGCTGGTGTTTCCTCTGTGTACATTTGGTCGTTCGTCCCATCGAAGACATAATCGGTACTAATGTAAACTAACGTTGCGCCGATTGCTTCAGCCGCATTCGCGATGTTTTGAGTGCCCACAACATTCACTTTATAGTTGATTGACTTACCTGGTTCTTCTTCAGCCGCATCGACAGCTGTATAAGCAGCACAGTGATAAACCAATTCCGGCTTATTCTTTTCGAAGTAAGTTGTGACTGCCGCTGCATCAGTAATATCTAACTCAGTAGCATCTGTCCCCACGTATTCAATTTGATTTTCATCTAATAAGTGCCGTAATTCAGTGCCTAATTGACCATTAGCACCGGTGATTAAAATTTTCATGAGTGATCTCCTCTATTGTAATTCATCTTTAACCACTTGTAACGCCGCATGAATCACTTGGTGCATATCGTAGTAACGATATTGACCTAGTCGTCCACCAAAGACCACTTTGGGTTCTGTCGATGCTAAGTCACGGTATGCTTTGTACAAACGGTTATTCTTATCGTTATTGATTGGATAGTAAGGTTCGTCGCCACGCGACCAATTAGCGGGATATTCTTTGGTAACGATGGTCTTGTTCTTGTCACCTTTACCGAATTCGAAATGCTTATGTTCAATCACCCGTGTATAAGGTGTTTCAGCATCCGTATAATTAACTACCGCATTTCCTTGATAGTTATCAACAGCCATTTCTTCTGTTTCAAACCGCAGGCTCCGGTATTCGAGTTCCCCTAATTGATAATCAAAGAATTGATCAATCATCCCGGTGAAAATCACCTTATCATATTGATCAATGTAGGCTTGTTTCTTATCAAAGAAATCGACACCCGTTTCAACATCGATTAAATCACTAGCCAACATTTTTTCGATGATTTGTGTATACCCACCAATTGGAATTCCTTGGTATGTATCATTGAAGTAGTTGTTATCGTAAGTCAAACGAACTGGGAGGCGGCGAATAATGAATGCTGGTAATTCAGTAGCCTTTTGGCCCCATTGTTTTTCAGTATAACCCTTGATTAGTTTTTGGTAGATATCCGTCCCAATCAATGAGATAGCTTGTTCTTCCAAGTTTTCAGGTGTCTTATCGCCTAATACTTGACGTTGTTCGGCAATTTTAGCAGCCGCTTCAGCCGGAGTTGCGACCCCCCATAGTTTGTTGAACGTATTCATATTGAACGGTAAGTTATAAATTTCACCTTTATAGTTGGCCACTGGGCTGTTAGTGTACCGGTTGAATTCTGCGAATTGGTTAATATATTCCCAAATTTCCTTATTGCTGGTATGGAAAATATGCGCACCATATTGGTGTACTTGAATACCATCAATTTCCTTTGTATAGATGTTACCCGCGATGTGATCGCGCTTTTCAATTACTTTAACGTGGTTCCCGCGTTTGGCCGCTTCGTATGCGAAGGTTGACCCAAAAAGACCAGAACCGACTACTAAATAATTTGTCATTATTATTTTCTCCCAAATCTAAATTATGAACTAAATCAGCAAATTAACGAATAACTTTCTTTACTAACTTACCAATATCTTTATTAATTCTAGTTTTCATTAATACAAGTAATAACACATATACAATTGTCATAATGATTGAGTTAACAATCATCGTTAAGAACAGGCTAGGTAATACAACTTTAAACCTAAGCACAGCGAAAACGGTTAGCAAAAATGCAAGTACATATCTAAGTTGTCCATGTACGAGATAACGTAAATCAGCTGCTTTACGAACCATATAAATTCTCATAAAGCATACGATAAACTCAGTTAAAATAATAACTGCTGTTCCGCCATCTGCTCCCCATAGATTAACACAAATTACATTTAGAGTAACGCTGATTACCGCACCAATAATTGCTGGAATGGCATACTGCTTATAATCACCATTGACCAACGAAAACTGGCTACCAAATACTTCACCGTATGAAATAAAAATCATAATTAACCCAACCCACAACATATTATTTGTCATTGGCGTATATGATTTACCATAAAACCACGGTACAAATTCAGATGCATTCACCATTAATAACATTGTAAATAGTTGTGCAACTAATAGTGTATAGTCAAGTGAGGTTTTTAATAACTGATCGACCTTCTCATTATTAGAATGAGTCATTCGAAGTTGCACCATCTTAGGCATCAAAATTGTACTAACTGAAGTAATCAGTGTCACTAGCATTCGCGCAATTCTTTGTGATTGATCATAATAAGTTAATTGAACTGGTCCTGCAATCCACCCCACTAGTGTACTATCGAAATTAGTATAAAATTGAACAGCAAGTTGTGGGATAACTAAAATCATGGCTTCCTTTAAAAAAATTGATTTAGAAAAGAATCCTTTAAAACTTTCTTTTGTGATTATCCCCTTTAAGTTAAGCCAGAAAATAATGTTCGCAAAGAAAATACTCAAGCTATTGATTAAAACATAATAACCTAAATCACTCGGCTTTTTTACAAAGATAAAAATCATTGCAACAGAACATATTTTAATTAATGTATTTCGAACAACAACTTTTCTAACTTCCCCTAGACCAATAAAGACCCACGAAATATCAATTGCAAAGCCAATTAAATATGGAATATTCAACAATAAATAAGTTTTATACTCACTAAACATTGCAAAGAATGTATACGCTAGAATAACTAAACAGCCTACTAAAAACTGTATTTTCCATAACTCTACAAAATTACTACCTAATTCATCTTTATCTTTGTGCGATTGGGCGATAATTCTTGAACCTAGTTGATTCATCCCCATTAAAATTACAAAACTTAGAAACATTGAAATAGACGTAATAAATGAGTAACTTCCTAATGCCCTAGCTCCTAAAACACGAGCCACATATGGAACTGTTAAAATGGGCAGTGCTAGTATTAACAACTGATAGATACCGTTGTAGATTATATTGTTAAGCGTTTTTTTCATAATTATTCCATATCCTTCAATAGGCTAGGTAATTCTTTATTATTATTGACCGTTTTTAGCGTAGTTGGCTTCCACGGCTGCTTTTTCTGCTTGCCACCAGTCTTGATGCTCCCGATACCAGTCGATGGTATGTTGTAAGCCTGATTTAAAATCAGTAAATTCTGGTTGCCAGCCTAATTCTTCACGCAACTTCGTTGAATCAATGGCATACCGTAAATCGTGCCCTGGGCGGTCTTTAACTTGATCGTAAGCATCTTTAGGTTGCCCCATTAATTCTAAGATTAATTCCAAAACATCTTTGTTATTTTGTTCGCCGTCAGCGCCAATTAAATAGGTTTCACCAATCTTGCCTTTGGTTAAGATCGCCCAAACAGCGCTTGAATGATCATTGGTATGAATCCAATCACGCACATTTTGCCCGGAACCGTAAAGTTTTGGTCGAATACCACTTAAAATATTGGTAATTTGACGAGGAATAAACTTTTCAATGTGTTGGTAAGGCCCGTAGTTGTTTGAACAGTTTGAGATTGTAGCTTGTAAGCCGAATGAACGGACCCAAGCACGCACTAACAAGTCTGAGCTAGCCTTAGATGATGAGTAAGGACTGCTTGGGTTATAGCGCGTTTCAGGCGTGAATTTTTCCCCAACACCTTCGCCGTGTCCCGGTAAGTCTTCACGGAGTGGTAAATCACCGTAAACTTCATCGGTTGAAACGTGGTGATAACGCACGTTATATTTCCGACAAGCTTCAATCAACGTATATGAACCGATGATGTTTGTTTGAATAAATGGTGAAGGATCTTTTAAAGAGTTATCGTTGTGGCTTTCTGCAGCATAGTGCACTACTGCGTCCGTTTTTTGGACTAAGCGGTCCACTAATTCAGCGTCACAAATATCGCCAACAACTAATTCCACACGGTCTGCGGGTAACCCGGCTAGATTGGCGCGGTTCCCAGCGTAAGTTAACTTATCTAAAACCGTCAAGTGAACTTCTGGATGGTTATTCACCACATAATGCACGAAGTTAGAACCGATAAAGCCGGCCCCACCAGTCACAATAATATTTTTCATAGTGTGTCGATCTCCTTAAATTTCACCGTAAACAAACGGATTGTCTTTTTCAAATTCAGTAAAAGTTGGTTGGTTCGCATCTTTTTCAGACGTAATGGCTTGATCAAAATCGATTGGCCAATCAATATTTAATTCTGGTGACTTGAATGAAATGCCGCCGTCGGCTTCTGCATCGTAGTAGCCATCACATTTATACAAGAAATTAACGTTATCCGTCAAGGTCACAAAACCGTGGGCAAAGCCTTTTGGGACAAGTAATTGACGGTGATTGCTAGCAGAAAGGATGTAGCCTTCCCATTGTTTATAAGTTGGCGAACCAGCCCGGACATCCACAATCACGTCTAAAACCGCCCCCGTAACGACCCGGATTAATTTCGTCTGTGCTGCTTTACCGCGTTGGAAATGTAACCCCCGCAAAACACCAGCTTGCGTTGAAAGGGAGTGATTATCTTGAATGAAATCAATATCAATTCCAGCTTCTTTAAAATCGCGTTCTGAATAAGATTCTGTGAAGAATCCACGATGATCGCCAAAGACAGCTGGCTCAATAATTTTAACGTCTTGTAATTTAGTTGTTGTGACTTTTAACTTACCCATGATTGCCTACCCCTAATCTTCTTTTACTAATCTCAATAAATATTGACCGTAGTCGTTTTTCTTGAGTGGTTGCGCTAATTCAATGACTTTTGCCTTATCGATGTAATGCATGCGGTAAGCAATTTCCTCTAAACACGCCACCTTCAAGTTTTGCCGCTTTTGAACGGTCGCAATGAAACTACTTGCTTCTTGTAATGAATCGTGAGTCCCAGTATCTAACCAAGCAAACCCCCGGCCCATCAATTCAACATCTAACTGTCCTTTTTCAAGATATGCTTTATTAATATCCGTGATTTCTAATTCACCACGTGGTGATGGTTTAATATGCTTGGCAATGTCGACAACTTGGTTGTCGTAGAAGTATAACCCCGTTACCGCGTAGTTACTTGCTGGACGTTCGGGTTTTTCAACAATTGACTTAGCGTGCATATTTTCATCAAAGTCAACAACTCCAAAACGTTCTGGATCATTCACATGATAACCAAAAACTGTTGCGCCTGATTCTTTTTGAGCCGCTCTTTGAAGCATTTCTGAAAGGCCACCACCATAATAGATGTTATCGCCTAAGATTAAGCACACTGAATCGTCACCGATAAAGTCCGCCCCAATCACGAAAGCTTCTGCCAAACCATTGGGTTGTTCTTGAACCGCGTATTCGATGCTTAAGCCTAGGTCATTGCCATTGCCAAATAATTCTTTAAACCGTGGTGTGTCAGTTGGGGTTGAGATAATCATGATCTCTTGAATCCCCGCCAACATCAGCACTGACATGGGGTAGTAAATCATTGGTTTGTCATAGATTGGAATCAATTGTTTTGATAACGCGCGTGTAATGGGATACAAACGTGTCCCAGAGCCGCCTGCTAGAATAATACCTTTCATTTTGGGGCCTCCTTCATCTTTAAATATGCACCTAACATCCTTAAACGACCATTCAGCATTTCACTTTTACTCCGTTTCGTCATACCAGTTACGTTTCCTCCATGTCTAACATAATTCATTAGAGAGTCAGAAATAGTTGTAATCTTAAAATGATTTTTTTTAGCTACTAAGAAAAGCCATTGATCATGCATTTCAATTCCCCTAGGAAAAGGTAATGCTACCTCTAATAGTCGTCTTGATACAGCCATCATTGCACCAGTATAACCATTTTTAATCAAATTTCCAAAAACATTTTGATCAACCCGATTATGATTGTAATGATTCCAAGATTGATCAATAATGTCACCGTTCTTATCAAGTACAGCTGCATCATGAACCATCAGATCGGAATTCTCACTTGCATAGCATTCTTTGAGAACTTGCACCTTATTATCATGCCATTCATCATCTTGGTCAGAAAGAAGAATAAGATCTTTTGTAGCAAGACCTAATGCTTTCTCAAAAGATCTTATCGGACCCATATTTTGTTCATTTCGCTCAATGATTACTTGACCTTTAAAATTGGACAATAAACCCGATACAAGGTTCACAGTATCGTCTGTTGAACAATCATCTATTATCACAACTTCATCTTCTAATGATAGCTGAGTGATTATTGATTTAACTTGTTTGGGTAATGTTTTGACACCATTATAAGTTGCCATACAAACTGAAATACTAGTCATTACCTTTCACCACCACTTTCATTTAAAACGGTAAGTATGCTTCGTTCTTACCCATCTTATCATTTTTAAAATCGCTATAGGCAGTATTAACTAACTTAAAAGCACCCACTCTAGAATATTGCCCTTTTTTCTTTAATAGCGCGCCCACTGCATACCTAAAATGTTCGTAACGTAATTGTTTTGTTAAAATTTGGCGATTTTCACAGTGTAGTTGCATTGTTTGCCATCGATTACGATACCCGTAATAATCTTTCCATCCAATTGGTCGATTAACACCGCTTGCCCCTACACTATTATTATCTGTCAGGTGATAAATCTTAGCTTGAATATTATTAATGATTTCAGTTTCCTTACGAATGCGAAGCGAATATTCAATATCGTCATACCAAATAAAAAAATCTTTTTCCGGTAAGCCAATTTTCTCTAAGACATCTTTTCTCAAGAAGACCCCTACAAATGTTGCAATATCAACTGAAAAATTGCTATCATAGTTTTTTAAATCAATCTTAGATAGTTGTAAACGGTCTAAATCATCAATTTTCACCCGATGCTCAGTCCCAATCTCACCGTCTTCAATAACTGTTCCCGTAAAACAACCGATATTAGTGTGTTTTTCACTGAGTTCGGCCATTTTCTTCATATAATCGCGGTCGTAGACTGCATCATCATCAGCAATACTAATCCAATCAATTTCAGGCAACTGAAGCGTTGCTGCTAAAGCCATGTTAAAGCCTCCAGCACCACCTAAATTATCTTCTGAATGAATCACTTTAATCTGTTCATTATCACGCGCTTTAGCTTTCAAAAAAACAAGCGTATCATCAGTTGATTGATTATCAACAACCACTATTTTTTCAACTGGCGCGGACTGTTCTAATAAACTATCAATCGCTTTTTCTAATTTATCTCTGCGATTATGGGTCACAATAACTGCCGCAACTTTCAAATTCTTATCCACGCTTTCTTTTAAATAATAAATAATTTAATAAATAGAAATTTCTCTGCTTAATTAATAATCCTAATATTTTTTGCTTCATCGGCATATTATCTAATTTTGCATTTTTGATTTGTTTTTTTATAGCAGGCAATTCTAGATAAGTCTTAAACTCATTTTTTCTTTCTTGATATGTCTTAGGATTGCTTAAATTACAAAAATCTGCAAACATTAGTTCAATTGAAATCCTCAACACGTAAGAGGCTAAAAATGATGCATTATCAGGCTGCTGCAACCAGTCTGATAAATCAGCATTCAAATTATTCGAAACTGCAATAAAGCTCTCTCTAACTCCTTGTCGATAACTATTACTAATTGAATTATTATGATCAATCCTATAGTGATATAGTACCTGATTAACAGCGTCAATCCTAGGATTCTTCAAGAAAACTTCGATACTAAATAATGCGTCTTCTCTCTTAATAATGCCTGCTGGGTAAGATAACTTATTGTCTTCTAAAAAAGATTTCCGAAACATTTTTGCCCATGGAGTCCCAAGAAAATATCCATAAATGCCATTGTAATAAGCACCATCGGAAAGTGTCGCACGAATCAAATCATTCGTTGATAACGTTTTATTTGGAAACAGCCTCTCCTTAGGAAAACTATTCTCAACTTTACCGTCTTCATATATCCGATCAAAGCCAAAAAAGATAATGTCTACATCAACACTTGCTTTTTTTAACAATATTTCTTCAAAATTATCTACTAATAGGTCGTCCGGATCGACAAAAAGTAACCAATTGCCTTTAGCGGCTTCGATTCCTGTATTTCTAGCAACAGAAACTCCTTGATTAGCTTGTTCGATAAGTTTAAATCTTTTGTCTTCTCTAGAAAAACGTCTACAAATTGCGACTAACTCATCTCTGGCACCATCACTAATTAATAAAAATTCAAATGAAGAAGTTTTTGCCATTTTTAATCGTTCCAATCCTGCAACTAAAATTGTCGCTTCAGTGCCATAGATTGGTATGATAAAACTAATTGTCTCCATCGAATCCTCCCTATATCTTCAAATAGTTTTTATTGGTGTATTCTGCATAAGAATCAATTAAAGCGAATATTATGGGGTACGCTAGTTGTAAACTCAAACCAGTTGCTTGAATCATATTCGAATAAATTGTTAATGCAAATATTGTATTTAGTACCGATAACCCAACAATGAAGAATCTTGAATTTAGCTTATACAAGAAATAAAGATATACATATGCACCAACAAAGATGATTATGACGTACATAGTAACCCCAATCCATCCTAATAAACGATAAGGACTGCTCAATGCAGTTCCCACATTCAATTCTGGTGTAATTTGTTGAATCTTAACCTCTTTATAATCTGAATTAGCGAGCGCTCTTTTACCAATAAAATTAGGCAGTAACTCACCAAAAAACATACTATTCACTTTTGGAACTGTTATTTTTTCAGTCGCCTTACTATGATTTACATTTTTTTGAAAATTAGCTATGGGCGATGAAGCATAGATATAAGCCCAAAAAAATTCCTTGGGAATCTTACTCTTTTTGAATTTTTCAGTTGCACCGCCGATTTGCATAATTGATGCAGAATCGAAAGCTGATCTACCATTTTGATACGAGGTGTTCACTCGTGCATTTCCCATGACACCAAATAAAAACAAGGATAAAATACCGAAAATTACCAAACCAATAATATGTCTCACCTTAATTTTTTTCCAAATAGCTAAAATAAAAATAGTAAAACAGTTTACCATTACCATCATAAACATTCCGCGGTTAACTTCTAAAACATATGGAATGCAGCTTAAGGCACAGAGTAATATATATCGATTTCTCAATTTTCCAGTTGAAGAAAGAATTAAGTGCCACAAATAAGTTGTTAAAAAAGCTGTCAAAGTAAGTAAAAAAACATGGACTGTTGGAATTCCGAATTCTGTATAACCGGAATCCTTGCCTTGAAGCATAAACTGCAACGGAAAGCCACGATTATATGCTCCTTCAGCTAATGTCCCTATTAAAATAATAACTACTAACCAAACAACATTTGTTGTACTCTTAATTTTCTTAAAAGTTATTACATCACTTTTATAGATAAAGTATCCTAGCACGCCAGCTAACAAGAACATTACAACAAAAAAGAAAAGAACATCACTCGAAAAACTTGGATAAATACTGGACCAACCAAAAAAGAAACTCAGGATAACTGCTGAAAAGGCAAGAATGAACATAAAGAACGGATTAACCAAATCGTTCCCTCCTAATTCTTTCTACGCGTAACAATAAAATGAATAGCACTGAGAATGAAGCCCAATACTGCACCGTAGATGATGCCCATGATAGCATTTGTTTTCTTGTTACTAAAGCCTATTGTTGCAGTTGTATCTTTCGAGGCATGATCAATCACAACTAATTTGCTATTTTCATCATCATACTTAAGCACTTCTTCTCTTAAAAGTTCTGTCGCATACTTAGCACCTTTAATACTTTTAGCTTGCGTAGTACCGGTGTATTTCACAGCTATGACTTTAGATCCGTTACTGCTATCAATTAATAAATTATCATTTGAGTAATCTCTAACCTTTTTAGTCATAGCTTTTTTAAAGCTTTGTGTCTTACTTAAACTATTAATTGATTGCCAAAAACGTTCAATGTCATTATCAAAAACGCCGTTACCTTTTTTGTCTTCGATGTATCCTTTATTAACATATAATCTAGCGGTTGTTTCGTAACTAACTGTTGATTTTGCTGTCATAATTCCCACAACACCACCAATAATAATTGTCACAAAAATTACCCACCAATATTTCTTAAAAACAACACCCACAGATTTAAATCCCACACCATTTTCCATTTAACTTAACTCCGTTTCTTAATAATTTAAAATAATCTATTTTATTGTAGCATAAACAGTGTGTAACCACTATTCGATACCCGTAAAACTAAGGAATTCTTTAGAGAAATTTGAAAATTTTGAACTTGCTAAATCTATTATTTAATACCCAAAAAGCCTCTTGGCTATTAGGTGTTTGAAGTGCTCTAAAAAAGTTAAACATTTTACTATTATAGATGTTAGTATGGCTGACAGCGATATCGGAATTTTCTAAACGCAATCTGGCAAAAATTTCTTCGGGGGGACCATTGAAAGTCTAAGAATAAGTGTCTCATAATATAGATGTTTTCTCTTTCGTTCATGGTAAGATGATGTTATAAACTCATAATTGATCTCCTCCAATAGCTGTCTTTCCAAACACCATTTTACAGAATTTTAATTATGAACTTTTTTGTTGCACTTAAAGTGTAAATTCAAGGCATAAAAAAGAGCTCCAATTCGGTTAGAATTTGTCTAACTTTCCTGGAGCTCTTCAGTTCTTCTTATAATGTATATTGTTAAACCGTATATAAAATAATTGTGAAGGCTAAAATACCAATTCCTATTAGAATCGATGTTAACATTTTATACCCTTTTATCGCTCTAAGCTGGTCATATAAATAGAAGCAGGCAAAAATTAGCGCTTCATATAAAAATATAAAGGTCCTTTCACCTGAGGCCCAAATTGTAGGCGAAAATCCCATCATTACTCTTGAAATAAGTCCCAAAATCAATATGGCACTTACTAACCACATCTTTTTACAATTTCCAGATGAGAATATTCCCAATAAAATAATACTGCTTAATATAACCAATAGTAAATCCGGTAGCATAGATTGTAAATTATTCATAGAAATATCAGTACCGTATATAGTAACTGAATCACTCATTCTTTTTAATCCAGGATATATCTTTACCAGTGCACTATCTTTAAACAAGAAAAGTATACTGAACAATACCGGAATAAAAAAAAGGCCTCGTGGTAGCTTATACCTTCCATTTCGACTACTATAAAAAATCATTAATAAAATAACTACTAGAGCAGCTATTGCATCAAATGAAAAGAAAAAATGACTCAGCGTACTTGAAACCCCTAACTCAATTTTCTTAAATGGTGATAAAGTCGGAAACAATGGCAACCAATGAATTTCCTTAACTTTTCTAACTGCATTTCCAGGTGCCAAAACAATCATTATTAGCGACAATACCGTGACAAACAATTGAATTAATGGTCTTACCACATCTTTTTTGCTATGTTTCCCTACAAATAATAATAATAAGTTGCCAAAGAATAAGATAATTGCCATTTGTTCTTGGTTAACCGCATAGACTAACGCTAAAAAAGCTGTGGTAGAAAGAAGTTTTTTATGCTTGACACTCTTTTCTAAAAATTGACCTAGTGAAGGGAGCATTGCAAATAATCCTGCAGCTAAAACCCACAAATAATTGGTCGTTGTTGCCATCCATCCAGTTTCATAAAACATATTGAAAGGGAGTAGGAAAAACAATCCAAAACTAATCAGTAGTCGGCTACTATTTTCATCATCATTATCCCCCTTCAGTAGTAATAAGTACGGAATATAAATAACAATAAACATCGCTAGAGCGTTTAATAGTCGCCATAAAAAGGGCAGATGTGTCAAGGACGATAACACTGTCTCAATTATTAGCCGAGAAGACCATCCTGTATATCGACTGCGTAAGAATTGCAGATAATGCTTTCCAAGAAGAAATTGCGCAAACGCTTTATCATCGCCACCGTTGGGTGTAATACCGTTTCCTGATAGATTGATTGATAAATTAAGTATTAACAATAAAAACACAATTAAAATAATTGTCCATGTTTCTTTTTTATTAATTATTTTCTTCATGTGAAGTCCCCCAAATTTCCTATAGTTCCAATATCAAGATTCCTAAATCTTACACCATCTATATTGTTATTACTACATAAAATTACTATACTGATTCTCACTTATACTCTACAATCAAACTCAACATAATAACTATTCCTACAGCAGTCACCAGTACCTACATTGCTTTCAATAGCTTTATAGTAACATCAAGGTGATTCCCTTTTTATTTACTAAGCCATTAGAACTAGTTCAGTACTTCTGATTATGAATCTATTTTACCGCCTACCCAACAATTATCACCCTGTATCTAAGTTTCTTATAAACTACTACTGGTATTGCTAAATATCTATCGTAGTTGTACTTAATCGTAATATTATATGTCATGTTTGAGCTTCAAAAAGTATTTGATCCTTTAATCTCACCAAATACAGACTTAACAACATAATCCACACTACTTTTAGGCTTAATATAAGATTTTCAGTTTTTTGATATTTCCGTAACTTAACAATCCTTAAACAACCAGTGGGACTCCTACAATAAAGTAATTCAATTGATGTAAATCTTTTATATAAAAGTAATAATTGATAGTTATTGAATAAATATAAGAAAAAAGATACATTGAATTGATTCTAAATCCTCGTGTTAAAAATTTTGAAAATTTGGCTTCTAAGAGTAACTGATGCACTTTCATTAATTCTAATAGTTTTTTTAAAGCGAAATAGCTACCTCTAACTACGTTTTTCCAGGTATCGTTTAATTTCAAAAGATATAAGTATTAAGATCGTTATACTTGTTATCAAAATCCCCTCTTTAACACCTTGGGGAATATATCTTATTTCTATGTTACTTTTTCCAGATTTGATTGGTAATTGCATAAATCCGTGGTTATCAGACAACAATACGGATTTTCCATTCACCGTTGCTTGCCAACTTTTATCAAAAGGAATTGAAAAAAAGACCATTCCTCCATGTTTAGAATTCGCTTGTAATTGAATGGCGTTCTCGCTCTTTTTTATAACTTTGGGTGCTTCTTTTCTTAACACTTTAATATTTTTTTCCAAAGAAATTCCGTTAAGAATAGTAAATTTAGGCGATCCTAAGATAGTAGCATTTCCTCTTAAACTCATCTTGATGTCTATACTCTTCTTATAATTAGAGCTTTTATAAAGACTTAATACACCTTCATTATGAAAATTAGGATAACTATTTCGAACAACCTGATTAGTTTTAAAATCCAGTTTACCATAAGAATTAACACCATCAACTACGTCTACCTTAGTTAAAAGTTCAGAATTAGCTGGTATATCGAGTTTATATTTGATATAGGCATCTTTACCACAGGGACTCAAGTGCATTGCGTTATCCTTTTGCACTATTTTCACGTTATGCACAACAAAACTTGGGTTATCTATAGATTGTATAATTGCACTTCTTCCATTTTTATTGAAAAAGAAAAGTTGTCGCTGAAGATTATCTCCTTCTAGTGATTGATTTACTGCTAAATTGTCATTAATAATTGCGATTGGCAGAGCATTCTTATTTTGATACACATTATATTTCCCACTGGTAAATATCTTCCGATAACCAATAGAAGTCACCAAATCAGTCGTTAACGCTACCCTATACTTTAGCCCTAACAAACTATCTGCAATCGTATTTCCTTCTTGATATGCCAGTGACTTACTACCCAACGTGGTACTATATCCAAATTGAGATAAAGTTGTAGCTAATTGCTGATATCCAAAAGTATTAAACCAACTGAAACCATTAAAATTATTGTACATTCCCTGGTTTAACATCGCATTAGGTGTAACTACAGCTCGATAAAATGTTTTATCCTTCTTTATATAATCCAAAGCAGTGTTTAAATTTTGATTATCGTTTGTATTCCAGTCTTTTTCCGTAGCAACATATCCAGGTAAACTATTCAAATGACTGATAATAAAATGCATATTCTGAATACTATCTGCAATAATAATGCCTAAGACTAGCCACTTGATCATATTTACTCCTTTATTTCTATAGAGAGTATAACCGACTAACATCACAAAACTAAATAGGCCTAACATGGCGGTATTAGCGATTAGTGCATTGCTATCAATTATTTGTTTCTTATAAAGCGTTACTAACAATATACCGCATAATAAGACTGCATATCCCAATGGCTTCAATAATTTTTCCAAGCCAATATTAATCACAAAACCAGTGATTAATATCATTATCAAACTAATTAAAAAGCTAAACCTGAAACCATATCCTGTTGGTTGTTGAAATCCGTGCCACATTATATACGGATATTCATAAATATAACTTAATAACAAACAAATTTCTAAGACACACACTATTGCTTTTATTCTTGTTTTTATTTTTGGTATAAAATAAAATGCTATTGTTGCAATCAGCATTAAAATACCACAGTATATGTCTGCTCCATCAAATAGCTGTTTGTTGTGGCTAAATAGATCAGACAATGCCATCCAAATACTTTGTTTTCGTTGCAAAAAGTCAAGCTGCAATGGAACTTTGGGTCCTAATTTTAATGCATAATTAATTGGTAAAATTAACCATGCTGATAACCCAAAACTAATTACCACCGAAAATAGAAACTTAACAACCGATTCTACTTTTTCTCTATTTCCAATTATTACCAATTCTGCTATGAAATATATAAAAATACCAATACCTGCCATATATGCCATATAGAAGTTAGATATGAATAACAGCGTTAATGATCCTGTTAATAGCGCAATTTTTCCTTTATCGATTAAATAATCTACACCTATTAGCGCAATTGGGATTATGATAATACTATCAAGCCACATTATATTAAATGCATAAATAATATTAAACGACATCAATGCATACGATATCGATAATCCCAAACAATAAATGTATTCCAAATTTATTCTTTTGTTGATAAATAGATAAAATGTAACACCCGAAAGAATAATTTTGGAAACTATTAGAATTGTCATAAAAAACATAATTTGACTATTCTTAAAAAGAACAACCAGAAAACCTAATGGGCTCATTAAATAATAACCCATTATTGTAAAAAAGCTCCCCCCTAATCCCAGTTTAAAACTGTAAAAAAGTGATCCACCGTGTAACAATTGTTCTCTTAAATACTTATAAAAAACACTATACTGCGTATAACTATCTGCTCGAATCCACAGCTTATCGCCAAATGGATACAATCCCTCATAAATAGATAGGCCTACAAGGATAGCTAACAATAAGCCTACTAATAACATTATATCCAAAATAGATTTTCTTTTTTTTTTCATATTATGTATCCCCCTGGCCTTACTTTAATCAAACAATTAACATAATACTCTAATATTGTTATCTTGTAATAAAAAAAACTTCGCCCATACTTAAAATTTTAAAACCTCCCAGTACTCACAAACACATCTAGAAGTTCTCAATTTTACATATAAACAAAGCTTTTTTGGATTCTATTATTTAATACCTAATGAGTTAATAAATTGGTAATCTACATATCGGCCACCTTCTCCATCGCTACTATTTGAATAGCGACTGATCAAGTAAATGTTCTTGTGCTTAAGTTTAGCATCCACAGAAACTTTAAAATCAAAACCACTTTGTGCGGCATTATCAACAGTGGGGTAGACAGTTGCGACATCATTTCGAGTAATTCTATTAATCCGAACCCGCCCGATTTCTTTGTTATTCGCTTTATTCATAATAATAATAAAATTATTATTTAAACCTTGGACATTTTTAGAAATATGCCACCCCGAGATATGGAGCTTATTTCCATTTTGAACTAATTGATCAATACTCCCTAAATTACTTGGACCTTGGGGTACATTAATCACGTTAGGAAATTGATAATCTATATAGTCGCTATTCCCATTTGTCGTACTTGTATAACGACTAATAATATAAACATTCTTACCCTCTAGATTCTTATCTAGCGCGAAATCAGTACTGAAGCCACTCATAGCAGAATTATAAACATTAGGGTACACACTGTGCACATCATTTCTTAGGGAATTATTAACCCGTAATCGTTCAATTTCTTTATTATTATTAGCATTCATAATAATTAAATAATGTATGTTTTTACCCTGCGAATAATCACTAGCATGCCATCCATTCATTGAGATTTTGTTTGAACTGACCCTAACGTTATCTAGACTACCTAGATTTTGTTTAGTCGGTGCAGAGACTTGGACAGTATTAGTGAAGTTAAAGTCTTTTGCACTCCCTTCACCGCTTGGTAATTGTGCATAACGCGATATAACCCTATAAGTATGTCCATACATTCCTGAGTCTACTGGGATGTTGGCATTAATACCACTCATTGCTGCCGTGTTAATAGACGGATAGGCATTTGCTACATCATCTCTCCTACCACGATTAATTGCAATCCTTTTATATTCTTTTCCTGTATTGGTATCAATTAGAATTAAATAACTGTACGGTAAATTATTGGCATCATTAATTGCATGCCAACCAAGCGCATGGATATTATTGCTATTTGCAGTTAATTGATCAAGGCTACCAACATTATCCGTTACTTCTCGATCCCAACTTGTTAATCCATACTGCTCAATCAAACTGTTTAGCAAAGTATCATAGTTAGGCGCTGTAGCATAACCGTCTTGTTTCAAAAGACTCGTTACCTCACGATAATTAGTTTTCCACAACAAATTATGATATCGTGAATTTACCGCTAAAAAGTTCCCATGATCTTCGATACTTTCATTCCAACTATTGTATTTTCTAAATTGCGCATTAACTGTAATCCACTGACCATTAATATATTCTTGAGTGGGCATTGTTACGTACTGACCATTGTATGTTCCCTTAATTCCAAATAAGTTATTACCATACGTTGCTAAAGTCGATTGCCCCCAACCGCTCTCCAAGATTGCCTGCGCACCTGAAACAGAGGGTAATACACCATACTTGCGCCATGACGAAATTGCACCATCATGAATACTACTAATAAAACTGGATGTATTTCGCAATAAATTCATTGAAGCTGGCATACTTCTCTGACTTACTTTAGGTGCATCATAAAACCCAGGACCAATTTCGTTATTTTGCTTTACAATAACTTCTTCCTTGTTCTTTGTTTCTGCTGCTGATTCACTATTTTTAATTACACCAGATTCAGTTGAATCATCGGTAGATGGTTTTTGTTCTTTAGAACTTTGACTACTTGCTGATATAATACTTTCATTACTGCTCATTAATGCAGGGGCTGTCTCTTGTTTTTGTTCAGCCGCTGATACTCGTTGATTTGTTGTTAAGCCAATTAAACCAATCGTACTCATTAAAATACTACTCTTAACAATTTTTTTCACTTCACAAGTCGCTCCTAGTTAGTTTTTTCAGACATACTAATAATACAATACAATTACTTAAAACACTATTTCGTTTTAGTTACAAATAAAAACCGAACATCTTATCCACACGGTTAAGACGTTCGGTAATATTTTTTAGATGTTCAAGACATTGTCAAACACGTAATCAACCGTATTTCCCTCACCTGAAGGATTATCTGAATAACGGCTAATCACATATATTCTTTTGTTAACCAAACTGTTATCGATATTAAACGTTAAACCAAATCCGCTGTTTTTAGAGCCGTATAAGGTTGGATAGACAGCAGCTACATCATTTCTTAAAGAACGATTAATTTTATAACGACGAATTTCTTTGTTCGTTGTCTTATCCATAATAATTAAATAACTATACGGTTTGTTAATCGAAGCATTAGCAGCATGCCATCCTGACATTATTACGGTATTATTTACACGAGATAATTGATCCATACTTGCAGCACTTTCAATAACTTGTTTCTTAGGAACTCCAATTTGATTAATGAATTGATAATCCACATAATCAGCATCAGCATTTGCCGTTGCTGAATAACGACTAATGAAGTAAATATTCTTACCTTGTAATTGACTGTCAACTGGGATATCTGCAGAAAATCCGCTCATCCCCGCATTATATAGATCGGGATAAGTAGCAGCTACATCATTTCTTGGTGAGTTGGCGACAGTCATCCGTTTAATTTCTTTGTGTGTATTAGCATTCATTACAATTAAAGTGTGAATATTGCGGCCTTGTGCATTATCATTTGCTTGCCAACCGCTGATGTGAACATTATTCAAACTTGCCGTTAGGGTGTCAATACTCCCTAAATTTTGTTTAACAATTGCTGGTACTGTTACCTGATTATCAAACGAATAGTCTACGTATGCTCCTTCGCCATTTGGTGTACTTGAGTAACGTGAAATTACTTTATACGTATTACCGCGCATATCATTTGTTACTGGAATACTCAAACCAAACCCACTTTTTCCTGCATTGGCAATATTCGGATAAACTTGTCGAACATCGTCACGTTGCGTACGGTTAATTGCATAGCGCTTATATTCACGGCCTGTCTTAGCATTAATTACAATTAAATAACTGTATGGATACCGACTAGAATCCACTGATGCGTGCCAACCGGACATTGATAATGTCTTCTTATCAGCAGTTAATGAATCCATACTTGCTACATTGGTTTCTTGCTTAGGTACTTTAATAATATTTCTAAATGTGAAATCAACAGTGTCGATATTACCATTTGGATCTGACGAGTAGCGAGACATAAGCATGTAACTCCTATTATGCATATTATTATCTAATGTCAATGTATTGTTGAATCCTGAATGTAATGAATTGGCAATGTTTGCATAAATGTTATGCACATCTTGACGATCTGCACGATTTATTTTATACCGTTTTACTTCTTTATGTGTCTTACTATCTAATAAGAATAGGTAGCTATATGGCCGATTGACTGTTTGCTGTGCTGTATGCCAACCCACCACATGAATTTCATTTCCAGACACATTAACACTGTCAAGGCTCGCTTTATTTGCAGGCATTTGATCATAATAATGTTGTACTAATGCATAAAATTGATTCATGTCATACCCATATTTTGCAAAGTAAGCATCTGGATCAGTATGGTCTGTTCCACCAAGATATTGTGTAACATTATGATGTGACCAGATTGTACCAACCCCATTATGATTCTGTGCCAAAGATGGTGTTAAATCATATTTGTTTAACAAGTAAGCAGTGTACCACGCTGAGTAACTCGTTGTCTTAGCAAAATCCTCGAAATTACGAGCCGTTACCATTTCAAATTGGGCAAAATATTTATTACCAACTGCTCCACTTCCCCATGCACCATAATCTGTATCATGAATGTTTAAAATTGTCCCAGCATCAATAAAGGTATGAACAAATGCTGATTGCCACCCACCATTAATCTCATAGTCTGCTTCACTCCGAGCACTATAATTATTAGGGTTATCAGTATAATGAACAACCACTCCGTTAGGACGATTATCATCTGTTTTATAATTAAACATTGAGAATGTATGCAAATCTTGCGTAATGTTTGGATGTAAGTAGTTGTGTTGATATATATAATTATTGACACTTGGATAACTTGCTCTAGGCATAATTGTCTTTTTAGCCTTAGATGAATCAATAGGCATCCCAATATCGTCAGTCTTCGCTTTTTTCTCTTTTATCGGCGTTGCTTCTTTTGTATCTTGACTATTTAGCTGCGTTTTCATTTCATCTGGCGTTAGCACTTGTCCAGCTTGAACATTGTTTGTAGTAAACAAAAAGGTCGCCGAGACCATTGTAAATCCAATTAAGAACTTCGTTAGTTTTCTATTCATTTTTTCCCCCTAGAATCCTTAATTAACTTCCACGTAGAATATTAACATAAACTTTAATATTTTTATAGTCTGTTCAGTATTATTAATTATATGAACATTTATTGGTTATTAATCAAAAAAAGTGCTGAACCTTATTGGTTCAGCACTTTTTAATTATCTTTCCAAATAAAATTCAAAGCGTTCGCCCACATATTGGGTGCGAACATATTCGAAAGGTTCGCCGTTTGATAAGAAGGAAACTTGTCGTAATTTCAAGATTGGGCCATTGCGCTTAATGTCGAGATATTCGGCAATTCGTTCTGAGGCAAGTTGAGCTGAGACGGTCTGTTGGGCACCGCCCATTTCATAGCCCCCTTTTTCGGCTAACGTTTTATAGAATGACGACGTGATTTCAGCTTTGCTGAAATCGGCAACTAAGCTTTGCGGCACAGTTGCCACTTCAAAACAGATGGGCACGTTATCGGCATAACGGATCCGTTCCATACGGAGGACCTGCTCACCATCTTTTAACTGGAGCTTTTCAGCTTCACTGAGCGATGGGTTGGCAATATGAAACGAGATCGTTTTACTGGATGGCTGCTTACCTTGGGCAGTCATTAAATCAGTAAAACTAGTGACGCCGGACATTTTTTCTTGCACCTTTTGGTTAGCGACATATGTCCCAGCCCCAATCCGCCGTTCCAAAATCCCTTCGTCAACTAATGTTTGTACGGCTTGCCGTAATGTCATTCGTGAGACTTCGAAATTTAAAGCAAGCTCCCGTTCTGAAGGAATTCGATCTCCAATCGACCACTTGCCGGCTTCAATATCCTTTTTAAGTTGATTATGAATTTGAATATAAACAGGTGATTCCATGGGACACACTCCTAAATATTAATGTTGATAGCCGTTCCCAAAGCTGTAAGTTGCGACTAAGTTTTGCTGATGGTCTAAGATGTTAAAATCAGCATCCCGACCTTCTTCTAATTTACCTTTTTGTGTCAAGCCAAATTCTTCAGCTTGGTTAACACTTGACATCATCACAGCTTCAAAAATGCCACAACCCGTAAATGCTTGGATATTCTTGAAGGCATCGATATATGTTAACACTGATCCGGCTAAAGTGCCATCTTCTAGGCGCGCTTGTTTGTCTTTAACGATTACTTTTTGGCCCCCCAATTCGCTTTCGCCTTCTGCAATCCCTTTAGCACGCATTGAATCAGTAACAAGGTCGATGCGCTCTGCCCCTTTTTGTTCATACGCTAATTTAATCATATCCGGGACGATGTGGAAGCCATCAGCGATTAATTCAGCGTACATATTGTCTTCTAGCATTGCGTGGCCTGTCACACCAGGTTCGCGATGTTTAAATTCACGTTGCGCGTTGTATAAATGCGTTACGTGCGTTGCTTTACTTTCAAGCATTTGTTCGCGTGTTGCATTACTGTGACCCACTGAAGGGACGATGTTGTGTGCTAAACAGTAATCTTCGAATGCTTTTGAACCAGGATCTTCTGGCGCATAAGTAATCAGCCGCACACGGTTGCCTGATAGCTTGTTCCATTCGTCCAATAAATCAACATCTGGATCTTTAATAAATTGTTCTGGTTGTGCCCCTTTGAAGATTGGTGCGATAAATGGTCCTTCCAAGTGGACCCCTTGAATTAATGGATTTTTTTCAGCTGCTGCTTTAACTCCACGCATGGCATTGGCGATGTTTTCGTTTGATTGCGTCATCGTTGTTGCAAATAAAGTCGTGACCCCTTCGTTTTGCATCATCTTAGTTGCCATTTCGTCGATTTGGTCAGCATCGCCATCCATTGCATCAAACCCATACCCACCGTGGCAGTGAACGTCAATGAAGCCAGGAATGATTGTCTTCCCTTTGACGTCTTGGATGGTTTCGCCAGCTTGTGCCTTGTAGTCGAACATTGGGCCTACTGCCAAAATTTTATCATCGAAACGAATATAACCATCTTCGATAACGTCATCACCTGTATAGATTACCGCATGTTTTAATACTTTTACTGCCATTATCCATCCACCTCTATCTTTAAATTACCTCTAGTATAAATGGTATAGACCAAAAAAACAAGGGATTCTGACTAAACTTTGAACCGTTTTCTTGTTAATTTGCTATACTATATTTATTCATTCATATTAAGGAGTTTATTGATGCTAAAAATCGGTGTTATTGGCCTTGGAAACATTGCCCAAAAGGCATATTTACCTGTAATGGCACAAATGCAAGACCGGGTTGATTGGGTTTTATGTACACGTCAACCAGCTAAATTAGCGCAACTGCAAGCGCAATATCATTTAGAACGTGGCTGCCTGTCATTTGACGCATTGCTTGAACAGCCACTTGATGCAGTTTTTATTCACACACCAACTGCCACCCACTACCAGTATGTTAAACAAGCCTTAGGCAATGGTTTACACGTTTTTGTCGATAAACCGCTAAGTGAAAACCCGCTAGAAGCCGCCGAGTTATACAAACTAGCGGCTAGCAAAGAACGCCTCTTAACGGTTGGTTTCAACCGCCGTTTTGCTCCATTTTTACAGAAATTAAATAACTTGCCCGATAAGCAACTGATCAACGTCACTAAAACGCGCGTCGCTACGCGGCAGCCAACTGCCTTTGCCATTTATGACCTAATGATTCATACCATCGATACGGCGCTTTTCTTGGCTGATTCACTGGGGACACCTTACAAACTGCGCCCATACTGCCAACAAGATGCAAATGACCATTTACAGTTGGCCCAACTCACCATTGAGACCCCACGTCAGTTAATTAGTGCGACTTTAAATATGCAAAGTGGCACCAATCAAGAAATTGCTAGTCTTCAAACACCGCACGGTTTATTCACCATCGATAATCTGACGCGCTACACCACTCAAGCGGCAAAAGGCAGTCATGTTCAAAATGCGGCTGATTGGACCCCCACATTAGCAACCCGCGGATTTGCGCCAATGATTGATGCGTTTATTACTGCCCTTGAAACCAATGGTGCAAATCCAGTCTTACCAGAAAGTAGTTTACTCACCCACCAACTCTGTCATGAGATGGTCCACTTTACCAAGGCGTAACGCAAAAAAAGCGGGGGCTTTGATACTCAATAAGGTATCGAATTCCCCGCTTTTTAAACATGTTATCACGCATATTGAGCTACGATTATTAGATAATAACCACGCTCGAAATCACTTTATTTTTGATTTTCTAAATCTTTGGCAATTGTTGCGTCAATGCCCTTAATCACTGCCGTCATTAAGCCGGCTTCTTCCATTGCCAATAAACCAGCAACCGTTGTGCCGCCTGGTGAAGAAACTTGATCCACTAAATCCCAAGGTGAAACGTCACTCATGAGCACGTTTTGGGCACTGCCTAAAACAGCTTGGGCTGCAATCTCAGTTGCGGCCTTTTTCGTTAAACCATGTTTAACCCCAGCCCGCGCCATTGAATCGATAAATAGGTAAACAAATGCTGGTGAACTCCCGGCTAACGCGCTGAAGGTTGTGAAATCTTTTTCGCCGATTTCAACCACGCCCCCCAGTTGTGCGAGGACGTCTTTCACACGAGCCAATTGGTCTGCATTGACTTGTTCATTCCCAACAACAGCTGTAATTCCCGCGCGGTTGGCCACGTTGACGTTGGGCATGATGCGTAAAATTGGTAAATCTGCGGCAGATTGTTCTGCTAATTTATCAAGCGATAAACCAGCCGCCATTGAAACCATCAATGGTTGATGTGCTTTAAAAGCCGCATTTGTTTCTGCTAAAACCTGTGGTACAATGTAGGGTTTCACCGCTAAAAAAACGATATCGGCTTGTTCAACCACTGAATTGTTATCTGCAACAGCTGTAACCCGTTGTTCAGCCACAAAGTCCGCGTAATTCGCCGGATGTCCGCCGTGCACTAAAATATCCGCTGTTGCAATCTGATTAGCTTTCACTAACCCTTTAATCATTGCTTGTGCCATGTTACCGACACCAATAAATCCAATTTTCATTCTGCCACCCCTTTTTATTGTTTCAAGGATACCGAACCAACGCAAGAAAGTCAATTAAGGCTACAAAAAAAGACATCTTAGAAAGATGTCTTTAAAGTATTGGGCTAGCTGGATTCGAACCAGCGCATGACAGGATCAAAACCTGTTGCCTTACCGCTTGGCCATAGCCCAATCAAGTGGAGGAGAGTGGATTCGAACCACCGAACCCGAAGGAGCGGATTTACAGTCCGCCGCGTTTAGCCACTTCGCTACTCCTCCATACGTTTTATCTCATCGATTCAACTATATTAGTTTACAAAATTCTGATAGAAAAATCAACCCCAAAATGCAAAAAAAATCTTGATTATTGCATAAATAATCAAGATTTTTTTCAAAATTTAGTTAACGCCTTCCATCAACTTATGGATGGGTTTAACGAAGAAGATTAAGACAATCCCGAAGATCGCACTCACAATCCCAATGCCTAAGAAATATCTAATTTCGGTTTGTGGTGAATATAAACGAACAAGTTGTGCATTAACTGCTTGACCAGCGGCATCTGCTAAGAACCACATACTCATCATTTGTGATTGAAATGCTTTTGGTGCTAATTTCGTCGTAATTGATAAACCAATTGGTGAAATTAACATTTCCGCAATTTCAACAATAAACCATGAACCAATTAACCAGAATGGACTGACACGACCAGCAGTACCATGCAATAATCCAGGAAGCGCCATAAACATGTATGATAACCCAGCAAAGATTAAACCAATCGCAAATTTACCAGGTGCTGATGGTTGTTTCTTCCATGTGCTCCATAACCACACAAATAGTGGCGTTAAAAGCATGATGAAGAATGGATTAAGTGATTGGAACGATGAAGCTGCTAAATTCATACTACCAATGTGTAATACGGTACGATCTTCAGCAAACAGTGCTAAAACAACAGACCCGGATTCTTCAATCCCCCAGAAAACTGCAGCCGCGATGAATAGCGGAATGTAAGCTAACACACGTGAACGTTCTTTTTTAGTGACCTTTTGACTACCTAACATTCGTATAAAATAAATAATTGGTAAGGCAATCGCAATGATTGAAATCATTAAGACAATGTTATCAATGTTTAAGTTACCTGAGAATTGCATCCCGAGTATAATGACAGCGATGGCAACAACCCCAATCACAATCTTACGAATAACACTTGACAATTCTTCAGGGGCAATGGGATCGTTTGCTCTTGCATTTTCTTTATTGAATTGTGAACGGCCGCGGTAGTATTGGATTAATCCAAAGAACATCCCAACAGCAGCAAGTGAAAAGCCTAAATGGAAATCAACCTTTTGACCAATCGTCCCAACAATCCATGGTGCTACGAATGACCCTAAGTTTATCCCGAAGACGAACATGCTGAAACCAGCATCCCGACGACGATCGTTTTCACTATATAAACTACCAACCATTTCAGAAACATTAGGTTTTAATAACCCAGTCCCTGCAACAATCAAAGCAATTGAAATAAATAAAGCTGTCGCCCCCATCGGCATTGCTAAGGCAATATGACCTAGCATAATTAAAACCCCTCCGATGAAGACCGTTTTGAAACTTCCCCAGATTCGATCACTCAACCAACCACCAACAACGCTGGCTAGGTAAACCATCGAACCATAGATGGCCATCACAGACATCGCAGTGGTCTTGTCAAAACCAAGACCACCCTTATCTAAAGCAAAATACATATAGAATAATAGAATTGCACGCATCCCGTAGTAGCTAAACCGTTCCCACATTTCAGTGAAGAACAGTGTTGATAGCCCATGCGGTTGACCAAAGAATGTTTTTTCTTGTTTCTCTTCCATTGTAATACCCCACTTTAAAACTTTATTATTACGGAAACTAAGAATTTGATAGTTGTTAGATTGAATCGACTCATCTATACAAGAGGTCTCTTATCATTCGCTTAGAATCTATAAAGGCTATTATAATCTTATTTTAATCTTAAATCAATTCTTTTTTCAACATTAACTGCATTGTTTGCACTGCTTTTTTCATTACACCAAGTTATTTTATGCGCCAAAATAACTAAAACGGATCATAAAATGAGAAAATGCTCATGGCCCCTAACATGTTAAAAAACTGGCTTGTTGGGTTTAAACAGTAGTACAATAAACTAAATAGAAAGCGAGTTGAACCTTATGAATCCTTTTAAATTAACATCCCTTGTCCCACTACGCCCTGATCGTTGGCTAACTTATTACGAAGCAACGTATCAAACTGAAAACGGCGATTTAATGCCTTATCATTTCGTCAGTCGGAACCCCGACTTAACCATTGAGACTTTAAAACGACCAGCTAATGCCTCTGCGGTCGCAATGTTCTGTTATAATCAAGATCATTCGCAAGTCTTACTAACTAAGCAATTTAGACAGCCCCTTAATGATTTTATTTATGGTAACCCCGCTGGTTTAGTTGAAGCAACTGAAACAGTTGAACAAGCTATTTCCCGTGAGTTAATGGAAGAAACAGGTTATCCATTGATTAAGGTCGAACAGTATTTTGCACCAAGCTATTCTTCACCAGGCCTTACGGATGGTGCCGTTAGTCTAGCAATCTGTACGCTTGATCAAGCGCTTTACACAGCCCGCTCACTTGAAGCGGATGAGCGTTTAAATGTTTTATGGGTTAATCGTGCTGAAGCACAAACCATCTTAGCCAACGAAAAAATCACCGGTCGTACACAGATTCTATTATGGCAATGGGCAAATGAACAATAAATAAATAGCCAGTTACGATTTCCGTAACTGGCTATTTTCATGGTTTTTCAGTTGAAATAACTATTAAAAAAAGCACTATCCTAACAAACAGTCAGTACAATGCTGATTATCACGATTAGCACTTGATAGAAACATGCTATTGATGCCGGCTGCAGGAGTCGAACCTGTGACCCTCGGTTTACGATACCGATGCTCTACCAACTGAGCTAAGCCGGCATTAAGATGACCCGTACGGGATTTGAACCCATGATACCGCCGTGAAAGGGCGGTGTCTTAACCACTTGACCAACGGGCCGAAATAAAAAACGATTGAAAAATTTCAACCGTCCAATGACTCCGGTTGTCAGGCTCGAACTGACGACATCATGATTAACAGTCATGCGCTCTACCAACTGAGCTAAACCGGAATGAAACAGCGCGGCAGCGTCCTATCCTCGCAGGTAGTTTCCCACCAACTACTATCGGCGCTAAGAAGCTTAACTTCTGTGTTCGACATGGGAACAGGTGTATCCTTCTTGCTATCGCCACCACACTATTTTGTG
>NZ_CAJOCF010000004.1 GCF_905332535.1 Latilactobacillus fragifolii
ATCTTTGATGGCAAATATAGGCAAACATAGTAAATTCAAAAGAATAAAAAAATAGCCTAATCACTGATTTAACAGCAATTAGGCTAATATCGGATAATATAAGATATTCAAGTAAGGAGAGTACAGGATTTGAACCTGCGCGCCGGTATAAGCCGGTTCGACGGATTTCGAGTCCGTTGCATTACCACTCTGCCAACTCTCCAGAACGTTATTTATTATAACAGACTTCTAATGAACTGAACAGAGTAAAACGCAAAAAAGCTTACGCGTGCCGACATTCTATTTAATCCCTAATATCCCCTGAATCAACTTGCCAGTCCTTTGCGTCAGCGATTTTCTGTTTAACTATGTGTGTTAAACAGCTAACACACTGTTGAATGTTTTTGAAAATACTTGATAAAGCAGTCGGAATACGGTTAAATCCCGTCCACCTAGATATACCGTTTTGATTTAAATGGGCTAGTAACGCAATTAAGCCGCTAATTTCCCGATTATTAAATTTATTGAATCATATTTCTTTTTATAAAAAAATTCGTTATACTTAAAGAATCTTAAATGATAGAGGTTTATTAATATGAAGATTTCTTATCGCAAACTACCGTTTTTATTCAACTTAATTTTCTTATTTGTGACGGTTTTACAATCTTTGATTATCCTGGTGGTTAACCCCCACGTTACGAAATTCATTCCCACTTATATGGATGCCATGGCAAAAGTATGGTGGCTGTGCATTGTGGCTATTATTTTGCATATTATTGCTTATTTATTATCACTCGATCAGAATCTGATTTTACTAGCGCACTTATGTGCAATCGTGGCTTATATCATCTTGATTTTAGTCCCCAATTTATTGCTAGTTGCCCTGTTCTTACTAGTGATTAGCTTAATCATTTCATTTAAAGTCTATCATTTCCATTACCGAACCCCTGCTTAGTCCTCATGCGAGGACTATTTTTTTATGCGCTAAACCTTTTAATTTATGGTATAATTAGTTTGAATTTAAAACAAAAGAGGTTCTAGTGATGAAACGGTTAACTGCAATTCTATCCTTATTGATATTTTGTTTGCTGCTTTTTGTAAGCCCTTACTTATTCGATAGAGGTATGCGCTTTTCTAATCATCATCAACAAACTGCCATCCGCTTCGAAGTTTGCCGGCATCCTAAGGTCCATCACGCCGTCGATCGTGATGGAAGTGAGCAAAAATTAACCGTTTTTAACTACCGCTGCGAACAGTTCTTTAATCAACTAACGCTTACGCCTGAAGCCTTCTACGCCGTAGCCGGATTTCTTGGTTTTACCATCTTGATGCTCTTATTAGAACCACTGCTTGCCCTTCTAATGACTCTCAAAAAAGGCCCGCAACCCAAAAAGGCACAATCCCATACCCCACAGAAGCATCAGATTGCGCCTTATAAATGGCATTTATTAGATTAGTTTAAATTCAACTTTTGGTAAGTATAATGGCCCTCTTTTAGCGATTGATTCGCATATGGTGTCTCATTAAGCAAAGCCACGTATTCTTGGGCCCGCTGTTCTGAACTAAACGCCCGAATCATTTTACTTTTTTCATAATAAAGGGGGTTTGCTTGATATAAAACAACGTAGATCCATTGATTCATCTGTTATCACCTAACTTTATCAGCCACATAAAGAAAGACCAACTCGTAATGAGTCGGCCTTTTTTAATGTCATCTTAACGACGAGCTTCTTTGATACGAGCTGCCTTACCGCGTAATGCACGTAAGTAGTATAACTTAGCACGACGTACACGGCCATGACGAGTAACTTCGATTTTAGCAACACGTGGTGAGTGTAATGGGAATGTTCTTTCAACACCCACACCGCTACTGATTTTACGAACAGTGTAAGTTTCACTCACGCCAACACCGTGACGCTTGATAACAACACCTTCGAATAATTGGATACGTTCACGAGTACCTTCGACAACCCGTACGTGGACCCGTACGTTGTCCCCAGGACGGAAGTCAGGAATATCTGAACGTAATTGAGACTTAGTAATTTCTTGAATTAATGGATTCATCTTGAATCTCTCCTTTTTCCACAGATATTCATTAACGTCTTGCGCCAGCGGAATACCGTTGTTTTGTGACTAATCATCACAGTTTTTAATTTTAGCATAATTAAGCCGAGAATAAAAGGCTTATTTTTCAGTTGTTTCTTGCTTAATTTCTTGTAACCAGTGCAATTGGTCCTTGGTCAACGTCATCTTCGCTAATAGATCTGGGCGGCGTTCATATGTCCGCTTTAAAGACATCTTCTCGCGCCACTCGTTAATGAGCCGATGATTACCGTTCATCAGAACTTCTGGCACCTTCAACCCGCGGTATTCTGGTGGTCGTGTATATTGTGGATGCTCCAATAGGCCGGTCGAAAAAGAATCCGTAACAGCTGATTGTTCATTACCCAAGACACCGGGGACAAGACGCGAAATTGCATCAATCATCACCATTGCGCCCAGTTCACCCCCAGTGATGACAAAATCGCCTAATGAGACTTCATCAGTCACTAAAGTGCGAATCCGTTCATCATAACCTTCGTAATGCCCACAGATAAATACTAAATGCTCTTCTTGAGCAAATTCTTCAGCAACCTTTTGATTAAACGTCACGCCTGCCGGATCAAGTAAAATAACTCGTTTGTGCCCCGGATTTTTAGCATTTACCTGGTCCATTGCTTCAAAAATCGGCTGAGGCCGTAATAACATGCCAGCGCCACCACCATACGGCGCATCATCGACCGAGTTGTGTTTATTGACTGAAAAATTACGAAAATCCGTTACTTCTAGGTCAATCAAATCACGCTCAATCGCCTTGCCGATAATCGATTGGGATAAACCATTTTGAACCATATCTGGAAATAAACTCAAGACATCAATCTTCATTATCAATCAATCCTTCTGGTACTTCAACGTAGGCTTTGCCCGCTTCAATATCAATTTTCTTAACGATCGTTTTCAAAAATGGTAAAAGTAAGTCTGAACGACCACGACGCTTGATAACCCACACGTCATTGGGCCCTGGATCGATAATTTCTGAGACTTTCCCATATCTAGTGCCATCGACTTCTTCAATAACTTCTAAGCCGATTATATCACCGTAATAGAATTCATCCTCTTCTAAATCATCTTCGCGTTGACTTGCTGCAATCTTTAAATTATGGCCTTTGAACTGTTCAACATCATTAATATTGCCCATTCCTTCAAACTGTAATAGATAGAATTGCTTGTGTTGGCGCATTGCCGCCACTTTGACATCTATGAGACCATTGGGCATTTCTACGGCAAGTTGTACGCCTTTTTTGAATCGTGACTCTGTAAAATCAGTTGTCGCGATGACCCGCACTTCACCACGAATGCCGTGGGTATTGACAATTTTACCAACTTGATAGTATTTTTCTGGCATTTAATTTCTCCTTAATCGACAAAAAACGTCTAAATAAAACATCTCTGCTTCATTTAAACGTTTTTGTTAGGCATCTACAATATTTAAACGGACCCGTTTTTGGTATGGTGCTTTCACACTATAGACAATGGTACGGATGGACTGTGCAACTCGTCCTTGCTTGCCAATTACGCGGCCGATATCAGTTGGATTAACCTGTAAGTCAAATTCCATAAAACGTTCCGTCTCATGTTCAGTCAATTTGACGTCTTCCGGATGTTCGACAAGTGGCTGAACAATTGCAATAATTAGTTCCTTCACGTCTGTCATAACGAATCCCTACTTTTTAGCGAAGCGTGCTTCGTGATATTTTTGCATAATCCCTTGTTTTGATAAAAGATTACGAACAGTATCAGAAGGTTGTGCGCCTTTTTGTAACCAATCCATGATAACTTCTTCTTCTAACTTCAAGTCAACTGGTTCTGTTAATGGATTGTAATAACCTACTTGTTGGATAAAGCGACCATCACGTGGTGAACGTGAATCTGCAACAACGATCCGGTAGAATGGGCGTTTCTTTGAACCCATACGTTTCATACGAATTTTAACTGACATTAATGCCACCTCCTATTAATTCTTTAACATGTCATAATATACCAAATTTCAAACGCCGTGTAAAGTGTTTTTTCTTTACAGGACAATTTTTTTTAAGATTTAAACCGACGCGCGTTCTTAAGACGTTTCTTCTTGTTTTTCTTTTGCTTTTTCATCATTGAATTCATGGCCATCTTACCCATTTTTCCTTTAATACCGTTGCCCATTAACCCTTCCATACCGTTGAAGTTTCCCTTTGACATTTGGTTCATCATCTTCTTCGATTGATTGAACTGCTTAATCATCCGATTGACTTCAACGATTGGGCGCCCAGCGCCAGCAGCTAAGCGACGGCGGCGACTAGGGTTCAACAAGTCAGGATTTTCCCGTTCTTGGGGGGTCATTGATTGAACAATGGCCTTCATATGGGCCATGTCTTTCGGATCCATCTTGATGTTCTTAAGTTGCGGGTTATTGGCCATCCCCGGAATCATCTTTATGATATCTTCCAAAGGTCCCATGTTCTGTAATTGATCCATTTGATCCAAGAAATCGTTAAAATCAAAGCTGTTTTCCTTGATTTTTTCAGCCATGTCAGCTGCTTTTTGTTCGTCATAATCTTGTTGGGCTTTTTCAATCAAGCTCAACATATCGCCCATCCCCAAGATGCGACTACTCATCCGGTCTGGATAAAAAATATCGAGTTGGTCTAATTTTTCACCTTGACCAGTGAACTTAATTGGCTTGCCTGTTACGGCGCGAATTGAAAGGGCTGCCCCACCACGGGTATCGCCATCTAACTTGGTTAGGACGACCCCTGTGACATCTAACCGACTGTTAAAGCCTTCAGCAACGTCAACAGCTGCCTGACCGGTCATGGCATCCACCGTTAACAGAATTTCATTTGGGTGAGCTAATTCATTAATATCAGCTAATTCTTGCATCAAGGCTTCATCAATTTGTAATCGACCAGCCGTATCAATTAAAACGTAATCGTTCTTTTGTAAGGCGGCTTGCGCTAACCCTTGACGGACGATTTCAACTGGATTAACATCCGTCCCCATTTCAAAAACTTGTGCGTCAACTTGCTGGCCGACCGTCTTTAATTGTTCAATCGCAGCTGGCCGATAAACATCAGCCGCAATCATTAGTGGACGGGCTTTTTCATTTTGGATTAAATATTTTGCTAACTTCCCAGCCGTGGTTGTTTTCCCGGCCCCTTGTAACCCAACCATCATAATGATTGTCGGAATATGGGGGGCTTTGTTTAACGGCACAGCCGTTTCACCCATCATCTTGGTTAATTCTTCATCCACAATTTTAACGATTTGTTGTGCAGGCGATAAGCTATCAAGGACTTCTGCCCCAATCGCGCGGTCTTTGACCACTTTAATAAAGTCTTTAACGACTTTAAAGTTAACATCGGCTTCTAATAATGCAAGCCGAATCTCACGCATCGCTTGGTTGACGTCTGTTTCAGTAATCTTTCCTTTGCGCCGAAGCTTACTCAATGCGCCTTGTAATCGTTCCGTTAGCCCTTCAAATGCCATTTTTTATCAGTCCTTTAAGTTAATTATTGTTCGGTTAAATTCAGTAAGTCAGCCAACAAGCGCATCAGTTCTTGATCATCTGGATAATGCGCTTGAACGTACTTTTGTAGCGTATCTGCACTGGCATTTTGCTGCTCATAATTACGATAAAGATGTAACTTTTCTTCGTAACTTTCTAAGATTTTCTCAGTCCGCCGAATGTTGTCATAGACCGCTTGCCGACTAACGTTGTATTCAGCAGCAATTTCGCCGAGAGAAAAATCATCCCCATAATATAAAGAAATATAACTATGTTGTTTTGCCGTTAAAAGTGCGCCATAAAATTCGAACAATGAATTCATCCGTGCGTTTTGTGCGAGTTCCATTTGACGCCTCCTAGACTTAGTTTGACCTAATTATTAGAGTACCGATTTTAATGGGCTTAGTCAACGTTTTATTGCGTGATTTAGTTAGAAGTTTGTGCATTAATTATCTTTTCACTAGTATAAACGAAAAATCATGCTAAAATAGAAATGTAAGCTTTTTCATAACTTAATTTGAAATTTCTATGGAGGTTTTATGATGGTAGCAACAATTATCTATTGGGGCGTGACATGTGCATTAATCGGTTGGGGCATTTGGAGCTTAATCTTCTCAATCATCTATTTAAAGAATAAGGAAAATGGTAATCTGTGGTTCTTCGCTATTTTAAACACCCTAGCCTTACTATTTGGGCTATTATTCTGGTGGGTTTTCAACAACCACGCTTGGCAAGAATACTGGTTGGTTCAGGCAACCGCAACAAATCGGCTACTGGGTAGCATTTTAATTGCCTATGTGGTCCTAATTATCGCTCAAGTGATTTTAGGACGCGAACCAAAAATCAAATCCGCTTAATAATTAAAAAGAGGACCGCCATTTTGGCTGGTTCTTTTTTTATGCTGTATCATATTTCTAATAATCACTTTGACACCACCAATTAAAGGCCAGCTTGCATTTGAAAACACCGTGCTATCTTACAACCACAATCAAAAAATAGCGATACCGTCAGTTACCTGATGATAATCGCTATTTTTAAAATCTATTGTAGTAACAATGTAACATAAATCGTAATAATTAATAAATCAGCACTGCCTCCGAGACTATAATATCCTTGCGTCGCCTCTTGATCTAATTTCAATAACCCTTTTTGACCTAGTGGTGTAGCGACACCGCCAGCTGCAACAATCGCTGCTGCTTGTGCCTGGACATCTTTTAATGTCTGTAAACGACCACTTCGCTTTACTAAGTTGGAATCTTCCGAAACACTGATAATTTTCATCAATGTATTCAATAAGCGGACATTCCAATCACCAGTCTGTTTTTGCAAATAAGGATAGGCTACTTCAAAAATGGTTGGATAGCCAGCTTGTGCTTCACCACGGATTCCAACTAGACCATACTTCAGATACATTTTTTCACCATTAGTGAGTTGTGCTAATTGTTTGTGATGAAGTGTTTTAAAATCATTCTCAACTAATCCAGCCAACATCTTTCGAATGGCTTGACTGAGTGCTGTTGCCGATAATGTCCTTTTTTGTTGCAAATAACCCGTTACACTCAATAAAATTCCCAGTGAGAAAATCGCACCTTTATGCGTATTAACCCCGTTAGTCGCTTGGTACATCGCCTCTTCAGCCTGCATCCCTAAGGGCCGAATTTGAGCCATTAAGGCGGTTAAATCCACCTGATTAAATGTTTCCCCTACGCGAACAAATTGTTCAAAAAAAGGTAACAACACGACGCTACTATCAATGAACGTAAAGAAATCCATATCCGTATGTGTCTTGTGATCAATTGGATCCACTAATCCTGGTTTAGGATGACAACTTACTTCATATAAAAGTGCGCGTTGCGCAAATTGCGCGATTTCTTGGGGTGTTTTCATCTAATTAGTCTCCATAAATAACTGATATTGTTGGTTAATCACCGCTTGTAATTCCGCCACCGTATGCCGGCGACTTCTAGCACAAACCTTAGCAGCTTGCTGACATAATAAACAGCGACGGGTTGGCTGTCCTAATGCTTTTCGACTGATTGGTTGTCCTTGTTGTAGAGCTGATTGCCAAATCAAAACATCAACATCAAATAATCGACCTAAAGTATGTTGATCTTCAAACATGACAGCTTGCTGTTTAATAGCCAAGGGCAAGCCCTCTACAATTAAAAACGTCTCAGGACCAGTTGGTTTCGCCCAATCTATTTGTCGACAAATAACCATATTTTGTTCAAAAGCAGCTAGCCCTGCCAAAAATAAGCGTGTTAAATCAGCATTATTCTTAATGGGGCCTGGGATATTGAGCTTTAAAACGACAACGCTCTGGTTTTGACTGGCATCAACAACTAACTGATTTTGTAATTCAACTCGCTGATCTCGATTCTTTAACACTGCAGTAATGTCTTGCGGCGTTCCTGTTGCAAATAGATTAAGCATTTCACTAGTCCTTTACTTGGTAAACTACATCCATTAAAGTCCCATCACGGTATTCAATCAAAGCAACTGGCTTATCTGTGAACGCTAATGGGGCCGCTTGGCCGACAATTTTAGCCGCTTTTTGGCGGAGTTCTTCAATCGTAAATACTGGAACACCAGGGATATTAACTAACGATTTAAGCAAATCCTTCCGTTTAGGATTAATCGCAATCCCTAATTCTGTCACTAAAACATCAATTGAATCCCCTGGTGTAACAACCGTTGTCACATCATCAACAACTGTTGCAATTCTCCCTCTGACAATTGGGGCTGAAATAATCGTTAACTTGGCATTAGCAGCATCTTGATGGCCCCCGATTGCCCCACGTAAAACACCGTCTGAGCCAGTCATCACATTAACGTTAAATTTCGTATCAATTTCAAGCGCTGATAAGATGCAGACATCTAGTTGGTTCACCGCAGCCCCCTTGTTGTTAGGATCTGCATACCAAGAAGCATCAATTTCTTGTTGATTTTCGGTAATCGCCATGCTATCAGCAGCCCCTTTATCAAAATCTTGAACATCTAAAATTTTGCCGACGAGGCCTTCATTTAATAAATCTACAGTAGGCTTGGTAATCCCCCCCAGAGCAAATGAAGCTGTGATTGATTTTTTCAACATTGACTCGCGTAAATAACGCGTAACAGCTAATGCAGCGCCACCAGAGCCTGTTTGGAATGAGAAGCCTTGTTTGAAATAAGGAGAATGTGTGATGACCGCATTTACCATTTCAGCAATTTTTAATTCCTTAGGATCTTTGGTAAAGCGGGTTGCACCTGAACCAATTTTCTCCGGATCCCCCACTTTATCCACTTTCACCACATAATCAACTTGTGTTTGTTTGATACTAGCAGGTGTGTTGGGATATGGCATAAGCGTGTCAGTTAATAAAACGACCTTATCTGCATACTGTGCATCTATTAAAGCATAACCTAATGAACCAAAAACAGCATTGCCTTTAATCGCGTTTGCATTACCAACTTCATCAGAATTGGGAACCCCTAAGAAGGCAACATCAATCTTGATATCACCACTTTCAATGGCCCGTGCACGGTTACCATGTGAACGCAAAATAACCGGATTTTCCAAACCACCATGCGATACTAAATCCCCTAATTCGCCACGCATTCCAGATGATGTAATATGGGTGACAACACCCGCTTTGATTGCTTTAACAACCATTTTATTCATCACATTTGTAAGCGAACTTGGTGCTAAAGTTAAGCCTTTAAAACCTTGATCAATCAAGATTTGCATAACCGCATTAAACACGTAATCCCCTTCACGGAAATGGTGGTGGAATGAAATTGTCATGCCATCTTTGAGACCAACTTTTTTAATAACAGCTTCAATTGACGATACTAACTTGGCGTGCCCTTGATCAACGGTTACTTTAGGTGCCACCCGTTGAATTTCGGGATGCCCAATTTCAACCGTTTTAAATGGTTGATAACGCATTTTCTCCATTAAATCATCTGGTAATTCTCGTTGTACATTATTCAGCATGCCAATTTCCCTCCTGATCAACTAAGTGTGATGCTTTTGCCAACATCATCGTCCGTTGTGCGCGAGCAACTACCGGTTTATCAACCATCTTACCGTTCAAGGCAATAACCCCTGAACCTTTAATCCGCGCTTCTTCGATGGCATTTAAAACATCCTTTGCATTTTGAACGTCTTTTTCAGTTGGTGCATAAATCGCATTAACTAGCGGAATTTGGCGTGGATTAATAACTGATTTACCATCAAAACCAAGTTCATGAATTAATTCAACCTCGTGTTTAAAGCCAGCTTCGTTATCAACATCTGAATACACAGTATCAAAAGCGGCAATACCAGCAGCTCTAGCACCATGTAAAATCATATTACGAGCAAATGATAATTCTGCACCATCAGGATAACGGTGGGTCTTCATATTAGTAACGTAATCTTCAGCACCAATTGCAATTCCGATTAATCGATCTGAAGCTTTCGCAATTGCTGGTGCATTTAAAACACCTTCAGCACTTTCGATGGCGGCCATCATCTTGGTGGTTTTAAGCGGTATATTAAAATAAGCTTCAGCTTCAGCAATCACCGCTTCTGTTTCCAAGACATCATCAACAGTTTCAGTCTTTGGTAATCGAATAACATCCACACCAGCTTTAACCATTGCAAAGATGTCTGGTCGGCCAAATGGCGTTTCCAAATCATTAATTCTGACAACCAACTCAGTATCACCATAATCAACTGTTTGCAAAGCTTGCATCACTAGCATTCTAGCAGCGTCTTTTTCAGCAAGTGAGACTGAGTCTTCTAAATCGAACATGACTGAGTCAGCTCCGTAAATCCCCGCATCTTTCAACATCCCCGGGTTATTACCTGGTACAAACATCATCGTCCGTCGTAAACGTTCCATTAGCCTAGTACCTCCCAATCTGGATCATTTTGTTTGTCGATTGCCCGTTGAATGGCTGTGATCAAGCGCGCTTTAATCGTACAATCTAAAGCGCCTTTATCGACCGCTTTCAGTTTAACGTTTGTAATGCCGTACTGCTCTAAGATGGTGCGCATTAATGTTCGAATTTGTGTCCCAAATTGTTTTTCAACCGCACTTTCTAATTCAATTTCAGTTGGCCCCTCAATTTTAGAAAGCATGATTTGGATATCGCTTGATTCTAGTGTACCTGCAATTGCTGTATGTTTAATTTCCATCAACTTGCATCCCTTTCTGAATTCTGGCTTGTAAAGTAGCCTGATTTTGTTTAATGAATTGATACGTCGTTGCTGGGACGAACGTACGAATCGTCTCAATGGCGCCACTTTGAATGGCTTTTCTGACTTGTGTTGCTGAAATGACTTGTTCCGCTGTTTCCAGCCTTGGGATCACTTCAACAATGACCTCTGGTGGTAAATTAGCTTGTAACGCTTTGTTGTAAAGGGCCGTTGTTTTAGAGAAAGGTTCTTCGCCTAAAAAACGTTGTCGAATATTCAACTGTGTGGCAATTTTTTTAAACAATTGGGCATCCAAAGCGGTTTGATATTCTATGACATCTTGTGACTCTGGCAGAAAATATGAAGGGAACGTTGCATAACTAACCATATACTCACTACTTGAGACGACGACAACGTTGGGTAAATCTGCAAGTCCTTTTTGAACCAGTTTAAATCGTTCTTCAGTTGTAAATAGCGACACATCCTGACTAACAACGAAAATATAGACAAAATCACTCTTTTGAGCAGCTTGTGTCACCAAATAACGATGACCTAACGTAAATGGATTAGCATTCATTACAATCGCACTAATCATTCGCGTAGATTGATTCTCTAAGCGTGGCACCTGGGCAATAAATTGTTGCAAAGAAACATCCCCGGCTTCCAATAAGACAGCTAAGGCAGTTTCAGCCAAAACCTTAAAACCAACAAATTCAAAGCTTTTCCGGTAAATTGGTTTGGTAAAAACAAAGAAATGAAAAATGCCTTGCTGGGTTAGGGCGTTGATCAACGCCGAAATAATATCGTTAAACAACTTACCATCTTGATAGTTTGCATCAACGGCAATATATTTTAAAACATTTTTTTGATAGGCACCAGTTGCAATCAGTCGTTGGTCTTCAAAAATACCGAAACAACCGTCGACATCAACAGATACTTGAGATGAACCTTTAATTCCTTCTTGCGCAAGTAACGCGGCCCATTGTTTATAATAATGTGTCTCTTTTAAATTTAGTTTTTTTAGTTGTTGAGCGTAATTCATTAAAAACTCCTTTTAAGCAAATAATCGCATCAAGAATATTGATAATGTTACTGTGATAGCCCCACCTAGACGGACAGCTACTTGTGCAAATGGCATTAAAACCATACGATCGCCTGCTGCCAAAATGGCTAAAGCACCTGTTCCACCTTGGCCACTACAACATGATACCGCAATCGCTGTATCAACTGGGTACATTCCCAAAAATTTAGCACTAAAAAATGCAGCAGTGACAATTCCAGTAACTGTGACAACAATCGTGATCAGCATTGGTACATTCGTAAAGACTGTAATCAATGATTTCCAAGGGGTCATCGCCACCCCAACACCAAATAATAATGGCGGTGTGATTCCTTTAACCGTTAAGCTGTATAATGAACTCCCACCAGCTTGTAAGCTCGCTGGAATCCAGCCCAACATTTTAGCAGCCATCACGACAATTAATAAAACAATTGGTGCTGGTAAATGAATCACACTATTGACCCAAACCCCTAATAAGTAGAGTGCAACGGCTAAAATACCAGATACTAACATTTTTTCGATGTCAGCACCATTTGATTTTTGCGTTAAATTATCAAGCCCTGATTCAGCTTCATCTGACGCCACAAGCCGGCCATTACCAGTCCATTCTGGATGCACGTCACCGATTTTTTTCAAAATACCAGCTAAGATAACGGCTACTAAACTCCCTAGCATAACACAAGGTAAAATCATCGCGAAAATCTTAGGTTGGGTCATTGAAATAATGGCTGCATAACCTAATGACAATGGCAAAGCACCTTCGCCAACACCGCCGGCCATAATTGGTGCAACAACATAAAAGTAACTCTTCCATACAGAAAGCCCTAATAATGTTCCAACTGCAATCCCTAAAATTGGACCAACGCATTCACAAATTAATAAAACAACAATAATTCTAGTACTCGCTTAATCAAAGTTTTGCGGTTCATTGCACTGATACTACCAACAATCAATAAAGCGATGAAAAACGCTAAAAAATTGTTACGTGTCATAAAATTTGTTACAACATGAACAGTACTTTTAGGTAGCCAATTCTGATAAACTAAATACGATGGTAAGAAGGTAACGACCAACACTTTACCACCTAATGATTTCAAGACCGGAATGTGCTTTCCAACTTCTTCAAGAATAAATGAAAATAAAGTCATAATGCCTAAAGCACCTAACATATCATCTGGCATTTGATTTCCCATTGTTAATAGGATGTAGCCCAGTGTTAAGATTAAATAGAGTGGCATTGGAATAATACCAATGTGTAATGCAATAAATTTTTGGAATAAATTCTGATTGTTTACAGTTTTCTTTGCTTCCATATCAAAGACTCCATTCTAAAATCATTATTTATACTGCTTTACTGCTTCAACGACTGTTTCAACGACACCATCATCAAAAACACCCGGCACTATTTTTTCGTTAGTTGGTGCTTTAATCATATTAGCCAGTGCTTTGGCAATCTCGGCTTCCATGCCAGTTTCAAAGTGGGTCACATGGTTTTCAAGTAAGCCTCTAAAAAGGCCTGGAAATGCTAGAATATTATTCACTTGATTGGGATAGGCTGAGCTGCCGGTGGCAACCACTGCCGCGCCCGCTTTTTGTGCTAATGCTGGTTCAATTTCTGGAATTGGATTAGCTAATGCAAAAATAATGGGATCAGTTGCCATTGATTTGACCATTGCTTCCGTTACGATTCCCCCTACTGATAAACCAATCAGTACATTTTGGTCAACCAATGCTTCTGCTAAGGTGTGCGCCTGTGTGTTTGGCTTAACTGACTGAACAAATTTTAATTGGTAGTTATTTAGGCTGGTACTTTGATTGCGAATTACCCCTTTTTGATCGACTAGTGTGATATTGCGAATACCTACACTAGCCAATAGCTTAGCTGTTGCTAGTCCTGAAGCCCCAGCCCCATTAACAACCACCTTTAAATCAGCCAATGATTTATCAACAACTTTAGCAGCGTTAATTAGCCCTGCTAATACAACAATCGCTGTTCCTTCTTGATCATCGTGATATACTGGAATATCGAGCACCTGATTCAATTGATCCTCAATTTCAAAACATCTAGGTGCCTTGATATCTTCCAAATGAATACCAGCAAAACTTTTACTGATATTCTTAACCGTTTGAACGAATTCAGGAACGGATGTTTGATCCAATGCTAGTGGAATCGCATTGACGTCCGCTAATTCTTTATATAATAGCGCTTTCCCTTCAACGACTGGTAACCCCCCTTGGGGACCAATATCACCTAAGCCAAGGACGGCGGAACCATCTGTAATGATTGCAATTAACTTGCCACTAACTGTATATTGGCGTGCAAGGGATGTATCTTGTTGAATTAATTTACTCAACTCAGCAACCCCTGGTGTATATGCTTTCCCTAAATCTGTTCTATTCTTCACAGGTAGTTCACCGTGAATACTCAAAACGCCCGTATGCTTTCGATGTAGCGCTTTCATTTCGTCAAGAGCCATTTGTACAACCTCCAATTTAAAATATTTTAAAAAAATATAATATTTTTGAAATATTTTAAATTAATGATACTTCTAATTGTTCATTTTGTAAATAGAAAGCGCTATATTTAATATATATTTTTTCATCTTTTACTAAACTAATTCAAGGAGATTACTATGTCAGAACCAACTAACACTGATTTATTGATTAATATTGCCCAAGATTTCTATATCAGTCAATTAACGATTGCTGATATTTCAGCTAAATATCACGTTAGTCGTTACAAAATTTCAAAATATCTAGATGAAGCATTAGCTAAAAATATTGTTTCGATTACGATTAGATCACCGTTTACTCGCAGTCCAGAGCTTGAAAAACAACTCAGTATCAGCTATCCTGGCCACCACTTTTACGTACTTGCTAACACAGAAGAAAATAGCAATGATTCTGACCGTTTCTACACCTTTGCAGCGCAAAATGTTCAAAAACTCATTGAACCCTTAAAAATTATTGGTCTCAGTTGGGGAGACACCGTTTATAATGTCATTGAACGGTTTAAACCTATCACTAAAGAACAACTCATTTTTACGCAATTTATGGGTGAAAATGGTAAATACAACTCACTTGCTGGTTCGATGCGGATGGTTCAAAAAGCGGCCAATAAATATAATAGTCAATATTCAACATTAAATGCGCCGCTCTATATTCTTAACGATCAAGTCCGCCAACTGTTGGCCCTTGAACCGGCAATCCAGCCAACTTTAACAACGGCGCATCAAATGGACCTTATCTTGACCACCTTAGGAACGATGGCATCCTTAGAATCGATTCCTAGTTGGCACGATAGTCTAGCTGCCCTATTCCCTAAACTCAACGTAAAACAAGTCGTTGGATTACTCTATGGCCGGCCATTCGATCAAAATGGTCACTTTCTAATCGATTCTGCTGCTGATAAAACTTTTGGTATTTCAATCGATAATATTCTTCAAGTCCCGATTCGCGTTGGTGTCGTTAATAATAAATTTAAGAGTCATGCTGTGGCTGCTGCATTGCGTGGTAATTTCTTAACAGATGTTATCCTCGATGAACCGACCGCAACTAAGATTTTAGCGTCAAACGTTTAATAGCAACCAAAAAGGCATCAAGACAAATTAATATCTGTCTTGATGCCTTTTTAAGCTTTAATAAATGTTAATAGCACCTGATTAAACACAGCGGCTTGCTCAGCCATCACGATGTGCCCAGCTTCTTCAATGATTGCAAAGTGTCCATCAGCTCCCATTTGAGCGACTACTTCAGCAAATGCTGGATTAAAATAGGGACTTTTGGCACCAGCAATTATTAAGTACGGTTGCGTACTCTGGCGAATAACATCCCGCCAATCTTGAAATGCATGATCCACTAATAACGGTAGATCTAGTTCCCTATCAAATGGGGACTGCTGCTTAACTGCGGTAACTAATGAATTAGTCACTGCATCAATCTTCCGATAGGTTGCACGTCCAAAGTCTAATCTAAGTTGGCTTGGAAAACTTGACCAAGTTAAGTCCTTAAACCCATAATCCCAAGTTTCATCAGCAATCATCTTAGGTGACTGGTCAATGGCAACCACTTTTGCCAATTGTTTATCCGAATAAAGTGACATGTAAGCCCAAATACAAGCGGCCCCCATTGAATTCCCCACCAAGATTGGTTTATCTAATCCAAGTGCTGAAATGAATTCAGCAATATCTTTGGCCATTCGTGACATTCTTAAGCCCTTCACCGTGTGCTGTGATAAGCCTTGATTGCGAACATCTAGCTGAATAACCCGAAATTGACAAGCCTCAAAGAAGGTTGCTTGCGCATGCCAAATTTCTTTAGAAGCGCCAAAACCGGCTAAGAAAAGAATTGGTTGTCCCATTCCTACATCTGAATAATCAAGTGTCACTTTGTCAGAAGTTATAAATTTCATTTAATCGCCTGACTAACATCAGTAGCAGCTGTTTTTTGGGGCCCATCGCCGACAATGATGTCCTTGAACAAGCCATAAACAAACCGGTTGGGATCAAAGAGTTGTAAGTCGTTCATTTGTTCTCCCAGACCAACCATTTTGACTGGTAAGTGGAGTTCTGTGCGAACGGCCAACACAATGCCCCCTTTCGCTGAACCATCTAACTTGGTTAAGACAATCCCACTCACATCGGTTGTTTGCTTGAATTGTTTAGCTTGGATTAAAGCATTTTGTCCAGTTGTTGCATCTAAAACTAGCAAGACTTCTTGCGGCGCTGCTGGCACTTCACGAGTGATAATCCGTTTCACTTTTTCCAATTCTTTCATCAAATTGACGTTGTTTTGCAACCGTCCGGCCGTATCAACCAATAAAATATCAAATTGTTCCGCTTTAGCACGCTTAACCGCGTCGTAGACAACCGACGCTGGATCACTGCCCGCTACACTGGCCATAACAGGGACATTATCCCGGCGTCCCCATTCTTGTAGTTGTTCAATGGCCCCGGCTCTAAAGGTATCCCCGGCCGCTAATAAGACCTTTTTACCCGCTTTTTCCAATTGATGGGCAAACTTCCCGATTGAAGTTGTTTTCCCGGCGCCATTGACCCCCACGAATAAGAAGACGGTTAATTCTCCTTGTGGAGCGAAATGCAATTGATTATCTTCTGCTTGACCTTCTTGACCATACAAATCAACTAACTTTTCAACAATTGCTTGCGACACAGCTTCTGGTTTCTTAACATTGCGCAACTTCACCTCATCCCGCAATTCGTCAGCAATCTTCATCGCTGTTTCATAGCCAACATCGGCTTCAATTAACATTTCTTCGACATCATCGAAAAAGGCTTCATCAACACTTCTAAAATTAGCGAACAATGCATTTAACCGTTGACCGAATGTGAGCCGTGACTTTTCTAAACCGGCATCATACTTTTCCGTTTCAGCAGCTTGCACGTCACCCGGAGCTTCTTCCGGGGTCTGTGTAGCTGGTTCTTCAGTTGCCACGGGTATTTCAACTGGTGCCGGTTGGTCAGGCGTTTTTGCTGGTGGCATAACCGGTGATAGTGTTTCTGAATCATCTTCAGTCGCTAAACTAGCTGGTTCATCGGTTTCCGTTTTCTCAGCCGCCGAAGTTGTTGCAAAAGCTTGTGGTTCAACCGGCGTAGCGTCTGGTTCAGTCGACGTTTCCGGTGTTGTTTGGTCTTGTTCAACTGGTGTTTCTTTTTCTGGTTCGCCTGAAAATGCTTTTTTAATACGATCAAATAATCCCATGATTTTCCTCCTAGGCTGTTGCGTGTTCTTCTAATGAAACGGAAACGATCTTTGAGATGCCAGATTCCGCCATTGTCACGCCATATAATCGATTAGCTTGGGTCATCGTTCCTTTTCTGTGAGTAATCACGATAAATTGCGTATCACTCTCATAGCGTTTCATGAATCGGCCAAAGCGCGTAACATTGGCTTCATCCAACGAAGCTTCAACCTCATCCAAAATACAAAACGGTACTGGACGCACTTTCAAGATGGCAAATAATAACGTAATTGCCGTCAGTGCACGTTCCCCGCCTGATAATAAACTGAGACGCTGTAATTTTTTGCCAGGTGGTTGGGCAATAATGTCAATCCCGCTGGTTAATAGGGCACTTGGATCCGTCAATGTTAAACTAGCGTGACCACCGCCAAACATGATCGGGAAAATCGTCTCAAAAGCGGCTGCCGTTTGTTCAAATGTTTCTTTAAACCGCTTTTCAACTTCTTTGTCCATTTCCGCCATCGATGCTAATAACTGACGCTTAGCATCCATTAAGTCCGCATCTTGTTGCATTAAGAAATCATAGCGTTCTTTAACACGTTGATAATCGTCAATGGCCGCCAAGTTGACCGTCCCTAAATCAGCTAAGCCGAGTTTCAATAGTTTCAACTTAGACCGCAATTGGTCATCTGTTAAGTCCGAAGCAGCTAAAGCAGCCTTTGCTGCTTCGTAAGTCAATTGATAGTCCGCACTCAATGTATTTAAGCGTTGATCAATATTAATTTTAACGCGATTAAGGCCAACAGCGTTTTGTTCTTGCTCAGCTAAGGTGTTTTTTTGTAATTGATAAACACGCGTTGCGTTGGCTTGAAGCGTCTGCTGTTTCGCTTGAAGGGTTTCTTTTTGCGCGCGCTCATTGGCCAACTTCGCTTGAATTTTTTCAATCAAGGCATTTGTTGCCTTTAAGAGTGCTTGGCGTTTCTTTTGACTCGTGGCATCTTCTTGATCCGCTTGTTTTAGTGCAGCTAGTTTATCTTGGCTGGCTTTCAACTGAGCGGCCAAGTCGTTGCTATTGCGTGTGGCAACCGTTAATTTCTCCTGAACATTTTTTTGCTCAGCCACAGCCACAGCCAATTCCGTTTCAAGAGCTGTTTGCTGTTTTGCAATCTGTTTTTGACTTTCATCAAAATGTTGTAATTGCTCATTAGCCGTTTTGAGCGCTGCTTGTAGCTGTGCAATGGAAGCAACGATCTCAGCTTCGGCGGCCACTAATTCTGCCTGGCGTTTCAAATCAGCATCATAGGCTTGTTGCTGTTGTTGCACTTGATAATCCGTTGCTTGTTGTTGGCGTTCAAACTGACTCAATCGTTCATCAGTCAAGGCTAACGTATTTTGAGCAGCTTGATATTGATTCTTAGCGGTTTCCAATGCCGCTTGTTTCGTATCCAATTCTGCTTGATGGGCTGTTAATTGGGCTTTTGTCGCTTGAACACTCGCTTGCTTTTGATCTAAAGCCACTTGCATCTTCGCAATTTGCCCTTCTAAATCAGTTAAGGTTTGTTTACGCGCAAGTAGCCCACCATTATTCTGACGATTATTATGGCCCCCCGTCATTGAACCCCCGGGGCTTAAAATATCGCCCGCTAAAGTAATAATCCGGTAACGGTGGCCCGTAAGTTGGCTCAATTTAATGGCCGGCTCCAAATCAGTCGCAACAATCAAATTCCCCATCAAATGGCTCATCACCGGGCGCACTTGTTCATCAAACTGGACAAGATCACTGGCAATGCCGATAAATCCGGGTTGTTGTTGTAACTGGTTGACTAAGCTACTTGGTAATAAGCGTGGTTTAACAACGTTGTTTGGTAAGAAAGTCGCCCGCCCAATCCGATTCGTTTTCAAATAATCAATCGCTTGTTTGGCCGTCTGTTCATCCCGGGTTACAACTTGTTGCAACTGTGCGCCTAACGCTAATTCAATTGCTTGTTGATATTCAGTTGGTACTTGCATTAATTCGGCAACAGCACCTAATAATCCAGGAAACTGTTGTTTTTGCTTCAAGACAGCCTTAACCCCTTGATAAAAGCCAGCATAATCATCATTTAATTCTGCAAGGCTCGCTTGTTTGGCTTTAGCTTTTTGTAAAATCCCAGAGGCTTGGAACCAACTATTTTGTTGCTTTTGATACGCCGCCTGATCCGCGTTAACTTGGGTTTGTAATTGTGCCAAATCATTAGCCAACGTTTCGTATTGGGCTTTAAGGGTTTCAAGTTGTGCTTTTTGGGCGGCTTGTTCTGCCTTTTTTTGTGCTAATTGCGTCGATGTCTCATCGACTGCACTATCTTGCCGCGCAAGTTGCATTTTGGTTTGTAGCAAGGTTTTTTCTAGGTATTGTTGTTCATTATGGTTGGTCGTTTGGGCTTGCATCTGGTCAATGTAATCTTGCCGGATATGTTCGATCTTGGCCTTCAGTTCAGCTTCACTACCAGATGCTTGGCGTTTAAGGGTAGTTAATGACGCCTTCAATGTGCTTAATGCTGTCACTTTTTCTTCATAAGTCGCGCTTAATGCAGCTTGCTTAGCTTGTTCCGCTGTTAACTGTTGTTTTAATGTGTCGATCTGTTCGACTAAACTTTGGCGATTAGCATCTGTATAATTAGCCCGCTCTTTTGAAACATTTTCTTGACCTAATAGATTTTCGGCCAAGCGTGATTTTTCTAACAACGTCTGATTATCCTGTTCAATCTGTTGTTCTAATTGCGTTAAAGTTGCTTGGTTCTTTGTTTGGGCCGCTGTTGTCTTGGCGATGTCGGTTTCAATCGCTTGCAAAGCGTGTGCAAGCGTTTGGGCCTTTTCTTGGTAAGTCTTTTGGTCGGCAATCAATTGATCGATTTCAATTACCAACAATTGTTGATGCAACGCGTCATATTGCGCTTTTTGATCCAGATAATCTTGCGCGATACTGCTTTGCTCTTTCAACGGTTCCACTTGTCCCCGTAATTCATGGAGAATATCGGTTACCCGGCTCAAGTTTTCATCCGTTTGATCTAATTCAGATTGGGCCTTTTTCTTTTGTTGTTTATATTTCAAAACACCTGCGGCTTCTTCAATAATATTCCGCCGCTCTTCTGGTTTACTGTTAAAAATGGCTTCAACCCGGCCTTGCGAAATAATCGAAAAAGATTCTCGCCCAAGACCAGAATCCATAAATAAATTAACGATATCTTTTAACCGGCAACTCTTTTGGTTCAAATAAAACTCACTATCGCCGTTTCTAAATAAACGACGCGTAATCGTGACGTTTGCTTGTTCTTGTTTCAGATATTGATCGCTGTTATCAAAGACAAGCGTCACTTCTGCTTTATTCATCTGGGGGCGAATGTCAGTCCCAGCAAAAATAATGTCCGGCATTTTTTCGCCCCGTAAGCTCTTGGCAGATTGTTCGCCCATTGCCCACCGAATCGCTTCGGTGACGTTACTTTTACCGCTCCCGTTTGGCCCAACGATGCCCGTTAAACCTTCTGAAAAATTGATTTCTGTTTTATCAGCAAACGATTTAAACCCTGATAAAACCAATGACTTTAACTGCATGTCCTAAACTCCCTACACACGGCGGTTATTTAACTGGCGTGTGCTTCTTTCTTTATTTCAGTTTGGCAAGTGCCGCTTTAGCCGCTGCTTGTTCGGCTGCTTTTTTATTCCGACCAACACCTGAACCCAAGACGCGATCGCCCATCATGACGTCCACTTCAAATTGGCGGGCATGGGATGGCCCCACTTCTGCCAACAATTTATATTCAATCTCAACTTCACCGGCTTGTTGCAAGAACTCTTGCAGATTGGTCTTATAATCCGTTTGATCTGAAAATTCACCGGCTTCAATTTTAGGAAAGACAATTTGTTCGATGAATTTAACGACTGCGCCACGCCCCTGGTCTAAAAACAAAGCGCCGTTAAAAGCTTCAAACAGATCTTCCAAAAGTGTCGCCCGTGCTCGCGCGCCGTTTTTTTCTTCCCCTTTACCAAGGCGAATATAACGATCAAAATGCGCTTCTTTAGCAAAATTACTAAAACTCTTCGTGCAGACAATTGCGGCCCGTAACCGGGTGAGCTTGCCCTCTGGCCAGTCTGGATATTTCTTGTACAAGTATTCTGAAACCGTAATTTCCATCACGGCGTCACCCAAGAATTCGAGGCGTTCGTTATCGCGTAAACCCAATTCTCGATGTTCGTTGACGTATGACGAATGCGTAAAGGCTTCATCTAATAATGCTAAATTCTGAAATTCAATGCCGTAGCGTGCTCGAAGCTCGCTGACTAGTGCTGCATCCAAAATTAAATTACCCCATTTCAACTGTTTAATCTTTCATTATTATACCGTTTATCTGCTCAAAAAAACAGCGTCGTTCCTAGCAAACTGTCGCCGTTATTAATCATAAAAAAACGCCTGTTTTGAAGTATTCATTGTAACACGCTAATGAATATTTCAAAACAGGCATTACTTTATGCAGGTGGCGTCATCATCGCTGCATTAGCGGTTTGATAACTCGCTAATTCGGCTTCAGTGGCATAGACATAATGTTCATCGGCCACTTCACGCAATTGACGGTCTGTATTATCCGCTTCAATTGCATGATCATAATCAATTCTGCGACGTTGCCGCTCTATCTTAGGATCAGGCAACGGTACCGCGGATAATAAACTTTGTGTATACGGATGCAATGGTCGATTATAGATATCATCGGCAGGTGCTAATTCCATAATTTTACCATTATGCATAACGGCAATCCGATCACTAATATATTTGACCATCGACAAATCATGCGCAATGAACAAATACGTTAAATTTTGCTGTTCTTGAATTTCTTTCATCAAGTTAACCACCTGGGCTTGAATCGACACATCAAGCGCCGAAATGGGTTCATCCGCGATGATAAACTTAGGCTTTACCGCAAGTGCCCGTGCAATTCCGATGCGCTGCCGTTGCCCACCGGAAAATTCATGCGGATACCGGGTTGCATGATCTTTATTCAATCCGACGAGTTCCAAAAGTTCATTTACACGCGCATCACATTCTGCCTCATTTTTGACCAGGTGGTGGATGTGCAACCCTTCAGCGATAATATCTTTAACCTTCATCCGCGGGTTTAATGACGCATAGGGGTCTTGGAAAATCATTTGAATTTCTTTACGGAATGCCTTCATTTCACGACTATGATTTTTAATCTTACTAATATCACGACCATCGAATAGAATTTCACCATCCGTTGGGTTGTATAATCGAATAATACTCCGCCCAGTTGTACTCTTCCCAGAACCAGATTCACCCACCAAGCCAAACGTTTCGCCTTCATAGATTTCAAATGAGACATCGTCAATGGCTTTTACTTCGGATTTTTTACCTTGGCTAAAATATTGCTTTAAATGTTTAACCGATACTAATACTTTTTTATCCTTATCCATCAATTGTCCCTACTTTCGCTTGAACTTGTGCCGCCTGGTACTTAGCCATCATTGCGCGAACGGCTGCCGGTGGTTCCACAGATGGTGCATCTGGATGCAACAACCAAGTTGCCGCAAAATGTGTTTTGGAGACTTGAAAAAAAGGGGGTTCCTGCTCAACATCAATTTGTAATGCGTATGGATTACGTGGGGCAAAGGCATCTCCTTTGGGTGGGTCCAACAGATCGGGTGGCGTCCCCGGAATAGCTTCAAGACGCCCAGCAGTATCGAGGGTTGGCATCGAATTCAATAACCCCCACGTGTATGGATGCTTAGGTTCGTAGAAAATTTCGTCGACTAAACCATATTCGATAATCTTGCCAGCATACATCACCGCGACGCGATCCGCAATCCCCGCAACAACCCCTAGATCATGCGTAATGAAAATAATTGACGTTTCAATTTTTCGTTGCAATTCCTTCATCAAATCGATAATTTGTGCTTGCACCGTCACATCAAGGGCCGTTGTCGGTTCGTCGGCAATCAGGATTTGTGGATAATCAACAATGGCAATGGCAATCACGATTCGTTGCCGTTGCCCACCAGAAAACTGATGCGGATAATCCTTCATTCGTGCTTTAGCATTCGGAATGCCTACCAACTCTAAAACACTCTGTGCACGTTTCATTGCTTCTTCTTTGTTCATCGTTTTATGAATTAATAACGGTTCGGCAACCTGTTTACCAATTGGCATCGTTGGATCCAATGAGGTCATCGGATCTTGGAAAATCATCGCAATATCGCTACCGCGTAACGCATTCATTTCCTGTTCGGGCTTTTGTAACAAATCTTCATCGTGATACTTAATTGTGCCGCCCTTAATGTGAGCATTGCCGGCTAATAACCCCATGATGCTTCGGACCGTCACCGACTTACCGGACCCAGATTCACCAACAATCGCTAATGTTTCGCCCTTTTTTAAGTTGAAACTGACATCACGAATCGCATGGACGTTGCCTGCGTAGGTTTTAAAATCGATACTTAAATGTTTAACTTCTAAAATATTTGCCATTTGACGACCTCCAATGATGACACCGCGTGGAAACGGCCTTAGATTGACACTTTCATTTAATAACTTTTTCAGTTAACGTTCATGAGCCGCTTTTTCCAAACGTGCTTTTGAAACTGGAGCTATGATTTGGGATCAAACGCATCCCTTAGCCCGTCTGCTAGTAAGTTGACGGCAATCATAATGACACAGAGGACTGCTGCTGGATACCACATTTGGTATGGCAAGAACCGGAAAGCCTTTTGACCATCTGATAATAATGTCCCTAACGAGGCGTTCGGTGCTGGAATGCCAATCCCGATAAAGCTCAAGAACGCTTCGAAGAAAATCGCACTCGGAATCGTAAACATTGTTTGAATAATAATCGTTGAGGATAAATTCGGAATCAGGTGTTTCCAAGCAATCTTAGTCGAACTTTCACCCAACGTTCGCGCGGCGAGCACGAATTCTTGCTCCTTCAGTTGGAAAGTTTGCGCCCGAATCAGCCGGGCCATCGTAATCCACCCGGTAAACCCGATTGCGATGACAATTGACAATAAACCTGGACGAAGCACTAACATCATCAAGACGACAACGATTAAGTTGGGAATCGAGGAAATGATTTCAGTTACCCGTTGCATGAACATATCCAATCGGCCCCCCCGCCATCCGGAAACAATCCCGTATGGAATGCCGATTAATAAATCGACCAAGGTCGCTAGGATCCCGATTAATAATGATAACCGTGTCCCATATAAAATCCGTGATAGTAAATCACGACCGAGATAATCAGTCCCTAGGATAAACGTTTTGCCTTTGGGAACGCCTGCTTGTTGATATTTATCAACTTCAACACCGCCAACATTCATCTTACCGGTAAAGCCAGGTATATTCCCAGAGCCAATTTTAGGGGGTAAGTTGGCGTATGCTACGTTTTGCGTATTCGGGCTTTGGGGTGCAATTACTGGCGCCAACAAAGCGGCCAACATGACAATCAAGAGAACGATTAACGAAACTACCGCCACTTTATTTTGTTTTAAGCGCCGAAGTGCATCTTGGGTAAACGTCAACGACGGCGCACTAATTTTTTCTTGCGCTTCGTGTGTGTCTTGGGTAAGGGGCTTGAATGAGCCCGCTGGTATTTTAATATCTGCCATTTAGTGAGCCCCCTGACTGTCGCTTAATCGAATTCGTGGATCAATAATGCCGTAAAGAATATCGACGACTAAAATAATCACTGTTAATAAAAATGAGTAGAAAATGGTCAAGCCCATGATGGTTGGATAATCGTTAGTCATGATTGACTTTACGAATTGTTCGCCAATACCAGGAATTGAGAATATATTTTCAACCACCAATGAACCAGTCATCAAGTTAACCGCCATTGGCCCAATAATCGTCACAACTGGGATCATTGAATTACGTAAGGCGTGTTTTGCTACTGTTTGCCACTTTGAATTTCCTTTGGCTTTGGCAAGTTCGATATAATCACTGTTTAAGACATCAACCATTTCAGTTCGCATAAACCGCGCTGTATTCGCCAATGGCGCAACTGCTAGTGCCAAGGTCGGCAAAATACTAGAAGACCAACCATCCCATAACGCAATTGGAAATAGTTGTAATTTAAAAGCTAGGAAAAATTGGAGTAAGACGGCCAAGACAAAGTTGGGAATTGAAATCCCAACGATTGAAAAGAACGTTGCGACCCCATCGACCCATGTGTTTTTGCGGATAGCCGCCACTGCCCCGAGTAAAATTCCGAGTAATGATCCGACAATCATCGCTTGCGCCCCGATTTGTAATGAAGGACCTAAGCGCGTCATGATTAAGCTTAAGACAGGCTGATTGTTGAACTGGAAAGATGTCCCAAAATCACCGTGCAACAATCCACCTAGATAGATGAAATATTGCTGGATCAATGGTTTGTTCAACCCATACTGTTCATTCATGATGCGTAATTGATCAGCACTCATTTTTTCTTGATTTGTATAGGGGGTCCCTGGCATCAACTTCATCATGAAGAAAGTCACAGAAGCGACAATGAATAGGGTTAGCACTAAATAGAATATTCGTTTAATAAGGTATTTACTCATAAGTTCGCTCCTAACAAAAACAGGCTTCATTGTTTTTCAACGCCGAAACCCATCTTTATAAAGTCCGTTTATTTTTTTAAATAAAGTGAGACATTATTGTAGTTTCCTGAAGGGCCATAGTCTAAACCTTTAAGATTTGGGTTAGTTAAGTACGCTATCCCTGATTGATACAGTGGAATGACCCCTGATTCAGTATTCATAATATCTTGTGCTTTAACAAGATTTTGCCATCTTGCTTGGGGATCATTGGCATTATCAACTTTACTTGCTTTGATTTGTGCGTCATATTCAGCATTGCTCCAATGACCATTATTGTTATCGCCACCCGTTACAAACAAGTCTAAGAATGTGATCGGGTCCGGAAAATCAGCGTTCCAAGCACTGACAACCATGTCGAAATCACCGTTCGTTGAACGTGTTAAACGCGTCTTAAACGGTACGTTGGCCAATGTCACTTTCAAACCTGGTAAGTTCTTTTGCAAAGTATTTTGTAAATATTCAGACTGTTTCTTAGCCGTATCCGTGTCATCCCCAAGCAAGGTGTAATTAAACGTCTTGCCGGTTTGCCCAGTTTCAGCAAGGCCTTGACGCCAAAGTTTGGTTGCTTCTTTAGGATTATAGCTTGCATTTTTCTTGCCTGCTGCGGCTAAATCATCCACAAAATCCTTCTTAGTTGTTGGATTAAAGGCCATCTTCTTTGGTGTCACAGAAGCAATGGGACTTGAGCCATCACCTAGAACTTGAGCCACTAGTTCTTTACGATTGATCGTCATCGAAATTGCTCGGCGAATCTTTGCGTTTTTAAAGATGGGATTTTTTTCTTGGTTAACTTGCATATAGAACGTTGCTGATTTTTGCAAGGTTGAATAATGGGGATCGTTCTTCATTTGTTTTGCCGTATCACCACTGATGGCTGTCCGGTCTAATTTATTACTTTGGAAGAGGTTCAGGGCCGTTGATGGATCTTTAACCACTTGATACTTCAACGTTTTCACCTTAACTGCTTTAGCGTTCCAATACTTCGTGTTTTTGACTTCTTGCCATGCGCTATCCGGGCCATTCCAGTTTTCTAACTTATAAGGGCCATTGAAGACTAACGTTTTAGAATTGGTCCCATAACGCTTGCCAGCTTTCTCAACTGCTTCTGGATATTGGGGGAAGAAAGTTGAACTCGTCATCAATTGATTAAAGTATGGAATTGGCTTTTCAAGGGTAACTTCTAGGGTATGTTGATCCTTAGCAACTACGCCAAGTGAATCAACCGGTTGCTTGCCAGTCGTAATGTCGGCCGCATTTTTGATCCCCTCATAAATATAAGCATATTGTGAGCCAACCTTAGGATCAACGACTCTGCGCCAAGCATAAACAAAATCGTCGGCCGTCACCGGTTGGCCATTGCTCCACTTCGCATCTTTTCTTAAAGGGAATGTATATGTTAAACCGTTATTAGTTGGTTTGACAACTTTAGTTGCAATCGCCGGTTTAATTTCTTTGCCTTCATAGCGGTAAAGGCCTTCCATCGTATCAGTTAAAGCTTGCGCCCCGATCACATCCGTATTCAACGCTGAATCCATTGTTGCAATGACGTCACTCGTTGCAAAACTGGCTGTATCAGTTTTAACAGCTTCCTTGTTCCCTGAGTTTCCACAAGCTGCTAATAATAATGTGACCGCCACGGTTGTTACGCCTAATACCAAACTCTTTTCTCGTTTCATATGGACACTCCCTTCAGTTGTTAAAAGTAATAATACATGATTAAAAATGAAAAGTAAATAACAAATATTAAAATATTCTAATTTATTTTTATTGATATAAAGCCATTATAAGAATCATTCTAATTTTATAACGCATCCATAAGCGATTATTATGTGAATAATCTCATTTTAAAAATACGCCTTAAAAAGCAAAAAAAAAGCCTGTTAGTCGTGACTCGTCACGACCAACAGGCTCGTTTTTAAGGTTATTATTTGATTTTTGTTTTAATGTAAGCAACGGCATCAGCTACCGTACCGATCTTTTCAGCTTCTTCATCCGGAATTTCAGCACCAAAAGTATCTTCCAATTCCAAGACAAATTCCACGATATCAATTGAATCAGCATCCAAGTCTTCCTTGAAATTCAATTCGTTTGTTACCTGATCTTTATTTAACTCAAATCGATCGCCAATAATAGCCGCAATCTTATCAAAGATTTCTTGTTCATTCATCATTAAAAACCTCCAAACTGAAACCCTTACTTACGTCCTTAACACTTTGGGTATCCAGTGATTATACATAACTTCGCAACTCAATTCAAGTCAATCAAATCAGACTTGCGAAATATATTGTAGCGCCTTTGGGGCACGTTGTCCACTTATTTCAATCGGTTTCTTTTGAGCTATTTTGTTGGTCAAAATAATCGATTACTTTTTGAATCGTTTGGTTCGTTAGCATTGCATGAATCTGGCGAACAGTATAGTATACCGTTCGGCCATCTGCCGCACCGTGCGCCTTGACCACTGGGGCTTTCAAGCCTAACAAAACAGCGCCGCCATAAACAGACGTGTCAAATTTGTCCCGAATCCCACCGACACTCTTTTTCAAGAGCAAACCACCGATTTTTTCTTTGACGCCCGCATCCATGATGGCATGTTTCACTTGCGACATCACGATTGTGGCCGTGCCTTCAATTGCTTTAAGTGTCGCATTGCCGGTAAACCCATCGGTGACTACGATATCTGCAACCCCTTTTAGGAGTTCACTTGCTTCAACATTACCGATGAAGTTTAACGTTGGATCGTCTGCTAACAGTTGGTGGGCTGCCTTGTGCAACTCATCACCCTTGCCAGCTTCAGTACCATTGTTCAGCAACCCAATCCGGGGCTTGTGAATGCCACGAACATCCTGTGCGTAAAAATTCCCCATTAAGCCATATTGATACAAGTGTTCTGGCTTCGCTTCGGCGTTGGCCCCCACATCTAACATGTTGAAGCCTAAATCAGAATTAATGGCTGGAAGGGTAGGCATTAAGCCGGGACGATCGATCCCTTTAATCCGCCCAATCACAAATAACCCCGCTGCTAAAAGCGCGCCAGTATTGCCCAATGAAAAAAGTGCGTCTGCTTTTCCGTCTTTAACCGCTTGAGCAGCTAGGACCATTGAGGCTTGCTTTTTACGGCGAATTGCACGCACTGGTTCATCTTCACTAGTGATTTTTTCGGTGGTGTGCACAATCGTTAACCGCGTCATATCGTCAATCAACGGTTTGATTTGTAGTTGATCACCATACAATATAAATTCAACATCTGTTAATTCTGAGCGGGCTTGTAATACCCCGGCAATTACTGATTGTGGTGCAAAATCACCACCCATTGCGTCTACTGCAATTTTCATTATCATTCCTCTTTCCATTTTTAATCTAACGTTAGGTAATTCTGCTTTTGTTGTTGTAAGTATCTTTTGAGTGGTGTATGTTCTGGTGCTGCCAACGCTGGATCGCGCGTAAAGATTTTTTGTACCTCTTGCTGAGCAACTTGTAAACTAGCAAAATCCGCTACTGGATCACCGACTTTAAAAACCGGCAAGCCCGATTGGCGATCGCCGAAGACTTCGCCTGGACCCCGCAGTTCCAAATCCTTTTGCGCAACAACGAAACCATCCGTCGTTTCCGTCATAATGGTCATTCGATCAACACCTTGTTGGTTCTTCGGATCAGCTACTAAGATACAGTATGCTTTTTTCTGGCCACGACCGACCCGCCCCCGCAATTGATGCAACTGGGCTAGACCAAAACGATCCGCATCAAAAATAAGCATTACCGTCGCATTGGGCACATCAACCCCAACTTCAACGACCGTCGTTGAAACCAACAATTGAATTTTATTCGCAGAAAAAGCGTTCATAATCTGATTTTTTTCATCATCTTTTAACTGACCATGCAACAACGCAACATGGTAATCAGGTTCAAACTGTTCGGCTAGCGTCGCATAGATTTCCTCAGCATTCTTTAAATCCATCTGCGCCGATTCAGCAATCAATGGTGTAATTGCAAAGACTTGTGAGTTTGCCTCAAGTTGCTTCCGGACAAAACTGAGTGCCTGTTCCACTTGATTACTACGCACCCAGCTGGTTTCGATTGGTAGCCGCCCTTTGGGTAATTCGTCAATGGTAGAAACATCCATCTCACCATACGCCGTAATCGCCAACGTTCGCGGAATGGGCGTCGCAGTCATCGCCAGGATGTCAGGCTGTAGCCCCTTTTCACGCAGAATCCGCCGTTGATTGACACCAAAGCGGTGTTGTTCATCAATTACAGCAAACCCTAACTTATGATAGACCACGGCATCTTGAATCAACGCATGGGTGCCAACAATGATATTGATTTGGCCGGATTCAATGTCCGCCAGTAATTTCCGCCGCTCTTTGAGCGCCGTTGAGCCAGTCAATAAACCAACTGTCACATTCATTGGGGCCATTAATCGTTGCAAACTTTGATAGTGTTGCTCTGCCAAAATTTCCGTTGGGACCATCAGCGCGGCCTGATAGCCAGCAGTAACCGCTGCGAATAACGCAATTGCTGCCACAATTGTTTTCCCGGAACCAACATCTCCTTGAAGAAGTCGATTCATATGCGCTGGTGATTTTAAATCAAGACAGATTTCATTAACAACGCGTTTTTGCGCATCGGTTAAATCAAACGGCAAGGTTTGAATAAACGCTTTAAGGGCTTCATTTTGATACGGTAAAGCTAGGCCGTTTGCCACATGCCGATCAGCCTGTTTAATAGCCTGTAATTGCATCTGATAGCGGAAGAATTCGTGAAAGATGGCACTTCGGCGTGCTTGCTTTGCTTCAAGATACGTGCTTGGAAAATGCATGCCGGCAATCAAATCACGTTCGTTCATTAACTTGTAACGTGTGCGAATGTCCGCTGGAATCAATTCCGGAATAACATCGCGATAGCCATCAAAGGCTTCTTGGATCATCTTAACGAGTGTCCCTTGACGGATACTCTTATTAACAGAATAGATAGCCGCAAACGATGGATTCTCCGCTGATTGAACCGCAAGAACCTTCATCCCCGTCAACGTATGGCGGCGAGCATCCCACTTACCATAAATGGCAACATCAACGCCGGCTTCAAACTTATCTTTGAGATAAGGCTGATTAAAAAAAGTCACCATCACGACATCGTGCTCAATCAAGAGTCGTACATTAAGGCGGGTCTTCCCCGGTCCCCAACGACTGATGACCGGATCGGCGACGACCGTTCCTTTTAAGGTCACCTTTTCCTGATCGGCTACCGTGGATAAATCCTTAACCTTTAAATCTTCATAACGAAATGGAAAATAATACAATAAATCACTGATGGTCCTAATACCAAGCTGCTCGAGGGCTGTCAGGCGTTTCGGGCCGACGCCAGCTAAGACAGCAACAGAATCCGTTAAACTTAACATTGACAGCCTCCTATAACGTCTTTTAGCGCCCATTGATGACGCACTTATCAAAAAACGGGAATCAGGTATCTTTTCAGCCTCATTCCCGTTTTATTTGATTAATTATTCAACTGAAATCAAGTATGGGTAAACTGGTTGATTCCCTTCATGTATTTCAACTTCTAATTCTGGATCTTGAGCTATGATGGCATCACTGATTTGCTCAGCTTCTGCTGCATCGCCATCTTCCCCAATAATAATGGTGACAATTTCGCTATCTTCATCAAGCATTGTTTGGACCATTTCAATAGCTGCTGTTAAGCGTTCAGCCGTCGAGACCTTAATTTTACCATCGATAATGCCCATATAATCGTCTTTCTTAATTTCAAGACCGTCTAAAGTCGTATCCCGAATTGATTGGGTGACTTGTCCACTAATCACAGTATCTAGCGCCTCAGTCATCGCTTCTTGATTAGCAGCCAATTCAGCAGATGGGTCAAATGATAGTAGGGCCGTCATCCCTTGGGCAATCGTCCGGCTTTGCACAATTGCCACTGGAATATCAGCCACTTCTGCAGCTTGTTGTGCGGCTAAGAAAATATTCTTATTATTTGGTAACAAGATTACTTGTTTAGCATTGGCCGCCTTAATAGCATCTAAAATATCTTGCGTACTTGGATTCATGGTTTGCCCACCACTTAAGATATAAGTAGCCCCTAAACTCTTGAAGAGTTCAGCGATTCCGGCACCAGCTGCAATGGCAATAATCCCGTTTTCAACCGGTTCAGCTTGAACGGGGGTCGTGGCTTGTTGGTCGTTTTCAACAATCGTATCATGTTGCAAACGCATGTTATCGACTTTAATCTTCACTAATGAACCAAAGTGTTGGCCATAAGCCATGACTGCCCCGGGATGTTCCGTATGCACGTGGACCTTGACAACTTCTTCATCGGCAACAACCAAGAGGGAGTCCCCGACACCGTCTAAATGATTGCGGAATTCATCATAATCAAATTCACGATCGACAGTTGTCCCGTCGCCAAGAGCGACCATAATTTCAGTACAGTAGCCGTTTTCGATATCTTCTGTCCCCATTTGAGCAGTTTGATGATGATTGGCGTTCACCATTTCATCCATTTCCGCTTCATCTGGTGTATAAAGATCCTTGGCAGGCGCTTGCCCGGTTAAGCCTTCTAAAAAACCTTCATAAATGAAGACCAATCCTTGACCACCAGAATCGACAACGCCAACTTCTTTTAAAACCGGCAACAATTCGGGGGTCTTCAACAAGGCCTTCTTAGCCCCCTCAACAACAGCTTCGATAACTGCGCCAATATCATCACTTTGACTAGCAACTTTGGCCCCAGCCTTAGCCCCTTCTCTGGCAACCGTTAAGATGGTTCCTTCAACGGGTTTCATGACTGCTTTATAAGCCGTCTGAACGCCACTGGTAAATGCGTCCGCTAAATCTTGTGCATTCAACGTTTCTTTTTCGGCCATGCTCTTAGAAAAACCACGGAAAATTTGGGAACTGATAACCCCGGAGTTACCCCGAGCGCCCATCAAAAGCCCCTTGGCTAAACTCTTAGATAATTCACCGACAGATTGCGCGTTATTTTCATTAACTGCTTTGGCCCCACTTTGAAACGTTAAACTCATATTGGTCCCAGTATCCCCATCTGGCACTGGAAAGACGTTTAATGAATTGACAAATTCTGCATTTTTAGTGAGCCGATGTGCAGCGACCCGCATCATTGCTTGGAATTCTGCTGCTGTGATTTCAGTAACTTTCACGAATGTTCCTCCTTGAACAAAAACAAATAGAACTGGACCTAGTGGCCAGCTCCGCTAATTAGTTTTAGTCTTCTAATACCCGTACACCTTGAACGTAGATATTCACTGAGTTCGCACTGACCCCCAGCATTGTTTCAAGATTGTACTTCACTTTACTCTGGACGTTACGGCAAACTTCAGAGATCTTAATGCCATAACCAACAATAATATAGACATCAATCGCAACGCCGTTGTCTTCTTGACGGACTACGACCCCGCGATTATAATTCTCACGATTCAAAATATCATTTAAATTGTCACGAATTTGATTCTTACTTGCCATTCCAACAATCCCGTAGATATCTGTTGCAGCGCCGCCTACGACGGTTGCAATCACGTTATTGGTAATATCAATGTCACCATATTGTGTTTTAATTTTAACAGCCATTAAAATAGCCTCCTTGTGCCATACTTATTGTTATTTTAGCATAGCGACGAAGAGTTGCAAAGCAACTGCCGATGAATTCTTCCACAATTACGGCTTATTTTTAGACTTTAATGAGTTTAAACGACTTATTTTGGACTGTCAAGTAAATTTCCTTGAAAGAGCTCTTGCATTCCCCAAACTATTATGGTAAATTATTTAAGTGAATTGTATGAGCCGGTGTGCATGCATGCAACTATTAAGACTAACTGAATCATATTATGTTTCTCGTTAATTCTACCGGCTTTACTTAAAGGAGGAATAAGACCATGGCAAAAGACGTTATTACCGGCCGTAAAACATCATTTGGCAACAAGCGTTCACACGCTTTGAACGCATCGCGTCGTTCTTGGAAGCCAAACTTACAAAAAGTACGTATCTTAGTTGATGGCAAGCCTAAACGTGTTTGGGTTTCAGCCCGTGCTTTGAAATCAGGCAAAGTAACTCGTGTATAATTTCATTTGATAGACCGTCAGTTGACGGTCTATTTTTTTGCCAAAAAACTGCGAGAATAAATACTGTTTTAAACGCCATAGCTTAAAAATGAAGCTAGGCAGCACGTTGTCGCTAGCTTATCGGTGGTGTGCCGCCTAGTTTCATTTCGCGTCATTGCGAATACTGTCAGTTCTATCAGCAAATGTCGTTGGCTAGACGCATAGATTCTGCTGAGAATGAGCGCTTTTGCGCAAAAAAATCCCCCCGTTATTAAAGCAAAAACTTTAATAACGGGGGGATTCAATTATCGTTGCGGTTGATCTTAATATTACAACAGCTGCAACTTGCGTTTAGCTACGGCTAACAGCCGCTTTCGACTAGCCATGCTTGCCACTGCCTGTTAATCTTCAGAAACACCTAAGTGAGCGCGCGCGCTTTTTTTAATCTTTACTTTGAATCACGGCGACCACCCCGGTTTTAAAACTGAACCGGCCAGTCTCGCCAATAAACTCGTTGCTCGCCCATGAAATGGGGACCTGTGTTTGATAATCGACCAAGCGATACTTTTCGTCCATTAAATTTAACCCCGTCGTTGGGATCAAAGGGACGAAAGCCAAGTACCGTTTATCAGCTTCTTTTTGTAATTGATATTCACCTGGTGCATAAAAACGAATCGTATTTTGCCGATCACGGATCTCCAAACGGTCTAAAAATGGTTGGAAACGTGGTTCTAATGGCATAAAGAGATTAGCAAGGAAATGGTCCAAGCGGCCCCCCGTCGCACCATACAGCACAACCTGATCCGCATTGAATTCAGTGAAGGCAATGGTCAATGCTAACTGGGTGTCAGTGTCATCTTTTTCTGCCTGCACTGAGCGAATATCCTTGACTGCCGATTGAACGGTTGTCCGTTCAGCCGCCGTCAAGGAATCAAAATCGCCGACCGATACAACGGGTGTTACGCCTTTTTGTAATAAGCGCCATGTGCCCCGATCGGCCGTCACCCAATGACCCTCAATCATTTCTGGATGCGCTAATTCTGGGGCCCATTCCGTCACTGGCCCCCCCACTAATACATTAATCCGCGTCATGAACAGCCTGCTTTAAAGTTGCAATCCGGGTTGTTAAGTCACCAGCAAACGTGTATGAACCAGCAACAAAAACATCCGCGCCCGCTTTTGCACACGCACCAATGGTTTGGTCGTTAACCCCACCATCGACTTCAATCGTGTAATCTGCATCGGTATGTTGATTACGATAAGTCGCTAATTCAGTGACCTTGTCCAACATAGCTGGGATAAACTGCTGCCCACCAAAGCCTGGATTGACCGTCATTACTAAGACTTGATCAACCAATGATAAGACCGGTTCAATCGCACTAACCGGCGTCCCTGGATTGATCACCACACCCGCTTTAACACCAGCATCTTTAATCATCTGTAGACCACGATAAAGATGTTGCGTTGCTTCAACATGAATCATGATTAAGTCTGCGCCAGCCGCTGCAAATTGTTCAATGTAGCGTTCTGGTCGTTCCACCATTAAATGGACATCTAACCCCAACGTCGTCAATGGTCGCAAGCCAGTTACGACTTGTGGGCCAAATGACATGTTAGGTACAAACAGCCCGTCCATAATATCAACGTGTAATAAATCGGCGCCCGCCTTTTCAAGGTTTTGAACGTCTCTTTGTAAGTTCATAAAGTCTGCGCTTAGGATTGAAGGTGCGATTTGTTTCATCATCAAAACTCCGATCATATTTTTATTTTGACTTCTTGTAAACTGGTCTAATATCCTTTAATTCTGCTCTAAACTGTAAATAATTCGTATAACGACTTTGCATAATTTCACCGTTATCGACCGCTTCTTTAACGGCACATTTCGGTTCCATCACGTGTTGGCACGTTCTAAATTTACAACCTTGCCCGATTTCTCTGAACTCTGGGAAGCGATCAACCAAGGTTTCAATCGTCACGTTTAATAAACCGAGCGATGAAAAACCAGGTGTATCCCCGACTAACCCATCATTCAACGGAATCAACTCAATGTGGCGGGTTGTATGTTTTCCACGATTCAAGCTCTGTGAGATTGCAGCCGTCGCAATGTTGAGGCTTGGATCAATATGGTTTAACAACGTTGACTTTCCGGCCCCCGTTTGTCCTGTAAAAACAGTTGTTTTATGCGGGAATGTGGCTTCAATCGCCGCAATAATCTCCGGCGTAAAAGCCGTGCGTGGTGCAAAAATGCGATAACCAATCTTCGCGTAATACGCCAAATAATCATTGATTTTTTGATATTGTTGATCATTAATCATATCGGTTTTAGTCAAATAAACTAGCCCCTGCATGTGGAGTGATTCAATATAGATCAAAAAGCGATCCAATAAATTCAATGAAAACGCTGGTTCCACCGCTGAAACAATCACGACAGCATTATCGATATTAGCGACTGGTGGTCGAATCATCTCATTTTTACGGTCTAAAATTTCAAGAAGATAGCCACTTTCTGTTTCACTTTCACTCTCAAATTCAACAAAATCACCAACAAGTGGCGTAATCTTACGTTTACGGAAATTACCCCGCGCACGTGTTCGATAAATCTTGCCTTCACTTTGTACATCGTAAAACCCACTAAGGGCACGAATAATCTGTCCTGTCTGCAATAGGTCACCTCCCAATTAGTTTGTCACATGGTCATCCGATAGAATCTCTTGCCCATTTCTTAGAATCCGGTAACGGCCTGCTTGGTCCGCTTTAATCGTAAATGGCAATTCAACAGTTGTAGTCGCTGTAATCGTCATTTCTTTATAAACATTCATTATTGAATGGGTACTATCTTCTAAATAAATCGTAATTTTATTCGTCGTCGCCGTTGCGGCGCTACTTGCACTAGCGCTAGTGCTACTGCTGCTACCCGATTCACTCGCGCTACTTGCACTACTTTGTGAAGTTGCCAAGGAATCGTCAAACGGAATCGTCACCGACTTCGTAAAGTTCTTCGTAGCAGGGGCTTTTTTACCCTTAGAAAGCACCACGTTAATATTGGCCCCTTCTTGGATCGATGCACCACTACCAGGTGATTGGCTAATGACCAAACCTTCATCAATCGTATTTGAGTAGTCCTCTGAAAAAGTGGCCGTCAAACCAACATCATCAACATAATCTTGAACAGCCTGTTTCGTGTAATTGCTCAAGTTACGTAACGTAATGCTTGGCTTGCCGCTGCTAACAGTTAAGGTAATCGTTGTCTTGCTTGGCACCACTTTTTCACCTGCGGCAATGCTTTGGTCTAAAATCAAGCCCGAAGCTGTACTGCGCGAACTTTGATACTTACGTACAACTGTCAAGCCTTTTTGTCGCAATAGCGTGCTGACATCTGTAAATGGTTTGTCTGTATAATCTTCAATCTTATATTTTTTGCGGCCCGTACTAATCGTTAAATCAACTGTGCTGCCCGTTTTAACATGCATTCCTTTACCGGGCGTCGATAAAATTACATGCCCTTTGCTGTACTTATTACTAGTCGTCTTTTGAATCTTACCAACTTTTAATTTATCTGCAGTTAGTGCTGCCGTCGCGTTTTCTTGGGTCATGTCTGTGACATCTGGAACAGTGACTTCACTACCTTGCATTGCATACGCAGCAAAAACACCAAGCGCCACTAGCAATACTACACCAATTCCCACAAACCACCATTTTCGCTTTGATTTTTTCCGTGGATGCTTGGCTTTGGAATCAGTTGCGGGCTGCTCTTTAGTCACCGGCTTAGCTTCTGGCGCATTACTTTGCCGCGTAATGCCTTCTGGATCAAGTGCTGGGATAACTTTCGTTTCGCCCATATCGCCTTGTGATGGTACGAATTTAGGTTCATGCGCCCGCGTCGCCGACAATGAGGTCTGCAAATCAGTTGCCATTTGCCCAACATCACTGTAGCGTTCATCTGGATCTTTAGCGGTTGCTCTTAACACAACGTTCTCCAAAGCTTGTGGAATCCGCGGATCGTAATCGCGAACCGGTGGCACAGCATCTTGAAAATGTTTAATCGCGATTGAAACCGCCGACTCACCTTCAAATGGCACCATGCCAGTTAACATTTCATATAAAATAATCCCGAGTGAATAGATATCGGAACGCTTCGTTGCCATTGAACCCCGTGCTTGCTCTGGCGATAAATAATGAACTGAGCCGAGTAGTGTATTCGTCTGCGTCATCGCGGTTTCGCTGAGCGCAATCGCAATCCCAAAATCACTAATCTTCACATTACCTGCTTCATCGACCAAAATATTCTGGGGTTTCAAATCACGATGAATAATATTATGTGCATGGGCATTTTCGACTGCTGATAAAATCTGCGTCATAATGTCGACGACGCGCTGATAGGGGATCGGGAAGTGTTCAACGATGTATTTCTTTAAATCTGTTCCCTTCACATACTCCATCACGATGTATTGCATACCGTTTTCTTCACCAACGTCGTAGATACTGACGATGTTGGGGTGGTTTAATTCGGTCGTGGCAAGCGCTTCTCGCTTAAAACGACGGACCGTATTCGGATCATTCCGCAAATCAAGCCGAAGTACTTTGACCGCTACTTGGCGATCCAAAATCAGATCTTGGGCCAAATAAACATTGGCCATCCCACCTTCACCGATTGGCCGGATAATCCGATAGCGGCCGTTGACCGCATAACCTGTTTCCATCATCGCGCACCCTCCTCATCGGTTTGATGTAAGATTAACGCCGTAATATTATCCAAGCCACCGGCATCGTTTGCTTGTTGAATTAATGCGGCACATTTTTCTTCTAGCGATGTCGGGGCGATTAGCGTGGCCTTAATTTGTTCATCATCAACCATATTGGTTAGCCCATCTGTACATAATAATAGATAATCATCTGGTTCAAATTCATAAATGGTCACATCGGCATCCACATCTTGAGAAACCCCTAATGTACGGGTAATGATGTTTTTTTGCGGGTGATGTTTTGCCGCTTCTTCAGTTAATTCACCTTGTTTCACCAATTCGTTCACTAATGAATGGTCCTCCGTTAATTGACGGAGTTCGTTATTCCGGAAGCGATACACCCGGCTATCACCGATATTTGCAACTAAGTAATTGGCACCTGAAATCAATACTGCAACGAGGGTGGTCCCCATCCCAAACAGATCGTCATATTGATTCGCCTTCGCTAAAATATGTTTGTTTTCTTTTTGCAATTCGAAAATTAACCATTTAACCATGGCTTCAATGTCGGTATCATCGGTTTGTTCGAACTCGTATCCAATATGGGAAACCGCCATTTCTGAAGCAACATCACCGCCTAAATGACCGCCCATCCCATCAGCAACAATCGCAAACTGCGCACCGTTTTTATTGGTATAAAAGCCGACATAGTCCTGATTATTTTGGCGTTGTTGACCGACATCGGTTTGAAAAGCAACTTCCATAAGAATTCACCTCAATTAATAAATTTAAGCCCGTCGTGTTAAACAAGCGATGAAAAAGCCGTCTGTTTGATAATCATCGGGGTAGATTTGGACAAACGGGGTCGCTTGATTGGCTGGTAATGGTTTATCGAGTGCGACTGGTATGATTTCAAATTCTGGATGATTAGCCACAAACGTTGCAACGACTTGCTGATTTTCTTCTGGAACAATCGTACAGGTACTATACGTTAATTGACCGCCCACTTTTAAGGTTGGGGCAACGGCATCTAAAATCGCTAATTGAATTTTTTGCAAGTTCAATAAGTCAGCCGCTTGCCGAGCATATTTAATTTCTGGCTTACGCCGCATTAGACCTAAGCCAGAGCATGGTGCGTCAACTAAAATCTTATCAAATGTTTCAGGAACGAATTGTTCGCTGACTTTACGGGCATCAAGCGCCCGGGCTTCAATGACGTCTTCAACATGCAAGCGTTTTGCATTTTGTTCAATCAAACGAACTTTATGCTCATGAATGTCTAAGGCCGTTATTTTCCCCCCTTGACTGGCATCCAAATAGGTCGCCATATGCGTTGTTTTGCCACCAGGGGCGGCACAAGCATCCAAGACCCGATCGCTTGGTTGTAATTGCAGACTGGGCGCAACTAACATCGAACTTTCGTCTTGAACGGTGTAAGCTCCTTGTTCGAATAAATCGCCACTAGCTAAGTGGCCGCCTTGAGCAACTAATCCCGCTGCGGCAATTGCACTGGGCTCAATGGTGAAGCCGGCCGCTTGCAAATCTGCTAAGATTGCCGCCACTGAATTGATGCGCGTATTCACCCGAATGGCTGCGTTGGCAGGTTGGTTAATCGTTGCCAATAGGTGCTCCAATTTTGATTGACCTAATTCTTGATAGCACTTTGCTACTAACCACTGCGGTATACTGTAGGTCACACTTAACCGTTCAATCGGATCGGCAATTGCCTCTAAATCAGGTAACCCGGTCCGTTGTTGGTTCCGTAAAATCGCCGTTACTAATTTAGCCGTTCCAGCATGGCCCATCTGTTTGGCGATCTCAGTTGCTTCATAAAAAATCGCATGTTCAGGGACGCGATCCAAATAAACCTGTTGAAAAACTGCTGTCCGTAAAACTTGGCGTACCCACGTCGCCAATTTAGCTGGTTTTTGAATAAAGGGTGCTAGATAATAATCAAGCGTCATTTCGTGTTGAATGACACCATACACGAGCTGCGTTAAAAAGCTAGCGTCTTGGGAATTCAGATGGTTTTGTTTAATCACTTGGTCGAGGGCTAGGTTTGAATAACTATTTTGTTTAGCCACCGCCGTTAAAATTTCAACAGCTAAGTAGCGCGGGGTCTTTTTAGGCATCCTGCACCACCACTTGTTGTCCGACTGTGAGTTGTTTGCCAACCCCGTTTAGGAAAGATTGAACCGGCATTTTGGCCTTACCAGCTGGTTGAATCTCGGTAATTTTCAAAACAGTTCCGTTACCGGCTGCTAATTCGAAATCCTTTTTGTTAATCGCGACGATAACGCCAGCAGGTTGATTGGTTGTTGTTTCAGCAACGGTTGCTTGCCATAATTTCGTCCGCTGACCATTAATTGGTAACCAAGCGCCTGGTTGCGGGCGCAATGCACGAATCTGGTTGACCAGTTGGATTGCCGGTTGATTGATATCTAATCGTTCCTGCTCCTTAGTAATGTTATAAGCAAACGTTACTTGCGCTTCATCTTGGGGGATTCGTGGGGCGGTTTGATTGATAATCCTTGGTAAGGTCTTCAGTAATAAATCACGACCAACATAACTTAATTTATCAAATAAACTGCCCGTATCGTCTGAAGCTTCGATGGGAATGCGAGCTTGTTCAATCATATCCCCAGCATCCATTTTTTTAGCCATATGCATGATAGTAATCCCAATTTCTGAATCGCCATTTAACACAGCATATTGAATTGGGGCCCCCCCACGATATTTGGGCAATAATGAACCATGCACATTGATTGCCGCAATCTTAGCAGCTTCTAATAACTTCGTTGGCAAGAATTGACCATAAGCCGCCGTCACAATTAAATCCGGTTGCAAGGCAATTAAATCAGCTAATGCTTGACTGCCACTAAGTTTTTCAGGTTGAAAAACGGGTAAGTTCAGCTGAACAGCCGCTTTTTTAACCGGCGTTTGTTGCAAGACTTGTTTGCGACCAACTTTACGATCTGGTTGGGTCACAACGGCTAACACTTGATAGTCGTGTGCCACAAGTCCTTCTAAAATTGGTACTGAAAATTGGGGAGTCCCCATAAATACGATAGATGTCATTAATCAATCACGCTCACTTTAAGTAAATTGTAGGGGTTCATTGTCCAAACCAATCTTGAACCCATGACGGGTATCAATTTGGGTGGTTTCGAGAATTTCGGCGAGTTTTGCCTGAAGTTGTGGTTCCTGTTTATATTTAATCACAATTTGGTAGAAATAACGATTGTTAATCCGCGCAATCGACTTCGGTGTCGGGCCAAGCACAATCGCTTGGTCGGATAATACCGGTCGTAATTGACGGGCAATTTGGAAACTCTTCTTGGCTGCCAGGGCTTCTTCTGGGTGGCTGATCGTTAATTGCACCGTAAAATAATACGGTGGGTAGCCACCACGATGCCGAACAGCCATCTCATATTGATAGAAACCTTCATAATCATGTTGCTTAGCAAATTGGATAGCGTAATTTTCCGGATTAAAAGACTGAACAATAACCGCGCCGGTTTTATCAGCACGGCCAGCACGGCCACTAACTTGCGTCAATAATTGGAATGTGCGCTCACTTGCGCGGAAATCCGGTAAGCCCAAGGCAGTGTCGGCATTGATCACCCCAACTAACGTTACATCGGGAAAATCGAGCCCTTTCGCAATCATTTGGGTGCCCAATAAAATATCGGCCTCGTGGTCCCCAAAGCGTTTAAGTAATTTAGCGTGTGCCCCTTTTTTCCGCGTTGTATCGACATCCATTCGTAAAATGCGCGCCGTTGGGATTAGTTCTTGGAGTTCTGCCTCGACTTTTTGCGTTCCCGTTCCGAAATAGCGAATTTGACGACTCTGACAGTTTGGACATGTCCGTGGAATGGCTTCTTCATGGCCACAGTAATGACACTTCATCGAGTGCGTATCCATGTGCAACGTTAGCGATATATCACAGTTTGGACACTGCAAGACAAAGCCACAATCACGACACATGATAAATGATGAAAACCCTCGGCGGTTCAATAGCAGGACACTCTGTTCCCCTTTTTGCAGCCGATCTTTCAACGCATCTAATAACGCCGGTGAAAAATTACTGCTGGCCTGTTGCTTCATCGCTGCCCGCATATCGACTAGTTCAACAGCAGGTAAGGGCTGTTGATTAATCCGTTGGGTAAGGCGCAAAAGCTGATAAACACCCTTTTGCGCACGCGCGCGCGATTCAAGGGATGGTGTCGCACTACCGAGAATAACTGGACAATGATGGTATTGACTCCGCCAGATTGCCACATCGCGCGCATGATAGCGCGGACTCTCATCTTGTTTATAGGATGCTTCATGTTCTTCATCCATGATAATCACGCCGATATTTTCCAAAGGGGCAAAAACAGCGGATCGTGCGCCAACCACAACGCTCGCTTCTTTGCGTTCGATCCGCCGCCACTCATCGTATTTCTCACCTTCAGATAAGCCACTATGTAAAACGGCGACTTGCTCCCCAAAGCGGCCTTTAACCCGCTTGACCATTTGCGGCGTCAGCGCAATTTCGGGCACTAGCATCAAGGCTGTCTTGGCTTGTTGCAAGACGGCCTCAATTGTTTGTAAATAAACTTCTGTCTTACCGCTTCCCGTAATCCCTTCAACTAAAAAAACGCGGTCTGCTTGTTTTTGGGTGGCGGTGACAACTGCTTCTACTGCCTTTTTTTGTTCGTCAGTTAATGTCATTTTCTGTGTGGTTGTGACGGTTTTAGGATAAGGATTTCGGTAGGCTTCGACCTTAACTTGTCGTAACCAACCCTTATCAGCCCCCGTCTTAATATTCTCACGGGTAAAATTCGTCGTTGCCAAAACATCCTTTAATAAGGGATTTGACTGACCAATTAAGCTTTGTAAATAACTAATGAGTTGCTGTTGCTTTTGCGCTGATTTCCGTAGTCCTGTCCGTGCTTCTTCTAACTGTTCAAACGATAAGGCCGGTTCAATAGCCGTTAATTGTTTAACCCGTGCCCGATCGTCGACGTGATACACCACTTCGAGCTTGCCTTGGCGTTGCAGCTGCATTAATTGTTTCAGTTTATCGGGGGCTAGCGATTGATCAAACGTCAATTCGTCGTTGCCATTAAACAAACTTGCTTGTAACGCAGGCTCAATTTCATCAACTAGCTGAGCGGTTTTCGAATATTTAGCCCGCATCACACTTGGAAGCATCGTTTGTAAACACGTAATCTGAAAGGCATAGGTGCGCTCTGCCAGCCAACTCGATAATTGAAGTAATTCGGAATTCACCGCCGGCTGCAAATCAATAACGGCCGTAATCGGCTTTAATTGCCCCTCAAAGTTAGCTTGATCTTGAATATTTAAAATAAAGCCTTGAATTAACCGATCACCTTTACCAAAAGGGACCGCCACACGCATCCCAGGTTGAATATGATCTAATAAAGTATCTGGTACTTGATAATCATATGGCCGATTAGTTTGCATCGTGGGCACATCGACAATCACTTTTGCGATTTGTGGCATCTGAATCCTCCTTTTTAGTTAAGCTAACAAGTTAGCGACTCGTTCTAAAATTTGAGTAGCAATCACGCTTTTATCCGCCAACGCCAGCGTTTCTGGAGCTGCAGTTGGTCGTAAAAGGGTAACCGCATTTTGATCGGCACCAAAACCACGATCGGCTTGGCTAACGTCATTAGCAACTAGCAAATCGACCTTTTTTGCGGTTAACTTGGTTTGTGCATTTTGTAATAAATCGTCAGTCTCGGCTGCAAAGCCAATCAAGAATTGATGGGTCTTCTGTTGTCCAAGCATCGCCAAAATATCTGGCGTTCGGTTTAAAGTTAACTGCGTATCAGTTGGATGGGGCTTTTTTTTGATTTTATGGGTGACATATTGGGCCGGTTTAAAATCGGCAACCGCCGCAGCCATCACAACAATATCGGCCGTATCAAAGACGCTGCTGACGGCGCCTTGTAATTGCGCTGCTGTTTCAACGTAAATGATTTGGGCCAAGCCAGCTGGCACCGGCAATTCCGGACGGGTGCTAATGAGAATCACTTTGGCCCCCATCGTCACAGCTGCTTGGGCCACTGCATACCCCATTTTACCAGAAGAGCGGTTACCAATGTAGCGCACCGGGTCAATTGGTTCCTGCGTCCCACCAGCAGTTACCACAACTGTCTGACCGCTTAACGGTTTCGGTCCAAATTGTTGCGCGACTTGGGCCAAAATCGCGGTTGCTTCAGGAAAGCGCCCGACGCCGGTATACCCTTCCGCTAAAAAGCCACTATCCGGTTCCATGACAGTATAACCATCCGCTTTAAGTTGGGTTATATTCCGTTGGGTCGCTGGATTAAACCACATGTGTTCATTCATGGCTGGCACGATCAATTTAGGCGCGGTGGTTGCTAATAAGGCCGTTGAGACAAAGTCATCAGCAATCCCGTTAGCAAGTTTTCCGATTAGATTAGCAGTCGCTGGCGCAATTACCGCTAGATTCGACCAATCCGCTAAATGAATATGCGCAACACGCTCTGGTTGGTCCTGATTGAACAAATCCGTTAACACCGGTTTGCGCGTTAATGTGGCAAAGGTCAGCGGCGTGACAAATTCAGTCGCCGCTTGGGTCATTGCAACTTGGACCTCAGCACCAGCTTTGATTAAACCACGCACCAAATTAGCCACTTTGTAGACCGCAATCCCCCCTGTTACATAAACTGCAATCCGTTTATTCGTTAAATCCATTTTCAACCCTCCTAAAACTAAAAAAACTGCACTTTAATTTAAACATCCATCGATGAATAAACTAAACATGCAGGTTCTTTAATTATTCTTATTCGCCGTCTTGTTGGGCGAGCTTATCCATTTTTTCAGCATCTTTTTCAAGCATCAATGAATCAGGATCAATAATGACATTGCCAGCAGCAATTTCTTCCATTGCCATCCCAACCGTTTTAGGTGATTTATATTCAGATAACATCTTAATATCACCGGCTTCGATTTCATGGGCCCGTTTGCTAGCTAAAACAGCCAATGAGTAACGTGAGTTCACGTTTTCTAGTAACTTATCAATTGAAGGATATACAATCATATTATTATTCCCCTATCATTTTCTTGTATTGGTCGATCACACGTGGTACGCGTAAATGTTCACTTTCGATAATCTTTTCAATTCGTTGAACCGCATTTGGAATTTCGTCGTTGACGACAGCATAATCGTAATTTTCCATCATCTTGATTTCATCGGCTGCTTTTTGCATCCGCTTGTCAATCGTGGCTTGATCGTCCGTCCCGCGTCTTTGAATTCGATTCCGCAATTCTAACAAATCGGGTGGTGTCAAGAAGATGAAGACACCATCGGGGCACTTCTCGCGCACTTGCATTGCGCCTTGAACTTCAATCTCTAATAAGACATCGCGCCCTGAGTCGAGTGTTTGATTCACGTACTTCATCGGTGTGCCGTAATAGTTATCCACGTACTGCGCATATTCTAGCATACCATCATTTGCAATTTCTTGCTCGAATTCTTCTTTGCTCACAAAATAATAGTCGACGCCATCTTGCTCGCCGGGTCTTGGCTTTCTCGTCGTCATCGAAACTGAATAATGAAAATCACGAAATTCATCTTCTAACATTGCTTGACGGACAGTTCCTTTACCGACCCCTGATGGACCTGATAAAACGATCAACATTCCTCGATTAGACATCTACGTAATTCCCTCTTCTTTTATAAAATAGTTAAAGTCTATTTTGCACTATTTGGCGGGAAATTTCAAGTCTACTTTGTTTCCATCTCATTTAAAATTAACCTTAAGGAGACAAGTTCGTCGTTTGATAGCGTAACTCCCTTGCCCATTTTAGCATGATCAGGTGCCCAATCCCGTAAATCAAATTTAGGCGCCCGTTGATTCCATGAAATCAGATTCAATTCTTTGCGCCATCCTGCCGCATTTTCGCTGATAACACCAATTTCAGCCATAATTTCATATTCGATTTTGCCCATTAAATCACCCTTTCTATCGCCTCATTTTATTATACACGAAATAAATCAAAAAATGCCGCTTGCAATTCTGAACATTTGTTCGTATAATAAAAACACAAACAAGTGTTCGGAGGATAACATCATGGAATTTAAACAAGCAACGGTTAGCGGACTCAGTCACCAATTGGTTAAACAGTATCACCGCTTTTTTGAACTCACACCGGAAGGGGCTGCTTTTGTTGAACAACCTCAAATGCAACCCGCCCAAATTCAATTATTTATGACCCAAGCGTTTGAACGCCACTACCACGTTGCGGTGCAATTCAATGTTAACGATCATCTTGAACAAGTAACTGGGCGCTTGGTTAAACAGCTCGGTGCCAATCAGTATCTACTAAAAGAAAGCCATTCTAATCTCTATAAGATTGTTTTTTGCAATCAAATCCGTTACATTCAAAAGAAAAATTAAACAAAAAAATAAGGGTGCCGACCAAATCATGATTTGGTCGGCACCCTTATTTTAATGTCGGCTATTTTTTTTAGCCGTTTCCGCTAATACCACTAATTCTTCAGCATGTTCTAAGGTTAATTCTGTTACTTCGGTCCCCGCTAACATCCGAGCTAACTCGGCAATTCGTTGTTTGCCAGTTACTTTTTGAACGGTGGTTTCCGTTCGATTTTGTTTCACCTGTTTTTGAATGTGATATTGATGATCGCTCATTGCTGCGACTTGCGGCAAGTGCGTAATGCAGAGCACTTGCGAATGTTGCCCGATTTCACTAATCTTATTGGCAATTGCTTGAGCCACACGCCCACTCACCCCGGTGTCGACTTCGTCAAAGATGATGCTAGTAACCCCTTGTGATTCAGAAAAAATCGTTTTAAGGGCTAACATCAAGCGCGATAATTCCCCACCAGAAGCGATTTTAGCCAGTGGTCGCAACTTTTCACCGGGGTTTGGTTGAATATAAAATTCAACTTTATCCATCCCAGATGCCATGAATTGTTCCTGCTCATTTGCTAGGAATGCAACTTTAAAGACTGTTTTTTCCATATATAACGCTTTTAGCTGCTGATGAACAGCTTTTTCAAGTTGCTTAGCGGCTTTTTGACGTAATTGCGTTAACGCTTGGCCGTCGATCCTAAGTTGTTCTTCAAGTTGCGCAAATTGTTGCTCAAGTTCATTTGCGTTAGCTTCGGTCGCTTGCATGGCTGCCAATTCAGCACCAATTTTTTCACCATAAGCGAGAATTTCGGCGATTGTATCACCATACTTATGTTCCAAACGATTAATGGTTTCAAGGCGTTGTTCGATTTCATCCAAACGTGCTTCATCCCATTCTAAGTTTGCGACTTCCCGGCTAATATCAATGCTACTGTCCTGCAAGGTATAGTATCCGGTCTGTAGACTATCCGCAATCCGCTTGAATTCTGGATCAAGTTCGGCAATTTCTTGCATCTGATTCATTGCAATTGCGATTTGATCCAACGCATTCCCGTCTTCCCCCGCCAAAATCGTATGGCTAGCTTGTAACGCTTGGTTAATCTTTTGAAAATTCATTAGTTTTGCCCGTTCTTCAACTAATTTACTTTCTTCATCGACTTGTAATTGAGCAGCATCAATTTCATTGGTTTGAAATTTCAACATATCCAAACGTTGGGCCCATTCTTGTTCGTTTTGTTGCTTTTTCTTCAAGGCCCGTTGTGTTTTACGATAGGCAGCGTAGGTTTTTGCATAGGCGGCCTTTGGCGTCATTAACTTTTGATGCGCAAATTCATCCAACAAACCTAAGTGGCGATCTGCATACATTAACGCCTGATGTTCATTTTGTCCATGAATATCGACTAAGGTTTCACCAATATGCTTCAAAGTCGTTGTGTTGACCAAATGACCATTGACGCGACAAACATTGTGCCCATTGACGGCCAAATCGCGCCGTAATAAGACCGTTTGTTCATCGTGCTCGATTCCAAATTGATCTAAAACTGCAGCGGTTGTCCCATTAGGCGTCATCGTAAATAAACCTTCAAGGGTCGCTTTTTTAGCACCAGTCCGGATAAAGTCTTGGGAACCACGACCGCCAACAAGTAACCCGACTGCATCGATAATAATTGACTTTCCGGCGCCGGTTTCCCCCGACAACACCGTCATCCCTTCTTCAAAACTGATTGCTAACTGATCGATAATTGCAAAATCGTGAATGACCAACTCTTGTAACATCTGATCATCCCCCTTTCGTTTCTCTTAATGCTAAAAAAACTTGCCAAATTACTTTAGCAAGTCCTCAATAAACTTCGTAAACTGTTTCGCATTTTGTTCTGATTTACAAATCACCAACACGGTGTTGTCGCCACCAATTGTGCCAAATACTTCACTGAGCTGCATTTGATCCAAAAGGTTAGCAATTGCCGTCCCGTTGCCTGGTAAGGCTTTAATCACGACAAAATAATCCTGCTGATTGTGCGTCATGTAAGCGTCGCGTAAAATCCGGCGCAACTTTTCTTTAACGTCTAATTTCTTTTCAGGCGGTAAGCTATAGTGATAGCCGTCATCCGCATTTGGTACCTTAATGAGCTGCATTTCTTTAATATCCCGCGAAATCGTGGCTTGCGTAACATCGATGTCTTCGGCTTGTAACAACTTCACAAAATCTTCTTGTCGTTCAATTTCGTGGGTCTGAATTAAATTTTTTAACAGTCGTTGTCGATCTACCTTGCGCATTAAAACACCCTCTTCATGTGAGAAATTTTCTACCCCACAATGATAGCGCATTTATACATAAAATACAAAGTTTTATACACTATTTTCCCGTTGGCCGTTTCAAAGCAGCGTAGGCATTCTCTAAAACCGTATCAATATTCACATTAGGGGCCGCTGTCCCAGTCTCGGCCGTTGTATTCCGGAGGTGTATCAAGAATTCAATATTCCCTTCGCCCCCTTTAATTGGTGAAAAATCTAACCCTAGCACATCGTAGCCAGTCGCTAAACTGAAATCAACAATGTCTTCAACAACCCGCTTATGGACTTTGGGATCACGAACAATCCCGTGTTTACCGACATTTGCAGGGCCTGCTTCAAACTGTGGTTTAATTAAGGCGACCGCTTCACAGTCCGGTTTTAAAATCGGCTTCAACGGAACCAAGATTTTATGTAACGAAATAAACGAAACATCGGTCATCGCAAAATCTGGTTGCCCATTGGTGAAATCTTCCGGTTGACTGTAACGGAAATTAACCCGTTCCATAACCACAACGCGCGGATCCTCACGGAGTTTCCAGGCTAATTGGTTATATCCGACGTCTAGTGCATAACAAAGCTGAGCCCCATTTCTAAGCGCCACATCGGTAAAGCCACCGGTTGAAGAGCCGATATCAAGTGCAATTTTATTCTGTAAGTCGATGTTAAACACATCAATTGCTTTCGCCAATTTCAAAGCACCACGACCAACATATGGAATCTTGCGTCCTTTAACACTCAAAACAGTTTCGGCGTCAATTTTTTCGCCTGGTTTGTCGATCCGTTCATCATTTTTACCGTACACTTCACCAGCCATCACAGACCGTTTGGCTTGTTCTCTGGAATCAAATAATCCTTGTTGGACTAATAGTATATCTACCCGTTCTTTTTTCATTTGTTCTCCTATTCATTAAAATAGTTTAAAAAACTATTTAATAGCGCCTTGTCTAACCCCGTTAAATCTGCTAATGCGTCTTGCGCAGCCTGACAAGTCGCAGTAAGTGCCGTTTTGGCCCCTGCTAAGCCCAATAAACCTGGGAAAGTATTCTTATGATCACCAGCATCCTTATGAACTGCTTTTCCCATTGCCGCTGCGGTACTTGTTACATCTAAGATATCATCTTGAATCTGGAACGCCAAGCCGTAATTTTGAGCAAAAATCTGCAAGCTAGCGCTCTGTTCAGCTGATAAATCAGCCAAAAGCGCCCCTAAGCCGATTGCACATTCAATCAAGCGCCCCGTTTTAAGATGGTGGACTTGTTTCAATTGCGCTAACGATAAGGTTTTGGTTTGCCCTTCAATATCTTCAATTTGACCAGCAACCATGCCGCTTGGCCCTGCCGCTTTAGCTAATAATTGGACTGCACGGCTTTGTTGGACGGCTGTTAAATCGGTTGTTGTTAACCATTCAAACGCCAACGTTAACAACCCATCACCTGCCAAAATTGCTTGAGCTTCGCCAAAGACCCTGTGATTGGTCGGTTGCCCCCGACGTAAGTCATCATTATCCATCGCCGGTAAATCGTCATGAATTAACGAATAGCTGTGAATCAATTCCAGTGCCCCAGCTACTCGATAAGCTGTTTGATCAATCGGCAATTCGGCACTTGCAAGTACCGCAAATACCAAAAGGGGGCGTAGGCGTTTACCGCCAGCCATCACCGAATAGGTCATCGCTTTTTGCAAAGTTGGCTCTTCAATCTGTGCAAGTTGCTCAGTCAAATAGCTTTCAAAAGCCGGTATTTGTTGGTCCGCAAATGTTTTGAAATCAATCATTATTCTTGTCCCTCAGCATCTAATAGCACTTCTTCACCATTATCGGCCATTACTTTGGCCATCGTTTTTTCAGCTTTACTCAAAGTTTCTTCTAATGTTTGGCTCAGTTTAACGCCCTTTTGAAAAGCAGTCATCGCTTTTTCAAGTGGCACATCACCCGTTTCTAGTTCATTCACAATTGCTTCCAATTGTGCTAAATTTTCTTCAAAGGTTAATTTCTTATCTGCCATCTTATTCGTCTCCTTTATGAGTGGCCGTAACGCGCGCGTTCACGCGGCCATCTTGGACATGTAACTCGATTGATTGATTAACTGTAAAATCGGTCGTTTGTTTCATCACATTTTGCTTATCATCCGTCACATAGGCAAACCCACGCCCCAAAATTTTCAACGGGCTCACGAGATCCAAGGCGGCCACTGCTTGCCTTGCTTGTTGCTGCCGATTTTGAACAAGACTCGTGATTGCCCGCTGCAAACGATGATTGATATCAGTCAGCTTTCTTTGCGCTTGTTGAAGCGCACCATTTGGTGATTGCGATTGCAAGCGTTGCTGCAAGAGTTGCACAGTTTGGTGACTAGCCTGTAAGCGTTGGTGTTGCGCTAATACTAACCGGTGGTGCAACTGATCGACATTTTGTACATAGCCGTCATACAAACGTTGTGGCTGTTTTAAGACATAACTATTCTGGAGGTGTGTCAATTGTTTTTTATTTAACGCCAATGTTTTCGAAAATGCTTGGTATAACCGTAAGCGCTGTTGTTGCAACTTCAACACTTCATCTGTCAAGACCGGTGTTGCTAACTCAGCAGCTGCCGTTGGTGTCGCTGCACGCACATCCGCCACCAAATCGGCAATCGTCGTATCCGTTTCATGGCCAACGGATGAAATCACCGGAATCTGGCTGGCTACAATTGCGCGCGCAACCCGTTCTTCATTAAACGGCCATAAATCTTCGATTGAGCCACCACCACGTCCGATGATAATCGTATCGAAATTTCCTAGCTGATTAACCTGATTGAGCCGCGCAACTAATATATCGGCCGCACCATCTCCTTGGACGACTGCGGGAAACAAAACCAGCTGGGCAATTGGATACCGGCGTTGCGTTGTCGTAATAATATCGCGAATAACCGCTCCAGAAGGACTCGTAATCACCGCAATCCGTTGGGGAAAACGCGGTAACGACTGCTTTGGTATATCAAATAAGCCTTCCGCTGCTAGTTTAGCTTTTAGTTGTTCATAGGCTTGATACAATGCGCCAAGGCCGTCTGGTTCCATCCGTTCCACATAAATCTGATAGTTGCCGGTTGCTTCGTACAAAGAAATACGCCCCACAACAAGAACCTTCATCCCCTCTTCAGGGACGAACTTAATCTTCTCAAATGCTGATTTGAACATAATCGCACTGATTTTTGCTTTATTATCTTTTAAACTAAAATATTGATGTGCGTTCGGCCGTAAGCGAAAGTTTGAAATTTCGCCGGTTAAATAAACCCGGTCCAAATACGGATCGCGATCAAATTTAGCTTTTAAATACTGCGTTAATGCGGTGACTGTTAAATAGTCTGTTGGTTTAACCACGGTTAGCACGTTCCTTTGCAATCTCAATCGTTTGTTCCATCAGCATGGTAATCGTCATTGGCCCCACGCCGCGAGGAACTGGGGTCATTGCGCTGACATGTTCTTTAAGCGCATCAAAATCGACATCCCCAGTCACTGTTCCATCTTCAAGCCGATTAATACCAACATCGACAACGACCGCCCCTTCTTTGACATCCTCAATGCCGAAAAAGTGCGGTTGCCCAATTGCTGCCACCAAGATATCGGCGGTTTTCGTTAGGTCTTTTAAATCTGCCGTCCGGCTATGAGCAATTGTGACCGTTGCATTAGCATTAAGCATCAAGGCTGCTAAAGGTCGGCCAACAATGTTACTTCGCCCAACAATCACAACCTTTTTTTCAGCCACATCAATCTTATGTGCTGCTAACAGCCGCATGATTCCGTTTGGGGTACAGGCCACTAATCCCGGTTGATTAAGCCATAATTGTCCAAGATTGACCGGACTAAACCCATCGACATCCTTTTGTGGATCAATCGCACGGATAATGTGGTCTTCGTTAATTTGCTTTGGTAATGGTAACTGGACTAAAATGCCATCCACCGTTTCGTCCGCATTTAATTGGCGGATCACGGCTAATAAGTCAGCTTCCGTTGTTTCAGCTGACAGGCGTTTCAACTCAGATGCGATACCGATTTTAGTCGCTCTTTTTTGCTTACTTTGCGTATAAATCGTACTTGCTGGATCGTCACCCACCATGATAACGACTAATTTAGGCGTTATTCCTTGTTGCTTGAGTGCTGCCACCGCCACTTGTTGTGCTTGGGTTAATTCATTTGCAAGTGCGCGACCATCTAGTAATTTCAAAGTCAGCACCCCCTTAATTTATCGATATTGACTGTTTTTATTTTAGCATAGTTAAACGGTTAATTTTGGGTCATTAACAAATAACGACCCTTTAAATTCAAAAAAACACGCTAAAAAAATATTTTTTAACGTGTTTTAAGCATTTTCGTTCGTATTTTACTAATTAAGCTTCAACGAATTTAGATAAAACGCCGTTGATAAAGCCTTTTGCTTGATCATCTGTAAATTGTTTAGCAAGTTCAAGTGCTTCATTCAACGCCACTTTGGCAGGGGTTTCCGTTGAATTTTGCATTTCAAACAATCCTAAACGTAAGATAATTAAATCCGGTTTGGCTAACCGTGATAGTTGCCACCCCTTCTTCAAGTATGGCGTTAAGGCTGCATCTAATTCTGCTTGATGATCTGTGACGCCCGTTACCAAGAAGGTCAGATAATCCGGAACAGCAACTTCTTCAACTTCTTCAGCATCGAATTGATCCATCGTTAAAACGGCTTGATAAGCATCTGCCAATTCTAATGTGTCATTGGCATCTAACGCAAACAACACTTGAAAGGCAGCTTGGCGAATTTGGTGTCGGTTAAAATTAGGCATTAAGATTGGTCTCCATTTTGATCAGGTGTTTCATCGTTAAATAAGTCATCTGGATCAATAATTTTTGGTGCTTTTTCAGTGACAACGCCCACCACGTGTACGTTGACTTCTGCTAATTCTAAATCGGTCATGAACAACAATTGTTCTTTAAGAGCTTCTTGCATCGCAAGGGCAACCTTCGGCACAGAAACGCCATAGTTTAGATAAACATAAACATCCGCATTCACTTTGCCATCGATCACCTTAAGTGTTACCCCTTTACCGTGATTCGAACGACCAAACAATTCATTAATGGATGATGATAACGTCCCGCGCATTTGGTGGACGCCATCAATTTTGCTTGCTGCAATTCCTAAAATGACTTCCACAACTTCAGGTGCCATTTGAATCTTGCCCAATGCATTTTCCTGTGTATCAAGGACAATATTTGTTTCTTCTGCCATCAAAAACCCTCCTAACAAGTTCTTGCTAATTTAGCCTATGCCCGTGAGATATAACTCCCATCAGATGTGTTAATGGTTAACAAGTCACCTTCGTTAACAAAAAACGGTACTTGGACCACTAAGCCAGTTTCAAGGGTTGCTGGTTTAGTGCCCCCTGAAGAAGTATCCCCACGAACACCAGGTTCTGTAGCAGCCACCGTTAAATCAACTGTGTTTGGTAATTCAATCCCTAAGGTCTCACTACCATACATCATAATAGAAACTTGCATATTTTCTTTCAAATATTTCAATTCATCATTAATTTGTGCGGCTGGTAATTCAAGTTGTTCATAAGTTTCCGTATCCATGAAGACGTGGTTATCACCATCTGCATAGAGATATTGCATTGATTTTGTATCAATGATTGCTTTTTCAACTTTTTCTGTTGAACGGAATGTCTTTTCTTGGTTAGCACCCGTTCTTAAATTCTTAAGTTTTGAGCGGACAAAAGCGCCACCCTTACCTGGTTTAACATGTTGGAATTCAACAATCCGCCATAGGTTATTGTCAAATTCAATGGTCAAGCCATTTTTAAAATCATTTACTGATAACATTGTTTATCCTCCGAGCATTATATAAGTATGCCATTGCCCTAATCATAGCAAGAAATCAAGTTCAAAAGCAAGTATTTCTAGCCTTTTATCCTTAAAATAACTATAAAAAAAGGACTGGCACCCGCCAATCCCTTTTAGTGTATCCGATCGACCAAAAGTTAATCTGAACACGCATTTTTAGATTGTCAATGGTTTGTTGCCTGAGTCATTAGTATACCAGTAAAACTGGATTTACACAAACAGAGTGTGACATCAGCCGAGTATCTCCTGAGGATTAACACAGAATGGCGAAGGATTGCGCAGCAATCGTTTGACATGCAGGGTTAGCCGGAAGGAGATGGCTATTGGAACACGTTTAGAGTGTGCTGTAAATCGGGTGTCATAATCCGATTGTTTAATGGCACAAAAAAACACCCACATACAGTGGGTGTTAGAAAAATTATTTAGCTTCTGTAGCGTATACAGAAACCTTTTTCTTGTTTTTACCAAGGCGTTCGAAACGAACGACACCTTCGATAAGAGCAAATAATGTGTCATCGCCACCGCGACCAACATTTGCACCTGGATGAATCTTTGTACCGCGTTGACGGTAAAGAATTGAACCAGCTGTTACAGTTTGGCCATCAGCACGTTTAGAACCTAAACGACGACCTGCAGAGTTACGGCCGTTAGTTGTTGAACCGCCACCCTTATGGTGAGAGAAGAATTGTAAATTCATTTGTAACATCTAAATGCACCTCCTGTTTATTAACTGTCTATTTACGTTTTGTTTGTACTTGAATGTACTGCCCGTACTGTTGCGTAATATCTTCGAGCGTCAACCGCAAATTCTGTAAGAGAATCTGAGCTGTCGCCAAAGCTTGGCCCGAAACCGTTACCGGAATCTGACAAGTTAACAAACCACCATTCAGGTTATCTGCTTCGACCTCTGGTTCAAAACCAGCAAGCTTTTGCAAACTGTTGATTGTCCCGATTGAGACAGCAGAAACAGCTGCACAGACGATATCGCTCCCGTAAGGACCCGAGTCAGCATGACCCGTAATTTGAAAAGAAATAATTTGCGAATCGGCATTGACCATAAAGTCAGCTTGAATCATCTTATTTCCCTCAATTAGGCGTTGATAGCGTCGATCATCACTTTAGTATATGGTTGACGATGACCTTTCTTTTGATGACTGTGTTTCTTAGGTTTGTATTTGAAAGTAACAACTTTCTTTTCGCGCCCTTGTTTTTCAACAGTCCCCTCAACAGTAACACCATCAATGTTTGGTGTCCCAACCTTAGTTGTTTCACCACCAACTAAAATAACTTGATCAAAAGTTACTTTTTCGCCAGCTTCTGCGGCTAACTTTTCAACGTAGATTGCTTGACCAGCTTCTACCTTATATTGTTTGCCACCTGTTTTGATAATTGCGTACATATGTGCACCTCCTATTTTTCTTAGACTCGCCAACTAAGGTGACTAATCATAGTACTTAATGCCTTAGTATGTGCGGTTGCAGCTGTGGAGCTCACAATTACAACGTTCATATTATATCGAATATCACAAGGCGAGTCAATGTTTTATTATGCTTCGACAAAAAATTGTGCCACATCAAACGTCATATTCGGAGTTTGTACCAGTTGGTATAACATCTTAGCCATGTAGCGTGGGGAATACACCAGCCCGTCGTTGACCCACTTAAAGACCAACGCTAAACTTGCCCCTGCTAAATAATCAACCGTAATACTCATCTCAATTTGATCAGCTTGAGAAGTCTGCTTGTAGCGCTTAGCCACATAATCCTGCATTAATTGACGCATTGATTCAGTCAGTTGTGATTGAAAGTGGAGTGTTGCCTCATTTTTATAGAACACTTTAAAAGCCGCTCGTTGTTGTTCAACATATTCAAAAAGTGCCTGTAAACTGACCTGACGGTATGTCCGGTCGACCACTACAGTCACTCGCTGATAAAAATCGGCCACCAGATCAGCCACCGCGGTTCGAATGAAGTCCGCTTTATCTTCGTAATGCAGATAAAAGGTCCCGCGAGTAATTGCCGCTTGTTTGGTGATTGCTTGAATCGAAATCCCCTTTGGTGTACTGTCTTTCAGCAAGATAATGAGGGCTTGACGTAGTTGTTGCTTTGTTCGTTGAACACGTGGATCTTGTGCTCGCAAATCCGTCTCACGAACCATCTGATAGTTCCCCCAATCCTTTAGTTAAATTCACCTGTCAATAGTATAGCCGCTCAGTGAAAAAGCTGTCCATTAATCGGCTTGATAGCGGCTCTTGATCAGTTGAATAAGGTCTAGTGTACACCGTAAATTTGAAGATTCTGTTAACGAATCCACAAAAAGTAAAACTTCTCCCGATAAATTTAATTGTTGTTCGTCTGCTGTTATAGTAAAATAAGCGTAGTATTTCAAATCGGATAGTGTTAGGTGGTCGTCATTTTGATTTCTGCATTCTTCATTATTTTCATTTCAATCGTTTTATTTTCCGTCATTGCGAGTCAATTGACTTTCAAAATTGGTTTAATCACAAACTGCGTGCTCTTTATCATTTTAGTTGGTGTCGATGCGTATTTATTCAGTTGGAGTAGTGGTTCTCACTGGGTATACGTCATTGTCAGCTTACTCGGATTAGTTGCCAGCGAATTATTATTAGCTGAACTACCCCATCTTGAATAATTAGGTTAACATTAAAGAAGCGGTCCAACTCGTTAATGAGTTGAGCCGCTTTTTTTAATGCCCCTGCCAAGGACTTTCAGTATACCATATTAATCGAGCAAGGTTGTTTCCTTCACTTCATCGATTGTCTTGGTACCAGCCAACTGCATCGTAATCGATAATTCATGGTTTAAGTGTTCAAAAACAGATTGAACCCCTTGGGCACCTCCAAGATTTAAACCATAAATAATTGGGCGTCCAATGGCCACTAAATCCGCTCCACTTGCGAGGGCTTTAAAGACATGTTCCCCACGACGAATCCCACTATCAAAAACGACAGGCACCCGTTTTGCGACCTGTTGGGCAATTAAAGGTAGCACTTCAAACGAAGCCGGTCCACCATCTAATTGACGACCACCATGATTTGAAACCCAGATACCATCCGCGCCAGCTTGAATTGCAATTTCAGCGTCGACTGGCGATTGAATTCCTTTAACAAAAACTGGTAAATTAGTAATTTTCTTAATCTTTTGAATATCTTCTGGTACTAACCCTTGTTTAGCGGCAGCATAAATTTCTGAGATACCCTTTCCGGCACCGTCAGAGTTGCTATAAGCTGCTAAATTAGGCATTGGTAATGGGAATTGGAATTGCGTTTCAATATCCGCTTCACGATAGCCGCCCAACGTTGAATCAACCGTTAGAATGATGGCCTTCACGCCTGCTTTAACGGCTTTTTTTAGTAAGAATTCATTGAACTGGTCATCTTTACTCATATACAATTGGAAAAATTGGGGTGCCCCAGGTGCAGCTGCAGCTGCATCTTCCACTAATGTATTGGCATAGGTGCTAATTGAAAAAATGGACCCAGCTGCAGCAACCCCTTTCGCAGTATCAACTTCCCCTTTTTCATGCGCTAACCCTTGGGCTGCTGAGGGGGCTTGAATAATCGGCGTCTTCAAATCAATATCCCATAATTTGGTGTGTAAATCAGCATGATCAATGCCCTTTAAAACGCGCGGCATAATTTTTTTAGTATTGAAAGCACTGGTATTGGCAGCCATTGTCCATTCGTCTTCTGCACCGCCCCGGATATAACCAAAAGCCCCAGCTTCCATGCGTTCTTTCACACGTCCTTCTAACGATGCTAAGTTTAAAATATCGATTGGTGTTTCTGCTTCACTAGTATGATATACCATTGTCAATTCCTTCTTTCAATAATTTAATACCTCTATCATAGTTCCCTTATTAAAAGTAAGCAAGCATTAATACTCGCTTTTTATATGGACCCCGCAATCCAATCGCTCAATGGTGTCCAGCTGGCTAACTGCGCCTGTTGAATTTGACCTATACTAACGACTTTTTTAATATGTTTATGCCAATAAACATGGAAGCGCGTAAAATGCGTAAAAAAAACGATTAACTAATTAGGTTAATCGTTTTTCCTTCATCGCTATGGTAATACAACAAAGAGTAGTGCTCCTAAAATTCCCCCGATAATTGGCCCAACAACTGGAATCCAGCTGTATGACCAATCTGAATCGCCTTTATTGGCAATTGGTAAGACTGCATGCGCAATGCGTGGACCTAAGTCCCGAGCCGGGTTGATTGCATACCCAGTAGTTCCACCTAGTGATAGACCGATTGCCGTAATAATGGCCCCGACAACTAATGGATTCAAACCGGCTGTTAATGTACCACGTGTTAATGCCAATAAGGCAAAAATTAAGACAAATGTTCCAATCAATTCACTCATTAAGTTGGCAAAAGGACTACGGATAGCAGGACCGGTTGCAAAGGTTCCTAAAATAGCAGCCTGGTCTTTAGTTGCTTGCCAATGTGGATAGTATTGAATCCAAACGACAACCGCCCCTAGGAACGCCCCAATCATTTGAGCGACGATAAATGGGACAACCGCTGCCCAAGGTGTTTTGCCAATCATCGCAAAGGCAATCGTTACCGCTGGATTTAAGTGGGCGGGGCCCATAAAAGCTGAGGTATATACCCCCAAAGTAACTGCAAATCCCCAGCCAAGTGTGATGGCAATCCAACCAGCACCATTGGCTTTTGTTTTCGCTAAGCTAACGCCTGCTACAACGCCATCCCCTAAAAGAACAAGGATAAACGTCCCAACCAGTTCGCCAAGCGCCTGCACCATTATTGAATGTTCCATTAGCTTTCCTCCAAAATTAAGTCCTATTTAAGATAGTCTAATTGTGCTTCAGCGATTGCCGCGTCTAATAATTCGGTTTGACGTGCTTTTTCAGCGTCATCCCAGTTCAATAAACGCGCCATTTCATCAACGATTGGTTGTTTGATAGCTGCTAATTGATCATTGTGGAATAAGATGAAGTTTGTCCGTCTTAAGAGATAATCAACTGGTGTTAATGTCATTTCTTCGTTAACTGAGTATCTTAAGCTGATTGTTTCTTTCAAGTTCAAACCTTCTGCAGCGCCCTGATCAGCATACGAAACCACACGACTGACATTTGAACCAAAGCGGTTTGCTAAATCAAGCGCATCTTCTTCATCAATTCCCTTATTCATCGCAACTTTAGCATAGAACTTAAGTGTGTCATCAACGTTGTTTGGATCGAAATGACCACCTGAAACTTGTAATTTCTTAGAATCGATTTCACGCGTTGCTTGGTTGAAGTCTTTCTTTAAGATATCACGGATTAATTCAAGCGCACCGGCTGCCATCTTACGGTAGTCAGTAATCTTACCACCTGATAAAGTAATCAAGCCATTTTCAGCCACTTTCAAATCACTACCACGCGAAACTTGGGATGGGTTAATCGTTTCTTCAGCATGCGCTGTTCTTAATTGACTGATTGCTTTTTCAACATCTGAACGAGTAGCTGACTTGTTTTCGTAATCATCAACAGTCTTGATTAAGTTGTTGAATGATTCTTCTGAAACCTTACCACTATTAGCCCCACCACCATTATAGTCGGAGCTTCCGTTATTAGAGATTAGTGGCCGTAAGCCTGCCCAGCTAGCTTCGATGTCGCTTAAAGCGATATTAACGCTCGGATAACGATTATTGATTGCTTTTAAAAGGTAATCAACGTCCGCTTGTTCAACACGTGGGTGTTTGAAATCACCGGTATAATCCGTATCCGTCGTTCCGAAGTATGTCTTGCCTTCACGTGGGACAACGAAAATCATCCGCCCATCATGTAAGCCTGAATCAAAGTAAGTTGGTTGTGGCACTGATAAACGACTGCTATCAACAACTAAGTGAATTCCTTTAGTTGGCCGAAGTGTTTCTTGTGCTTTGACTTCCGTATTCAAAGCATTCACTTTATCCACCCAAGGTCCAGCCGTATTAATCACTAATTTGGCATGAATAGCAAACGTTTCATCCGTTAGTTCATCATGTGCTTTCAAACCATTTACGCGGCCGTTTGCATCATAAGTCATCCCCACTGCTTTAACGTGACTGGCAATTAATGCGCCTAATTCATCAGCTTCTTTGATATTTTCGATAACTAACCGTGCATCGTTGTTGACGAAATCTAAGTAAACCCCAGCCCCCATCAGGCGATCTGCTTTCAAGCCAGGTTCGCGTTGGAGGACTTCTTTCCGGTCAATTGTGTAATTTGCATATTGTGTCCCCGTTACGCCGGCCAATTTATCGTATAAGTCCATGGCAATCTTAACACTAAACATATCATAGGTTGCTTCAGGTTCATCGTAGATTGGCAAGAGCATTGGCGTTGGCCGTGGGATGTGCGGAGCGATTCCTTGGACAACGGCCCGTTCACTAACAGTATCTGCCACAACCCCAACGTCAAAAGTCTTCAAATAACGGATGCCACCATGAACTAACTTCGTTGATCGGGATGAAGTCCCTTCGGCAAAATCTTGCATTTCAATCAAACCGGTTTTGATACCTGATGCAGCTGCTTGAATGGCAACCCCCGCACCAGTAATCCCACCACCGATTACTAATAAATCAAGTTGTTCGTTCTTTAAATTATTAATGATTTGTTGACGTCCTTCTAATGAAAATGTCATCATAATCCTCCTCATTCATGCATTTTATATGGTCGATGTTTGAAAATCTTAGTGGCTTCAACTGCTTGTTGCCAACCAGCATAGAGATCTTCTCGTTCTTCTTCAGGCATTTCTGGTTCGAAACGCTGTCCAACTGCGAAAATATGAGCCAATTCGTCTGTATCTTGCCAGAAACCAACTGCTAAACCAGCTAAAAAGGCAGCCCCCATAGCCGTTGTTTCTAAATTAGCTGCTTTTTCAATCGCGCTATTCAAAATATCTGCTTGGAATTGCATTAAATAGTTGTTGTTGGCAGCACCCCCGTCAACGCGAAGTACTTTGATATCAATTCCGGTATCTTTTTGCATGGTCTGAACGACATCACGCGTTTGATAAGCTAATGATTGCAATGTTGCCTTAATAACGTCTTGCCGGTTCGTCCCCCGCGTAATGCCAAGGATTGAACCGCGTGCTTCTGAGTCCCAGTATGGTGCCCCCAAGCCTGTAAAAGCAGGGACAACATAAACTTCATTTAAACTAGTTGAAGCCTTAGCAGCTGCTTCTGAATCAGCTGATTTTTCAATTAGTTGCATGCTGTCGCGCAACCATTGGATGGCTGAACCAGCAACAAAGACTGAGCCTTCAAGGGCATAATTCACTTTACCATTAATTGAATAGCCAATCGTCGTCAGTAAATTATTGTCTGACATCGTTGGTTTTTCGCCAGTGTTCATAACGATAAACGAACCTGTTCCATAGGTGTTCTTGACCATGCCTGGTTGGAGGGCCAATTGTCCAAATAAAGCTGCTTGTTGGTCCCCCGCCATCCCTGAGATGGGCACCGTACTACCATAGAAGTGATAAGGTGCCGTTTTGCCATATACTTCAGAGTTCGAACAGACATCAGGTAACATGACCCGTGGAATGTTTAAAATCTTGAGGATTTCGTCGTCCCAATCCAAATCGTGAATGTTAAACAACATTGTCCGACTTGCATTCGTATAGTCGGTAACGTGTGACGTGCCACCTGTTAATTTCCATGTAATCCAAGTATCGATGGTTCCAAAGAGAAGCTCACCCTTTTCGGCCCGTTCTTGTGCCCCTGGCACCTGATCCAAAATCCAACGAATTTTAGTCGCTGAAAAGTAAGCATCAATCAATAGCCCTGTTTTTTGATGGAACAATGCTTCATGTCCCGCTTTTTTCAGTTGTTCTGCAATCTCGCTTGTTTGTCTTGATTGCCATACAACTGCATTGTAAATGGGGAGGCCCGTTTCCTTATCCCAAATAATAGTTGTTTCACGCTGATTGGTAATCCCGATCCCTGCGATTTGATGGGGTTGAATCCCCGATGATATAAAAGCATTGGCGATTGTCGATAAAACAGCGTTCCAAATTTCATTGGCATTATGTTCTACCCAACCGGGTTCCGGGAAGTACTGAGGAAATTCACGCTGTGCGTCGGCAACTTTTTGACCATTGTGATCAAAAATGATTGACCGAGTACTGGTTGTTCCCTCATCAATCGCCAAAATGTATTTTTCAGTCATCTTAATCCTCCTTTAGCAACAATATTAAAAAAGCTTTCCTTAATGACTATTATAGATTAACGATGTCCAAAAAGAAAGCGTTTTTATAAAATTAAATCACACACAATTCAACATTCTTGTTAATCTGGTTTTTATTGGCCATCAAAAATAAAAACGGCTTAATGTTTCCAGATTAGTAGGCTTTAAAGTCCTTCATCTGAATCATTAAGTCCGTTTTTAGCTTAAATCGTCGCAACTATTTTCGTATACAATTCACCGTTCATCTTGCTGAGCGAAACCTTTTCGTTCTTCTCGTTTGAAAATAGGACGATATAGATCCGGCCACCATGGCTAAAGCCATTTGATACACTCCATCCTGACAAATAACCACGATTAACAATCAAGGCTGGATCATTGTAAAAGCCCATGCCATAATGCGAACTACTCCCTGGTTGGAACATTTGCGCCTTACTTTGTTCGTTAATTAATTTTCCAGTCCACAATGCGCGGTCAAAACGATACATATCAGTCGCCGTCATATACATATCTCCGACCCCTGGCAGTTGGGTAAAATTAGGGAGTTGCCCCGGCGTTCCATTTGCCAGATAACCAATTGAAGCCGATGGCAATTGCGCATATTGATCGGTCATAAAACCAGTGTGGGCCATCTGACTTGGTTTTAGAATTTTTTCTTTCAGATACGTTTTATAATCTTGATGACTCACTTTTTCCAAGACCTTCGTCAACACAATATAGTTTGCATCCAGATAATGCCACTTACCCGGTTGTTCCTTAATCCCATTTTTAATAATTTCTTGGATTAATTGATCGAGAGTCTTCGTCTGATTATCTTGATCACGACCGACAATTCCTGATGTATGATGTAAAAAATCAGTCAGTTTAATTTGTTGCCCATTCGGGAAGTCTGGGAAGTAACGACTGATTGGATCGTTGACGTTTAACTTCCCTCGTTCTTGTAACTGTAGTAAACTCGTTGCAATCAACGCTTTTTCAGTTGAACCAATCGCATATAGCGTATCTGGCGTATTCGCCAATTGCTTGGCTCGGTCAGCACTGCCGTACCCCTTATCCAACAAAACTTGCTGATCACGGACAATTAACGCGGTACCTGAAAAACCAATTTGCTTTAAGTAGTCATCCAACGCTTGGTCTGCAACAATTATCGGCTGTCTTTCCGCTTTAAGTCGTTCTTCTTTTGCCTTAGCAGCGGCGACTTGTTGCGATGCGCGTCGTTTCTTGGCTGCTTGTATTTGCTGTTGACGTTTAATCTTCGCTTGATGCTGCGCGCTTTTTACTTCTTGTTGGTGACGTTGTTGCTGGATCACGATTCCACCTGCTACCAAACTAAATATAGCTAAAATCGCAATGACACCGCCAATTTGACGTCCTTTTTTTGACATCAACCGTTCCTCCAAAATTTCTAATCTATTACAATATTAATGTACTATACGCTTTGGAATTTGAACAGTGACATTATTGTCATCTAGCCACCAAAAAACGGTCGCAACCAAAATTGTTCGCGACCGCTTTAATAGCTAGACTTACTTATTTAACCAATAAAACATTTGTTGCAGCATGGGCACTAACGTACTGAGCAACCGACCCCATCATCATGCGTTCAATGACGCCTTTACCTGTAATTCCTAACATGATCAAATCAATCTCGTATTTTTCTGGAATGCGAATCGCAATTTCTTTTTTCGGTGAGCCGACTTCCAAAATCGGTGTAATCTTCGTTAGCCCATGATTATGCGCATAACGAATATTAGCCGCTAATTGCTCTTTTGCACGATCTTTTTCCATCGCCGTCATCTTCGCATAAACACTAGCATCTGGTGAAACATAGACTGCACTGGGAATAATATGGGCCACATAGAGCTCAGCATCATTTCTTTTTGCCACTTCAACAGCTTCCATAAAAGCCTTCTGCGCTAAGTCGGACCCGTCGATTCCGACTAAGATTTTCTTATAGGTTGTAATCATTTGGCAACCCCTCCTATGAATGAGATTAATGCACATCCTTACGATGTCTTCATCATACTCACTTCACCAGGGCATTGCCAATTTAACTGCCTGACTACTAATTGCTAAAGAGTCGTCGATAACGTATAAATCTAAGTGAGGCTTAGATATAACCTAATTAACAAAAGCACTTAGTAGCAAATTCATGCACTATAAACTAAAAAAGGGGCCGAGACAAGAATTGCCTCAGACCCCTACTTATTTTACCGAATTGATTGTACAAAAAAACCCCGCGGATGCGGGGCACAAATATTAAAGTTTAACGATATTTGTTGCTTGAGGACCGCGATCGCTGTCTTCAACATCAAATGATACTGCTTGGCCTTCGTCTAATGACTTGTAACCGTCACCTTGGATAGCTGAGAAGTGAGCAAATACGTCTTTACCGTCTTCACCAGTGATAAAACCAAAACCTTTGTCTGCGTTAAACCATTTTACTGTGCCGTTGTTCATAATAATTTCCTCCTGATACATATCAATGTACGTTTTTTGTTGCAATAAATATTGATAAGTAAAAGAGGAAGGTATTGTGCATCCAAAACTCAAATTACGTTTCAAAATTTGATTACCTGAACAGTATAGCATGGCATTTTCTAATTAGCAACCCACATGTCGAAATTTACAGATTATCTGTTTGTGATTTAGTCGATCAATGCTGTTATATTAGCGTTTAAAGACCAGCAATTATTTTTTAAAAATATTTTATTTCGCTGATTGCGAACAAATAATTGGATAACTAAGCGAAACAACCTAGCGCCTCTTTTAAGGACGCTTGCTTTGCAGCGGCCGTTTTCATCTGAATGATTGCACCGAGCTCTTCACTCAAGAAAGTCAAACGAATTAGAAGTGAAAAGCGATCCCAGTTGCGTTTTTAATAGAAGTTAACTAACCACGTTTGCTGTACTTTTAAATATTCTTGCATTTTCGATTCACTTCACCATTAAAAAAACATCTATCCGCGCAAATGAAAGGCGCGATTAGATGTCTCCAAGGATTATCGAATGTCACAGGCGGACATTATAAACATCTATATACCGCTATATTAGTGGGTTTTATGTGGTTCGTGTGTGGTTATAGCTTTTCTAGCGTCTAATTGCTACATTTTTTCCACCAACTACTAAACAGCCACACTCCACCATTTCATCCATTTGATCATCGAGTTGCACCATTACATCGTGAATCGTCTTTAGATTAGCGCTGGGTTCGTGTTGACAGATGAATAGAGGTAAGTCGTTGCGCGTGTAATAGTAGCTCATACTACCAACCACTCCGATGCCCTCTTTGTGTAGCTCAACTTTGCCAGTCTCGTTTAGGGTTAAATAATATTGCTCATTGATCCGCGCTGGTACAAATTGTTCCATCTGACTCGCTCCCACTTTTGTTCTGTTCTCATCTTACAACAGATAATTTTTGAATTACATTCTTGACATGGTATTTATCAACAACTAATTGATGGCGCTTGTTGAAGTGGCCAAAGATTGAAATTGGCGCATTCTCTTCTGCCAGATAAACGAAATTGAACGCATCTTTCGCAACTAAGCAATTATAAGTTTGTTCGGCTGTTTTAAGTTCAAAACGAACTAAATACGGGCTAAAACTAATGACTTTAACGGTACTATTGATAGCGCCTTTTAAGCTGACATATTCCATCTTGACCACTCCTTTGAAAGTATATTATACGAACATACATTCGTATTTGTCAAATTTTTATTGTATAGTGTTGATGAGGTGATTGTTTGACTATTAATGAACACTCTATTTTAGCGAAGTTTGAACACTTGTATAAAAAGATGTCCAAACATACTTATTCATTACTGATTGTCAAAAATAAGTTCAACAATGTTTACAACTTTTTCCTTGAAGATGTATTCGGTGCAACTTGGAGCAACGCACTTGGTTCAGTGCTTTTCAGCGATTTAGATGCGTACAAAAACGTGCTTAAAAAGCTACTTGCTAGTGGCTTACCTATTGAGTATCGCGGATTTGATAATTAGAGCATAAAAAATAAGCCTAACCCACAATTGAGTGAGTTAGGCTTATTTTAAATTTTAGGTAAATTAACTAATAAAAATGTCGCTAAAATTAAAAATGCAATCAGAGACATAAAGGAAATAATTACGCCTGCTACTGCAAATCCCTTCCGTTCTTTAGATAATCCCACAACTGAAAACACCATTCCAATAATCCATATAGGATAACCTAACGTAGTCTTTACGGCAATGAATAGTGAAAATACAGAGAGTACAAAACCCAAGATCCCTAGTATATTCATTTCTTTTTCTTCCACCATAATACCCCCAATATTATTGTATACTTCATAGTATCACTAAAGAGGAAATATTTTAATGCTTATTTAAATGTTCCCCAGGCGTACCACTTGGACACTCTCTCACTGGTAAGTAAATATCTGTCCGTTGTATACGTGATGGATCCATGTACAGTTTCCGACTTTTGCCCACGAATCACATGGCCATTCACCATAAGCAGGCAAGTAGCCTCCTTGCTGCGCACTTGTGCTTGACGCATTCTCTTCTGCTAGATAAACAAAGTTAAACGCATCTTTTGCGACTAAGCAATTATAGGATTGCTCATCTGTTTTAAGCTCAAAACGCACCAGGTACGGGGCAAAACTGATAACTTTAACCGTTCTGTTGATTATGCCTTTTAAACTAATATATTCCATTTCGACCACTCTTTTGCGTTTTATTGCAAGAACAAGTGTTCTCTTATGTTAAGTGATACTTGTTTTGTAATTTGATATACTAATCACAGTATTTGAGATATATTTTAATCATTTCAAAAACTAAAGGAGTGATTTATTCCTATGCATAATATCTATATTGATGAAAAAGGTCCGCAAAACCAATTACGGGTTAACACAAATGAAATAAATAATATCAAGGATAGATTTCGAATTGCTGATGACAATATGCTTACATATGTTATGGCAGCTATTGATATCCCTTACAAAAATCAAGATCATTTTGAAAAAGAATTTATTAAATTAGAGGCATTGTTTATTTCGAATATGCACAATAGTACCGTGGAACTGAAAGGTGCAAAATTATTAGATAGAAAAAAATTTGTCAACGGTTTTGCGAGCTTACCAAAGAGTGAAACCCAATATTTCATAGACATTATCGAATTATTTAATAAACATAATATCAGTGCATGTGTTGTAACAGAGGATAAAGTTTCAGCGCTTGTGATGGGACGGTTGAAATATTGGATAGAATTTGCCTCAAAGAAAATGAAGATATCTTCTCAATTATTAGCGTATTCACTAATAAAATATGTAGCAATTGAATCGACTAGTAAAGTAAACAATGAATTAAGTAATTCAAATGTAAAAATATATTCCATACTTAAATCAATAAAAAAAGATTTACAAAGTATCATTGAAAAAAATAAAAACGTTAGCCGTATGAGAAAAGAAATTAGTAATTATAAAGAAATCATAACTGTTATCAATAAGTGCCAAAATGTTAATGTTAACGATCCAAAAGGCAATTCAAAATTCAACTGGGAAAAAGTCGATTTTTCTTTAGATTTATGGCTCACAGAAAGAAATTATAAAGATGAATTATCAGAATATTCCCTATTTCTAGATGAAGGTATTGAACCTAAATATTTTAATGAGAAAAACTATTCATCTGTAGTAGCTAATCAAGACTCTAGAACAAGTGTCGGCATAAGAAGTGCTGATTTGCTTGTAACTCTTGTTGGAAAATTAATATCAAACCTGTCTTCTTCAAGTCAATATGATAAAAACTTTCCCGAAAAAAAAGTGCGTTTAAATGATAAATGGTTTGACTTACAAGATAACCAGCTTAAATTAGCAAAGCTTTTAAATAACCTTATAATAAATACAGGTTTTCAATACTCTTTCACTAATAGTGATTATTTTGATGATGCGATTTTATGTCAAAGTTACTTAGAATACTTATCCAAATTTGCTAATTCTGATGCCTTGAAAAATACTCAAAATCATCCAGAAAAGTATTTTGAGCATTTTTCCGAATTAATGGAAGCTAAATATAATCAAATGTATGAACTGGATAACATTATTATAAATTCAAAAATTTCTCGTGATGATTTAGTTACAAACGGCCTTCTAAAACCACGTTAATTATTTATGTACAGCCCTCAAACGAGGGCTTTTTTAGTGTCCTATGTTAGTCAAACGATACCCAAACATTATTAGCTGTGCCGACTGGGTGAACCGGCATCCATACCGAATCCCCGTTGTTGGTTGTCCAGTGACACCAAACATAACCGTCACGGATAGCGACGCGATCATAGTAGATGGTTGTCCACGCTGGTAATTTGCCTGCATATGGTGCACTAAGTGAGGGCTTGCCAAGGCGGGCTTGGATTGGTTGGTCGCCGTTGGTAAAGTGCCAATTTTCGGCCCATTCATTAGGCGTTGGTTTAACTGGATTGATTGGCGTTGTGTTTGTCCCGCTACCATTTTCAGGTAAACCAGTCTTCAAATCTTGTGCAAATTGGGCTTTAGTAATCCCATGGCTTGCTAAATAACCATATGGGTCTTGATGATCACCCCAGACATTATCAGTAATCCACTTATGTGTTACAATCCCGTAACCAGTATCTAAGTTGGTACTGATACCAAACTTATTAGCCGAATCCCGCAATAGGTTAACATAAACTGCGTAATCTACTTTAAACTGAGCATCGTTAGTTGTACGTGCTAATTCAACTTGGACTGGTGCATTAGCGTTGCCCCATGTCCCAGCACCCCAACTTACATAACCATCAGCGCCAACTCGATAAACTTTACCACCGTCACCGACGACATATTGTGTGTATGCATAGTTGGTATTCCAAGTACGCTTCATAAATGCGGCGTTGTTTACAGCAGGTGCAGTAGTTCCTGTCTCGTGTGCGATAATAATTCGATTATTTGTCCGTTGGCTAGAACCTTCATTAATACCTAGTTGATAGGTATTATCTACTGAATAGGCTTGTGCCATCTCTGTCGTACCTGATGCAAATAAAATAGCCGCCCCAAAGGCGACTACTAGTTTATTTAATTTTTTCATTTTGAATCTCCTTTCGTTGTGTCGTAAACAACACCAATTAAGCCTAAGATTGTAAGCACCGTATTAACAATACCTTGAACCTGGTTAGCTAAATCGTTGCTGAATTCAACCCCGAAAACTTTGGCCACTTGCTGAACTAATACAATCAATAGAGCTGTCAGCGAAGTCCACAGCACCTTTGAGTGCCAATCTACTTTTTTAATCATCTGTAACCTCCTAAGCTTTTTAAACGTTCGTGATGCCGATCTAGTCGCCGGTCGTGTTCGTCTGCCCGTTCGTCCAAACGTTCGATGTCTGTTTTTAAGTCAGACAGATTGTTATTGAGCTGCTTAAAATTGTGATTAAGCTCTTTAATATCCCCTTGAAATGGCGCGAAAACTGCGTATTTAAAAAGCAGGCTGATTAAGCCTGCAATAAAAGTAATAATCGCAATCAGTGAAGCCCACTCACCCCACGTTAGTCCACCTAATCCATGCAAATTCGTTCCTCCCTACATAATTAATTTGAAACCAATAAAAATAGCAATCCAGAATAAGGATTGCTATTTTAAAACTATTCTAAATCTTTAATGCGTCGCGCTGGGACACCCGCATATAGTCCATTTGGCTCAGTATCTTTTGTCACTATTGCTCCCGAAGCGATTACACATCCTTTTTCAATTGTAACGCCAGGCATCACTTTAACACCTTCGCCCAGCCATGAGCCATCTTTTATTTCAATCGAGCCAGCGAATGTGTCACCGGCCCGCATTTTAGAATCGCCTATTTTGTGCGATACACAAATTAAACTAATATTTGGCGCCAAGAATACGTTGTCCCCCAGCTTTATCCTTGCTTCCGGTAATCCGTTTTGATAAATAAATGCCCCCCGATTGATCAATGAGCCATTGCCGATTTCAAGGTTAAATCCATCGATGTGGTTGAATTTTTTAACCATCGCACTCCCATTAAATTTAACGCCAAGCTTTTTTAGAACCCTAATCTTAGACCTATTAGTCATGAGGTCGCTGATTAAAATATTACCAATTAATTCTTTTATTTTCTGTTTTCTACTTAATTTTGCCAAATCAAGCCCTCCAATAAGTCGTTATATAAATTATAACTTTATTTAACGAGCTCGTCCATAACGTTAACATAACTAGTTGTTATACCGGTAACGCCATAATCAACTAATTTTTTAACTCGTTCAGTGTCCGAAACAGTCCAACATTCTGTTGTAAATCCCGCTTCCTTAATTTGATTCGGGATTGTGCTGTCTTGAATTAACCACTCACCATAATCCAGGAACACACGGTTATTACTGCTCTTTAGACCGCTCAAGTTACTAATAGTCTGTTCGTTAACTTCTCTCGAATATATATATCCATAGTCAGCATTAGGTTTAAGAGCATTAAGCTTATTTAAGTTGTCAATTCCGAAACTAATAAACGCGTATCTGCCATCGTCTAAACCATTACGATCAATGCAAGCTGTAACAATTCTAGCCTGGTCATCGGTGATTACACCCTTTAGCTCAATGTACGGGTATAGATTTAACGGTTTGACAAGTTTTAGAAATTCATCAAGCGTTAAAATCTGCTCACCTTTGTACTGCTTGCCCCATGCAAGCCCATAATCGTAGTTTTTAAGCTGTGCTGTTGTTAAATCGCCCACCTTAAGCACTTCGGATAACTCTGTACCGTCAGCATTGCGAGCGGTTCGATTGATTGTGTCATCATGGATAATCATCGGCTCATTATCTTTGTTAAAAGTTACATCGGTTTCAACCATGCTATAGCCGCGCGCCTTGGCTTGTTTAAACGCATAGGCTACATTTTCAGGCGTATTATCATTGTAGCCACGGTGCATCACATTTTTTACAGCATCTTCAACGGACGTCTGCAATGCCACATTACGTGCCAACGGAATTTTTCCGAACAATTTATCGTCCATCACCCAAGGCATGGGCGACCAGCTTACGTTTAGCTGTTTAAAATCATCTTCATCTCCGTCAAAACGACGAATAATCATCACGATTGCTTGGCTCGAATCTTGTGTTTTTGGCAGATTAGTGTAAGTTGACCAGCTGAACTCCCCGGTGTTAAGGCTGATTAATAGGTACGCTCCAGTTGATTGCGTCTCTGACCACCGCGGGATTTCAATGACCTTACCTTCCTTTGGCGCGCCAATCACAACTTGACCGTAGGCGTGAAAGACATAATCCGTATCGCCCGCTGGGAAGGTAACTGTTCGATTATGCTTGTCTATTTTGATAAAAGCCTCTGATGAAGGTCCCATGATTACGACATGATCTAATTTAGGGACATATTGACTACGCCCGTTAATTGTTACTGGGAAAATCGATGTTGCAAAACTACCTTGTCGATAATTAAATATTGTTGTTTGATACGGTTCAACTGTCTCCCACCACTCTTTAAAAATAAAATCTTTATTTCTATAGTCAAATATCAGTTTGACAGCAGAATGTAAATCCTTTGTATTTTTAATCGTCAATCCTTCTTTTGGTAGCAAATAATAAGAGCCTTCGAACTCGTTACCCCAGGATAACCGTGTCTGTACATCTCCAGTATTCGGGAAAGTAAATATGCCGGAATCCGGATTATAATCAGCCGGATTACCCTTTGGAATATCGATTGTTAAATTTAGAATATTTTTAGAAACTTTATAATAATCAACTGATTCATCCTCAATCCCTACAGATTGATAAATCCCAGCATCTTTCCACGCGCCGTTGGTCCAAATATACTTGTGCCCATTATCCGCAGTAATAAACAATCCTGGTTTGCCGTTTGGATATTTCGATTTTAATTCGCCTACACTAGCTACCGTTTCTGGTACATAACTTAGTTGCGATAAGTAATCATCGATATATGTTTTGTCAGCTTTATTCGCTAGTCTTGAATTAGTAACGGCAATAGCATTATCTTGCGCATCTTCGCGAATGCCGAGCAACTCAAAATTCCCACGAGCTGCTGCAACCTCCGCTGATTGATTCCCGCCAGCCTCTTGCATCAGCTTAACTAATGCTTCACCTTGTTGGGCGATTGCTTCACGAGTGTCCACACCATACGTTTTATGGCGGATTGCCTTGCTGATTTCACCGATTGGTTGTAATTTACTGCCGTCAAACGGTGTTGGATCCCGATAATCTACTGTATCTCTTTTAATTTCATCTGCCACTATTTTCTCCCCCTTCCAACGCAGTTAAGCGTTTCTCAAAATTTCTATTAATAGTTTCCTGTTTTGTATTTAGCGTGGTTTGTTCTTTTTTAAAATCATCTAGTGCTAGCACCGAATCTGCTACCTCAGCTAAGTTGTTGATGATTGTCTCTGTCTGGTGCTCTAGCGCGCTTAATTGCTTACTAATTGTGGCTAGGTCGACGTTGCCGATATTGGCAATTAACTTATCGTAGGCCTGTTTGAGCGTGGTTAGCTCCGTGGTGGTAGTGGCTAGCTCTTTGGTGAGTGTGGTGACTTTGGTGGCTTGAAGTGCCACTTTCACTTTCATTTCTTGAATGGCAATCACGTTTTTCATTTTGATGGCCAACTCATAGTCTTCCTGACTTAATAATTTATCACCGATTGAGAGCGTTGAGCTGAGTGGGTTACATATGTCTAACGACTGGCCGACAATTCGTAACTGCTCATCAATGCCCATCAGCGGATTGATGGTGCGGTGATAGTTTCCCACTTCAAAAGCATCAACCATCTTGCCTGTCAAAAGACTGAGGTCCACAGCACTTACTTGGAACTGTTCTTTAATAAGTCGTTGACTATCTAGCATTGCTTGCCCTTTTGATTTCAGGATTGAGGCAACTTTGACGTCGTCCCAGACTTCCGGATGTACTACTCGACCAATCTGAGCAACCAATTTTTGTGAGACTAAAAAAGGACTGCCAGCGTTGACAGTCTCAATTGTTAATCGCGGTTGTGATATGTCGGTATTATTCTCATCTGCTTGTGTCGTTGTTTCAGCGCGTGCACCCAAGGGCTTAATGATTGAATACACTGTGCTAGGATTAAGCGCCCTTTTGATGGATAGCAGATTGCTCGCCAAACGAATCTCTTGATTGCTTTGAACTGCGATTTCTGGCATGTAGTCGAGGTATAGTCCATCCGATTCGTGGCGGAGTCGCATCTCACCGCCATACTTTGTGATCAGTTTATCTTTGATAGTCTCGTAGGTTGTTTTTGAGTCATCAATCGACTTGTAGACGTTATCCGATGGGCTGGTCACGGTGACTTGCCCTAGCTTAATTTTTTTGAACGTATCAACTTGGCGATTGTGCACGTCAATTATGTGTTGGAGAAACGACTGCAAATCATTGTTTGCCAACGCATAGTAGTCTTGCGTTGAATCGTGCAAGAATGCGAGCAGCCCCTCACAGGTAATTTCTTTGTTAAACTCACCACTAGTTGCCATTGAATCGGTGGTCGGGAGCACGCGCCCTTCAAAGAGCACCTGATTACGTTTGGGAACCGTCACTTTCACGAATGTTGTCATCCCTTTAAAGTCATTGTAGTAGGGTGATTTTGGGCTAATGCTAAATTGAAACGAATCAATTGCATCAATATCCCGCGTAATCTTAGCTGTTAAAAGCTTGGTATCGTTGAGGTTCTCCGAATGAATTGTGTGCTCCACACCATTCCAGCCATTTCTTACAGTCACCCGATACATATTAGATCAACTCCTTATGCCAATTAAATGACAGTTTACCCGTACCAATCACGGTGATGGTAATCTCGCCAGTTGGCAACATAAAGTCCGGACTGCTAGACGTGCCAGCATTTAATGTGAATCGTTGCCCGCCCACTTCAATCGTAAACGGCGCACTGGCAACCAGTTCGGGTGAAATAGATGTGGCACCGATATTAAACAACGTAATCACCCGCCTACCGACGATGTCAAACTCAGTATTTTGGGCAATATCGGTTTCAAAATTGAAATCGTCCCAGATATCGTTGCCCTCCACTAATTCATCGATACGGAATGGATAGCAAGTGAACTCGACCGACAATTTACCATAAGCACGCATCTCATCCCATGATGGTTCTTTTTGCACCTCACCTAAATAGTAATAATTGTGCATGATGTCGTCCTTGAGCTTCACTTTCTGCATTGGTGCCATTAACCAATTGACGACCTGCGTCCATAATGAATAGAGACGCTCTTTTGACTGATTAGCGCCATCGCGGACAATGAACGTCATTTTGATGGTGCGTTCCTTGTAGGTTTGACCACCGTATAAAGCCGAGATATCCAAAACAGTATTGCTAAAAGGAATCGCCTGTGTGATTTTATTTTTAGCTGGCATCCCTACCGTTTTAGCTTGAACGTCCAAACCAAAGTCATTAGATCGGTGACCATTAAATTCAATCCCATACGCGTACTTAGATTTTATTGCCAATTGCAAGATTCCTTTCTTTTAGTTGACTGCGCCGTGCGGTCTCAGTCGAACCGTATTCTTCATACGCCGTAGCAAATGAAGAACCATCGACCACGGTGCGCTTCTCGGCAATGATGCGGAGTAAACTGAGCATTTCCGCGTTGTTGGCTGCATTAGTTGGTGCAGCGTGCATATTGTAAACCGTTGGCGTTGGGCGCATCATCTGCGCGAGGTTGTTCCCAGTCAACGCCGCCGGTTCATCAAATGCTAACGATGGCGTCATCGACAAACTTAAACGATCAGCCATCCCAGAGACTGTTGTTTGGACATCGCGGAATGAATCTTGCAGACTCTTATTAAATCCGCCCATGATTGCATTCCCAGCTGGAATTAATAACTTTGCATCATAACTAATCGGGCCTTTATGTTCCTTAATCCATGTCGCAATACCACCAACGAAACTTTTAACCTTTTCAAAGGCGGCTTTTAAACCGCTCAGAAAACCGTTCATGATTGCGACACCTGCACCGCTTAAATCGATATGCGTCAGACTACTAAATACGTTTCTGATACCGCCAATTATCCCGCTGATATTACCAGCGACACCGGAAATCACAGCACGCATCCCATTAAATGCACCTGATACCAGCGAACGCATCGTCCCAGCAAAATTGCCCAAGCTGCTGAATGTATTCCGGACACCATTGACCATCCCCATAATGCCACTACCAGCTGCTGAAATAGTAGCGCGAATCAGATTCCATGCACTACTTAACAGTGACCGCAAGATGCTACCAGCAGAACCAAGCGAGGTGAATACCAACTTGATACCGCCGATTGTCCCGCTAATCACGTTACCCGCAATCGAAACGGCTGACTGAATGTTACTCCATGCGTTAGAAAGCATTGAGCGTAGTCCATTACCCGCACTGCCTAATCCAGCAAACATTCCGATAACAGTCCCAACCCAACTAGCTACGACTGACAGTACTGGGGCAATTGCATTAAATGCCCCAACTAGCACCGAAATAATCGGTGTTAAGAATCCGATAGCAATCCTAATGAGATCAAACGCAGCGGAAATCCCCATCAGAATCCCTTTAAATACACCACCGAGAAATGCCCCGATGACTTGAAACGCTGGCATTAATGCACTGGCTAATACTGTAATGAGCGGTTGCGCTGCATTCCACAATCCGACAAACGACGTTATAACACTTGAGATTGCAGGCCCCACAATGCCCATCATGGTGCTAAAACCCGTGGTAACAGCTGGCACAATCGCCGATGCCAAATTTTGAAGTCCGCTGAAATCAAGCTTGGTAAATGCGTCCCCAATCATTTGTACAATTGGCGTGATTGCCCCAACAACGGTTGTGAATAGCGCTGGCAGTTGCGTGAAGATTGTCCCCAACGTGTTTGAGATAACCGGCCCAATTGATTGGAAGATTGATTGCAATGCTGTTTTAACCGTTGAACCGAATTGCGTCACGGTTGACACAATGCCACCTAATGATGCGGTAACAGCACTCGGCCCACCTGCCATACCTTGCGTTAATCCACTGATCAACTGTTGCCCACCCGCCATAAAACTGGGGGCGGCATCTGCAATGAATGTGGTGATTGCACCAGGTAACGCTTTTAAAATGTTACCAACCATCGGAATGAAGTTGTTAAACAAAAACGTCGATGTGGTTTCCGCTAATGCTTGTAATGATGGCCCGATATCTTGTCCTAGCGACATCTTCCCAAGCACATTGGACAGTGAAGCCTTCATTGACTCAAACGAACCACTGAACGTGCTGGCGGCTTCCTTGGCAGTCGTACCAGTAATATCTAACTCACCTTGAACAACGTGAATCGCGTTGTAAGCATCGGCTAAGTTACTCATGTCGTATTTTTGCCCGGAGATTTTTTGTGCATCGTCCAATAACCGTTGCATTTCTTCTTTGGTCCCACCGTAACCAAGCTTTAAGTTGTCCAGCATTGTGTAGTTTTGTTTGGCGAAGCCTTGGTAAGCATGTTGGATATCACCAATGCTCGTCCCCATCTTATTGGCATTATCGGACATGTCAATCATCGCCATGTTCCCGATGTCGGCCGCCTTTTCAGTGTCGCCACCAACCGATTGAAGCAAGCTGGCACTAAAACTCGTCACGTTTTCCATATAAGCATTCGCCGACAATCCAGCTGTCTTATAAGCTTCATTGGCAAAACCTTTCACCTTATTGGCACTACCTTTAAACAGGGTCTCAATCCCACCAAGCGATTGTTGAAGGTCTGCCCCTTCTGACAAAGATGATGAGATTATTTTCCCAAGCGTTGCGCCAACAGCGGCGACCCCCGCAATTGCGGCAAGCTTAATGCCTGTGCCAATTTTGGAGCCGGCACTTTTGCCTGCTGAATCCGCCTCAGGATCTAACTGTCCCTTAATTGCCCCGCTAATCCCCTTAGCTGATGGCACAATTTGGACATAGGCTTGCCCAAGTTCAGTTGCCATTATTTAGCTCACCTCCTGTAATTAAGTTATTTCTAATTCGTTCAAAATCCTCGCCGGAGTCAAAAGTGACAGCCGAATCCGCAGATTGCTTTTTCTGGGGGCCCATGACGGCGTCTAGAATTGATTGTGGCTTATTAGCACCGCGTTCAGCATCTTTAGACCGCGACCACAGTAACAGATTCACAGCATCTAAAATCCCCATTAGCACTTGTGTATTGATAGGGACTGCTTGTTGGTTCATCTTCAATTTGATGCGTGAATCATTACGCAAATTACACGAAAAAGCAGCTACCGTGAACAACGGTAACTGCTGATAGTCGTATATTTGATAGGTTTCTGCGAGATCACTTATCAGTGCATCTTTATCCACCCTAATCATCTCGGCAAGGATTATTAGTTTTTTGTTTCGTTCTTGCTTTGCATAATTTGTCTGATTTCCTCGGTCATTGCTTTAGGTGGCACCATGCCATCTTTAGTCCGCACATGGTCTTTTAACCGCTTGGCACCATCATCACCCAGTAGCAACTTGATTACTCTTGGTAATGCCATTGTGTTGTCTTCAAGGTCGCTTAAAGCTTCAAGTAGCTCATAGTTTTCAGCTCGTTCTTGCGAGACTGCAAATTTAAACCCCGATTTCGTTTTACCTTCTAAAAACATTATTTTGCCCCCTCAGTTGTCTTACTTTCCAGGTCAGTTGTTGCCTTTGGCTTTTGAATGTATTCGTAATGGGTGTTGGCTTCTGGTGTGTCATCTGGAATTGCTGATAAAGTTGTTTCATAACCAACGGCATCTCCATCCGCATAAGTGATGTCACCGACTTCTGAAACCTTGCCATTTGGAATAACAATCCGCTTCAAAATACCACCTTTTAGCACCATATCAAATACAAGGACGTGTTCTTGCAATTCGACCGAATTGGCTTTGATCGCAATTACTGTATCCAAAGTTCCCGATACGTTTTCAGGGCCATAAACTTCTTTCAACACTTCAACGTTGGTTGCTTCCAGCAAGGTGTATTGGAAAGTATCTTCTTTTTCGGTTTGCGTCGAATTAACAACAGCACCACCCCATGCTTTGATTGTTTCCGACTTACCCGAGTTAGTATTAACCAACCCATCATCTGAAATATATCCCAATCCTTTAAACGTATCGGGTAATTTGGTAATTGCGTCTGTAGGGAGCTTGGTCCCTAATGGTGCCGTATAAATCGCACCGCCAATTTTAGGCTTGGCGGTCGTTACATTTTTTGCATCTGCCATTAATAAGCCTCCTAATAGTAATTAATATCAAACACCGCTTGATAGCGATATTCCTTGGTTGTGGTATCGGTGAAATCGTAGTCGCTGTTAAGACTAACCCCACTAATCACATCTAGCGTCACTAGGTCTTCAACAACGCATTTCAATTCTTCGTTTAGCATACCCGCTTCGTATTTCGACTTACCATAACTTTGAAATGCAACGGTGCCAGACAACAAATGGTTCTTTTTAGCACCACCTGTTTTTTCAAAAATAACATAGCTGGCTGGCATCTTGTTTTGGCGGTCGGTGTAAGCCGGCACGGACAAATGGGCGTTCAAAAAGTTTAAGATAGTGACTTCAATCATTAGCGCACCGCCTTTAGGATCGTATTATTCTTCATGTTATCACGCTTTGCTTTGATAGTTTTAGCGCGCACCATCGCATTAGCACGGTTCTCACCGACGTAAATATCTTGCACGTAACCATCTCCGCATCGCTTCCGGATAGCAGTCGCCCGTTCCGTTAAAACAGCTTGCATCTCGGATGACTTTAGCAGCTGACCAATACCAGCGTAATTAAGCGCGAACCCTTTTTTACGCATAGCGTTCCACCATCACTTTCTTATTCCAATCGAGGGGGATAAGGTCGTCAATCCCTTCAAGTGGCATCCCGAATACTTTCCAACGCTGGCCAAAAAACACAACCGACTTATTTTCCCAATCGTGTGTGTCGCCTTTGGGAATGGCCAACGTGTAAACCGCCTTACGCCCCGTTAAATTAAGCTGGTTGGTGATATCATCGGCCGACACGGGGGCAACTAGTACGTTGCTGATTTCGACCGGCTTATCTTCTATGATTGGATTGCCTAACGGATCTGTGCCCGTTTGAACCTGGTCAATTAATGTAATCGTGATTCCCTGTATCTTCTGCATAGAAATCAATCACCCCATATCTTTGCCGTTTAAGTCCCAAACGACTTAACTCGGAATTCTTAATAAACATGCCACCACCAGGTACGAGATACGAACCTGAATAGGAATAACCAAGTGCGCTTTGAGTCATCTGTGTCATTGGTTCTTGATTGGTCGATGTCATCAAGGTGCGCGCAATCACGTCTACCGTCACTGAGCAAGCAACGCTAGCATAGACTGCATCAGATGCGACCATCTTATCTAAGTCCTTGCCAACCTTACGTGCTTCAAGCCGCAACGCGTTTGAAACAACGTCCAAGAGCGCGGTTGCTCTTGCTAATTCATCTTGTTCTAATTTACGCCACATGGTTTCAACGTTTTCAATTGTTGCAAACGACTTCATCTCATCACTTCCCCTGATTCATCATCAAATCATAAAGTACTTGTTTCTTGGCTTTAGGATCATATTCAATCCCTTGGGCATCTAATTCCTGTTTGATTTCTTTAATAGTAATCCCGTCGAACCCAGCCAAGTCTTCACTTACTTCTGGTTCTTTATTTGATTCGTCAACTGACACTGGTGTTTCCGTAGCATGTTCCACCTTTTCTGTTACTGGGACAACTGCTTGCCCCACTGGAGTCGATTGGTCAAGTTGTACCCAGTTTTCACCTGAAATTGTGCAATCTGTCATTAGAATAAAGCCTGTCTTTGTGTTTTGATATTCCATGATTAGGCCTCCACTTTTGGTTTGATAACGCGTGCGAATTGCGTGCCATCCATGATGCCCCATCCAATAAATGTTTCGGAACGCAAGTAAACCTGATTGTGCCCCTTCAAATCCTCGCCAGAATTGTCAGGATCACCGTAAGGAATAACTTCTAACGGAATTTCTTTCGCATATCCCCATTTGAACATGTTGGCAAAGTCCCCGACAATTGCTAAATCATCGCCACCACCTGAAACCGTATTATTAATATCTGCCGCTAGCCCATTGATTGTGCCAGGGTTAGCGCCCCAAGCTAATTCAGGGAACACGCGTGCATCATCTCGCGTTCGCATTGCAGCTAATGCAGCAGACATCACTGGGTCCATTGCCATCCCTGTGACAGTACCTTCTGAACCTTGGATCATGCCAACAGCAGCTTCAATGTTTGCATCTGGATTAGTCTTGTCAAAATCAACTGTTTGCGTCACTTTGCTATCAAAACTATTGTCGCCAATGATTGTTGATGCTGTCTTTGTGCGCGGGTTAATGCCATGAAATGCCATTAAGTCAATCCCACGTGCTAACTTCAAGGCATAGCCTTCATTGAATGCCTTCAAAATTTCAATTTTTCGATCTTCTGATGCAAACATAAATTCTTCTGATACACGAGCACCATATTCTACTTTAATTGGCACAATCGTTACTGGCGCAATTGTGACCCCACCATGCGTTTTCTTACCGTTTTCAGCCACGATATCAATATCCTGGTCCATTGAAAACGTAAATTCTTTACTGCCTTCAAATGGAACCGGTACTTGTTTAGCCAAAATCGCAAGAGAACTTTTCCCCTTCACCTTATTCACTAAATCAGTCACTAATTCTGGATCAAACAAACTTCCCTTTGATAAAACTGTCATTTTCTATTCCTCCATGTTCATATTTTCAATTAATTTGCGATAACTTTCGTTTTTATCGCCACCTTGTGGCCCCTCTGGGTCTGCAAGTGGTGGTGTTGGATTTATCGGTTTCATGAAACCTGATAGACGTTCGGCATCTTTAGTAAGCGTCGCTTCATCCTCGCCTTGCAAACGATCAGCTAGGTCAATTGGCAAGCCATGTTTTAGGGCAATTTGGGTCCGTAAATTGGCTGTTTTAAATCCTGAAATTTTAGCCATTAAGTCGGCTTTTTCTTGGTCGAATCCTTTGACCTTTTCACTGGTTTCGCTGACCGTCGTTTGTAGAGCCGAATTTTCGGCCATCAATTCTTCGTTACGTGATTTCAATTGATCGTAGTCCGCGTATTGCTTAGTTAATGTTTCCTTTTGGCGATCTAATCGGTCTTTCAAAATCTTATCTAATTCCGCTTGTGTTTCGATTACTTTAAATGTCATGTTCATGTCCTTTCCCAGCTTTTCCCGGCTGTCTCGGTAATTTTTGACACTAAAAAAACGACACCTAGTGGATGTCGTTTTAATATCTGACTTTTTGTTTTGCTTTTGGTTTAAACTCGGTGCAGGCCCAGTGTGCTAGCATCGCGCTATCCATAAGACTGATGTCCATATCATCGAACTGGGAGCGATAGCCAAATCCACCGTTGGTCCCGATGTTCCGCTTATCTGAGTTAGTCACGACCTTGGTTAATGACGGCTGCCCAGCGTGACAGATTGTCCGCTGATAAATCCCGTTTTCCCAAAGCGAATTGGCCTTAATAATCTCTTTAACGGTTGGTAGTACGGCACCTTTAATTTTGCTATCTCGCAGCTCATCATCAAGCATTTTTTGCCCAGCAGCACCATCAATCACAATTTTCGAAACGTCCGCCTCTTTCAAAAAGCGGATTAGCCAGTGATTACCATTTCGAACTGATTGGCAATCGATTGTTTCGATAAAAATCTTGCCTGATAGTGTGCGGACTGCCACGCTCATAGCAACGTTGGTGTTGTCATTGCCGTACTTGATGCCAACAAACAACTTACCTTTGAAGACTGGCGTAGCCTTAACCAGCAGTTGCCCCCAATCTCGTTCAGAGATAGCAGACTTCTGATTGTATTTTGGCCAATAGCCTAAACGTTGCACATTATGATCTAGCTTGTCATCCCCAAGTTCAGCTTCGATTTTGCGTTCGGTTAAGTGATATCCCAGTGACGGATTGGACTGATACCAGGCATCAATGTCATGGATATCCTTCATGGTCTCAACGGACCATTCCGCCCACCCCGAATACTTGCTCTTGCCGAACAAGGTGCTTTCACGATAACTCGCGAACACGGTTCCGCTCGAAACAGGAGTTGGTGGCGTCCCGCACATGATCGTCATTGGATTGTCACTATCAGTGACCGTATACTTCAAAGCTGATTCTTGTTCAGTGGTGTATTCTTGAGCTTCATCAATAATCAGGATGTCAAAGCCCTCACCCAAGCCACCGCTGGATGTCCGCGTTCGAAACTGGATTACACCGTCGGTTGCATAGAGTTCAAGTCGTTCCTGCCCTTTTGCCTTGATGGAATTAAAGTCGTCACCCTCGACGTAGCCGCTCTTTTCTAAATATTTTTTTAGTTTTTCGAATGAAGAATGTGACGTACTAATCCGATGGGCAGTATGCAAGATATTCAAGCCCTTTTTGAGTGCCCACATCTCAACGGCGTAAATGACTTCGGTCTTCCCGTTACGTCGGGGAATTGAGTAGCCAAACTTCTGATGCGTCCAAAGACCATCTTGATCAACGGCCATGACGTGTTCCAGCATTTCAGCTTGCCAGGCATAGCATTTATTACCGGTTTTTTCGTAAATATCGACCGCTTCTTGATACATGGATTCGTGATATGGCAATATTACCGATTGAGTAGGATGCTGATTGCCAAATCGAACTGTAGTAGTCATGGCTCAGTCCTCCTTCAATCTTATCCGCAGTTTAACGACGTGCTTAGGTCGAAAATGTGGGTATAAAAATAGCACTCGACTACGCGTTGAGTGCTAAGGTGTTCTTTTTAATGTTGAGTTGCTTGCGTGTTTCAATCTTGGCATCTCGTTGTGGATCAATCCACTTTTTTGACCAGACGTCTTGCCGACGTCCGGAACCAGGGTGATATTCAACAGTACACCGGCATCGTTCGTGGCGCTGATAAATCTCTTCTGGCTTATCAAAGTAGTCATATGAACCAGCTAGATTGCTACACCACTTGCACGCCTTACCAACAACGCGCCGCGTAATTTTTGGCCGCAGTCCCGACTTAGCTTGGAACTCAACATTCCTTTGTAGCACGTCATCCACAATGCTTTGGCTAAATGTGACAATTGGCTCGTTCAATAGCCACTTAATTTTGTCAAATTCTGGTTCGCTTACTAGTCGATTGACGATGCCGACAATACGATCGCGATTCAATTCCGGCACCTGCGCTTTGAGACGCAGCCCTGCTTCACGATTCAGCTGAGTTTGCACATCAATGGCGTAGCCGGTAATCAAGTCGTAATTCTTTTTAAGCGTCTCATTAAGTACACGGTCAGCAATGTTGAAATACATGTGGCCATCTGGTAGCAATTCCGCTGTGACGTTGGTGCCGAGCACATCGGCTAAAATCTGACCAACTTCAACCGCATAATCGTTCACGTCACGGTAAGTTGCTCGTTTACGTTTCAGTAGTTGCAGCGCCGACTTCAATTTAGCATTTTCAATTGTCCGCTGATCAAATTCTTTATTGATTGTGGCCAGCAATCCCGGCACGATATCATTGTCCACTGCCATCAGCTCCTTTGACGCCAGTTAAATCACGGATTGTTTCAGCGTTCATGAACCCCGGCAATGCCTGATTCAATTTCACGGCCCCGTCACCGATTAAACTCAATGCACTGGCATCGGCTTCAAATAATGGTTCCCACTTCGGTACGGTCTTGCTGAATTGACTGCGGTAATACGGCTGTTCGTCACGTAAGCATGCAGCAACATAGGCCACATTCAGTAGACCAGACCCCAGCGAACGTTGTGCTTTGCGACCAGCAAGGCGTAAGTTTTCATGGCTAGCTTTAATCGCTTCAACACTGGCCGGATTATCGGATGCAAAGCCCAAATCATCCATTGTTAAACCAGATTCGCCAGCAAAACCAGCGGCGGCCGTTTTAAGTTGCTCAGTGAACGGCGCCATTGATGAGGTTGAGAATTGTCCAAGCGTTGGACTATCGTTATTTTCATCTTTAGTAAACTGCAACATCGATGAAACAGTCGCTTTCCATGCATCCATTGGTTCGGCATCATTTGAAAGACCAACAACATACTTTTGCGGATATGAATAGAACTCGGCAGTGATTTCCGCCCGTTCCAACGTCCGCTTAGCATACTGTTGGTAATACATCCCAGCACGCGAGATTCTAGACCGGCCAAAAGGTCGCACCGCATCTGGGCGATGAATAACCGGCACTAATAAAGGGTGTCCCGTTGGATTCGGCTCGACAAAATTTTTTACCTTAGTATCGGCAAAATAAAACTGCGTTTCGGTTGGCGTGAAATAGGCTTCAACGACTGGATTACGCAAGTTGTCCCGTTCCAAAACAGCGTAGCCTTCTGTCAACAAACCAGTGATGGGGTCAATCACTCCCGTAGCATTTGTCGCCTCAATTACCTGCAAGCGCGGCAGGTCATCCGATCCTTTTGAAATATAAACGAATGCACACGATGCAATGAGCGCGGATAAGACCACGCTATCAAAAAATACATCGGGATTATTGACCGCAAAGATTTCATTGGCTTCAAAATCGTCGTGAATAAACGCTCGAAACACCAATCGATCGGCCAAACTGTCAACGCCTTTTCCTGTCCAGCCTAAAACTGAACGATACCGATTCCGAATCGATTGCGGAATCGTCACACTGAAACTATTATCGACATGTTTCATCGCATATTGGTTATATCTTAGTAATGCCCGTGCTCGGTGTCGCTGTAGCTTTTGGCTAAGATAAACCTTCCCTTTTAATGCCATATTGTCAACTCCTTTCGCATTCGCGCGAGAAAAAATGTACAGTGACGGCGTGAAGGACTCTCCCACCCGAGGTGGGGGAGTAACCCCCCTATCTTTCAGACCGTCAAAACATTGATTTAACGCGCTTTGTAATTAATCCATTTTATGCTTTGTGGCAGATTTCGATTGCCAATTACCTTTGGTTCTTCCTTTTCAACAAACAACTTGTCGGACTTTTGCCGGTTGCATGACCAATGCGCCAGCTGTAAGTTGTCCATCGCTGATGGATGGCCGCCCTTGCTGACTGGAATCATGTGATCAATAACCGGACTCATCGGATCAGGCGCCTTGAGTTGCTTGTCGACTGGCTGACCACAAATGCCACAAACTGATTGCGTCTTAAGGATTATCTTCTTATTGTGTTCAAAGGCAACGCGATGCGGTCCCTGCTTGTCTGCTCGGATGGTACCACCTCCCTTCAATGATGCCAGGGGTCCTTGCTAGACCAGGGACCTATTTTACTTAGCTTCATGCTTACGCATAAAGTGGTCTCATGCCCCACCTCCTAATTTAAACGCAACAAAAAAGGCGCACCCGATTGGATGTGCCTTATCTGCAAACTTCTATGCTATTACTATAAACCGTGCGAATCAATAAAACCATACACTTTGTACGGTCTCATAAAAGTCACATTAGCTACCAGTATAATTCTCCATAGCCGTTTGAAGTAAGTTTAAACTTTTCTCCATCGCAACATCTTGTGGTGTAGTTACAACAGTTCCATTTTCATCGGTTACTTTTCTTACTCCATCGGTAGTTCCAACAATTAATTGTCCATGGTTTTGACTTTGTAGATATTTTCCAAATTTTGTATTTGTTATGTCATGACCACCTTCATCAAACACTTTCTGTTTCTTTAATTTATTTGATTCAGTTGTCTCAAAATACTTATTTCCAAAATCTTCATTAAATTTAATCCATTGGGCCATCGCTGACACGTATGCATATAATATTTTACTTTGTTTTGGCCTATCTTTACCTAGCGTGGATAGTATTACCTTTTTTTCACTATTGTTAATCACTAAGCCTTTCTTAATATTAAAGTACACTTTACTATTATACTTTAAGTTTGGATAATCTTTATTTAAATCCATTAAAAGCTTACTCGTACTCATATCTACATTAGATTTATATTTTCGAAATTCACTATCAGAAATTTTACTATGCTTATTAGATGAATTCACTGTATACAATTCTTTATAATTTGAATAAAGTTTTGCCATATTATCCATTTCAGACTTTTGCCGTGCAATGTCCGGCTTCCCTTTTAATTCGATATTTCTTTCATTTTCCCTATTATTATATTCATTATACATCGAGAACCCTCCACTAATCATTGCACCTAACACCGAACTAATAATGCCTGTAATAATTTCAGATTTATGTTTTCGAAACCATTTATATCTGGTACTCTTCTTATTTTCCCCCATTACTAAATCTCCTCAACATAAAAATAGACTCACTAATAAGTAAGTCTACCGTAACTGGTCACCAACAACAACTTGTAATTCGTACTTATCAGCATCCCATTTATCCAAAAAATCTAATCGGCGGTGTAACTCAGCGTGTTTCTTTCGAATATAAGACAGCGTGTAATGCACCTCGTCGTCCTCTGCAATCTCCTCCAGCGTCTGCCCATCAATGTACTTCTTACGGAGGATTTGCTCCTCAATGCCATTAAATGAGCTTACTAGCTCTCTCAAATCATTTTGAGCCTGGACACGCCATTGCAATTCTTGTTCTAGCCGTGCAATCTCCTCTTCAACTCGGGCACCTTTTGACCCTTTCACCAAGTGATCATTGCTTAAATCACCACTGATTCGTCGACTTAGCTCCGCTTGTGTTTTCAAAAGATTCCACTTCAAATACTTGATATCATGATCGAGTTGCTCATATTCTTGCAACCATTCAAACCGTCTCGCATTAATAACCAACAACGCCACCCCTTTGTTTGGTATAATATTGGTAGGATGTCAAAGGGATGGCCGCGTTGGTAGCGCGGTCTTTTTTTATGCCCTAAAACGGTAGGTCATCTGGCTCAACTGTCACGCCACTGTTGCTAAACAAATCTGATGCCGATGTCGGAAATGGTTCGGTTCTTCCCACTTGCCGATTGTCGTCGTTAGCAGCTTGTTTCGATTCAATAAACGTGATGTCACTCACTACGATTTCGTTGCTGTAAACCTTTTGACCATTCTTTTCGTAATTATTGTTGCGCATATCGCCATCAAAGAGAATTTTCGACCCCTTATGGAAATTCTGGTTGATTAACTCAGCTGTCTTACCAAAAGCCTTGCAATTGAACCAGTCACTTTCATATTGCCCTGTTTGATTATCCTTATAGTGGCGCTTAACGGCGATGCTAAACATAATCACCGTACCATTACTGTTCATTTTCGGGTCTCGGCCAATAATGCCGAATACGTTACCTAACTTCATCCCTCAATACCTCCATTCGTTGAGTAGCTTGTTCCAACAATTCAACCGCCTCTTTTTTTGAACAGAGACAGCGGTGCATGATCATCGTTGGTGTGAATTTATTGCCCGACATCATGTGAACAGCTATTGCCTACACTCTTCGTTCCCTTGTTTCACTATCCATCATTTCGTTTTTAACCTCCAAAATAATAATCCCAGTACAACTGGATATAAGACCCATAGCCACTTGATGGCGGTGACGCCTTGACTAGTTAAAAGCCATAGCCAAAATATGCTCATGTTGCTACCTCCGTTTGTTTGACTTACGCCATTTGATTGGTTTACGTAGTTGCGCTATATAAAGCTTGATTGCTGTTAGTATCGGTTTTAAAGCGTTTATGATTACTTTGAACACTTCTACGTTAAAAAAATCTACTACTGCTTTGAGAAACGTCCTAAAACTGTTCATAACGGCTTGTGCTGACTTGTCAATGTTCATCCCGTAACCTCCATTTCTTGCAACTTAGTATTGAATTCTTTAATCTCAGTCAGTCCGATGTTTCTTTTGCCTGATTCAATCCGGACAATCATCTTACATAATTCCATATCATCAAAAATATCCATTAGCTGTTCAATTCGCCTTTGCTCCTTAGTCGTATAGCCACCAAAGGCGATGGCGACTGCATCAACTGCCGAACCTACTGCAACACTTAGTCCTTTTAATGCTTCATCCATTGCTAAGCCCCCTTTTAATCCACAAACCCCATTGCCTTGAGTATTGGCAATAGCTCAATCTGTTCACCGCATTCGTATTGATACACTTGATTATGACCAATCATCGTATCTACTAGGTGCTGTCGATCACACCCACGGCACTTAATAATCAACTGTATCTGATTACCTGATTTATATTTGCTTACTTCGGCGAAGTTTTCCGCCGCACTCTCAAATAGCTTGGCGGCAAGCGTCATTTGTTCCGGCGTGAATGGCTTATCTGAGCTAAAAACTAAACTCTTGGTTTCTGAATTAATTGAAATCTCCATAGTGGTGTGCCTCCTGTTAATATTAGCTGCGCGATGTATTTGCTATTTGGGATGCTCCCTTGCCAAGCAATTCAGATTCACCCCACTTCAATTGATGTGACTCTTCAAGGTCAAAACTCTTCTTGCTGGCATCACTGTCGTAACCGTACTTACCACGAGGCGTCATCCCTATATCTTGTTTATGAAACACTCGGCGTACATGCGTGTCACGGTCCTCACCCGTTACTGTATTCTCCATAACACGAATGATGCTAACTTGTCGGTGCACGTTGCCAAAGATGTCCATCACATTATTCAGGATGTCGCCATTTTTTAATCGTTCATTTTGCATTAGTGTTGCTCCCTTCGTATTCAATGACATCTGCCACATAGATTGCGCCTATCAGCTTTTCAAAATCTTCATCACTCATATTTAGCTCATTTTGGTCAGCCTTTAAATCAGTAGCATTAGTCTGCCAGTCATCGATTAGATGACCTAACTCTGAATTACATCCCGGATTATCGCATTTTGGGCCATCATAATATCCATATTGTTGAACCGTTAAAACAACCGATTCGTACTTAGAATCTATTTTTAATTTAATTGGTTGCATCTAATCATCTCCACCCATCACCATTTTTACGTTCCTGTTTGCTGCACTGATCAAACAAGTACGCCTTATCTTCCTCACGCCAATCCCAAAATTCTGGGTTGATAGCCTTTATCTGCTTTTCACTCAATGAAACTGAATGGGGATTATCGAGGTCAACCCATGTTAAGCCGTTATCTGCTCCTAAATACTTGCCACTAATGGGATGACGAACCCACCATCTGCGTTTAATTCTTTTAGTCATCGCGATCACTCAGCCTTCCTGCTCTAATCAATTCGGATTCGAGACAGAAATAGACTGTCCCGTTTGCATCCCTGATTGAAATACCATCCTCGGCCACGTCAATTACTTTGCCCCGCACATCGTGTTTTACTAGTTTTACCATCATGCCTTTAGTCATTCGTCCCCCTCCTCCTATTTCAAAATAAAATTGCTACACGACGTATTTAGACGGCGGACGCACATCCACTGGCCAATAATCGGTTGCAGTTGTCTAAGACGCAGGTTGACTTTGTCTTCAAACGGAATGACGTAGTTCTTCATGTATTTTGCAAACTTGGGCTTCCTGTCCTTACTGTCCAGCATCACCACTTTAACGACGTTGCTATCTTTAAACGCCGCAATAACCAGAAATACGGGACCACCAACACTGCCCATTTTCTCTTTGAAAATATAGGTGCCCGACTCATTCACCTTAAAGCCATATGATTTCAATAAACTTTCACGATCAGTCATCTTCATCCCTCCTAAATCCGCCACATCTTCAAGTAGACGTGCCAGCCTGTTCGTTCGTAATAGAAAAACTCAATTTTTGATATCCGAAACTTCTTATAGCGACGTTCAAAATATTCCCGCCCCTGGTCTGGTTGCATGGCTAACTTTTCAATCTTGCTTTTGCGGTAAAACGTGTCATTGGTCGGCAGCTTAAACGGTACTTTTAGATTGCGGGATGCCGACCAGCGCTTTTTGCCTTTTGGGTCCTTACTCAAATACTTAAGCAATCCCTCAATCCCATTTTCATTTGGTTGCAGTCTGCGAGAGTTGACCAACCCAATCGGGTGTTTGCCTTGCCCCTTGATGCGCTTAGACCACACGTCTTCAACATCATCACGAGTCAACGCCCCAGATTCATCCCCGTTCATGATTAGATGATGGTGGATCTTGGTGGTGAACTCTCCATTTTCATCGACCTTGTACTCACTCACTAGGATATATTTCAATGGATCGATACCCAACTTCTTGCGCTTATATTTCAGGCGCTTAATGTAATTGCCCACCTCATGCTCAGCCTCATCGACCGTTGCTGGTTCAAATTCCTCTGAATAAGTCAAAGTGACATGCCAGTCACCCCGGCCAAAGTTGCCATTGCCTAATTCTAGAAAATAACGCTTGGCATTCTTTTCGTTCAGATTCCGTTGCTTAGGTGCCGAAACCCGCTCTTTCTTTCTACGCGCTCCACGACGAGCAACTTTCTCTGCTTCAATAGTCCTGGGCAGTATGTCGACTTCCATATAATTGCCACACGCTATCTTCTTTTCACGAATGAATACCATGCTTATTTCACTCCTATTCCTTGTTTCGTCATAAAGATAATACCCAATACAAGCCCGCTTAAACCTTTATCAAAAGGCGTAAGAGAGCCGTTTAACGGCATAATAAAAGCCCACGGTTGGACTCGTTGACTTAACAAAGAATAATGAAGTATAATCAATTTGCGGTAGTTATACTTTAATAACTCAGAAGTCTTGCCCTCGGTAAGGCTTTTTTATTTTGCTTAAATTTCAAAATCGTAATTGTCATTGACGTATTTGACGACCTCCGCAATTGTCTGACGTGATCCAAATAGCGTCATTTTAATCTGGCGGGCCTCGTCATCACTAAAACCACCAACTTCAATTTCGGCTTGAATACCAAATCTGCTAAAAACGACTTTGCGCATATCGGCGGCAATTAATTCAGCAGCCCGACCACGCACCAGATAAGTTGATTGATTAAATGCGCGACTCTTAATTTTTTCCATCAGTTAAACCTCCTTTTTATCCCAAATCTCATCTAGTACGTACATAATCATCTGATCAAGCTGGTCATTAGACTCAGCAAAATCAACTGAGGCAACGCCATGAATTGCTGCCCAAACTGCAATAATGTCATCGATGTCTCTGTGGCTTAGCCCTCTGATGACCTCACCCAACCGCATTCGGTCTTTAAACGAAATACCAACCTCTTCTTTAAATCGCTGATCATAACGAACCAGCAATGCGTATTTCATTAATTGATGACCGTCGTAAATGATTGGAACGGCCATATTATTTGTGATAATTCTTTCCATCAAATTCACTTGCGATTCTCCTTTGCTTCAAAATAATCCGGTGTATGCAATACTGAGCTGGCAAAATAGCCAATTAAGATTGTCGCCCACCAGAAAGCCATGTCGCTATGTCGGCTCACAATCAGTAACGCAACCATGATGCCGAATACAATACGGTCAATATTCATTAAGCGTTTTGTGTTTTTCATCCTTTTAACACCCTCGTTATTTCTGCAAAATTCTTACGAATGAACTGTGTAAACTGAAATGATTCAATGCTATATTTACCACCGTGATACGGATAGAACACACAACCACCGTTATCAACATCAAGTCGCTTTTTAAAAGCGCGTAAGATGGTTGTCAAATCTTTTTTTGTGTAGCCAGTCACCTCAACCGCCTTGTTCAAGTCCCAAACGACTTGCTGGTCGGCTTCAAGTTGCTCACGCTTTTCGGTGCTGATCAACTCGATCCCAGTTGGTAACTCAATTGAAAATTGTGGGATAACAACTTTGGTTCGTTCCATGTTCATGCCTCCAATTTGGTACTGATAATAATTAGTGCGTAATCGCGACCACTGAGAGGTTAAATTAAATTAGTAGTTTCAAGCGTTCAGCTGCATTCAATAATCTGGGGGAATATTGATGTTTAAAGGAGTCATTCTATGAGACGCCCCTCAGTAGTCATGATTACGCACTAATTTTTTACATCATCTATTAATGATTAATGCAGCAGCAAGCTAAAATGGAAAACTAAGCTAACTTTTTTTCGCGTAGTCGCTGATAAATCAACTTCTGTTGATGTACGATAAAATCGTACTTTTTACCTAAAAAAATATCATCGTATTCCACATCAAACGCAACCATATATTTATCTAGCAACGAATTAGGAATATTCGTTGAGTCTCTTTCATAGTTATAAATCGTTCTATCCGATACTTTAAACAAGGTCGCCAATTCTAATTGTGATAGCCCCACACCTTTTCGTAATTGTTCTAAACTTTTCATGCGACAGCCTCCTTTCGTTACTTCACATCTTAGTACGATATTTTCGTACTGTCAACATAAAAGTTCAGTATTTTCGTATTCCATTATTGTAAGTTCGAATTTTTCGTATTATACTATGTCTATAAATTAAAGTTTGGCGGAGGTCACTATGGTAAAAGCATTAACCGAAGATGAAATGTTTCAGCGGAAAGTCATCGCTGAGAATATCCGTAAATACTTATCCGAAAGTAATTACAATCAATCGACACTCGCTGAAAAGGTTGGCATTAGTAAGAGCACTATGAGTGATTATTTAAACCTTAGATCTAAACCGTCGCACGGTGTGCTTCAAAAAATTGCTGATGCCTTTGGTGTTGGAAAAAGTGATATTGATACAACCTATAAGGATAGAAAAAATTCTGAAATCAGTTCAGACGCTGAACTCATAGCAGCTCACCTTAATAAAGATTTCACTGACGACGACATGGCAAAAATCATTGATTACATTGACATGATCAAACGTTCAAAAAAGTAGTACTATTTCAAACATAAGTGATGTGATTTCATGGATATTAATAATTATGTTGGTGCGAAAATTAAGGATTTTCGAGAATCACGCGACTGGACTCAAGATCAACTTGCTAAGAAGTTAAACACTTCTAGGCAAACCATTAGTCGTTATGAATCCAACACTCGGAAAATAAGTCCAGATACTCTTTTTGAATTATCTTTAATCTTTGATACCACTATTGATAGTTTTTTTCCAACTAGAACTAAGGTTATCATTCCTAATCAACTTAACGAAAATAAGGCTAACCTTCTAGCTGCGCATTTGAATAAAGAGTTCACTGACGACGATATGGCTAAGATTTTAGACTATATCGACATGATTAAAAGATCAAAGAAATAATAACTACCATCCCAAAGAATAAGTGATGTGAATTGTATATGGACAAACTCGAATCATTAATTGCAGAATCATCTGAAGAATTTGACATCAAGTCGCGAACTGACATGCCTGCTGGAGTTGATGGATTATGTATTGGTAAGACAATTATTATTAATGCTAACCGATCAAGAACTGAACAAGCGCAGACATTAGCTGAAGAACTTAGTCATCAAGCCATCTCAGTTGGCGACATTCTAAATCCAAATGAGTTAGAGCATGCTAAGCAAGAATTAATCGCACGTCGACGTTCATTCGAACGGCTCGTACCACTCCATAAGCTTATTGCAGCTTACTGGCAATCAACAACAGAGTTTGAATTGGCCGAACACCTAGACGTCACCGTTGAATACCTTTTTGATGTATTAGCTTATTACCGTGAACGTTATGGCATGATAATTATTAAAGATAATATACTGATCAACTTTGCTAACGGTATTCAGATTATGAAGACATAAAAAAAGCGCCCTACTTCTTGGGGGGAAGTAAGGCACAATGCTTTTGGATATCATCCATAAATACAGCATAGCATAATTGGAGGTATTTTTGTGGTTAAAATTGGGGTTAGAAAGCCAAGTATTAAACGTTCAATCAAGGCGCGCACAACTGGAAAACTAAAGCGCTCCGTCAAGCGTGCGGTCATTCCTTATTACGGAAAAAAAGGTACGGGAATATTAAAAAACCCAAAAAAGGCCGTTTATAACCGTATTTATAATAAAACAACTGTAGGCATCAATCCGATGTCTCAAATAGGTACCTCAAAAAAGACATCGCATCCCAAAGTAAAACCTACCGTGACAACTAAGGCCCCCATTCAAACTGGTAAAGATTCCAATATAGCATGGGGCTTATGGCTATTATTTGGATGGCTCGGCGGTCACCGCTATTATCTGGGCCGAAAAGGTACAGGATTCATTATGACACTATTAGCGCTACTTACCGCTGGATACGGTCTAATCATTACTATTCCATGGATGCTACTTGATACAATTCGAATTAATAAGTGGCTGGCAGAGTATAAACAATCTCCAGTCGCGGAACAACCAATACCGGAAATCATCCCAGAAGTCGATGAAACTATGCCTGAGACAGCTCCAATCCCAGATGAACCTGCCATTGATCCAGTCACACCCATCATTCAGAAAAACAAACCAAATATCATTAAATTAAAAAAAGATCTATACAATTTCATCGTTTTAGATATTGAAACAACTGGCCTATCTGCTGAAAACGAAGGCATCACCCAAGTGTCTGCTCTGAAGTACATTGATAACAAAAAAGTTGCACAATTCAATAAATACGTAAATCCCGAACACGAAATACCAAAAGAAGTTCAATTTCTCACACATATTAGTCCAGAAATGGTGATTAATGAACCAACTTTTACCGAAATCGTCCCAGAATTACGTGACTTCATTGGCGGCCTTCCCATTATCGGTCATAACATTAATTTTGATATTAACTTCTTAACGACTCATGGTTACACCGATAAGCAAATCTTTATCGAAGACACGGTCACCATTGCTCGTAAAAAACTGCCGAACTTAGAGAACTATAAATTAGAAACACTAAAAAAGCATTACGGCATCAAGAATCAATCACATAATTCTTTAGATGATTGTGAAACAACAGCTTTTATATACCAACAAATGCGCGATGGCTCTACCGATAAAATCATCGCTGGTGATTCAGCAGAGCTGACTGAATCATCCGACAAACTATCAGGTTTACGCTTTTGTATCACAGGTCAGTTTATGGAAATGACCCGCAGTGAAATCAAGTTTCTCATCGAACAAAATGGCGGTCGTGTTACCTCTGCAGTATCTGGCCTAACTGATTATCTCATTGACGGCGAACAAGTTTATGAAGGCCTAAAAGATGGTGTTCATAGCTCAGCCGAATTAAAAGCGCAGGAATTCATTGATAACGGTGGCAAAATTAAAATTATTGGCTTAGATGAATTGAATAAATTAATAGCATAGGCACTTATCCTAAGAATGATATACCAACTAAGTTTTATTTGGAAAGGACATATACATTAATGGACAACAAATCTGAAAATAAATTACACGGTAAAGACTATGCTTGGCTAGCAATTGAAGCAGGTATTGCATCTATCCCAACAGTTGGGTCAGCATTACAAACCGCTTACTTTGGCGCTAAAAATGAAAAAAGATTTAAACGGATTGAAAATTTCTATAAAGAGCTTAGTGAAGATGTTGAAAAACTAAAAAATCAGCTAACGAATCCAGACGAAATTTCTCAGTATTCAGACGAAATTTCTCAATATATGGAGAAGATGAATGAAATTATCGAGTCCAATACGACCCTTGCAAAACGATCAATGCTCCATAATGGTTTTTTGAACATTCTAAAATCTCCTTCTAAAATAAATTGGGATCAAGAGCAGTACTTCACTTCGATCATACCTCAAATTGATTTAACTGACCTACAGTTATTATTAGCCACAAGAAAATTAGAACGTGACAAATGGGCAATGATTAGCGACGTAGTTAATGCTTTTGAAGGAAAGTTAGATAAATTCTATTTAATTGGATTGTGTGAACGACTCACAAATTTAGGTCTGTTCGAAAAAAGATATGGAGACATTAATATGGGCTCTGACGGAACTATTATAGAAACTTACTATAGAATTACAAATCTTGGTAAAGATTTTCTATCATTTACAATGGACCCACCTACTCCAAGCAGTTAATCAATCAACTAACTATTATTAATATAAAAAATAAAAAAGCACATCCCCCGTCGCCAAACAGTTGGATGTGCTTTGACAGAAATAACGCAAAATATTGTGCGCTATTTGCGTACTCTATTTTAGCTTAAAATGGAGGTTTTAACAATGGCACAAATTTTTAAACGTGGCAACGTCTGGGCTTACCGAGTTTGGATTGACTCTAAACACAGCAAATCTAAGGGCGGTTTTAAGCGCAAAGCAGATGCGCAAAAGGCTGCGTTAGAACTTGAAGTTAAGAAGAGCAAGAATTTACTCACGCAATCCGAAGGCATTAGCTTTGCTGATTATTTTACACAATGGGTTGAGACCTACAAATTCGGTCGTATATCGACAAATACAGCGATTCGGTACAAAAAGACCATCGAAATGATTCGTGATAATTTTGGCGACCGCCCGATCAGTGAAGTAAGCTCATTTGAATATCAAAAAATGATTGACGCCTATGGCAGCACGCATGCTAAGGCAAGCACATCCCGTATTAACGGCTATATGCGCAAAGCGGTGCAATATGCCATCAATGATGGGCTGTTGTCTCGCGATTTTACATTGGGCGTTATCGTGTCCGGTAGCGCCCCTGGTAGTGCTGATTTAAAATTTCTAGAATTAGAAGAAGCTGCTAAGCTCAAACAATACTGTTTAGATCACTGGCGTTTTAAAGAAATTACTTATTGCCAAATTTTATTCGGGTTACTCACTGGGTGTCGTTATGGTGAGGTTTGTGGGTTGACATGGGATTGCATCGACTTCAAAAATAATACGATAACAATCAACAAGTCCTACGACTATCTTTATAAGACGGGATTCAAACCAACCAAAACGGAATCCTCGATGCGTACCATTCAAATTGATTCGGTTTTACTCCGCATGCTGAAGCAATTGCAGCTACAACAGAAAGAATATTATTTCGCCAAAAATTTCCAGAATCCTGATAACCTTGTATTTTTAAGTAACCGGCATGACATCATCTCAAACAACGGCGTCAATAAGGCGTTACAAAAAATATTAGAAGAAATCGGCGCCACCACAATCATTACGTTCCATGGTCTCCGACACACGCACGCTTCCATGCTGATTGCTAATCACGTATCTGTCGATTATATCGCAGAACGTCTCGGCCATTCCGATACAATGGTCACCATTAAAACTTATTCTCACCTGCTCCAAAAGAGCCGTGAAGAAGAAGAACAAAAATCACTTAAATTTCTCGAAAATTTATAATAAAATCTGTGTGGTTTTTGTGTGGTTGTGTGGTAATAATGTGGTAAATTATGAACTAGTTTGTTTACAGTTTGACCAAACAAAAACAGCTGAAATCATTGATATATCAAGATTTCAGCTGTTTTTTTAATCTAGTTTGTATTTAGTTTAAATACGCTTGAAATGTCACAGGCGAGATTCGAACTCGCGACCTACGGTTTAGAAGACCGTTGCTCTATCCAGCTGAGCTACTATGACCTGATTGATTGCCGGTTTTTACTATCAGAATACCGCACAACATGCTATATTATAAGCAATTGAAGTAGGAACTGTCAATTAAAATTCGCAGAAATGAGGGAAAAATATGCAATTAAATCAGTTTGCACGCTTAACTAAATCTCAATCTGAACAAATCACGGAATTACAGCGGATTCATTTGCTTCCCAAAGATTTCGCTCAGCTTTCTTTTCAGAAACTTGCCCAAACTATTTTTCAACGGCTGTTCCCGGAGGCACGTAGTCAATCAACCCGCATTAGACAACTCAGTTTATTACAAGCCACAGCTGAATTAAATCTAGCCGCCTACCTTGAGACCATCAACACTTCATTTGATCAAGGGGTCTTCTATAATGTCGCCCTTCAACTCCTAGGGTTTGAAGTGACGACCGACTTCGCACTTGATCAACCAATTGCTTTTATGACCGCCACTAAACTCCCCTTTATCGATCAAGTAGCATTTGATCAACCCACTTTCATCCAAGCCCTGTACCTCCTATTGACGACCCGTAGTCAAAATGGGTTACTTTATCTGGACCAATTGGCTAATCGCGGCTTTTTTGCAAACTGGCAAGGTGCCCAGCCCCAATTTCTCATCTTCAATGGAAAGGTCCAACCTGTCTTTGACACTAGCCACTTAATTCGCGAAGTTGTTTATGTTGAATCAAGCCTAGATACCGATCAAGACGGCCAACGCGACTTATTAGAAACGACTATCTTCAGACCACGCGAAACCGAAGCGGGCTTGAAGATTCCAGCTCTCTACACTGCTAGTCCTTACTATAAAGGGATTAACGCTGTTGATGCTGATCTACACAATGTTGATACTCCGATTGCAACCAAACCCGCTCAACAACCAGATTGGGCCGATTTAAACCAAGCGCCAAAGCCAACACCAACTCCCCAACCGCGCGTCATTAATGGGACAAGTACGACAACTGAATTAAATGCGACCGACGATAGCAATTATCGTTTAAATGATTACTTTCTCGCGCGCGGATTTGCGAACGTCTACGCTGGTGGCATTGGCACGCGCGGTTCCGACGGTGTTCGTACTTGTGGCTCGCCTGAAGAAACAGCTTCAACCACGGCCATCATCGAGTGGTTAGCCGGCACCCGGCGAGCCTTCACCAACCGCACGGATGGTATTGCAATTGAAGCTTGGTGGTGTAATCATAAAGTGGCAATGACTGGTAAATCTTATCTTGGGACTTTAGCAACGGCTGCAGCAACCACTGGCGTTAAAGGACTGAAAACCATTGTAGCTGAAGCCGCCATTTCAAGTTGGTATGATTACTACCGTGAAAACGGGTTAGTGGTCGCACCAATTGATTGTCAGGGTGAAGATGCCGATGTCTTAGCGAAGTTATGCCAAACCCGCCAAAAGGATGCCGCTGATTATGCACACTCTGGTACTTTCTTCTCCAAGCAACTCAAAGCCCTACAAGAAGGGCAAGATCGCATCACAGGCAATTACAATGCCTTCTGGGCAGCCCGTAACTATCGTAATCATATTGCCAATCTCAATTGTGATGTCATCTTAGTCCATGGCCTAAATGATTGGAACGTCAAACTTCAAAATGCTGGTGCGTTATGGGATCTTTTACGTGATCAACCGGTTAATAAAAAGCTTTTCTTACACCAAGGGGAACATATCTACATGAACAACATTCAGTCAATCGATTTCACTGATATGATGAACTTATGGTTCACGCATCAATTACTCGGCGTTGATAATCAGGCGCTTACAACATTGCCGGCTGTCACGATTCAAGACAATGCGCAAGAAGCCACTTGGACGACCCAAGCAGATTGGCTAGCTCCGGACAATCCAACCACGACTTTCTGGCTAAATGAACAAACATTAAAGGTTAACGCTACTGAAAATGCACCACTGGCCACTTTTAAAGATGATGGCGTTGCGATCTTTAGAGCACAAAAAATAAGTGAAGCTGCTTGGCAGGATGCCTTAATCGCAGATCAATCCAGTTTCACAGGTAATCGGCTCCGTTTCTTAAGCGCTCCGTTTACCAAGCCACTCATCATTGATGGTCGAATTCAGTTTAAAACAAGGGTCGCTGTCAATGCTGAACGCGGGCTATTGAGCGTGTTGGTGATTGACTACGGCCAATTTAACCGTTTAGGCACCGCACCGACCGTATTAGCCGCTAACGGCCAACAACTCGGCTATCAATGGCGCTATGAAGATTTAAAGGAGTTTAAGCTCAATCGACCAAGCGATTACCAAGTCATCACTAAAGGGCACATCAATCTCCAAAATCGCCACAATAGTTACCAAACCGAAGCGGTCACCTCAAACGTGTTCTATGACATCACCCTTGCCTTGCAACCTACGCATTACGATCTAACAGCAGGGCATCAGCTTGGCCTGTTGATCTACGCAACCGATATGGGGATGACCCTTCGTGAAGAGCAAGCATTTGTTTATCAAGTCGACTTAGCTGCTAGCCAACTGATTATCCCCCATTTAAATGATTAATAAGGAGTCCTTTTACAATGTCAAACCACCTTACCTGTCGTCAAACCCTCTCCATCAGCAACCACCGCGTCTTCGTCAATGATTTAAATGAACATGAAACCGTGTATGGTGGCCGGTTGCTTGAGCGCTTAGATGGTTCGGCGTCAATTTCAGCTAGTCGCTTAGCGCGCGTTGAGACTGTAACTGCCAGTATCGATCAACTCAACTTTATTGCCCCTTTCAAGATGCAAGATTCCTTTTGCATCGAAAGCTATGTTGCTGGCGTCGGCACACGTTCAATTGAAGTTTTTACCAAAATTATTGGCGAACACCTCAAAACTGGTGAACGATTCCTCGGCTTAACCGCCTTTTTAACTTTTGTCACAATTGAAAAGAGCCCGGTTCTACCAGACATTCGTCCTGAATCTCCTGAAGAACGGTTCATCTGTGCCGGGTATGCAGAGCGAAAAGCCCACCGGATTGCCAATTTTCAAAACCAAAAATACTTCAATCAAAACATCAGTACCGATTATCCATGGAACGGTCAATAACGAGCAAAAGCGGTGTCGATTTTAGCAATCAACACCGCTTTTTATTTCTCTTAAAAATTAAACATGTAACGCTATTCATGTGTGCCATGCTATTGCATGATGGACTTAACTGCACAGATGCCCCAACGGAATTCATCAATCTTGCTACCAGCTGTTTAATATATTAAGCAAAAAAACGGTCATCAGTTTTACCTGATGACCGTTTTTTAAGACAGGTTCTATCAGCCGTCTCTTTTCGGTTAACCCAAGAGCCCAGCTGACGGCACCCCCTTAGTCTCTTCCGCCACCAAAAATTTGGAGCATAGTGAGGAATAAGTTAACAAAGTCTAAATACAATTGTAACGCCCCCATCACAGCTAACCCGGAAACTGAAATTTCACCGGTAGCGCCGTATTGACGATACATCATACTTAACTTTTGATTGTCCCATGCAGTTAAAATAATGAAAATAATTAACATAGCATATGACAAGAAATAGCTGACGGCAGCTGATGCCATGAAGAAGTTAACCAGTGAGACAATGATTACCCCGATCAACCCCATCATTGCAAACTTACCAAAGCCGCTTAAGTTGTTCTTCGTCATACGGCCATAAATTGACATTGCAATGAACACAAAAGCACTTGATACGAAAGCTGCCCCAATTTCACCAATGTTATACACCAGTAAAACGGCCGTAAACGTCAACCCATTCAATGCTGCATATGCCACAAACATGGCTAACGAAGCGGTAGGATTCTTCATTGAACGCCGACTAATCTGAACGACTAACAATAATTCTGCAATCATCAAGCCCCAAACCATCCACGAGCTACCACTAGATAGGATTGTGTAGGTTTGCGCTTTAAACACGGTCACCATTAAAATTGCAACCAGTGCTGAAATTCCGACACCAACAGCCATCAAGCCGTACACTTTACTGAAAAAGCGGGCTTCGCTGTCGACATTCACAACGCGTCTTTCTTCCATGAATATTCACCTCTTATATTTCTAAACGGGCCTATAATCACCCGATTAGAAATATTGTAACAAATCCATTCAAAAAGACAATCAAAATGCCTAAATCTTAATTATCTTTAGGACTTAAGTTACTCAATAATTCTTCATAAGCATATTCGTATTTTTGTACATCACCAGCGCCCATGAAAACGACAACCGGTTGTTCGAAATCTAATAGTGGTGACATATTGTCTAATTTCAAAACACGGCCGCCTTTGGTGATTTTCGCACCTAAGTCAGCACTTGAAACCTTCCCTGCCTTTTCACGAACGGAACTGAAAATATCCGTTAAGAATACTTCATCAGCAAGGTTTAAGCTAGCCGCAAAATCATCCATTAACGCGATGGTCCGCGTAAAAGTATGCGGTTGGAAAACTGCTACAATTTGTTGGTCTGGATACTTTTGCCGCGCAGCATCCAGTGTCGCTTTAATTTCCGATGGATGGTGTGCGTAATCATCAATGATTGTCACATCAGCAACTTTCTTTTCTGTAAAGCGGCGTTTTACACCCTTGAAATCAGCCAGTTCACGGGCCACTTCTCGACCATCAATTTTTTCTAAATAACTCACCGCAATTACGGCTAAACTGTTCAAGACATTGTGTTCCCCATAAAGTGGGACATGATAATGACCAATATTTTCGCCATGGTAGTAAGCATCAAATTCTGAACCTTTTACTGTCCGCTGAATATTACGCGCTTGGAAATCATCATCTTCACGCGTACCGTAGTAATAAACAGGCACGTTCGCTTTGATTTTCCGTAATTCAGGATCATCACCCCAAGCAAAAATTCCTTTTTGAACCTTGTAGGCTTCTGATTGGAACGCATCAAAAACATCATCTAAGCCTGTGTAATAATCAGGATGATCAAAATCAATATTCGTCATGATTAAATAATCCGGTGAATAAGCTAGGAAATGGCGGCGGTATTCATCGGCTTCAAACGCGAAGAATTGCGCATCTTTAATCCCTTTACCCGTACCATCGCCAACCAAATAACTCGTTTTAGCAACACCACTTAAAACATGGGCTAATAAACCACTCGTACTTGTCTTACCATGGGCGCCAGCGACACCAATACTGGTATAACCTTTCAACAATTCACCTAAGAATTGGTGATAACGAACGACGGGTAAGTCCATTTCGAGGGCCGTTTTAATTTCAATTTGGTCATCTTGAAAGGCATTTCCAGCAATAACCGTTAAGCCTTCATGTAAATTAGTTTCTGAAAACGGCAGGATTTTGATGCCTGCCCGTTCTAAATCGCGTTGTGTAAACGTATATTGATCGATATCTGAGCCTTGTACTTGATAGCCTAGGTCGTTTAAAACAAGTGCCAAAGCACTCATCCCTGAACCTTTAATCCCAACAAAATGGTAAACTGTGTCATTTGTTATCATCTTTTAAACGTCCTCTTTTCAATAAATCACAATTATCTATATTAATAAACTAATCCTTTATAGTTTACCATAATGCCGGTTTGAGCTAAATAATGAATGCTTATTTTTCTCCGTTATCAAGTGATTAATCTCTAAAGTTCAAAAAAGCAGCCACCAAAATCAATTTGGTGGCTGCTTTTGAACATATCCTGTAAGGCACACACTAGCCTAAAACTAAATAATCTTCGACATTTTGGAAGTAGACTTTATACCAGGTTAAAAAGGTAAAAATTGTCCAAATCTTCCGGCGACCGTTAATCCGTTGCTCTTTATTAGCGTCTAACAAAGCCAATAATTTATCTTGATCAAAGAATTCGGCAACAAAATCTTCGCTAAAAAGGGCTTTGACCTTTTCGTAATACTTGTCGTCTTCTAACCATTGTTTAATTGGTACTGGGAAACCTAACTTAGGTCGGTTAGCCCAAGCAGCTGGCAAGTGCTTAGCAGCCGCTTGCCGATAAGCATACTTCGTATCATGACTGTTGATTAAGTATTCGGTTGGGACTTGTCCAGCGACTTTAGCCACTTTAGGATCTAAAAATGGCACGCGTAATTCTAAGCTATGCGCCATCGAAATCTTATCAGCCTTTTGCAAAATATCGTTTAACATGAAGTGATGTAAGTCAATGTATTGCATTTGTGAGACTGGGTTAGCGTCCGCAACGTTATCAAAGTCTGCTTGATAATTAGCTTGGATCGTCTCATCATTTTGATAAGCGGGTTTTAAGAAGGTGTTCGCTTCGTCCGCACCAAAAACACTGGGGTTTTCGATATCAAAAATCACAGATTGACCCGTATAGAATTCACGCGGATTAGCCAAGTTCGTGTATAAATGGACGCGGCCTGGGAAAGCTGGCATCTTCTTAACCGCTTTGGCTAAACTTGCACGAGCACCCTTAGGCAGTTTCTTCAAGCCAGAGGTGAAGGCTTTGATTGTTGAATTATGTGAATGCATGCCATAGTTGACATAACCAGCGAATAATTCGTCAGCCCCTTCACCAGATAAAGCCACCGTTACTTTTTCACGGGCAAACCGTGATAGGAACCATAATGGCACACACGATGGATTCCCGTCTGGTTCGTCCAAGTAATATTGAATCTTGTCGAACTCAGCAAACGCATCATCAGCATTCACTTTGGTTTCATTGAAGTTTAAGCCCAATTCATCAGCAAGCGCGCGCGCTGCTGTTACTTCATTATAGGTTTGATCATCAAACCCAACACTGAAGACTTCTTGGGGTTGCAAAATACTTGTGACGTAACTGCTGTCGACCCCTTCAGATAAAAAGGCGCCGACAGGAACATCAGCTACGTTATACGCTTTAACCGATTCTTCGACTGCTGCGTCAATTTTAGCCACTTCTTCTTCAAAAGATAAGTTTGAAGGGGCAAATGACATATCCCAATATTTTTCGATATTCAGTTGACCATCTTCATAAGTGAAGTAATGGCCTGCTGGAAATCTGAATACCCCTTTGAAGAACGTTTCTTGTAAATCATTGTATTGGTTCATCATGAATGATTTCAAGGCCGCCTTATTTAGTTCTGGTTTAAATTCTGGATGGCGCATGAAAGTTTTAATTTCACTACTAAACATGAAAGTCCCATCTGCTAACGTCGTGTAATAAAGGGGCTTGATACCGAAGAAATCACGGGCCCCAAATAATTGCTTAGTTTGTAAGTCATAGATAACAAAGACAAACATCCCGCGCAATTTCGTAACAACGTCTTTCCCCCATTCTTCATAAGCATGCAAAATGGTTTCAGTATCTGAATCAGTTTTGAAGTCGTGTCCTTTGGCGATCAATTCAGTCCGCATTTCACGATAATTATAAATTTCACCATTGAAAAAGACTAGCTTAGTATGGTCTTCATTATAAATGGGTTGATCACCCTTTGCTAGATCAATGATTGATAAACGACGAAAGCCTAATGCCACTTTATCGTCGATAAAATCACCAGCACCACTTGGTCCACGGTGTTTAATGACGTCCATTTGTTGGTTCAATACTTCTTTTTTCTTTGGTAAATCAAATAATCCACCAGCAAATCCGACAATCCCACACATATGTTTAACCCCTCTTTTGTGTTTTACTGCTTAATTAACTGCAAAACGAAATAACAATTAAAGGGTTTGACGTTAACCAATTAATTGCTATCTATTATCATACTATTTTAATTTTAATAATCCTATAACAAAATCGTAAGATGGCTTAATTTAATAAAGCTGCGACTGCATCTGCTGTTACTTCACGACCAACTTCCCAGTCATCTGGTAAGACCATAATACCTTTAGCGGGAGCACCGGCAACGCCGATTTCGCGAGCAGCACAAATCATGCCGTCACTTTGAACACCACGCAATTGACCAGGCCAGATAATTTTACCTTCTGGCATAACGGCCCCCACTTTAGCCACAATCACTTTTTGACCTTGTGCGATATTGGCAGCCCCGCAGACGATTTGAACGGTTTGATCAGGTGCAATTTGGGTTTGAGTAACGTGGAGGTGATCTGAATCAGGATGTGCATCACATTCTTGGACATAACCAACGACAAAGTGGGGGGCTTCATCAGCTACTAAATCACCGGGAAACCCTGCTGCCACAAGGGCTTCATTTAAAACAGCAACTTGTTGTTCAGTTAGTGCTTGAACCCCGTTGAATTGTAAATCTGGCAATAACGCCTGCACCGCCAAGAAATTATAGCCGATGGTTTGATCTGCCTGATCGCTAATCCGTACGATTGATTGTTTTTCAGTTATTACTTGCTTTTCAACATCTGGTTGGGTCATTACCACTAAGATGTCGGGAAAAGCCGCTTGGTTCATACTTGCAATTAACATTTAATGACTCCTTCAAGGTTAGTTCAATGAGTGAATAAATTCAGTAATTTCGCGTTTTGTTTTCCGATCTTTATTGACAAAACGCCCGATTTCTTTACCGTTATCAATTACAACAAAGCTAGGAATTCCAAAAATTTCCCATTCTTCACAAATATCGATAAATTGATCCCGATCGATTTCAATAAAGTCGTATTCCGGGAATTCAGCTTCAATCTCTGGCATAGCTGGTTTAATAAACCGGCAATCACTACACCAAGTTGCTGTAAAAAATAAAATATGTTTCCCTTCAGTAATCAGATGAGTCAGATTCGTATCTGTCATCGCTGCTAATTCTTTCATTATGCACCCCTTCAATTTTACTACTCGTTTTAATATAAGCGGTTTGTCCGTAAATGTCCACTCCTTAGGACCAAAAATTATGCTATACTATTTAAAGACAAAAACGACTGAGGAGTTTTTCTTTGAAAAAAAATGGGCAAACGTTTAGATTTAAATATTTATTAACCGGCATCGGTTTAGCGTTGGCAGCGGCTGCCAGTGCGAAACAATATCGGGCGCAACAAAGAATGATTAAATTGAACCAAATTCTAGAAGATGTTAAAGCCGGCTTGAAGCATGAAGGTCAGATTGTGGGTTCGTGGATTGAAGAAAGCCCCCACTTATTCTCACAAAATAAACGGACCTTCCCAGTCTATCAAGGGGGTATCATCTGCAAACGCGAAGATGGCACAAACCAATTTCGATTTAAGGTAGACGCAAGAACCGGGGTAGTAATTGAATTCTCACAAATTTAGAGTGCTTTTAAAGCTAGTCAGCACCCAAGCGATAGCCTAGTCTAGTGAATAACTAATACAATTGGTTGTTTGCGAACGTAGCTATGCACAAGGGGCTAGCTTTGAAAGTACGTTTCAACTCAAAAAGGTACGATATCCAGATTTTGTTTAGGATAGCGTACCTTTTTAATTATAATATTGGTTGAAACGTGCTCCGCACGCTACTTGTAGTGGGCCTCTAATCGATAAATCACTTGTCCGCGCTTGCTGAATTTTTCTTCGTATTCCGTTAAAATATTGTCTTTTGCAAGTTCACTGTTGTGCAAGTCGAGTGAAATATCATCAAAAACCATCCCGTATGCATTCAAACTCATTAATGAATATTCGAATAAACCTTGGTTATCGGTCTTGAAGCGTAAGTACCCCGTTGGTTGCATAATCTGTTGATATTCCGCTAAGAACGACTTGTACGTTAAACGGCGTTTTTCATGGCGCTTCTTGGGCCATGGATCAGAGAAGTTTAAGTAAACACCGGCAACTTCGTTTTCAGCAAAGAAAGTCGTCAAGGCTGCCCCGTTACCCAATAATAACTGCAGATTGGGTAACTTCAATTCAACTTGTTTTTGTAAGATGACAGCAATCGCTGATTCTTGGATTTCAACCGCAATAAAGTTCCGGTCTGGGTATTTTTGAGCCATTTGGGTGATGAATTGGCCCTTTCCTGAACCCACCTCAATATAGAGAGGTTGTTCTTTGGCAAACCGCGCCTGCCAGTTGCCGGCAATGTTTTCCGGATTTACTAAAATCATGCTTGGATGAGCAGCAATTAACCCCGCTGCCCAAGGTTTATTTCTTAAACGCATTATGTTCTCCTCATTGATGCCAATCAAAAAGGTTGGACACTTGCCCAACCTTTGGCATTTAATCTTTATTAATTATTTCAGAAATTACTTCTTCTAAGCGCAATATGTCACGGTTCATTTCAGTAAAACGACCACGTTGATAATGGTGCTTAATGCTTTGGAGTAGGTTTAAACTGCCATACCAATTGACACGCATCATTAATTCAGGCGTCACTTCTAGGCCGTAGTTTTCAAGCCACTCGTACCATTCTTGACGTGGAACATATTGAAATAAAATCATTCCGAAATCGACGGCGGGATCAGCTAACATTGCCGAATCCCAGTCCACTAAGTAGAGTCGATTAATATCTGATAACAACCAATTTTTATGGCTTAAATCGCCGTGGCACACTTCTGCAGAAGGTGCCTGTAATTGACGCAAAGTTTGCTTCAAATAATCAGCTGTTTGTTCTAAAAATGGATGTTGCCGTAAATCTTGCGGTAAGTCGTAAAAATAGGCTTGCAACATTTCGTTTGCTGACCAGACCCGCCCACCAACTTTTTGTAACATCCGTTTCAATAGTTGGGATTGATGTACCCGTGCTAATAACTTAGCAACTTGCGGGCTATTCATCTCGTCACGTTTCAAGGTTCGGCCGTTAAGCCACTCTTGTGCCGTTAAGACATCCCCACTTGAAATCCGTTTCGTCCAGATTAAGCGGGGCGTTATCCCTTCTGCCGAGAGCGCCGCTAAAAATGGTGATGTATTCCGCTTTAGAAAAATCTTTTCTGACGCACGAACGCCTAAAAAAGCGGCCCCTGTATCCCCACCGGCCGGACGAACTTGCCAGCCAGTATCTAGGTCAAAATTCATCAGCCTCGACTCCTCTTCAATAAACTAAAGCACCAAGCGCCAGTGCTCATGTTGCTTCAACTGTCTAATAACTAAGGGTATCATATAATAATTAGCCAGTAGTCGTCAAGTAGAAAGCGTGGGGCTAGCAAGGGCTATTCCCTTAAACGTTTAGGTAAATAAAATTGAACAAAACCCACCACGAGCACAAACAATGCTAAAATACTCAAACCAACTTGAACTGTCACGCCTAGTGTCACCAACAAAATGACGCTAAAGAGTAATGCTTGAAGCAATAATAAGATCCGCATTAATTGGCTGAATGCGTGAATCCGCTTAGTCGTTCGTATTGGATAAAGATGGGTAAAAATAATTTGATCATATTGATTATAAAACGGCAATAATTGGAACCCGACTAGATAAATCAGTAAAAGTCCAAGTGCCAAACTCAGCCACCATAAGTGACTGAAACAAAGAATAACCCCCCCTAAAATGACTAAGCGGAGGTACAGCCCGCTGAATTCTGTACCACGCAAGAATCCCCGTACATACAAATAGAGATAAGGATTGGCTGGTTTAGCTACAATTAGCTTTAATAAGCCATCTAAGTAACGGCGCCGTTTAACCTGACTACTGAGGCCAGGGACATCGGTAAAGAGGTTATAGAGACGGTAAATCCGCCCCATTCGCGAATCTTCTGCACTAACTGCTGCTAGCCAGTCAAACAGCTGTGACTTTTGCGCACGCGCCAGTTGTTGGCGTTGATAATAGGCCAGTCCAAACGCGCCAATTACCCCAGCTAAATTTAGCCATGGATATAACTGACTGGCAATTATCACCCAATCAAGGATTAGCCAAAGCCATTGAGTTGACTGTGTTTCATCCGCTTGATACCACTGACGCAACTGCGTCGAAAAACGGCGGTCTTTGATGATTACCAAGGTTAACCAGACACTGGCTATGTGCCATGCCGGTACCGTCTTAGTGATTAATAAAAGTGGCGCCACTAGCAAGGTTCCAAAAGCCATGACAATTAGTGGCAACCAACTACTGTATAAACGTGCCGCTTGCAAATACGTCACAAGACGACTTTCTTTGGGCAATAAGAAGACACTATCCGCATCTTTTAAGAGAGTTGCTAAGCGGCCAAAACTAACTACCGCAAGTAATACAAAACTCAATATCGGTTTCAGCCACCAAGCTTGTGGATCCATCTCTTTGACAGCGTTAGCGTATGTGTAGCCCAACGCCCCTAATAAAAAGATAAGTGCAATGACGAAATGATCATTGAAAACGAGGCGTAAATACTTCAATTGTTCTTGAATGTGTTTTTGCACGCGCTTGTGCCATAATGCTTGCATGGTTAACCTTCTTTCGTCATCTGTAGATAAATATCGTCGAGATCGGCGTCAGCCATGTTAAATTCCACCTTTAATTCTTCAAGTGTTCCCGTCGTTCGAACGCGGCCTTGATTCAAAAGTACGAATGAATCAGCATATTGTTGGGCCGTTGCGAGAATATGGGTTGACATTAGGATTGCGGCGCCTTGGGCCTTTTTTTCAGCAATGATTTCTAATAAATCATGAATTGCCAATGGGTCCAATCCGGTAAACGGTTCGTCAATAATGAATAAGTCGGCATTTGTCATAAACGCGTTGACAATCATCACTTTTTGCCGCATTCCTTTTGAAAAGTGTACTGGGAACCAGTCTAATTTATTGTCTAATCGGAAACGTTTTAACAACGCATTGGCTTTAGCCCAAGTCTCTTCGACGTTTAAATCGTAAGCCATCATGGTTAACTCTAAATGTTCCTTTAAAGTCAATTCAGGGTATAAGACAGGCGTTTCTGGCACATAAGCCACTTTTTGGCGATATTGGTCGGGATGCGACTGTAAGGTCACTCCATCTAAAGTAATTGTGCCTTTTTGTGGGGTCAATAATCCAATGATGTGTTTGATGGTTGTTGATTTGCCGGCCCCATTTAAACCGATTAAACCAACCACTTGCTTGTTTGGTACACTAAAACTGACCTCTTTTAAAACAGGAACGTGTGCATAGCCCCCCGTTAATTGGTTAATTTCTAAACTCATAATCAATAGCCTCGTTTTTTGGTTTTTAAAATTGCTTTTTGGTGTAACCTTTTTTTATATCATATCTTAACACGAAGTAAACTGCGAGTGTATCCCACTTAATATTTTTCCGTTCGCTTACAAAGCTGATAGCAGTAGCGAAAAGCCCTTGTTTATGATAGCATTAAGCTGTATTGAGACTTCAATTAAGAGAAAGTAGGCATAATTAATGGATGATTGTATCTTTTGCAAAATCGTTCGAAACGAAATTCCAAACACAGTGGTCTATGAAGACGACGATGTCAAGGCCTTCTTAGATATCACCCAAGTGACTCCTGGTCATACCTTATTGGTCCCCAAAAAACATGTAGCTGACATCTTTGAATACGATGTTGATTTAGCTACAGCCGTTTTCAGCCGTATTCCGAAAATTGCCAAGGCAATCAAAGCAAGCAATCCAGCCATCCAAGGCATGAACATCTGTAATAACAACGGTGCGGTGGCTTATCAATCTGTTTTTCATTCACATATTCATCTTATTCCGCGTTACACAGCAGATGATTCATTTACGATGCAATTTGGTGATAATAGCGCTGATTACACTGTTGATCAACTACAAGCTATCGCAGACGATATTCACGCACAATTGGAGGACTAATCATGTCATTTTCAAAAGGATTACTAGTTGGTGGCTTATTGGGGACGGCTTATGCCCTGCTTACCGCTTCAACAACTGGCCCCAAACGACAACAAGCCATGGCCCGTTATTTGAATGAACTCTCAGAAAGTTCAACTGACGTTCAAGAAAGTGCTGTTCAATTGCAGACGGCTTCACAAAAGCTAGCAAATGAACTCAAAACAACTGCTGTGGCATCCCTTGGCGGTATTAGTGATGCATTACAAACATTTTCATTTGAAGCCGCCCCCCGAATTGCTCAAATCGAAGAATCCGTTGATCGTTTGACACAAAACTTAAAAAAATAAAGTCATCAAAATCAGATTGGATACGAGCGATAAAGTTAAGCATATCAACGATTATTGTATTTTTAGTGCCTAATCTAAATTTGAAAGTTCTGTGAAGTTTTAGACGATTCGTTCAATTTAGTTAGTTTATATGTTATATTAATTGGTGAATTCACTACGTGTTTATTCATAAATACTTTGATAAGGATGTGTCATATAATGAAAAAATGGCTATTAGCCGCTGCCAGTTTATTAATGGTAGTTTCACTAGCAGGCTGTGGTAGCAAGACTATTGCAAGCCTAAAGGGTGGTAAAATCACTCAAGACGAATACTATAAAGAAATTAAGGAAACATCTGCCGGCAAGCAACAATTGCAACAAATGATTTTGCAAAAAGCGCTTGAAAACCAGTACGACTCAAAAGCCATCGACAAAAAGGTTAAGAAAACTTATGATGGTTACAAAAAACAATACGGGTCATCATTCAACTCTGTGCTTGCCCAAAGCAGCATGACTCCGACATCATTTAAGAACAACATCAAAACACAGCTCTTAACACAAGCTGCCTTAAAAGATAACAAAAAAGTAACTAATGCTGACTTGAAGAAACAATGGAAATCATACGAACCAAAAGTACAAGTTCAACATATCTTAGTTGAAAAGAAAGAAACAGCTCAAGAAGTCATTGATGCACTTGCCAAAGACAACTCAACAAAGAACTTCAACGAATTAGCTAAGAAATACTCAACAGATACTGGTACCAAGAAAGACGGCGGTAAATTACCAGTCTTCGATAGTACTGATACATCACTTGACTCAACCTTCAAGACGGCTGCTTTCAAGTTAAAAACAAACGAATATACAACAACTCCTGTTAAGACTTCTTACGGTTACCACGTTATCCGGATGATTAAGAACCCTGGTAAAGGTAAGATGGCAGATCACAAGAAAGAATTAACAGACATCGTTTACGCTTCATGGCTTAAAGACCAAACAGTGATGAACAAAGTCATCACTAAGGTGCTTAAGAAAGCTAACGTATCTATCAAGGATAAAGATTTATCAGACATCCTTTCAAGCTACGGTGTTAACAGCAAAGCTTCAAAATCATCATCTAAATAAGTAAGTACCCAAAAAAGCACCCCGCTGCAATTGTAGCGGGGTGCTTTTTTGGGACCTTTATTCGGTTGTTGGTCGATCCAAATTAGGCTCTTCAGCTGGGCGATAGAAACGCCGCCCATCCATTGCAAAGAGGCGTTCAGTGAACTGGCCCGCTTCTGCATGCTGCAAGGACTGCGTCATCATCGTGATACTTGCATCTAATTCATCAATTTGATGAAGGACTTCGGCTTCAAGGACTTGGGGTCGCACAGGCGAACCATATTCCATTAATCCATGATGCGCCAAGATGACATGCCGCAATAACAACATGTCTTCAGCATTCACGTCGATTTTTAGGGTATCACAAGCCCGCACAATTTCTTCATCAACTAGTACAATATGACCGATTAAATTACCACGAACTGTATATGCCGTTGAAACTGGGCCAGATAATTCAAGCGTCTTCCCTAAATCATGCAAAATGACACCAGCGTATAGTAATGCCTTATTAATTTGGGGGTATTGGGTAGCAATCGTTTTGGCCAAGCGCAACATCGAAAGCGTATGGTACGCTAAACCACCACTAAAGGCATGGTGGTTGGTTTTGGCCGCTGGAAAACTGAAGAATTCCGCTTGGTGTTTTTGCATTAAATGCCGAACCAAACGTTGCCAACTAGGGTTCGTAATTTCGAATAACGTCGCATTGAATTCATCTTGCATCTCGGACACTTGAACCGGTGCTTTAGGAATAAACTGGTCAACTGTTTGCGGCTCGTCTTCCGTCGTTAAACGTAGTTTATAAATCTTAATTTGCGGATTATTTTGATATAGCTCCCGCTTACCTTGTAAATGAATGACCTGCCCCGCTGTAAATTTAGCGACATCTTCATCAGAAGCATCCCAATATTTACCACCGATTTGTCCCGATTGATCTTGAAACGTAAACGCAATAAACTGTTTACCATTTTTGGCAATTCGCACATCGGCGGTCTTAATCAATACGAATAAATCCAGATTCTCATCGTTTTGATAATCAAATAATTTCTTTGCTGTCATGTGTCAGCCCCACTTCTGCTAGATTCAACCAATGATCCGCTTCAAAATGCGCTTTTGTCCGCGGATTGGCCGTTAAATAAATCACCTGATTGGCTTCACTGAGTCGTTGGAGTAATGTCCAAACGGCGACTTGGCGCTGATCGTCGAAGTTCACAAAGCCATCATCGACCAATAAAGGTAATGACACGACGTCAGCTACCTCTTCTGCAAACGCAAACCGCAAAGCAATGTACAACTGTTCTGCAGTCCCCTGTGATAATTCACCGACTTCAAAAAGTACTTGATCTGTCCGTAAAACCGTCATCAGGGTGTCATCGAAGTTAATCTTAATATACCGATTCTGAGTTAGAATTGCAAAATACTGCGTTGCCTTTTCCAATAAACGTGGGAATCGTTCTTGCGAAGCGGCTTTAAGCGTGGCTTGAATCCAATCAATCGCCAACTGCTTCGCTAACCATTCTTGGGCCAAATCGGTAATCTTAGCCTGTTCTTGTAATTGTAGCTGACGCTGTTGTTGATAACGATCATTATCAACGAGTTGCGCCTGCGCCACCCGTAATTGCGCAACCGCTTGTTGCTGTTCCTGTAATTCGTTTGTCAAGCTTGCCACTTGTTCTGTGATTTGAGCGACTTGTTGCTTGAGCTGCTCTTGACTGGCGATTGCTTGTAAAGCTGGTAAATCCGCTGCCAATTCGCGTTTTAAATCAGCTTGGCGCTGTTCATTAGCACGACGTTGTTGTTCATCGGCAACACAACTAGCTAATTCTGCGGCAGTTGTCAAGTTGGCCTTTGCTAACAAGGCGGTTTGTGCAGCGTCTTGTTCTTCAATCGTTGCTGTTAAGCGTGTCACCTGTTGTTGATAATACCGGTAGCTCTCATTACTTTGTGCAAGGTCTTGTGTCAGTTGTGTCATCCGCGCTTTGAATTGGCTTACCTGAGACAAGTTCTCTTCGTGACTACCTTGTAAGGCCCCTACCCAATCTCTTGCAAACGCAAACGCATGCCAATACGTATCTAAAGCCGCTTCAAGCGCTTGGTTATCAGCTTGTTGTTGTTTGAGTGTCGTAATTAATTGCGTCATTCGGCTCAAGGCGTGCTGCATCGCTAAAACTTGACTGATTGGCATCGTCGTTTCATAACCTGCTTGGGCCAATAATGTCGCGCTTTGTTCATGCATCGTCTGCAATGTCGCTTGTTGCGCTTGGAGAGCTGCTGTCTTGGTTTGCTTTTGAGCTTGCAACACATCCAATTTGGCGAGTGCTTGTTGCCAAGCCGCTTTTTGTGCCGGTTGGTCGTGATCAATTTGTTTATTTTGCCAAACTAGGTAGCCGCCATAGCCAAGTGCGGCTAAGCCGGCAATTGCAATGCCTTTCAAAGCGCCCGGTAAGAAAAGCCCAACTACGAACACAACGACACCAATTAACAGACTCAATTGACCAGAACGCTTATTACGCGTTGGTGTTGCTTGCGGTTCACTCTGGTTGACTGCCGCGTTTTGCGCTGCTAATTGCGCCTCTAAATCAGCAAGTTGCTCAGTCAGTAGTTGACTGGTTGTGGTCGCCTCATTCATTTCAGCTGCGGCTTGTTCCAGTTGTGCGCATTGCTCGTCCGTCAACGGATTAGGTAGTTGATCCGGTTGCCATTGATATTGCGCTGCTAATTGTGCTTTTTCACTAGCGAGTTGCGCACTTTGGGTTTGCTGTAAACTAAGTAATTGAACGCGTTTTTGCTGTTCAGTCAATTGTTCGAACAATGGTGCCAAAGCCGCTTGATTAGCTTGATAAAATCTAAATTCGCCCGTTTGATCCAATGTTTCTTGAATGGTTGCCAGTTCGGCTTTTGCTTCTGCTAATGCCTTGACATTGCGTTTACGTTCGACCGCTAATGCTTGATATTGCTCGTCAATCGTTAAATCAAACGGTGTTGCTTTTTCAAGTTGCTTTTGGCGTGTTTGCCACTGCGCATAGCTTGGCCAACGATCAAGCAAATGCTGCAAATGCGCTTGGCGTTGCTTCAATTCAGCTACTTGTTTTTGCTGGTTGGTCATCGTCGCAACGGTCCTTTGCAATCGTCGTGCATTTGCTTCATATTCTTGATAACCACGACTAGCTTCACTGACGGATTGCACCAACTCTGGATAGTTCTTCAAAGCGACATTCAACGGCCATTTACGGCCAGATGGCTTAAAAATTTTCTGACTCTCTTTGTCAAGTTCCTTAGCAAAGTCGAGCCACTCATGACTACCCACCGCACCAATTGTCAATAAATGCTGCAAAAAATCAGCTTGCTTTAAATTGAATATCTGGTTTAAATCCTGTTGGTTCGTTTCAAAAATCTGCGTAAACAAGGCTTCATCAGCCGGTGCTAAGAGGTCGGCTAAATAATCAGCACCAAACTCTTTACCTTGATCAATAACCGTTACATCGCCGCCAAACTTCCCTGATAGGCGCCGAATCACAATATCGCGATTATGATAACTAACCAATAACTCACCGCCGTATTGGGCCCCGTTCTTGGGTACATACTGTTCATACCGTTGTTTGGCGGTCGCAAAACCAAATAACACGCCCTTAATAAAGGCGGTGAGTGTCGTTTTACCCGCCTCGTTTTGACCATAAAGGACTTGATAGTCCGTGTTCAAATCAATCGTCTGATCGTGCCACTTACCGAAGCCTAAAATGGTGACTGTCTTAATTCGCATTGCTAATCCCCCATCTTTTTCTCTTGTAGAATTGTCGTGACTAAATCCTTGAGATCCGCTTGGAATTCAGGTGTTTCAATTGCTTCGCGGATAAAGTTTTCTTTCATCAATGGCTTCGCTTTTTCTAAAATATTTTCCGGTGTCAAGATGGCCTCAGCCGCTTCTTGCCAATAGGCTTGATCAATCTGGCTGAATTGTTTTTGAGCTGCAAAGCGCAGCTTCAAAGCATATGGCCAGTGCAAGGGCGCACTATTTTCCAATTGATCTTGTAACACCGCCAATAACTCCCCATTATTAATCCGTTGCAATAAGTCACTTGTTAATCGCTCCGCGTGTGTCAACTCTAGCGCTACTAAACTAGCATGGTCACTTTGCATTAGTTGCTCGCTCAATGCTGTTTGCAATTGCGTTAAACTCATGTCAGGCATCACTTCAAACGATTGGCGCTGCCATTCAATAACCGTCGTTGGTTTAAATGTTAGGTCGAACTGCCCCTCTTTAGTAGTGACTAAATAGAAGCCTTTTTCACCAGGTTCATTCTTGTGCCGTCCCTGTAAGTTACCGGGGTAAACAATGGCTGGCCGTTCTTGGAGAATCTGGCGCTTATGAATGTGACCCAATGCCCAATAATCGTAATGGCAGGCGTTCAACTCACTAAGCGTAAATGGTGCGTAGTGATCTGTATCAACAGTCGCTTTTGGACTCCCATGCAGGGTGCCAATCGTGTAAGTTGTGCTCGCCCGCGTTGGGAAAGCCGCTACTCGGTCAGTTGATAACCAGCGTTGATCATAACTGAAACCAACAATTGTCACACTCTCATGCCCTTTAGTCATCAGTTCAAACGACTGTACTTCTGATCCAAAAACATGAACATTGGCGGGAAATTCAAAATGCACTTGATTAGCATCCCAGTAGTCGTGATTCCCATAGCTCAAATAGACCGGAATGTCGACGGCTGCCAAACGTTCAAATTGTTGTTTTAAAAATTTCTGGACTGGTAAACTTTGTGCTTCTTGATCAAACGAATCGCCGACTAGTAATACAAAATCAACGGCTTCATCAATGGCTGTCTGAATTAGTTTTTTAAACGCTGTAAAAGTTGATGCATGAATTGTTTCCCATAACGCTGTTGGTGCTTGTTTTAAGCCGACAAACGGACTATCAATATGGGCGTCAGCCGCATGGATAAATTTCATCTTGAAAAAACCCCCATCTTTTTGGCCGGATAAAACCAGCTTAGATAAGCTTCATTATACCATTGCCCCACGGTGTGATAAAGACAATTAGAACAAACGTTCTTTTTTGAACAATAAAAAAAGCACTGCATCGAAATAAATCGATTCAGTGCTTGAAACGTGCTTTCGTTAACAGTTTTTTGGCCTTTAACCAGTCCGCAAAAGCTACCGTTAATCCCGCCTACTATGCTTGATAGATGTCGGCAATTGGTTTTGAGATGATTTGGTTTAATTCATCCATTGTTTGGCTTAATTGACGTTCTTGTTCCATCAAGTTCTTGATGGCGTCGATGTCCCCAATTTTTTGAGCTAGCTCTTGGATTTCTTTGATTTCGTCATCCGTTAATTCTTGCCCTTGCATTTGTTTTTGTTGAAGGGTCATTTGTTGCGTTTGGAATTTTTTGAACATTGTAAAGGCAATATCGTCTTTTTTTAAGGCTGCAAAAGCGTTTTGTAAGCCTAAAAATTGTGGTAATTCTTGCAAGTGCGTTGCCATTTGGTTAGCATCATCATAAATATTAACTGTCATTGTATTGACTCCTTTTTACCTGTATTTAATTGAAAAAGCCTTTCAAATTATTATACCATTGATTGGCTGTATCTTTCGCTTTATTTATCCCATCTTTAAATCCCGATTCAATTGAATCGATTAATTCATTTGATGACCCACTTTGTTCCTTTTTCGCCAACGATTGCGCATCTTCGGTATCAAAGTCCGTCTGGGCCGTGGTTGGTAAGAGTTGTTGCATTTCATATTTAAAAATTGGTGCGAGACCATCGATGCTGGTATTCTTCATAAAGTGCGCTTGATCGGTCTTATCATACCCCATCCAAGTTGCAACAACAATATCCGGTGTATAACCGACTAACCATTGATCTTTGGTCCCAAAGCCGTAACTATCAGGCACTTCAGTACTACCAGATTTCCCGGCAACTTGGTAGCCATTAGGTTTCGCATAACGTCCAGTCCCATTATTATAAACGCCTAACATCATGCTAGTCATTTCTTTAGCTGTTTTTTGACTCATAATCCGCGTCTTTGATGGTTCGGTATTATCAACAATCACTGCCCCGCTGGCATCAACAATCTTCCGAATAAAATGTGTTTCGGACAATTCACCGTTATTAGCAAAAGCTGTATAGGCACTTGCCATTTGATAAGGTGAAACCCCACCTTGCCAACCACCCAAGGCCATCGCCAAGTTTTGATCACTCTTCGGTACTGAAATGCCGAATTTTTCAACTGACTTAATCCCCCGTTTAAGGCCAATTTGGTTTAATAACCAAACCGCGGGCGCGTTTGTACTGTTGGCCAAGGCTTGATACATCGGCATTGAACCAGTGTAGACATTATCCGGATTGGTAGGCGTATAGTTATTGGTACCGTAACTTTGCTTCTTATCTTCAAGTGAAGAATCATAATGATAACCATCTTCAAGTGCTGGCGTATAAACCGCCAAAGGCTTGATGGTTGATCCCGGTTGGCGCTTCATCTGGGTAATGCGACTATAACCCCGGATGGTATATTCACCGCGTCCACCGACAACCGCTGAAACCCCGCCGGTTTTTGGATTAATCGCAACTGAACTCCCTTGAACCAAGGTGCCATCCGCTGCATTATCTGGGAACAACCAATTCTGTTTAAAAGTTGTTTCCATCTTACTTTGTTGTGATTGGTCAAGGGCCGTATAGATCTTGTACCCATTTTTGACAATATCTTCTTCCTTTAAACCAAAGCGATTAATAGCTTCATTAACCACCTCATCAAAGTAATACGGATACTTGTAGCCATCCGTTTGTTCATAAGCGTTAGTCACCACAATGGGTTCCTTCTTTGCGGCAGCCGCTTGAGCTTTTGTCAATTTGTTATTGTCGACCATTAGTCCTAAAATTAGGTTGCGCCGAGCCGTTGCATTGTCCAAATGATCAGCTGGATTATAGAAACTAGGACTCCGCAACATCGCCGCAATCACCGCGCCTTCACTAGCATCTAGTTCACTAGCATTCTTCCCAAAATACCGTTTCGACGCATCCTGGACACCCCAAACCCCATTACCGAAGTAGGCGTTATTCAAGTACATCGCTAAAATATCTTGTTTCGAATAAACTTTTGTAATTTGGACGGCTAAGAACAACTCCTCAAACTTCCGCGAGAATGTCTGCTTCTGATTCAACTTGGCATTCTTCGCGAGTTGCTGGGTAATCGTACTCCCACCACCGGTAATCTGCCCATGGTGAATTACTAAACCAACTGCTGCTCGTGCTAGCCCTTTAATACTGAAACCATGGTTGGTATAAAAGGTCCGATCTTCAGTCGATAAAACGGCATTTTGAATCTGTGGCGAAATTTTATCGAGATCGACATAGGTGCCCTTTTGTGAATACAAGGTTCCTGCGCGTTGATCTTTGACATCATAGATAACGGTTGGTGATTGTAAGTTAGCCTTAATATCGCCAACGTTAGCCGTTTTCGCTTTGAACGTTAAGAAACTACTCATCACAAAAATGAGCATTAAGACAGCAAGAATCAGCCATCTTGTCAATTGGAGTCGATACCAGACATAACGAATCACGCGCCAGACGCGTTTCATAAATTGTTTAATCGCCAACCAAAACGGCGAAGCTTGCTTGTTCATGCGATCCCTCTTCTTACTGTCAAATTAATCTTGTTTAATTGTAGCATATCCGTCAATTGACACTTGGGCCAATTGACGACATTAATAATCTTTTAAAATTTACTTTTACACCAATTTTCGCTAAACTAGTAGCTTAAAGGTGGTTGAACTCTAATGATAATTTATCAAAAAAAAGTGACTTTAGCGCCCGACTTTAGTCCCATGTCCGTCCGCGGCTTGCTGAATCATTGGTTAGTGCCGCAAAAAATGCAACATTTCTTGCGTATCAATCGAGAAATTTTGGTCAACGGCCATTATCTCGCCTTCAACCGACACGTTGAAGCTGGCGATCAAATTACGATGAACTTCTCAGAAGTTTCCGTTAAGGTCCAAGACTACGAACTTGATGAACGGCAATCTTTTTCCGTTTTATACGAAGACGATGATTTACTGGTCGTCAATAAACCGGCAGGGATTAAAACCCATCCCAATGGTCCTGGTGAAAACTTCACCTTAATGAATCAAGTGGCGGCCTATCTTGCTAAACAGGATAAAAAAGCCTATATGATCCACCGCATCGATCGGGCAACTAGTGGCGTGCTCTTGATTGGTAAAACGCCAATTGTCATCGGAATTTTAAACCGACAACTTAGTCAAAAAATAATGTCGCGCCAATACATCGCGATTGCCAACGATCCAGAACAAACCCTATTGGAACACGCAACCATTAACCTCCCAATTGGCGTCGATCCAGATAATAAGCGCAAGCGCACGATTGACTACATTACAGGTTTATCCGCAGTGACGCATTACCAATTACTTCACCGGAAAGGACCGGCAGCCACCCTCGCAGTCAACCTCGAAACAGGTCGCACACACCAAATTCGATTGCACTTAGCAGCTGACGGTCATCCCATCTTCGGTGATCCCCTGTATTTCCCAACTGATACGACACAACGTTTATTACTACACGGGCAAACATTGCGTTACATAGAGCCTTTTTCTGATCAACAAAGAACGGTAACGGCGCCCATCCCAGCTATTTTTAACCAATATATCGAATAAAAGCGCGTGCTATCAGCTGGGGATCGCCTAAGGATGAATACAGTGTGCGGCAACAAAATTTAGTAAATTAAAAATAAGGGACTAAGCCAAAACTAGTTTTGGCTTAGTCCCTTATTGATTTGTCTATCTAACAGTTGCAAGATGTTGTGCAAAGCGTTCATTCAATTCGGCTGCTTGGGCCTCATCAGGGCTGATAATCACAATCGTATCATGTCCAGCAAGGGTGCCCACAACTTCCGGGTACCCCAAATCATCGATTAGGGCTGCCAATAAATTTCCGTTACTTGGTAGCGTCTTAATCACATTGAGCATTTGTACTTGCGTGATCGACAGTGCTACCTCACGCAACTTATCTTTTAATTTCTGAGTTTGGGTGCGTTCATCATCGTGGAAAATCGTATAACGGAGTTCACCGTTCACATCCCGCGCTTTAACGATTTGCATTTCCCGAATATCACGTGAAATAGTCGCTTGCGTTGCATCAATTCCATCTTGCTTTAACGTTGCTAACAAATCTTCTTGCGTCGAAACAACTTGTTGATTAATGATTTGTTCGATTCGTGCTTGACGATCTCCTTTTTTCACGACTGCCACCCCTTTTACCTTAATTGGCTCCATTATACCAGTTTTTATGAGAATTCGATAGAGAGCGCTTTATATAATTCAAACAAGCGCATGTTCATAACCTTTTTAATCAAAAAAGGCAACTATCCGCGGATGGCTACCCTCGATTATAGTGCCTGATTGTCTTATTGTGCATGCTGTATTTTTTGTGCTTTTCGAACCTTAAACGTGGTTAAAATGGCTACTGCTACTATCACCCCTGCTAAGATTGACATGAAGAATAGTCCAATGTTATTCGTGGCCCCTAACACGCCAACAATTGGGCCGCCATGGGGCACGGCATCGGTGATTTTGAAGACCATCCCGACCGCACTAGCAACGGCTGAACCAGCAATGATACTTGGAAACACTTGTTTTGGATTAGCTGTCGCAAATGGGATGGCCCCTTCCGTAATTCCGATCAAGCCCATCAAAATGGCTGGAATCCCCGCTGATTTTTCTTCTTCTGAATAAAGATCCCGACGAATAAATGTTGCAATGCCTAATGCCAATGGTGGCACGGCAACGGCACAAGCAACAGCCCCCATGATTTGTGGATGACCTGCAGTAATTGACGCAACCCCGAATAAGAAGGCGACTTTATTGACTGGACCACCCATATCAATGGCGACCATCGCGCCAATCACAACTCCAAGGATTACACTCGTTTCGGGATTTTGTGAAAGGGCTGTCAACATATCTTGGAGGGCCGTCATCAACCATGAAATGGGAGCGCCTAAAACAAGAATTAAAATGGCTGAAATAATCCCAACTCCCAATAAAGGAATAACAAAAATTGGCATGACTGGCCGTAAGTCTTTTGGGACGGGCCATGAATTAAACCATTTAACTAAGTAACCAGCCGCAAAACCAACAATAATTGCGCCAATAAACCCAGTCCCAGCTTTTGTGCCAAGAATGTCGGGATTGTTAGCGACCATTGCACTGATCATTGCGGGGGCCAAAGCTGCGCGACCGGCAATGGCATAAGCGATATAACCGGCCAGAATTGGAATCATCAAGGTAAACCCAATTGTCCCTATCTGATTCATACTACTCCAAATGGTATGCGGTGGAATCACCATCCCCGCTTTAGTCGGATGGCCACCAATCGCGATTGACAAGGCAATGAATAAGCCACCAACAACGACGAACGGAATCATATGGGAAACCCCATTTAATAATTGCTTAATAATTGGGCTTTGTTCATGGCTATCTTCTTGTTTAACTGCTGTTTTTGGTTGATTCTTACCGTAAATACCGGCCATTGGTGCTTTTTCAATTAGCATATCGGCATCTTTAATGGCTTCAGCAGTTTTCGCATATAGGACCGGTTTGCCGTTAAACCGTTCTTCTCCATCAACGGCAACGTCAGCAGCAATAATTACGAAATCGGCATCAGCCACATCTGCGGCACTTAATTCATCCTCGACTCCAGAAGCCCCTTGCGTTTCGATTTTGACTTCATATCCGCGTGCTTGCCCGGCTTTTTGCAGTTTTTCAGCTGCCATATAAGTATGGGCAATGCCGACTGGACATTTGGTAATTCCAACAAACTTTTTCATCTTCTAAAACCTCCTAGTCAAATTCGATTGCGTCATTAACTAACGTATAAAGTGCCATTGCATCATGTTGATTTTGCTTCAAATTATGAATAAACGCATCATCCATCAATTTACGCGCAAACTTTGATAAGACTCTTAGATGTGTCTTATTAGGATCATCAAGCGGCATAATCAGAACAATCGCAATCGCAACTGGTGTCTCATCTAATGCTTGCCAATTGACTTCAGTGTTAAAAGTGACAATCCCGACAATCGGTTGGGTTAAGCCCGCCACTTTAGCGTGTGGAATCGCGAGCCCATTGCCAAACCCAGTTGTGCTTTCAGCTTCCCGCGCATTGAATCCCGCGGTTAATGCCGCTTGATCTAAACCATTCTTATCTGCAAATAACTGCGCTAATGTTGCTAATGCCGTTGATTTATCATCCCCGACAACGATATCTGTATAAATATTATCGACTTCAAAGGTCTTCATCTGCTAACACTCCATTCTAGTTTCGTTTATTAAATTGTGCCAAGATAGCAAGGGCTGCCGCCCCATCTGGTGCTTGCACAACTTGTTTTAAAAGGCGTGGATTTTCGATTAATCGGTCTAAATCATGATAAATCGCCCGCATTTGACCATCGACGGTTGCATTCAAAGCCATAAAAAAGACAAGCTGCACTTTGTTGTTAGGTTGCCAAGCAATCCTTTGTGGGGCAATCAGTAACCCAATAGCTGGCTTAATAATTAATTGTGGATCTGCATGGGGCAAAGCGACCCGATCAAGCGCTGTACTTGCTAAGGCTTCGCGGGCTAATGCCGCCTGAATGACCGTTGGCTTTGCATATCCGTAATCAATGAGTCGCTGCCCAATTAATGCAATCGCAGCTTGATCGGTTAACCGCTCTTGCGTGACAATGGTTAATTCAGGTTGTAATAAAGCGACTAAGCGATTGGCAGGCGCCGCTTGTTCAGCAATCATCTGGCGAATAATGCCAATATCATGCCGGTTTAACAAAGGACTGACTTCTATCACTGGTACCGACAAGCCTTTAATGGCAATCGTACTGATGACTAGCGATTCCTTAATCGGGGTTGCAAGCAGCTCTCCTAGAGCAATAATACGCGTAATCCGCAATTCTTGAGCAAACGTTTTAGCCAACCGTTGCCCTAATAATTGCGAAGTACCAATGCCGCTACTGCAAACCACCACAACACTCAAGCGGGAGTCTTCTGCATGTCGTTCAAAAAAAGCTTCAAAATGTAAACTGATAAAGGCTAATTCATCTTCGTTCATTTGAATTTGATACTGCTTTTCAAGCACCGGCTTTAATAACACTGCCTGATCGAACGCTTGGGGGAAATTCTGTCGTATTTCATCCATATATGGATTATTAATACTTAATCCCATTTCAAGCCGCCGAAGAGCCGAACTTAAATGCACTGCCAATCCCTGAATTAATTCCTCATCAACTACTAATTGAGCGAGCTGTTGCCGTAATAGTTGCGGTAGCCCTACCGATTGTCGCAACTCAATCTGGATGGTTTCAACAGACGTATCCTTCGCTTGGACCGTTACTAGATGGCGGTTGAGATATTCCTGTTCAAAATCCGGAATTGTCAATTCAAATCGCCGTTCTAAAATCTGTACTAACAGCTGTGTTTCGGCAATGAACGGTGTCACCACTGGATTGGGCTCCGTTGCTTCCACCAGTTTGTGCTGGGCCAATCGTTCTAGTGCCATCATCAGATGAATCGCTAAGGACTGAAACTCGTAATCAGTAAATGATAGCGTACTTTTTTCAATTAATTCCGTTAAAGCTGTGAGTACGTTTTTAATCAAGGCTGGTTCAAACAGTTGATTCAGCTTATCCGGTAATTGAACATGGCGCACTAACTGTCCATTTAACTCTTTAGCCTCAGTCCGTTTTCCCCAATACTGACTGATTAACTCAACCGTTGCTTGCCGCTTTTGATGCTCAGAACCGATTAAGGATAAACCGGTATGCGTGATTGCCAATTGAAGACCGAATTGCGCGAGTTTTTGCTTTACCTTTTTCAAATCATTCTCAACCGTACTCCGACTCACGTATAGGGTATTAGAAAGTTGTTGAATCGTAATCGATGCTGAACCTAATAATAATTTAGCCAGAATGTAATGACAGCGTTCTTCCTTGGATTGGGGACGATCATTGGCCTCTTTTTCAAGATGATTGGCTAATGTCGCGACATCCCCGGTAAAATAAATACCGTCATTCGGTTTTCGAACGAGTTTCACATTAAAAGGCTTAACCCGCCTTTCGATATCATTCAAGGTGGTTGCAATGGTGCGCTCTGAAAGCTGTAATTGTGCGGCAATGTCGACATAGTGCGTTTTATGCTGGGCCAAAATATATTGAATAATAGCGTGTTCTCGTTTGTTCATGCTTATCGCAACTCCTCGTTTCAATCCCTCTACGCTATCTATAGTCTAACGTTTATGTATCCGCTTGCAAACCTAATTATTTGCAAGATTATTCTGGTAATTATTGCACAATGCTCCATAAGCTTTGCTTAATCAACCGGTTATGCTGGGGATTGTTTATTTAGTTGCTAGCCGAATCCAATCCATTACCTTATCCGGTCAATTTATCGCACAAAAAAAGAGCATCTTAATTAAAAGATGCTCTTACTAGATATGTTTTGCTCGTCATATTCAATGGTAACCCCCCAAGTCAAAAGACTACAACCATAATCCTTTAACGCGGGCTGTTAAACCTCAAAATGTGCCGACACGAACATATTCAATTATTTTTTGATATTGTAGAATGAGTTAATTCCTTTGTATGAAGCAGTATCACCCAATTGTTCTTCAATCCGCATTAATTGGTTATACTTAGCTAAACGATCAGTACGGCTCATTGAACCTGTCTTGATTTGGCCAGCATTTGTAGCAACAACTAAATCAGCGATTGTTGTATCTTCAGTTTCACCTGAACGATGTGAAACAACTGCTGTATAGCCAGCTTCTTTAGCCATTTCGATTGCTTCTAATGATTCTGTTAATGTCCCAATTTGGTTAACTTTAACAAGAATTGAGTTAGCAGCACCCATCTTGATTCCTTTACGTAGGTAATCAGTGTTTGTTACGAAGAAGTCATCACCAACAAGTTGAACTTTTTTACCAAGTTCTTTAGTGATTTCTGCCCAGTCTTCCCAGTTGTTTTCATCGATAGGATCTTCGATTGAAATGATTGGGTATTTAGCAACTAAGCCTTCAAGGTATTTAACGAATTCAGGAGTTGTGAATTCTTCACCAGTTGACCAACGTAATTTGTATGTCTTGTCTTCGTTGTTCCATAATTCTGATGAAGCAACATCGATAGCGATTGAAATATCTTCGCCTGGTTTGTAACCAGCTTTTTCAATTGCTTTAATCAAGTATTGTAAAGGTTCTTCGTTGTTTGCAAAATCAGGTGCAAACCCACCTTCATCACCAACTGAAGTAACTTTACCGTCTGCTGATAAAAGACTCTTCAATGCTTGGAAAGTTTCTGAACCCATCCGGATAGCTTCGTGGACAGATTTAGCCCCAACAGGCATAATCATGAATTCTTGGAAGTCAACTTTGTTATCTGAGTGAGCACCACCATTGATAACGTTCATCATTGGTGTTGGTAATACGTGCGCATTAGGGCCGCCTAAGTATTCGTACAATGGTAAGCCTAATTCGTCAGCAGCAGCACGTGCAGCAGCCAATGAAATCCCTAAGATTGCGTTAGCGCCTAATTTACCTTTGTTTTCTGTGCCATCTAATTGAATCATAGCAGCATCAATACCGCGTTGATCTGTAGCGTCGAAACCAATGATTTCTTTTGCAAGCGGACCATTAACGTTTTCAACAGCTTTTAAAACACCTTTGCCACCAAAACGTGATTTGTCGCCGTCACGTAATTCAACAGCTTCATGTTCACCAGTTGAAGCACCTGAAGGAACGATTGCGCGACCAAAGCCGCCATCTTCTGTGTAGACTTCAACTTCAACAGTCGGATTGCCACGTGAGTCTAAAACTTCGCGACCTAAAATATCAGTAATAATTGACATGTAATTTTCTCCTTTTTTGGCTAATGCAAAGCATTAGCGCTTTTTTGGATGTCAGGCAAAGCCTACATCTATTTTAGCTAATTATACACCATTCGTAAACAGGAATGCGTTAAAAATTAGTCGTTAAAGTGAACTAAGTCTAAGAATGAAGCAGGTTCCATACTTGCGCCACCAACTAAACCGCCGTCGATGTCTTCTTTGTTCATGATTTCTTTAACGTTAGCCGGTTTAACAGAGCCACCATATTGGATACGAACTTTGTCAGCAACTGTTTGGTCATATAACTTGGCAACTGTTTGGCGAACAACAGCACAGATTTCTTGAGCTTGTTCAGCAGAAGCCGTTTTACCGGTACCGATTGCCCAGATTGGTTCATAAGCAATCACCATTGAGCTAACTTGGTCTGCTGAAAGGCCTTTAAGACCTTCTGTTACTTGGTTTGAAACCCATTCTTCAGCTTTGCCAGCTTCACGCGTTTCTAATGATTCACCACAACAGAAGATAGGTGTCATGTTATTTTTGAAAATAGCATGTGCTTTTTTGTTAATATCTTCATCTGTTTCGTGGAAGTAATCACGACGTTCTGAATGACCGATGATGACGTAATCAACACCCATTTCATTCAACGTTTTTGGTGAAGTTTCACCAGTGAAAGCCCCAGCATCTTCAAAGTAACAGTTTTCAGCAGCTACTTTTAAGTCTGTTCCTTTAGCCGCTTCTAATAAAGCAGGTAAGTCAACGGCAGGTGCCCCGATAACTGATTCGGTTTGATCGAACTTAGGTAAATTGGCTTTGATGGCATTAACGAACTCAGTTGTTTGTGTTGGGTTCATGTTCATTTTCCAGTTACCAGCAATGATTGGTTTACGCATGAGAAAATCTCCTCTTAATTTTAAATTATTTGTCTGAAATAGCAGCGATACCAGGTAATGTCTTACCTTCTAGGTATTCAAGTGATGCCCCGCCACCAGTAGAAATATGCGTTAACTTGTCGCCAACGCCTAATTTCTTAACTGCGGCTGTTGAATCGCCACCACCGACGATGGTTGTAGCACCTGATAAGTTACCTAGGAATTCACCGATTGCCAATGTCCCTTTAGCAAAGTTGTCCATTTCGAACACACCCATTGGGCCGTTCCAAACAACAGTCTTAGCATCTTTAAGCACGTTTTCGAACTCAGCAATTGCTTTAGGTCCGATATCTAATGCCATGTAGCCATCAGGAATGTTACCTTCAACGGTTTCTGTCTTAGCATCGTTTGCAAACTTGTCTGCAACAACGTTATCAACAGGCAATACCAACTTATCGCCAGCTTTTTCGATTAATTCTTTAGCTAATTCAATTTTATCTTCTTCAACTAATGAGTTCCCAACTGTTAAACCTTTAGCTGCGTAGAACGTATAAGTCATCCCGCCACCGACGATTACTTTGTCAGCTTTAGCTAATAAATGTTCGATAACACCGATTTTGTCAGAAACTTTTGCACCACCTAAGATAGCAACAAATGGCCGTTCAGGAGCGTCAACTGCTTCGCCCAAGAATTTGATTTCTTTTTCTAATAAGTAACCAGCTACTGCAGGTTTGTTATTAGCTTTCATAGCTGTTGCAATCCCAACGTTTGATGCGTGAGCACGGTGAGCTGTACCAAAAGCATCGTTGACGAACATGTCGCCTAATGATGCCCAGTATTCGCCCAACTTAGGATCGTTTTTACTTTCGCGTTTGCCAAAGTCGTTGTCGATATCTTGGAAACGCGTATTTTCCATAACCAATACTTGACCATCAGTCATAGCATTGATGGCATCTTCTAATTCTTGACCTTCGTTTGAAGCAACGAAAGTAACATCTTTATTTAATAATTCGCCAAGACGGGCAGCAACTGGTTTCAATGTCAATTCTTTCTTATCTTCGTCACTCTTGATACGACCCAAGTGAGAAAGTAAGATAGCCTTACCACCATTATCGATGATGTATTGGATTGTTGGTAAAGCAGCTACGATCCGGTTATCGTCACCGATAACGCCGTCTTTGATTGGTACATTAAAGTCAACACGTACTAAGACTTTTTTGCCTTTAATATCTTTTAAATCTGCAACTGTTTGTTTTGCCATGTGGACAAACCTCCTAGATTTTCATAAAAAAAGGCGGAAGGAGTTTACCTCCTCCCGCCTTATAAAATGCACTCGCATACCTAAATTCACAAAAGCGAAATTAGATTAAGCTAGCAAATTTTTCTAATGTACGGATCATTTGAGCTGTAAAGCCTGATTCGTTGTCATACCAAGCAACAACTTTAACAACTTGGCCAGCGCCACCGCCAACGATTTGTGTTTGAGTAGGATCGAATACTGAACCGAATTCTGTACCAATGATATCTGATGAAACGATTTGATCATCGTTGTAACCAAATGATTGGTTGCCTTCTGTAACTTTCTTAACAGCAACGTTAACTTCGTCAGCTGTAACTTCTTTATCAAGAGTTGCAACTAATTCTGTTAATGAACCAGTAATAACTGGAACACGTTGTGCGTGACCGTCAAGTTTACCTTGTAATTCAGGAACAACTAAGCCAAGCGCTTTAGCAGCACCAGTTGAATGAGGGATGATGTTTGCAGCAGCAGCACGTGCAGCACGTACATTTCCACCGCGATCAGGACCATCTTGTAATTTTTGTGTAGCTGTGTAAGCATGGATTGTTGTCATTGTACCAGCTTTGATACCGAAAGCATCGTTAACTGCTTTAGCTAAAGGTGCTAAACAGTTTGTTGTACATGAAGCTGCTGAGATGATGTTATCGTCAGCTGTGATTGTGTCGTCATTAACACCGTAAACAACTGTCTTAACAGAACCAGCAGGAGCTGAGATAAGCACTTTCTTAGCACCAGCATCAAGGTGAGCTTGTGATTTTTCTTCTGATGTGTAGAAACCAGTACTTTCAAGAACTAAGTCAACACCATCATTCTTAACCCAAGGAATATTACGTGCATCTGATTCAGCATAAACTGGAATGTTCTTGCCATCGATAACGATGCTGTTTTCTGTAGCTGATACTTCGTGATCGAATTGACCATGAGCTGTATCATACTTTAATAAGTGTGCTAACATATCTGGTGATGTTAAATCATTGATAGCAACAACTTCCAATACATCACTGTTTGTTGCGTAAATACGACGTAAAGCTAAACGACCAATACGTCCGAAACCATTAATCCCTACTTTTGTAGTCATAATAGAATTTCCTCCTTTAGGAAATGAAAAATTTTTATTTTAAAGGGTTGCCCCTTGTAAAATCGAGTTTGCAGCACCTTCATCCGTGATTAACCACGTCTGTTTAGGTGCGAGGTGCATGTACGCTTGGATTGCTTGGGCCTTTGAAGCACCACCAGCTACCGCCAGTACACACGGAATATTCAATAAGTCACGAATCTGTAACCCGATTCGCGGAATCTTGTACACGACTTCACCTTGTGCATTGAAGAAATAACCAAAAGCTTCACCCACCGCATGCTTTTCTTTAAGCATCTTGATGGTTTCTATTGGCATCTCGCGTCGTTCAGCCATCACGATGGCTTCACCGATACTGTGCAAAACGCCTCGGCTACGTTCAATCAGTTTTAACACTTCTTGAACACTTGGTTCTTCTAACAAGGGCGCGTACGTCTTCTCACTCACCTGTTCAGGCACATACAATGCCCGATGTTTACCACCTGTCTGCTTTGCCATCTCGGCACAGACTGCATTGGCCTGAATATTAACACTTTCCCCAATACCTCCGCGTGCCGGCACAAAAATTAAATTGCGCTGCTTGGAAAGATCAGTTGAAAGTTCATGAGCTGCTTCAGCCATCGTCGTTCCACCCATTACTGCCACAACACTCTGACCTTGTGGTAATAATAATTGCAACGTACTATTGACTAACTTGCCCATTTCGGTGAGGACTTTTGCTTGTTCGTCACTATTGCCAGAAACAATTAAACAATGTTCAATTCCTAAGACTTCACTCAACTGACGTTCAGTCTGATGTAATCCTAAGAACTGATCCATTACTTGTCTTAACTGATCAAGGGTTTCATTCCCCTTCACGGTTAAAACCATACCCGATTTAGACGAATTAAGCAAACCTTGTGCTTTCAAAAAATCCGTCTCGGTTCTAATCACGCGCTCGCTCATTTTCAATTGTTCCGCAAGCGTTCGTCGACCAACTGGCGCGAGCCAATCGATATGTTGTAACACCTGGTAACGTTTCTTAATGATACCGACGAAATCTGGCGCAACCGCTTCTATTGCAGATAATTCATCGCGCAATTGCTATCGCCTACTTTCCGTGGGACATAAAATGTCCATCTGTGTCATTAGTCGACCCATGGTTGGCAAAAAATAAAAGGTAACTTACTAAACCTAGTAACTTATCCTTTCGAACAAGACCATTATAACAAGTGGGGAAAATAGATGCAATGCTTTGCGGTTGATGAATACGTTTTCTTTCCGAATATTTTTTTGCTCTTGATTTATCGTGATTTTCTCGAAATTTATACTTGAAATTTCTGCCTAACTCCGTTAGTATAATATATTGTACTGTTGAGTACACGGAATGCGTCGCTAGTGTAATGGATAGCACCCAAGATTCCGGTTCTTGAGATCCGGGTTCGACTCCCGGGTGACGCATATATATCTTTTGTATCACCACCTTATGTGGTAATTATACGAGGACCAGTCAATTTAACATTGACTGGTTTTTTATTGTATCTTAACAAATTGTTTAAACATGCAATGACTACGGCAAAATACTATACTTACTAATGCTTTTTCTATAATGAGAACTAAAATGAGAACTAAAAAGTCAATTAATTTTTCTATTGGCAAATTCTAAAATTAATCCGAACAGAAAAAACGCAAAGCAAGCTCTTATATCCGTAAAAATAAGCTGTGAAAAACTATATTAAGGTTTTTCACAGCTTATTTTATTTTGATGCCATCAAGATTTGATCTTAGTTTTGTGTCGGTTTTGAATCAACTGTTTGCCTTGCATTTTGTTCTTTAGTTAATTGCCAAGTGACTGTCGAGCCGTCGGGGTAACTCTTTTCCTCATTTTCGAAAGAGACTGTTTGATCATCGTTTATTTGATACTTAAATTGATGATCGCCAATCGTTAAAATGCTGTCAGTAATCTCATAGTTTTGATTATACGCAGCCCCTATTGAAGAAACTCTTGCAATCTTATTATCTTTCAAGTAACCAATCATGAAATTATCGTGAACCAAATTCTGCGGTGCCACATTTTTATTCATCGCCTGCTCAACATCCTCACCATTATACAAAATTGGCATTAATTGAAACCCTGTGCCAATTGATTTTTCGATAACTGCTTTACTATCGCTATCCTCTACAGTTTTTTCATTATTCACCCGACTTTCATTACTATTTTGAATATCGGTCTCATCTTGGGTGGCCATAGATGCTGATTTTGAAGACTCGCTTTTTTGTGTACTAGATTCTGAACTCGCGTTACCACTTTCTGACTTGGTTGATTCTGAAGAATTCGATTGAGCTTTCACAAGTCTCATTGAACTTGTCTCTGTGCTTTCATTACTAGCACTAATGTTCGCGTGATCTCGTTGCGAAAAAAAGATGCCTCCAATCAACAAAACACCCAAACTAATAATAATTTCAACTGCTATTCCCTTTCTTCTTTGCGATCTAACCTGAATAAAATCGTCATGCCATTGCGGATTATTTCGTCTTTCTTTATAGAAAGCGTATGTATGTTTGGTCCGAGTCCGAGTGCTTAAATATTTTTTTACCATTGTTATCCCCCAATAAAATAACTTCAATAATTTTATTCACACTATTAACTTAATAACTATAGCAAACTTCTTCTTAAATGCAAGAAATAATCAGCATTACACGCTTTTGTATTTGTTGTACAATTATCTCGTTACGAGTCCAAGGGAGGAGCCCCATCAATGCCGTCTTTTAAAACTTTATTTACAGGTACATTCACTCTTTTAAAGCAGTCCCCGGTCTATTTTCGTAGTGTGATATTGATGCATGGCTTTTTACTTTTAATTTGTCTGCCACTTTTGGGCAAAGCCAGTTACTTCATTTTAGTACATAATCAGATTCAGTTTCTCGCATTGAGTAACTTACCAACACTTATTCATCAGCATCCGATTGCGTTATTAGTATTCTTAGGGATTGGGCTATCAACATTATTGCTAGCCTTCTTCGAGTTGACGTTTCTTCTATTAAGTGTGTACTTCATCCAGATCAAACAGCCGCTTCCCCTGCAAACATTACTTAAGATGACCTTTACCCAAATCGCGCACCTGCGTAACGGCACTGTGCTTTTCTTTCTATATTATTATGTCTTAATTATGCCGTGGAGTGCTTTCGGCTATCACGCCGACTTGTTGACGAAGTTTAAATTACCGGCCTTCATTTTGGATTACATCATAACAAATCGCCGACTTGTTGGCATTTTATGTCTTCTCATTTACTTAGGCCTACTGTATGGCGGGTTGCGCCTGATTCTTACACTCCCTTATATTATCTTGCAACACATGCCATTAAAAAAAGCAATGCGCACAAGTTGGCACTTCACGCATCAGTATTTGATCCGCCTAGTTGGTCGGCTTTTACTCATCATCGGCATGCTCATTGGCTTTACCGGAATCATTTTTTACCTATTAATTCAGTTACAAGCCTTCATTGAGACCCACACTGCGGCCGGTTTTTCTAGTGCCGTCATCTTAATGACCCTTTTACAAGCTATCCTGCTCATTAATTGGGGCCTCTCGTTAGTCACCATCTTTTTCGTTATCATTGATTGCTTGCTGAGTGATTCACAATTTAATCACCCAACGGTCATTTATGCCAGTTTAAAACGAAATATGCCTTTCAGTGGTAACTTATGGATGTTAGTCGCGATAATCAGCTTAGTTGGTGTTGGTGTTTATAATTGGCATACCCTACACGCTATAACCATTCACAAACCACTAAGTATCTCACACCGCGGTGTTTCTCAAAAAAAGGGCGTCCAAAATTCACTGACAGCGCTCAACCAAACCCACCGTTTAAAACCAAACTACGTTGAAATGGATGTGCAACTCACTAAAGATCGCCAATTCGTGGTTTTCCACGACTTCCAACTTGCGCCACTGACTGGCTATTCAGGGACACCCCAATCCAAAACACTGGCCCAACTGACTAAAATGACCGTCCGTGAGCACCAACAAACCGCGCCAATTGCATCATTTGATGATTATCTTGCCCGCGCCAATCAGTGCCACCAAAAACTTTTAATTGAAATTAAGACCCCTACTACCGATAATCCGGAGTTAGTGCGCCACTTTTTGAACAAGTATCAAGCCAATATCGAAGCCCACGGCCACATGGTGCAGTCCTTAAACTGGCACGTGGTCGAAGCCGTCAAACAAGCAGCACCTAAAATTCAAACGGGCTACATTCTGCCGTTTAATTTCAGCGGTCCGCCGATTTCAAGCGCTGATTTCTACGCAGTGGAAATGACCACTGTCAACCGGCACTTCATTCAAGCCGCACACCAGGAAAATAAAGCGGTCTTCGTCTGGACCCCCAATGATTATCAAGCAGTGCACCGGATGATGTATTTTGGTGCAGATGGGGTAATCACCGATAATCTTAAAGCAGTTGAACAAGCAAAAAGCCGCAACAAACAGTTCCATTACGCTGAGCAACTTGCATATTATGTCATTGGCATTGGGTAATCATACAAAGCAGATTGTGTTTCAATTTTCCCTAATTTATTCACTAGTAAAATAGTAACCCAATAGCGCTTCAATCTTTTTTAAACCCCTCTAATAGCTTCAATGCCCTAATCGGCCTATTATTAATCGAGTTGCTGATTGCAATGATTCCTATCCAAAGAAAAAGTTTCCAAAAAAACAGCCGTCAATTTAAAATTGACGGCTGTTGCTGCTTTTATGCTTCTAAAAGTCGTTGTGCCTTTTGTGCGGCAACGTTCATGATGTTCCAAGGACGATCGAAACCAGGTTGGAAGAAGAAGTCAGCATATGCTAAATCATCGATTGTCATCTTACCTTGGATGGCTAGTGAAATGGCGTTGATGTTAGCTGTGACGTCTGCTTTAGACATGATTTGTGCCCCCAGTATGCGCCGGGTTTCTGGGTCAAATGTTAATTTGAATTTAACTTCTGGGTTTTCATCAGCTGGGACGAAATGCGGACGATAAGTTTCTGTTACAACAACAGATTGGGTCTTAACGCCAGATTTATCAGCAGTCCCTTCTTTAATCCCAGTTGAAGCAAAGTGGTAATCAAAAACACTCAAGGCTGATGAACCGGAAACAGCTGGGACGGGTTGGTTGGCTGTGACTAAGTTCTTAGCAGCATAACGACCTTGACGGCGGGCGTTTGTTGCCAAAGCAATCGGCATTTCTTTACCCGTTGGCGCGTACTTCACAACCGTTGCATCCCCAACTGCGAAAATATCAGGTTGGCTCGTTTGTAAGAATTCATTGATTTCAATTCGACCACTGCGGTCCAGTTGCAATGTATCTTTTAACCAGCCTGTGTTAGGGCGAATCCCAGCCGCTTCAATGACTAAATCGGCATCATATTCGGCTTGATCGGTCACAACTTTTGTCACTTTACCGTCCACGCCGACATATTCTTTAACGCCTTGCCCGACTGCTGGATAAATATTATGGGCTTGCATTTCAGTTGTTAATTCATCTGTAAATTCTTGATCGAGATAAAGGCTTAATAACCGTGGTAAGACGTCAACCACTGTGACGTGTTTGCCGGCTTTGGCAAAGACTTCAGCCGCTTCAATACCGATATAACCGGAACCGATGACAACGACGTTTTTCACAGTTGGATCAACTGTTTTGGCCTTGAGCTTAATCGCCCAATCACGGCCACGCATTGCATAGATGTTCGCTAAATCACGGCCTGGAACTGGTAATTCAAATGGAACGGCGCCGACACTTAAGACGAGCTTATCGTAACGTTCTTCGCGCGTTGTATTATGCTTTAAATCTTTCACTTGAACCATATGTTGATCAGCATCAATAGCAGTAATCGCTTCTTGTAAATGAACATCAACCCCTTTAGCACGCATGCCTTCTGGTGTTGCGTAACTAACATCGTCAACATTCTTGACAGTACCTTCTAAATAGAGTTGCATCCCGCAGGATAAGAACGATAGGAAATCACCCTGTTCGTACCATTGGATTGTTGCATCCGGATAATCGAGTAAACTTTCTTGAACAGTTTCAAAGCCACCATGGGATGAACCGACAACGATAATTTTCACATTAATCACTCCTTAATCTATTTTATGCAACCTAATTATAACGCAGATAATATTAATTACAAATTAAAACGTATTCGAAAACATTTTTTAACAAATCAGTCTTAAATTTCATGCTAGAAAAGTGGTTAGCGGTCTAATGAAAAAGCAAAGGACGGTCCAGCTTTTCATACCTTAATCGACGATTGTAGCCTCACTTTTCTCGCAACACAAAAATCAGCCGGCACCCTTTTTTTGGACGGATACCGGCTGATTGATTACCCAACAACCCCTTTGCTTGTATCAGCAGGATGGAAGAGTTGGTCAATAATTCCAGAAACACGCGTTAAGTCAACGTTCCCACCTGAAACTAAAGCCACAATATTTTTATTTGTTAACCATTGGGGAGCAATCTTGCCACTTAGCAACGCTGCCGTAGGTAATGCGCCAGCACCTTCTGTGACAATCTTAGTCCGTTGCATGAGATCTTTCATCGCAGTTGCGATTTCTTTTTCAGAGACTAGGATCATTTCATCGACTAGATTTTGAACAACTGGGAAAGTAAGGCCACCTGGAATCGCTACGTCCGTCCCATCCGCTAGTGTAAAATCATCGTGATGGCTAGTGATTGTGCCAGTCTTAAATGAAGCCGTCATCCCATGCACGTTTTCTGACTGAACCCCAATAATGTGAATTGAAGGGTTAAAAGATTTCAAAGCCGTCGCAATGCCAGCAATCAAACCACCACCGCCAACCGGTACAATCACCGTATCAACATTCCAAATCGCATCCAAAATCTCAAGTCCAATTGTCCCTTGGCCAGCCATAACTTCGCGATCATCGTAGGGATGAACAATCGTTAAACCCTTTTCGGCCGCTAATTGTTCCATGTATAGGCGTGAGTCGTTAAAAGTGGCACCGTGCAAAACCACATTCGCCCCATAGCCAGCGGTCGCTTGCTGCTTAGCAAGTGGTGCTTCTTCTGGCATCACAACGGTCGCATTAATCCCTAATAATTTAGCAGTCAGTGCGACCCCTTGGGCATGATTGCCGGCTGATGCCGTGATAATGCCTTTGGCCCGCTGCTCTGGCGTTAAATGGTTAATTTTATTGTTCGCGCCGCGGAATTTAAATGAACCCGTCAGTTGCATATTTTCCAATTTCAAATAGACATGGCCATGCGCCACATTGCGACTTAAAAACATCGATTGAATTAAAGGTGTTTCGCGAATATACGGCTTGATGGTTGCACGGGCTTCCTCAATATCCCGGATATCGCAAATAGCTGCAGTTTTTAATACTAATTGATTCGTTGCCATTCTGGCCACCTCTTTCATTGGAATTAATACAAGTGTCTACGGATAGGTTGTGCTATCCTTCACAATTAAATGTAAGCCATTCACTAAACATTGTCAAAACAAATCCGCCTTAAATTAGAACGCTTTCATTTGATGGTTATTAAGTTCTCATTCTAGTTGTTTGGTCAGCAAGATAGCGCTAGACTAGCTATAAAATAAAATGATGAGGTGTTCAACATGACCAAAGCAGTCATTAATTTTTTAGCGAAACTACCCGTTTAATCAAAAAGAGCGGAACGATGATTATCGTTCCGCTCTTTTTTAGAAGTGGTTCACAGAAATTACATCACATTAATCGTGACATCAATATTACCACGAGTTGCCTTTGAGTACGGGCAAATTTCGTCTGCTTTTTTGAGATACTTCATTGTTTCTTCTTCTGATAAACCTTCAATGTGCCCAAAAAGATCAACCCCAATATAATAATTGGCAGGGCCATCACTATAAAGGGAAACGGTCGCCTTAATCGTGGGTTCCCCTTTAACATGTTCTTGGCTAAGGACAACATCTAAGGCGCTGTTAAAGCAAGAACTGTAGCCGGCTGCAAAGAGTTGTTCTGGGTTGGTGCTCTTCCCTGATGGATCTGTTCCCGGCGACTTGATTACATATTTCTTTGCTTGATCGGGCGAATAAACAAAGCCATTGCGGCCACCTTCATTAATCATCGTTGTTTCATATTGTTTTGCCATGCAAAGCCCCTCTTTCTTTTCTTTAATACCCTTACTTTAGCACAGCAAAATTCAGAACCATAATGATTTGTTTACACAAAAAAGGCGCCAGCCCAAAAATGAATTTGGGACTGACGCCTTTTAGGGACTCGCTCTTTGCTAGTCGAAACATGTTCTATCAGCTATCTTCTTCCGGTTAATATCACACGCTATTTAATATAAGCCGTCTTGTAACTCCATTGTGCGCCAGCTGTGTTATGCACAACACCTTTGACCTTTGGATTCTTCAAGTACGCCGTATCATTTTGATAGAGCGGTGTGATACCTTGCACCTGATTCATGACTTGCGCAGCCGTCACGAGATCCGCCCAACGTTTATCAGGATCGTTCGCATCGGTATTCATGGCGCGGTCAAGGGCAGCCTTGTATTCTGGACTGTCAAACCCACCGGTATTGCTGGCAGCACCAGGTAACATGATTTCTAAAAACGAAATTGGGTCTTTGAAATCCGCTCCCCAACCTGCAAGTAATAAATCATAATCCCCTTTTTTATCGCGACTATTTGCAACCTGACTTGGCACCGTCTTCAATGTTAACTTGAGACCTGGCAAGCTTTTTTCAAGTTGGCCTTTAAGATATTGACCAACATATGACGCATTTGCATCATCGGAATTGAGGGTTAAAGTCAATGTGACTTTCTTTTGATCAGTCGCTTTCAATGCTTCATGCCAATGTTTCAGTGCTAATTGTGGATTATAATCCACGGTATTCGGAACTGCTTGTGATTTAGCAAAATCGACTTTTTTAGGCGAGTCGGCTAAGCCCACCGGTACGAAGCCGGTGATATCATTCTTCTTCGAACCAAACAAACGATTATTTAATGTTTTACGGTTAATCGCTAGTGAAATCGCCAATCTAAAATCTTGGTTATTCAAAAGGGCTTTTTTCGGTTCATCTGCTGCCTTGAAATTGTATTTAATATAGTTGGTTAACGCATATGGATAACGATGGAATGCTTTATCATCCCGATAATTATCAATTTGTTGATTATCTAACTGGGTTAAATCCAATTTCTTTTCTTGATAGAGATAAAGCGCCGTACTGGTATTTTCCAAAACGGTATAGTTGATTTGGTCTAATTTCACCTTTTGGCGGTCCCAGTAGCGGTCATTCTTCACAAATTGCCATTTCTCACTCGTCCCATTCCAATTAACTAACTTAAACGGCCCTGAGTAGACCATATATTTAGCATTTGTTGCATACTTCTTACCATATTTTGCAACCACTTTTTGATCTTGTGGCGCAAATAATGGATAAGCCATCAAGGTTTTCATGTAAGCCACAGGCGTCGATAACGTGACTGCTAACGTTTGGTCATCAACTGCTCGCACCCCGAGTTGATCTGAAGCCATTTCGCCCTTAGCAATCGCTGGTGCATTTTGGATATTGCTGAAAAGATTTGTATATGGTGATTTGGTTTCCGGTTTTAATGTCCGCTGCCATGAATAGACAAAATCTTGTGCCCGAATCGGGTCACCATTACTGAATTGGGCATCACGCAGTTTAAACGTCCATGTCTTCCCATCAGCTGAAACTGAACTCGCTTTCGCTAAGCCAGGTTCAATTTTACCGTTTTTGCCAAGCCGGAATAAACTTTCATAAATATTCCCTGTTTGGCCGTATCCCGTTGAAGTCGAGATATCAATTGTATCTAGTGGGGCTTGCGCGCCAAGCTGAAGGACCTGTTTGGCCTGCACCCCCGAAACTTGGCATAATAGGAACACCCCGAATATAAAAATTGCACTAACACTAAGTTTTAAGAACTGCCGCCTTCTTTGCATGACACGCCTCCTTACATTTAATAAGTAGAGCATACCAAATCAGCGCTCAAAAGTTAAATAATCAGCCTAAAACATCGACGGTAATCCGCTCATCCGTCCTCCTGAAATGACATTAATGACCGAATTTTATATTTGTGAAAAATCTGAAGAAAATAGAAGCATGTTCATTGCCCCGCTAAATCAGTATTCAATAGTTGTTAGTCTTCTGCTAAATAAAGTTTGACCATGCTATCCCCACTTTTAACAGTATCAAGGCTGACAGATGACAACTGGCATGTCTTTGGTGTTAAGATAAGGCTGATTCCTTTTAACGCGGAGGTTTTTATTATGCGAACCAGCCAACCAGCAGCACAATCATTTTTTACGAACCGTTCGACGCAAGCCATTGCCCAGGACTTATTAGGGACGCACCTACTTTATACTAGTCGCCAAGGAATACTTGGTGGCCTCATTGTGGAAGCAGAAGCCTATGTCGGCACCGATGACACTGCCGCTCACGCTTATAATGGGCGCCGTACCCCTTTTAGTGAGCCACTCTATCATGAACCCGGTACGATTTATATTTATCAATTACGCGGTTTCTTTCTATTTGATATCGTGACCCAAGCAGTGGATCAACCACAAGGCGTCTTGATTCGTGCCATCGAACCGACCCACGGCATTGAACAAATGCGCGTCAATCGCCCAAAACCTGGCGTCGAACTGACTAACGGCCCCGGTAAATTAATGGGCGCTCTCGGCATTCACGATAAACAACTGACTTTTCAAAATGTGGCGGACGCCCCTTTAATGATTGATTTAGCCCACCGTCGCCAACCAAAATCAATTGTCACCGCGCCACGAATCGGCGTTAACTCTAAAGCAGCGAGTGGTCAACTCCCTTATCGCTATTATGTTGCTGGTAACCCGTATGTTAGTGGCCTGCCTAAGCGCCAGTGGGACTTAGAACAACATGGTTGGCGTCAAAATAATGATCCAATGCCACAAATTGATAACCCACATTGAATTGAATGCCATCCTTAGAGTATATTGCCATTTAATAAACCGCCAAAACACGATCGATTCTAGCCCACCAAAAGTACCGCTTAAATTCCTCTCAAATTCATGACTTTTTCGTCACATTTTATTCATAATTGCTTGTTATTCTTTGTACATCAGATGAATTCCTCCCAAGAAACAATCTGATTCCCGTGTTTTTTAGATTATTCCTCCCTAAGAATATCTAACACACCCAATGCGTTATAGTTTAACGGTAAAACGAACCAGCCCATTTGAAATTCCTCCCTAGAATTGGTAATGGTTTTGCGGTTAAGAATGTTTGTTTTCGAAGGCACAATCATTTCTCAACCGCGCTCACTGGTCCATGTGGGTTCAACCCCCACTAACGCGATTACCACCATTTTTCATCCCCATTAAAAAAGGAATCGGTGCATAACACCGATTCCTTTTTTTGAAAAGCTAATTTGGATTGGCTCCCACTATAAATCCCAGCTGATAATCTCCTATGGCGCTAATAAATGCCCAATTCTTGCTTTAAATTCAGTTAAAAAACGTGGCGTGTCAACTTGGACACAAACCGCCGTCCGCGTTGTTGGATCATCTAAGCGAGCATTATTCCCAATTGTTCTTCCCCGTGACGGGCCTTCTATCTCGGTCTTCAAATTCAATGGGAAAGTCGTGACTAAGCTTGGATCAATTGCAACGGCAACTGCTAAGGGATCATGTAAGGCACAGCCGTGTAAATGAGGCGAAGTAACTTCATAGGCTTTGATATAGTAATCGACCATATCGGCATAGGCTGTGGCGGCTGGTGTGCCAAGCGCACGCCATTCTGCTGTATCGGTGCGTGTAAAAAGTGTCCGCAGCGTCACATCAAGGCCCACCATTGTGACCGGTAAGCCACTCTTAAAGAGCAAATCTGCCGCTTCGGGGTCTTGACTGATGTTGGCTTCAGCAAATGGAGACACATTCCCACCAACGGTTAAAGCGCCGCCCATAATCACGATTTGACCGACTTTCTTCAAAGTGGGTAAATCTTTTTGAATCGCTAACGCTAAATTTGTCATTGGTCCCGTTGCCACAATGCTCAAGTCAGCACCATATTCCTGGCAAGCACGTAATATAAAATCAACGGCCGATTCAGTCACCATTTCCGGATGGGGTTCTGTCAGATGAAGCTCACCAACGCCATCTTGACCATGAATTTCCGCACTAATTGGTAAGACACTAAAATCATTTGTCGTCGTCGAATGCCCCGCACCTAAATAAACTGGAATGTCTGGATGACCTAATAAATGTAAAATTTGTTGACTATTCACAACGCTTCGTTCAGTCAAAACGTTGCCGTATTCTGAGGTAATTCCGATTAAATCGACTTCTGATGATCCCAATGCATAAGCAATTGCTAACGCATCATCAATCCCAGTATCTAAATCCAAAATCATTTTTTGTGCCACGCCAAGCCCTCCTCAATAATCATGCAAAATAATGTACATCCCAAGTGTACCCCATTATCGTAGGTGGGTAAATTAATAATCTAAGAATTAAACTCAAAAAAGACAAGTCGCTGATTCAGTTTAAACCATTGATTTCATGATGCATTAAAATCGTTTGACCATCTGATTGCGTCTTATTTGAAAGCTGATTTATTTTCTTAAAAGCTTGAACGCTGATGCCTCATTTTTTAACCATTGGCAAAGGCCACCTATTCCTAGGTGGCCTTCTAATTAATTTCGCATATTAAATTCTTACATAATGTCAGGTAGCCAGTCACTAATTGACTACGCACACTAGCATCGAATGGCTAGTGGAGATGACGTGTGGGTCACGTCGCTTTTTATTTTTGGGTTAATTCAATTATGTCTAAATTCTTGTGTTTCTAAATATCTTCTCGTTTAAACAGCGTAAGCCGCCTCTTTACACTACTTGTAACTCCATGGTTACTCCAGTTGATTAAAGTCTTCAAATAATACTTGATCCTACAGTGATAAGTGCTGATTAACTTCCTCAAGTATACCATATTTTCAATTCGAACACAAAATGACAATAATCTTTCTGAAAAGAAGCTTTCTATTTGACCAAAATTGACCTTTGCTGTAAAATTCAATCTATAGACAACAGAGTGATTCTACTCTGGCTTATATAAGGAGGCAATTCAATGTTAGTACCGACAGTTATCGAACAAACATCACGTGGCGAACGGGCTTACGATATTTACTCTCGCTTACTAAAAGACCGGATTATCATGTTATCTGGCGAAGTAAACGACCAAATGGCTAACACAATCATTGCGCAATTATTATTCTTGGACGCGCAAGATTCAGATAAGGACATCTCAATCTATATTAACTCACCTGGTGGTTCTGTCACTGCAGGGTTAGCAATCATGGATACGATGAACTTCATCAAATCTGATGTTCAAACCATCGCTATGGGGATGGCTGCTTCTATGGCCAGTGTTTTACTTTCAGCAGGGACAAAAGGCAAACGATTTGCATTGCCTAACTCAACTGTCTTGATTCACCAACCTTTAGGTGGCGCACAAGGTCAACAAACTGAAATTGAAATCGCTGCGCGCGAAATTTTGAAGACCCGGAAACGTTTAAACCAAATTTTGGCAGACAATTCTGGTCAAACCTTCGAAAAATTACAAGCTGACACTGATCGTGATAACTACATGACAGCCCAAGAAGCAAAAGACTATGGCTTGATTGACGATATTATGGTCAACCAACCAAAATAGCGTGCTGACGGTTGTGTTTAATTAAAAATGGGCTAGTTCAAGTTGAACTAGCCCATTTTTTTATTTAAATTTGTTATACTGACAGTATCTTAAAGGAGGTTTTTGCCATGGATATTAGTGTCATTAAGAGTGAAAATGTGACAACCACCGGTGGGATTACAATTGGTCAACCAGATGCACCATTAACATCAATTGAATTTATCAATGCTGCTTGCCCTTATTGTCGTAAGTGGTTTTTGAAATCTGAAGAAATGCTAACTGAAGCAGTCAAAGCTGGTCGGCTAAAACGCATTATCAAACCATTTGATAAGGATAAAGCGGATCTGCAACTAGGAAATTTAGCCCATACTTATTTGCCTTTCAATCAACCCGAAACAGTGATGCAAGCATTATCATTTTTGTTTACGCACCAAAAAACGTGGCGTAATGATTTGACGCCCGATGAATTTAAAAAATATATCGAGCAAAATCTCAATTTAGCACCACAAGATAATGCCGAAAACCTCGCCACAATTATTGCTGAAGCTGATCGTGCGAATATTAAATTCGTCCCCACCATCATTCTTGGTGAGCATATCTTTGATGAATCGATTGCCATGCCTGACTTGAACACACTACTAAAATAAAAAAAGTGTCCCTTAAAGGGGACACCTTTTTTTATGTATGATAAAGGGTTCCAAAAACTATGATCTAATCTCAATACTCCGGTCCTTTATCTGTCGTTTATGAAAAACGCGCTTCATCCATTTGAATGGCATTTAAATGATGTTCAACTTCATTCATTTCCTGACGTAATTCATGATACTTGTCGCTTGTGAAATCGAGATAGTTTGTGCAAGCACCAACTCGTTCATAGATTTCTTCTTTTTGATTTTCTGCTTTTTCGGTTAAGGTAACGTCAACCCGGCGTTCATCATCTGATGCACGATTGCGACTTACCCAACCGTCTGCTTCTAATCGTTTCAAAAGCGGGGTTAATGTCCCGCTATCAAGTTCTAAGTGGTGCCCTAACTCTTTCACTGACATCTTGCCATGTTCCCACAATGCGAGCATTGCGATAAATTGTGGATAGGTCAATCCGTAAGGTTTTAATACCTTACCGTAGAAATGATTGTAGGCCTTTTGAGCGCGATAAATCGAAAAACAAAGTTGTTCATCTAATAATACTGGTTTAACCATATAATTTTCCTCCATAAAATTTTCTTTACTTATTTTACTTAATTATATTGTACAAGTCAAATATTGCGTGCTATTAATTTGTTTTTATTCTTTATTAATTCCTTGCTGGTGTGCTTCGGCGAGTTGATTCAATTTTCTGAGCCGATGATTAATGCCCGATTTCGAAATCGCCCCACTTGGCATTTTTTCCCCAAGTTCCTTTAACGTAATATCTGGAAATTCCAAACGGAGCAACGCAATCTCACGCAACTTCGCCGGCAAATTATCTAATCCGACCGTATCGCGCAAGTATTCAATATTTTCGATTTGCTTCGTGGCTGCATCAATTGTCTTATTCATATTTGCTGTCTCACAATTGACTAAGCGATTAACCGAATTACGCATATCCCGTACAATGCGAATATCTTCAAACTTCAGCATTGCATTAGTAGCGCCTATCACTTGTAGAAAATCGGCAATTTTTTCAGCCTCTTTTAGATAAGTAATATAGCCACTGCGGCGGAAAGTTGTTTTAGCATTTAAGCCAAACCGGTTCATCATGCGCGCAATATCTTGATTATGCTCTTCGTATAATGAATAGATTTCCAAATGATATCGGCTTGTTTCAGGATTATTGACTGACCCGCCGGCTAGAAAAGCTCCCCGCAAGTAAGAACGGACGCGCTGATCTTCATTAATCACATCTGCGGACACTTTCGTATGGATAGTAAAACCATCTTCTTCAACGATATCAAGGTCTTTCAAAACAGTATTTGTATCATACTTCAAGCGCACAATATATTGATTATTCTTTTTTAACTTCATTTTACGACGTACTAGTAATTCGGATTCAACTTGATAATTTTGTTTCAGTAAACTATAAATCCGGCGAGCAATCGCCGGATTCTCTGTCTGAACGTTTAAAACAAATTGGTGATTCATCAAGCTCAATGACCCATTCATCCGAATTAAAGCGGCGAGTTCCGCCCGTGCATGTTCAGGATGCACTTCAAGTTGCGTCAGCTCTTTCTTTACTTCACTTGCATATGAAGCCATAATTATTCACCTCGCTTAGCTGTGTTGACCTGGAAAGCAAGATTCATAATTTCACTCGCTACTTTTTGTCCATTATGGAACACACCATGATCTTTCAATTTCAAAAAATTATCGGAAATCACTCGACACCCTAATTCTCGTAACGCTTCAAAGTCATGTTCAACCGGCCAAAGAATTTCATCGTACTTTTGATGATCCAAATAGTTTTCAGGAACTTGTGCCGTATTGACCAAAACCGTATCCACAAAATTCTGTCCAAGATGGTCGTGCAACACGCGAACGTGATCGGCATCGGTAAAATGTTCCGTTTCCCCTTTTTGCGTCATGATATTACAAATATAAATCACTTCCGCTTTAGTTTGCTTAACCGCTGCCCCTAAGTTCTCAATCATTAAGTTCGGTAAGATACTGGTAAACAAACTCCCGGGACCTAAAACAACTACATCGGCATCTAAAATCGCATCAATCACTTGTTGAACAGCTTTTGGTGCTACAAGATCATTTTGATCCGTTTTCGAGACCCAGACGCGCTTAATTTGCTTGCGCGCAGCCGTAATTTCAGATTCCCCTGTTAATTGGGTACCATCTTTAAATTCAGCATTTAACGACAGCGCAACATTGGCCGCGGGATAAATATGACCGTCAACCGCCATCATTTCTGATAATCGTTGAACAGCGTCAAAAATACCTGATTCCATTTCAGATAATGCTGCAATAATCAAATTACCAATCGCATGTCCTGAGAAAAAGGCATCGTGTGATTTAAAACGGTATTGAAAAATATCGAGCGTTAACTGTGGTAAATCCGACAAGGCCACTAATACATTCCGAATATCACCAGGTGGCACAACATTAATGTAATCGCGAATTACGCCAGAAGAACCGCCATCGTCTGCAACCGTGACAATTGCCGTGGCATCCGCATTTTGTTCGCGGAGACTCTTTAAAATAACCGGTAACCCCGTTCCGCCACCAATCACAACAACTTTTGGTCGGCGCCCTTTAATGACCCGAATAATCCGATTAGTGGCTGTCATGACCGATTAACCGTTTCCTTGCGTTTCTTCATATCTCGGTGGGTCACGTCAACCGGATAATCGAACGATAAATCGTCAGCTAAGCGTTGCGCAAGTGCTACTGAACGGTGTTGGCCACCGGTACAGCCAATCGCAATGGTTACACTTGTTTTACCTTCTTTGAGATAACCTGGCATGATATCTTTTAACAGCCCACTAAATTGTTCATAGAATTTTTCAGTAGCCGGTTGCGCCATGACATAGTCGCTAACTGGTTGGTCTAAACCATTTAATTCTTTAAACGCTGGTACATAGTAGGGGTTCGGCAAGAAACGAACATCCATAACGATATCCGCATCAATTGGTAAACCGTATTTAAACCCAAATGACATCACTTCAATATGAAATGACGGGTTAACGGCCGTCTTGAACACATGAAAAATCTTTTCTCTTAATTGGCGTGGTGACATGGTTGAAGTATCAACCACCATCTGGGCCCGATTGCGAATTTCAGTTAATAGGCGCCGTTCTTTTTGAATGCCGTCCATTAAACGCCCCTCCATCGCTAGTGGATGTGAGCGGCGTGTCTCTTTGTATCGCGAAACCAATTCTTCATCTGATGCATCCAAGAAAAGAATCTTAGTCGTCACAAATTGCGTGTTATCAAGGTTGGCAAGCATTTCAATGATCTCATCGTAAAAAGCACGTGAGCGCAAATCAATGACTAATGCAATCTTAGTGACTTTGCCGGACTCCTTGACCAATTCCCAAAACTTAGGCAGTAATGTCGGTGGCATATTATCAACACAAAAATAACCTAGATCTTCAAAACTTTGCATAGCGACGGTTTTCCCAGCACCACTCATCCCTGTAATCACTACTAAGTTCAATGTATCTGTCATCAGACCACCCCTTAAGTTTTCACTTTTACTATTGTAACATTCCTGGCGTGTCATTGAAAGCTATCAAAACGTGCATCATGTACTATTTAATGTCGTTAAATCGAATTCATTCCCAATAACTAGGCATTTGAAAGAGCTTATTTTTTCATAAAAAAAAAGCGAAACAAATGAATTGTTCCGCGATTAGTCAATTAACCGTTATAGTCGTCTTGCAAACGCAATGATAATTGCGTTAATGCCAAAGAAAGCAAAGTAAAAACCAACCAAAGTCACCATCGTCACAGCGGTTACGACTGGATCCATTAACAATAAGATCCCCACAATGACGCCTAAGATATTCAGAATCATCGAAACGATGTATAGGCCTGTATTAAATTGCTTGAGGTGGCTTACATTCAATAATGCCACAATTGAATCGAACAAGAACCAGAATGCAAAGATATAACCTAAAGCGGCCACACCAGCTGGAATATTCAAGATAAACAAAATACCCAAAATGACATCGACAATGGCATCGACCAACATTAAAGTGGCACGTATGCCAGTTTCTTGTCGTAACCGGCTATACGCACTAATCTTCGCAATCCCCCGAATAATCGCCGCAATCGCAATCACAATGACCAACCCAGATAATGTCTTACCCGGTTGATTAAACAAGCAGTATGCAACGATTAAGAAAATAATTCCCGTCATAAACTCTGACCAATCAAAGTGCCATTCATTTTTTCTAAACATTCCCAATCACCTCTCATTGTTGATACCTTTATCATACTTTTTTTAAGTGCAATCGACAACTATATTTAGTAAAACAAAAAAAGTGGGCGGTTAAGGCAGAAATGATGCTGCCTGACCGTCCGCTTTTTAAACGGATTCTATTAGTCACTTCTGTGCGGCAATTGTGCGCGCTGTATCTCGTTTTAAAACAGGTTTTAAATATTGGCCAGTATAACTTTCACTAACATTAGCAATTTCTTCTGGCGTACCGGTCGCGACAATTGTCCCGCCTTTATCGCCGCCTTCAGGCCCTAAGTCAATAATGTAATCAGCCGTCTTGATAACATCTAAATTATGTTCAATCACTAAAATCGTGTTACCTTCTTCAACTAAGCGCTCCAAAACGCCTAACAAACGCTTAATATCGTCGGTATGCAAGCCGGTCGTTGGTTCATCGAGAATGTATAAATTCTTACCTGTTGATTGTTTTTGTAATTCGGAGGCCAACTTCATCCGTTGTGCTTCCCCACCAGATAAGGTTGTCGCAGATTGGCCTAATGTGACATAGCCCAAACCGACATCAACAATTGTTTGTAACTTCCGGGCAATCTTCGGAATGTTTGCAAAGAAGACCGTTGCTTCAGCGACCGTCATATCTAAAATTTCAGCAATGTTCTTCCCCTTATAGACAACTTCCAAGGTTTCTGAATTATAGCGACTGCCATGACAAACTTCACATGGCACATAAACATCTGGTAAGAAGTTCATTTCAATCTTGATGATGCCGTCACCTTTGCAGGCTTCACAGCGACCACCTTTAACATTAAAACTGAAGCGGCCTTTCTTGTAGCCCCGTAATTTAGCTTCATTGGTTTGAGCGAACAAATCACGAATGTTGTCAAAGACACCAGTATACGTTGCTGGATTACTCCGCGGTGTTCGACCAATTGGGCTTTGATCAATATTAATCAGTTTTTCGAGATTTTGATAACCCGTAATCGTTTTATACTGACCTGGTTTCGCCGAGTTCCGATTCATCTTTTGGGCCAAGGCTTTTTTCAAAATCGTATTGACCAAGGTTGACTTACCAGAACCTGAAACACCGGTAACCACGACAAATTCACCTAATGGGAAATCAACCGTCAAATTCTTCAGGTTATTTTCAGCCGCACCGGTCACACGAATTTTCTTGCCATTGCCTTTACGCCGTTTTAACGGTACTGGAATGTACTCGGAACCTGCTAGATAACGGCCCGTCAAGGATTTGGGGTTATGTTCAACTTCACTTGGCGTCCCAGCGGCCATGACTTCTCCACCGAGCTCACCTGCTCCGGGACCGATATCAACGAGATAATCGGCCGCACGCATTGTATCTTCATCATGTTCAACGACAATTAACGTATTGCCTAAGTCGCGCATCTTCTTCAATGACCCAATCAAACGATCATTATCCCGTTGATGTAGGCCAATTGATGGTTCATCGAGGATATAAAGGACGCCCGACAAGTTCGAACCAATTTGAGTGGCCAACCGAATCCGTTGAGCCTCTCCACCAGAAAGGGTTCCAGCTGAACGACTCAGCGTTAAATAATCCAAGCCAACGTTGATCAAGAACGTCAATCGATCGTGAACTTCTTTCAAGATTGGTTGCGCAACAACACTGTCTTTTTCAGAAAGTTTGAGTTGGTCGAAGAATGGTAAAGCTTCTTTGATGGCATTATCTGAAACGGTAGCGATATCTTGACCACCCACTTTAACAGCCAAAGCTTGTCGATTTAAACGGGCCCCATGACAAGTTTGACATGTTAACTCAGTCATATAAGTCCGCATTTGAGCCCGCGTAAAATCACTGTTAGTTTCGCGGTAGCGCCGGTCAACATTGGCTAACACCCCTTCAAATGGCACATCCACATCACGAACCCCACCAAAATCATTTTCATAATGGAAGTGGAAATCCTTGCCTTGCGAACCATTTAAAATAATGTCTTTTTGCCGGGGGGTTAATTTGCTAAATGGCCGATCCATGTCGATTTTAAACGACTTGCAAGCCTGTTCAAGCATCTGTGGATAATATTGCGAACTAATTGGATTCCATGGCGCAATGGCGCCTTCACGCAATGTCTTGCTCGTATCAGGAATCACTAAATCCATATCGACCTCTAACTTAACACCTAAACCGTCACAGTCGGGACAGGCCCCAAATGGCGCGTTAAATGAAAACAAACGCGGTTCTAATGCCCCAACCGTGAATCCACAAATTGGACAAGCATAGTGTTCTGAGAAAAGTAGTTGTTCACCGCCTATGATATCGGCAGTTGCATAACCTTCTGATAAACGCAACGCTGCTTCGAACGAATCAAATAAACGGGACCGAACGCCGTCTTTCACAACGATTCGATCCACAACAATATTAATGTCGTGTTTTTTATTCTTATCCAATTCGATATCGGCACTAACGTCCATGACTTCGCCATCAACTTGCACGCGGACGTAGCCCTCTCGTTGAATTTTTTCAAATACTTTTTTGTGTTGCCCTTTTTTACCGCGAATAATCGGTGACATCACTTGTAGTTTCGTCTTCTCAGGTAGTGCCAAGACGCGGTCGACCATCTGTTCAACGGATTGACTACTAATTTCAGTGCCGTCATTGGGACAGATTGGGTGCCCAACCCGCGCCCATAAAAGTCGTAGGTAGTCGTTAATTTCCGTAACTGTTCCGACTGTTGAACGCGGATTTTTAGAAGTTGTTTTTTGATCAATTGAAATCGCTGGACTGAGCCCGTCAATTGAATCCACATCCGGTTTATCCATCTGTCCTAAAAATTGGCGCGCATAAGCCGACAAACTCTCGACATAGCGCCGTTGTCCTTCGGCATATAAGGTATCAAAGGCTAACGAACTCTTCCCAGAGCCCGACAGTCCCGTCACAACCACTAATTTATCACGTGGAATTGTGACATCAATATTTTTTAAATTATGCGCGCGCGCACCATGAATTACGATTTTATCATTTGCCATGCTTTACCTCTTTTAGTCAATTTCACTCTTAATCTCTAAGATGGTATCCCGCAGTGTTGCAGCCTGTTCGAAGTCAAGCTTCTTAGCTGCTATCCGCATTTGTTCGGATAGCCGTTCAACCATTTCAAGTTTCTCAGCCTTCGACATACTATCAAAATCAATCTCGTTGGTCATCTTAATTTCTTCAGGATGTTCAACTGATTGAACAACCGAAATTGCATCCCGAACGGGTTTAATGATGGTCTTTGGCGTTAGGTGGTGTTTATCATTATAGGCTTCTTGAATCGAGCGACGTCGTTTCGTCTCATCCATCGCATTGCGCATCGAATCAGTAATTTTATCCGCATACAGTAATACTTGGCCATTTTGATTCCGTGATGCTCGGCCAATCGTTTGAATTAATGAACGTTCACTTCGTAAGAAGCCTTCTTTATCGGCGTCCAAAATTGCCACTAACGAAACTTCTGGAACGTCAATGCCTTCCCGCAATAAGTTAATCCCAATCAAGACATCAAACTTACCTAGTCGCAGATCACGAATGATTTCTGTCCGTTCCAAGGTCTTGACATCACTATGCAAGTAACGCACTTTGATACCTAGTTCCTTAAGATAATCGGTTAAATCTTCCGCCATCTTCTTGGTTAACGTCGTAATAAAGACCCGTTCGTTCTTTTCAATCCGCTTGTTAATTTCACCAACTAAATCATCAATCTGTCCCATAATTGGCCGAACTTCAATATTGGGATCTAACAAGCCAGTCGGTCGGATAATCTGATCAACTTGAATGTCGGTTTGTTCAGCTTCATAAGGACCAGGGGTTGCCGAAACATACATAATTTGATTGACATGTTTTTCAAATTCGGGCAATGTTAACGGCCGGTTATCAAGTGCACTTGGTAACCGGAAACCATAGTCAATTAGCATTTGCTTACGGGCACGATCGCCGTTATACATCCCGCGAATCTGAGGCATCGTCACATGTGATTCGTCAATCATCATGATGGAATCTTTCGGAAAGAAATCCAGTAAGGTATACGGTGGTTCTCCCGCAGCCCGATCTTCCATATGCCGTGAATAGTTTTCAATACCCGAACAATAACCCATTTCTTGCATCATCTCAAGATCATAATTGGTTCGTTGTTCTAAACGTTGTGCTTCTAATAACTTACCATCCGCTTTCAATTCTGTTAGCCGATCTTCTAATTCAGCCTTGATACTCTTGATAGCTTTGGCCATCTTTTCTTCACTGGTCATAAAATGGGTGGCAGGGAAAATTGCCACATGTTCACGTTCCCCCATTACTTCACCAGTTAACGCGTCCACTTCGACAATCCGGTCGATCTCATCGCCGAAAAATTCAACTCGTAACGCATGATCGTCACGTGAAGCCGGAAAAATCTCGACGACATCGCCCCGAACGCGGAAACGCCCCCGTTGAAAATCAATATCGTTGCGTTCAAATTGAATATCAACCAGTTGTCTTAATAAATCATTACGCTCAATTGTCATCCCCGGTCGTAATGAAAGGACATGATCTTGATATTCGTTCGGGTCACCTAACCCGAAAATACATGAAACAGAAGCGACAACAATCACATCGTTGCGCTCCAACAGTGCACTTGTCGCTGAATGCCGTAGTTTATCGATTTCGTCATTGATACTCGAGTCTTTTTCGATATAGGTATCACTAGAAGGCACATAAGCTTCTGGTTGGTAATAATCATAGTAACTGACAAAATATTCCACCGCGTTATTCGGGAAAAATTGCTTAAACTCAGCATAGAGCTGGCCTGCCAACGTCTTATTATGCGAAATAATTAACGTTGGTTTGTTTAAGTTCTTGATGACATTCGACATCGTAAAAGTCTTCCCCGTCCCAGTTGCCCCCATCAAGACTTGCGCTTTCGCGCCGGCCTCAAAATTCTTAGTTAACGTTTCAATTGCCGCTGGTTGGTCCCCAGCAGGTTCATAGGGCGCCACTAAATCAAATTGGTTATCATTCTGTCGTTCAATCATCAAAAGCCTCCATTGCCATTTGCTAGCGATAAAAGAAGACGCCCGGGAGAAGTTGCCTTCCACCATAACGTCTACTTACCGATTTTATAAAGAATTATCTTTCTTGTCTTTTAAGTCATTTACATTTTACCACACCGAACATACTTTCGCCAGAGTGCTGTTTAAAGCGGTTATCCTCTGGAAATTAGCCTAGTCTAGTGAATAAGCGCGTATGATTGTTCGCTGGACGTAGCTAAACGTAAGCGGATGCTTTGAATGGCACGTTTTCACACACTTTAAGTCGAAACGTGCTTTCAAAAGCATACTGCTGGGCTTAGCTCCACCAGGCGAATGCTCGCAATATAATCGCTTTTGACGCACGCTTATTCCGATAATGTTTGCCGGACCAGTTGCGTGAGTTTCCCACGATCGGCAAAATCTTCACTCAGTAAGTCAGGCAAGATTTCTTGAATAAAATAACGCGCACATGCGAGGTTTTGGTATTGCATGATGGTTTTTAAACTTTCCGCAAAAATTCCCAAAAAAGCGTTCTCGGGATTCCCTTTTTCGATTTCACCAAATGATTCGTAAAGCAAATCAATTTTATCGGCAACTGCTAATAATTGACCTTCTAAAGTTTCATCTTTCCCTTCACTTAAGCGGCGTTGATACCTTTCCTGTAAGAAATCGGGAATTTCATTTTTAATGAAGTTCGCGGTTAGTGAACTTTCGACATTGGCCAACATCGTCCGTAATTCATGCGTTGCGTATTTGACCGGCGTCTTAATGTCTCCGATAAAGCGCTCCGTATAATCATGGTTAAGTGCGCGTTCGTACAACACTTGCCAGTTAATCGTCTGCCCGTTTTCTTCTTCAATATCACCTAGTAATTGGGCAATTTCTGTCACTTTAAAGGAGTGCGCCGCAACGGAATGTTCTTGATATTTAAACAATCCTGGTGCGCGATTTAGTGTCTCCAAATTATTCAAACCTTGCAAATATTGATGCATACCCATGCCAAAGTACCTCCTTTTTCTTACAAAAATAGACCGACTAACGCCGTAGTCCGTCTATTTGCTGTTCTTCATTATAGGTAAGTTATCCGAAAATGTAAAACAGAAGCTCTGTCTATTTTACCAGTTCATGAATTGCTTTTTCGAAGTTTGCTAACTTCAAGTCAGCTGTTGCGGCATCATCAGCGGATGTCCCCACATAGAATTTCACTTTTGGTTCAGTCCCACTTGGGCGAATGGCAATCCAAGTGCCATCTTCTAGATGATATTTCAAAACGTTAGCGGTTGGTAAATTGATTGGTTCGGTATGACCGTCCGCAAAAGTGTGCGTTTGTGTCTGGAAGTCTTCTGCTGAGGCCACTTTGATGCCAGCAAATTCAACTGGGCTTTCTTCACGACATTTAACCATTAAGTCGGCCATCTGTTGGGGCCCATTGACGCCTTCAAAATCAACCGCGGTCGTTTGTTCAGCAAAGTAGCCGTATTCAGCGTACAATTCTTGAATGCCATCATACAATGTCTTGCCGTTTGACTTGTAGTAAGCTGCGACTTCCGCTAATAAGACCAATGTTTGGATTGCATCTTTATCGCGAACGAATGGTTTTACTAAGTAGCCATAGCTTTCTTCGAAGCCAAACATGAATGTATTATCATCTGTGTCTTCAAAGTGTTGAATTTGTTCAGCGATAAATTTAAAGCCAGTTAAGACATCAATCATCTTGACATGGTAGCTAGCTGCAATCTTTGTTGCCAATTCAGTTGACACAATTGACTTAACAACGGTGGCATTAGCTGGTAATGCACCAGCATCTTTGCTAGCTTGTAAAATATAACGTAATAAAACAGATGCGATTTGATTCCCCGTCATCAACTGGTAGCTACCGTCTGGTTGACGCACAGCAGCACCTAAACGGTCGGCATCTGGATCAGTCGCAATCAACAAATCGGCTTGTTGTGCCTTACCTAGTTCAATAGCCATATCAAATGTTTGTGGGAATTCCGGATTAGGAAATGGGGTCGTTGCAAATTCAGGATCAGCAACCGCTTGTTCGGCCACCATCGTGAATTGTTCAAAACCAGCTTGTCGTAAAGCCCGTTCGCCAAGGACTTTCCCCGTGCCGTGAAGTGGCGTATAAATCAAGGACATTGTCTTACCAACAGTATCGACTAATTCTTGGTTGATGGTGACTTTCTTGACTTCAGCTAAGTATGCTTGATCAACATTTTCACCAATCAAAGTCATTAACCCGGCTTCGCGCAATGCACTTTCATCGGCAACTTCAATGGCAAATAAATCAGTTACTTTACGAATATAACTGGTGATTAAATCAGATTCCTTAGGTGGCATTTGGGCGCCATCTTCGCCATAAATCTTGTAACCATTGTATTGCTTAGGATTATGACTTGCCGTAATCATAATGCCCGCATAGGTATGTAAGTGCCGGACGGTAAATGATAATTCTGGTGTTGGGCGGAGGGCATCAAAAACGAACGTTGGAATTTGATGCTGCCCTAGAACCCGTGCTGCTTCATGCGCAAATGTTTCAGATTGATACCGTGAATCAAAACTGATGGCCACGCCCCGCTTTTTAGTCGCTTCTGGTAATGTTTCCATAAATTGGGCAAGGCCTTCCGTGGCTTGGCGCACTGTGTATATGTTCATACAGTTGATCCCAGGCCCTAAAATGCCACGCATCCCGGCTGTCCCGAATTCCATTGGCACACTAAATGCCTTTTCTAATGCATCTTGGTCGTTTGCCATTTCGTTGAGTGCTTTTTTTAAAGGTAAATCCATTTCTGTTTGTTTATTCCAAACTGCATAATTATCTTGCCAACTCATTGTGTAACCCCCACGTTTTAGTCTAAAAGCTAATTTTAAGTATATCATAATCAACCGCTTTCCTAAAGTATCGGTTGTGCGGCGATGTGCTTCAATCTAATAACGCCACTAATCCTTTCCAATCATGATCTCCCCAATATAAAAAAGCGGTCGACTAAAATTAGTCGACCGCTAGGATGTGTTTTTTAGGTTGCAACAACTTCCGCTTAAACTAGATGCTTTGTAAGTATTTAAATACTTCTTGGCCTGCGATGCCCCCATCGCCGACCGCGGTTGTAATTTGGCGGAGATCTTTTTCACGGACATCACCAATTGCGTAGATGCCAGGAATCCTCGTTGCCATGTGGTCATCCGTTTTAATCCAACCGGCATTCGTTAAAATCCCTAAATCATCAAAGGCACTGGTCATCGGATCAATCCCAACATAGATGAAGACCCCACTGGCAGCAACTTCTTTCGTTTCACCAGTTGTCTTATCAACGTAAGTAACACCGGTTACCTTCTTGTCGTCACCTTCAATAGTAGTCACTTGTGCATTCCAGATGAAGGTCATCTTGTCATTAGCAAATGCACGATCTTGTAAAATCTTTTGAGCACGTAATTCATCACGCCGATGAATGACGGTCACCTTGCTGGCTAATTGGGTTAAGTAAAGGCCTTCTTCAATCGCTGAATCGCCCCCACCGATGACAACGACTTCTTTATTCTTAAAGAAAGCCCCATCACAGACCGCACAGTACGACACACCACGGCCGCTGAATTCGTCTTCACCTGGAATACCAATCTTCTTGTGTTCTGACCCCGTTGCGATGATGATTGAACGGGCTTCAAAATCGCCTTCATCAGTGTGCACTAATTTCATGTCACCTTGGATTTCGATTGCGTTGACCGTCCCATAACCGTATTCAGCCCCGAATTGAGTCGCACTAGCATACATCTTTTCTCCTAATTCAGGCCCAAGGATTGATTTAAAACCGGGATAATTTTCGACCTCTGCTGTATTATTCATTTGGCCCCCATAAATCCCGCGGTCCAACATCAACACAGATAAATTCGCCCGTGAAGCGTATAAAGCAGCGGTCATCCCACCAGGTCCTGCGCCAATCACAATTACATCGTAACTTTTAGCCATCGCTATTATCCCCTTACTTTTAAAAAGTACTCGTTCTTCATAGAATGTATCTTACCTGTTATGTAAAAAAAAGTCTACCAAACTGTTTTACCAGTTTGATGGACTTGTTAGTTTTAACGCTTGTAATAATTCAGTGGCTTCGGCATCAAAATCCGAATCGTCACTTTGTAAATAAGCAGTCGCTAATTCATAGCTAGCCTGCGTCTGGTTTAAAAAGGCATACGCCGTTGCTAAAAAATACTGTAACTCCGGATGACGCTGATAGTTGGCGGACGGAATTTCTTCCAAGGCGGTTGCCGCCCCATGATAGTCGCCAACCGATTCCAGACAAATCGCCAATTGGCACACTACAAAGATGTAATCATCTTTGGTCTTAGCCAGCGACTTCGCCCGTTGCAAACACGTTAATGCGCGTGTGTACTGGAACCGTTCAAACGCCTGCATCCCTCGGTCAAAATAAAACTCACAAGTTGGTCTTACAGATACCAAATCGCCCATAAAGTAATCGGTTCTCCTTTAGCCTTTTTCTCAACGCTAATCATCATAACACACTCTGCTGATGGGTGCGATACGCATTCCAAAATGATGCCGCTTTATTTGTTAAAAAGTTTTAAATCTCGTCAAAATCAATTTCAGGCTTACCTGAACGACGCATTAAATGCGCAATTTCAGATTTAATATCACAGTCTTCATACAATACATTGTAAATGGCCCGCGTGATTGGCATCTCAACGGAGCGTTGTTGGGCCAATTCATAGGCAGCTTTACACGTTGCAACCCCTTCGACAACCATGCCCATGTTTGCGAGTACATCAGCTAATTTTTGGCCCTTACCAAGGGCATTTCCCGCCCGCCAATTTCTTGAATGTACACTGGTCCCAGTCACGATCAAATCACCAACACCGGATAAGCCGATAAAGGTTAATGGGTTAGCGCCCATTGCAACCCCTAATCGAGAAATTTCAGCTAACCCCCGCGTCATCAAAGCGGCTTTCGTATTGTCGCCATAACCAAGCCCATTTAAGGCCCCGGCACCAAGGGCAATCACGTTTTTCAAAGCAGCCCCCATCTCAACACCAACAACATCAGGATTTGTATATAATCGGAAATAATCATTCATGAAAATTTCCTGGATCCATTGAGCTTGAATCAAGTCACTGGAGGCCGCTGTTAATGTCGTAATGTCTTTTTGAGCCACATCTTCAGCATGACTAGGCCCTGATAACACAACAATCCCATTGCGATTGGTCTCTGGAATGGCTTCTGCCAAAACTACCGAGATCCGTTTATGGGTGCCTTGTTCAAGCCCTTTAGACGCGGTGACAATCACCGGTTTTATTTTTTTGGCCACCATAACTGGAACGATTTGTTCGGCCACCGCACGAATTGCCTGCGTTGGAATCACAAACAAGACAACGTCAACTTGATCAAGGGCAACATTAAGGTCGACCGTTGCGTGTAACTTAGGATCAATTTTAAAATCCGGTAAATAATGGGTATTGGTGTGGTGTTCATTAATTTCAGCCACTTTTTGCGGATCATTGCCCCATAGTTCAACTTGATGGCCATTTTCCACTAATAAATTTGCTAAGATGGTGCCCCATGAACCGGCTCCTAAAACTGCAATTTTTACTGTCATCTGATAATTCTCCTTTTAAACGAATCCTTATTCCTGTCCTTTTACTTGATTACCAGCTAAATAATCCGGTAACTGACTGTGTTGCCGCCGCCAAATCCAAAGCCCGATTGCACCAAAGAATAAGACGATCGATACAATCTGGGAGATTCGCAACGGACCGATGAATAAACTGTCAGTCCGCATGCCTTCAATAAAAAATCGGCCAAACGAATACCAAATTAAATAGCTAAATAAGATTTCACCTTGTTTAAACCAACCTGTCCGATGGCGAATACTCATAATGATGATAAATCCCAACACATTCCACATTGATTCATATAAAAACGTTGGCTGGCGATACATGCCATCAATTAACATCTGTTGAATCACCCAATTAGGCAAGTGTAACGATTGGAGAAAGTGCAACGTTGTTGGTGCCCCATAGGCTTCTTGATTCATAAAGTTTCCCCAACGCCCGATTGCTTGCGCAATCATCACAGTTGGTGCCGCAATATCTAACACCAACCATGGCGATAGTGCATGCCGCCGACAATAAATAATAAACACAATTGCAGCTGCTATCAAGCCACCATAAATCGCAATTCCACCGTGCCAAATCTGAATAATTTCACCAGGATTGGCTTGGTAATACGACCATTCGAAAACGACGTAATACAGCCGCGCCCCAATTAAGGCAAACGGCAACGCCCATAAAATTAAATTTAAAATATCATCTTCACTGACAAACCGGCGTTTAGCTTCTCGTAAGGCTAAAATCACAGCTAAAACGACGCCGGTTGCGATAATCACACCATACCAATGAATTTCCAATACACCCAATCGTAGCGCGATTGGATTTAATGCGCCTAATAGTAGATTCAAATTATTCGCTCCTTTTATAAACGTGCTTTTTAAAACTGACGCTTTAACCGCAATCTAATAAAAAAGACTAGCTTGAACACTGTCTTTCTAACAGTATAGCTCAAACTAGTCATTAGACCTACCATATTTAACGAACTTTTCTGACTTTTAACTATTCTTCTTCATCGGAATTCGCTTCGATTAGCTTACCTAAATTGGCTTCGAAGGTTTTCGTTGCATCATACCCCATTGATTTGGCCCGGAAGTTCATCGCCGCTACTTCAATAATAATTGCCAAGTTTCGCCCAACTTTAACGGGAACCGTAATCTTCGGAACTGGCACATCGAAAATCATCTGTTCTTCAGTGTCTGAACCTAAGCGATCATATTTCTTATCTTGCGCCCAATTTTGTAAGTGGACAATTAAGGAAATCGATGTTTCAGCCCGCACGGCACCAGCGCCAAAGAGGTTCATCACATCGATAATGCCAATACCGCGAATTTCAAGTAAATGGCGTAAAATGGCGGGGGCTTCACCAACAACCGTTTGTTCATCTTGTTGATAAACATCCACACGATCATCAGCAATTAACCGATGGCCCCGTTTAACCAATTCCAATGCCGTTTCACTCTTACCAACCCCTGAATCGCCAGTAATTAGAACCCCTAAACCGTAAATATCAACTAACACACCATGCATTGAGCGCCGTTCAGCTAGCTTGCCTTCCAAATAGTCAGTTACTAAACTCGATAACCGCGTTGTCGATAAATTCGAACCTAACACGGGGATTCCCGCCTCTTCAGCTGCCTTGAGCATCTCCATCGGTGGTTCTAATTGGCGTGAGACCAAAAAACACGGGGTATCTTCAGAAGCCATGCGGCGCATAATCATTAGCCGTTCTTCCGGTGTCATGTTTTGCGTAAATGAAACTTCCGTCCGCCCAAATAATTGAACGCGTTCATAAGGGTAGTAATTAAAATAGCCCGTTAATTCGAGCCCTGGACGGGAAATATCACTCACCGTCACTGCTTTATCTTTTAGATGCGCCTCGCCAGCATATACTTGTAATTTTAAATCGGTGACTAGTTTTTGAATTGAAACACTATCAGCCATGCGTTACCCGTCCTTCGTTTTCACTTATATCCTCTATCATATTGCTTTTAAGGTGATTTTTCAACTTTAATGTAGGCGTTTTCTTCTAGAACTTAAAAAAAGCGGGCCGCTATCAATCGAAATTGACTGCGACTCCCGCTAAAAGCCTTAATAGCGTTCTCTGACAAATTGGTTGGTAATAATGGTGTTTGCGATCGATAAGATGATTGCCACAATCACGGCCGCACCAAAACTTGTGAAACTAAAGTGGGCACCGACGAAAACGGCAGTTAACTCTAACATAATCCCATTAATCACGACACTAAACAAACCGAATGTTAACAGCGTAATCGGAAATGAAAGTAAGCTCAACAGGGGTTTAATAAAGATATTTAAAATCGATAACACAATGCTAGCAACTAAGGCAATCCAAATGTTTTCGACATAGAATAAATTGGGCAATAAGCCAGAAATTGCAATGAACAATAGTGTATCAACAATTACTCGCGTCCAATAACGCATTAGAAATCACTCCAGTCATCGTCGTCTACTTTGACATCACGGGCTTCTTTGCGTTGGCGGCTACCTTGTGCGGCTTGATAAGAATCATTTTGCTCTTGGTAGTCATGACGCCAAGCTGCATGTGGACGGCTACTTGGACCAACAATTGCTCGGTAAATAAAGCTGACAATCACCCCGATCACAATCAGTGGTAGCGCAAATTTTAATAATAATAGTAGTGAGCCAATCACTAGACTAAATACGCCAACTGCCGCCATGATGGCAATAATGACCAATAGAATCATTAAAAAGGGCATTAAAATTCACTCCATTCATCTTCAGAATCATGTTTATTCTGACGTGGCCGTTCTGGAATAACCATCGCTAAAATGATATAGACCACAATTCCTGGGAACGCTGCTGAAAACGCGGAAAATACAACATAGATTATTCGAACTAATGTGGCATCAACGTTAAAATACTCAGCAATCCCACCCATCACACCAGAAATCATCTTATTATTACTTGATTTATAAAGTCTTTTCCCCATTATTAAAACCTACCATTCTTTAATTTTTAGTTGTCGTTATCTTTTAACAGAATATTACCAGTTGTTGTGCTTAATGTTAAACGAGCTGCCTGCTCATTGTCATTGCGACTAAGCTGTAACATTTGATTCCCCGTACTTTGACGTTGTTCGATCGTCTCAGTATCTGCCAGCCGGTTTTTAATCAGCCCAAAACGTGTGCGCGCATCAACGGTCATGGCCAAGGTTCGTGGCACAGCAGCTTTGATTGTCCCGTTCACTGATTTAGCTTTTAGATGTTGTAAATCAGCGATCGTCAAAGTGTTCTTGATATCGCCATTAACCGTTGAAACACTGGCGTTTAAAACTTGCGCTTGAATGAGTAAGTTACCGTTGACGGTTGTTGCCAGTAAATCATCGTAGCGACCTTGATCAAAGGTAATACCACCGTTGACGTTTTCAGCTTCCACCATTGCCGCATTAGTACTGATTAAGGTTAATTCCCCATTGGTCGTCTTCAAGTAAATATCACGACCAGTAAAGCCGTCTAATTCAACATCTCCATTCAATAACTTCACATTGGTTTGTAAGTAGTTATTGGCTGGTAAGTAGAACGTTAAATCCGCCTGAATTCGTTTGTTAGGCACTTGAAAAACCAAATCGGCATCAGTCACATCAATTGTGCTGCGTGCTTGAAAAGCAGCAAGTGGTGTTGCTTCTGCCATTTTACCATATAACTTCACTTGGGCTGCGACTTTAACTTCTGGGCGGTCCCAGATTTGGAAATGGACACTACCGTTAGCCACTTTGACGTTAATCATTTCTGGTGTCACATCAGGATAAACAAATTCATGGCTGAACTTTTCAGTTGCCAAACCAGGTACCTTGAAGTTCACTTCTTTCCAATCTACGTTATCCATCACTGTTTTAGCAGTATTTTTTACAAACTTACTAAAGTGGGATCCAGCTTCACCTAACTTATCACTTAATTCATCAAATGTTTCGCTAGCATTTTCTTTCCAGTCATCAGATAGGCCTAATTTTTCCGACCATTGATTTTTGGTTAGTTGACGCCGTTTTTTTTCAATTTGATTAAGTTCATCAGTCAACGCTTCACGTTTTGCTTCTAACGCATCAACCTCAGCTTGCTTTTGTAATAAGCCTGCCTTCAAGGTCTGCCGTTGAGCTGCTTTTTCACTGCTTAAACTGTCTAAGTCTTCCATCGTATCTAAAACAGTCACCTGTTCTTGGTCAGCGTGTATTTGTTGTTTTAAAGCCTGCAACTGCCGGTTGACGCCGGAAAGATTAACGGTTAATTGATGTGCTTTTTCTTCAATTGCGCTTTTGTCAACGGTTGGTTGTGCCGTTTGGTCTGTTACGGTTTCTGCTTGCTTAGGTTTTACATCTTGGTCATTTTTGGCTAAATTTTCTAATAAGACCAATGCTTCTTCTGATGTTAAAATACCTTGGTTCACTAAGTCTAAAATTCGTTGACGTTCATTCATTATTTTGACCTCCATTGATCATGCGTTATACTGTTTCACTTGACTATGACTCTATTATGCCGATTTTATCGTCAATTGTCATAGGTCCAAAGGTTGATTTTTATTTAGGTACCAAGCGTGAGAACAAAAAAAGGCCCCCAACCGAATTGGGTGCCTACTGACCATACCAGCTTAAATTTTTTAGACAATCTTTCCTGGGTAAGGTTCACCGGTAACAAATTGGAAATCGAAGGTCGCCAATTCATCAACACTTGTTAGACATTGGGTAATGCCTTTAGCTAACATCAGATTAATGGGGTTTGCTTGTAAATCATCTTCACAGACAAATACGATTGGTTTATGACAAGCATTCAAATAACCTATTTCAAACGCCGTCCCGGTATCTTCATCTGCCATATCCCATAACACCACAGCCATATCTGCCAAGTCCATCGCTGTAATATCATTTTGATACGTTTGGTTAGCCCACTCATAACCACCAAACATGCCTTCTGGATCGTGATCTTCCGTCACACCCTTATATTGATGTTCTTGTGGACTATGGATGTAACCAACGGTTGGATTTTGTTTTAAAGCCGTGTATGCCCGTTCTACTAATGAAGCTTGTTTCGGTGTAAACCAGCCACCAGCTAGGTAAATTTGTTTTTGCATTGTGATTCCCCCACGAAAAAAGCGACGATCAAGTCGGCCTTGCCATCGCTTTTTTAATTTTTAATTGCGTTGTTTAGAACTCGTCTTCTTGTGCACTAGAATTTAATTCGATTACTTTCCCCGTTCTGAGGTAAACAATCCATTCACAGATGTTGGTAACGTAATCACCAATCCGTTCAAGATAACTAGCGACTAACATGTAGTCCATACTACCGACGACCGTTTCTGAATCACGTTGCATTTCTTTAATACAGTCGTCATAAATATTGTCAGAATAAGCATTGATTGCAACGTCTTCATCGGCAATCTTAATCGCCTTCTTACGGTCTTCTTTGACATATGCGTCCAATACTTCTTCGACCATTTGTTTCACCTTATCCGCCATGTCCGCAATATCTTTTTCGATATCGGGTACGCGGGTATTTCCCTTCACCCGAATCGTTGATTTCGCAATTGAAACGGCATGATCGCCCATCCGTTCTAAATCTGAACTGGCCTTCATGATTGTGACAATCATGCGTAGGTCAGTTGAGACCGGTTGTTGAAGTGCAATTAATTCAAAACTCTTACGTTCCAAATCGGTTTCCCGTTCATTAATCTTATGATCGTCAGCAATCACCTCGCGTGCGAGTTGCTTATCGTGATTAATGAAGGCTTTAACGGATTTATAGATGGCTTCGTTGACCATCATCCCCATTTCGGAGAAACGAACGTGTAAATCGTTTAATTCATCTTCAAAAAGTCGTCTCATTTGTTTTTCCCTTCTTTCTTAGCCAAACCGGCCACTGATGTAATCTTCCGTTTCTTTTTCGGTAGGGTTCAAGAAAATCTTCTTCGTTGATGCATATTCAATCAATTCACCTTGTAAAAAGAATGCTGTCTTATCCGAAATACGAGAAGCCTGATGCATATTATGCGTCACCATTATAATGGTATACTGTTGGCGCAATTCTAGCAACATATTTTCTATTTTAGCACTTGAAATAGGGTCTAAAGCAGAAGTAGGTTCATCCATTAAGATTACTTTAGGTTTAACAGCCAACACGCGGGCAATGCAAACCCGTTGTTGTTGCCCACCAGAAAGTGATAGTGCACTTTCGTGTAACTTATCTTTCACGTCGTCCCAAACGGCCGCTTGTTTCAAACTACTTTCAACGGCTTCATCTAAGACCCGGTGATCTTTAACACCGGATAGGCGTAAGCCATAAATCACATTGTCATAGATTGAAAAAGGAAAAGGATTTGGTTGTTGAAACACCATGCCAACTTCTTTCCGTAACTTAACGGTGTCCATTTCAGGCGCATAAATATCTTGGCCGTTCAATAAAAATTTACCAGTCACCTTTGCCGAGTCGATTAAATCATTCATTCGATTCAAACAGCGCAAGTAGGTTGATTTCCCACAACCAGATGGCCCAATCAACGCCGTAATTTCATTTTCAACAAAATCCATATTAATCCCTTTTAAGGCCTCATTCTTACCATAGAATAAATGCACATCTGCGGATTCAATAATCTTATTTGCCACGGGGCAAACCTCCTTGCGTCCTAGCCAAAGTGACCAGAAACATAATCTTCGGCCGCTTTAATCTTGGGCCGGGTAAACATTTTGCGTGTTTCGTCGAATTCAAGTGCGTGTCCCGAATGGAAAAAGGCGGTATAGTCACTGATGCGCGCTGCTTGTTGCATGTTATGCGTCACAATCACGATTGTAAATTCTTCTTTTAAACGGATTAAGGTTTCTTCAACCGTATTCGTTGAAATGGGATCGAGCGCTGAAGCAGGTTCGTCCAGTAATAAAATATCAGGTTTCATCGCAATTGCCCGGGCAATACATAACCGTTGTTGTTGCCCACCAGATAGCGCCAACGCACTTTTCCCTAATGAATCTTTGACTTGATCCCACAAAGCAGCTTGTTTGAGCGTTGTTTCAACCACTTCATCAAGGTACTTTTTATCTTTTTGTCCATGTTGTTTCAAGGCAAAGGTGATATTGTCATAGATTGATTTTGCAAATGGGTTCGGCCGTTGGAACACCATGCCAATATGTTCACGCATCTTATAAACATCAACCTCATCACTATTAATGTTCAAGCCGCGATACATAATCTTTCCCGTTACACGCGTATTGGCAATATTGTCATTCATCCGGTTCAGACTGCGAAGATACGTTGACTTTCCTGAGCCAGAAGCCCCGATTAATGCGGTAATTCGATAGCGTTCAAACTGCAATGACGCATCGTGCATCGCGTGTTTTTCGCCATAGTAGACGTTTAACTTTTCAGTTGATAAGGCAATTTCATGTTTTGGTTCGTCTAAGTGTTTAATGTGCGTTTTTGTTAAGTCATAATCTGCCATTATTTTCTCCTATGCTGCTGTCATTTTACGATAGACGCGCTTGCCGATGACCCGTGCTAACCAGTTAAATAGTAAAACGGCGATAATTAAGACGGCAGAGGCACCAGCAGAAACGGCGGTGGCATCTGGCATGATCCCTTCCGAATTAATCTTCCAAATGTGCACCGCTAGTGTTTCAGCAGGTCGCAAAGGGTTCAACGGACTCGCAATGTACATTGGATTCCAATTGGTAAAATCGAGTGATGGCGCACTTTGTCCTGCGGTATAAATCAACGCAGCAGCTTCCCCGAAAATCCGCCCAGCGCCTAGAATCATCCCAGTGATAATATTTGGTAAGGCTTCTGGGATAATGACGTGTTTCACCGTTTCATAACGTGATAACCCAAGTGCAAGCCCAGCTTCACGTTGCGTAAAGTGAATTGACTTTAACGCATCTTCCACATTGCGCGTTAGCAATGGTAAGTTAAAGACCGTCAAGGCCAACGCCCCAGCTAAAATTGAAAAACCTAATTTAAATTGGATAACAAAGACCAAAAAGCCGAACAAACCAACTACAACGGATGGTAAAGAACTTAACACTTCAATTGCCGTCCGGACAACATTGGTCACCCAGTTCTTAGGTGCATATTCTGCGAGATAAATCCCAGCCCCAATTGATAGCGGCACTGAAATTACCATCGCCAAAATTAATAGATAAAATGAATTGAATAGCTGAACACCAATCCCGCCACCTTTAGTAAAGGTTTGCGCAGGTTTCGTTAAAAACTGCCATGTGACATGGGGCAATCCGCGCACCAAGATATAACCAAGTAAACTTGCTAATAATAATACGATTAACCCCGCGATGACCGTTAAGACACCGGTGGCAACTTTATCCCATTTTTTTGCATCCATTAGCGACCCATTGCTCCCTTCCGACCAATTAAACGAACTAATAAATTAAATAGTAGTGACATTAATAACAGGAGTAATGCCAATGACCAAAGTGCATTATTGGCTAATGAGCCCATGACGGTGTTCCCAATGCCCATCGTTAACACACTGGTTAACGTTGAAGCTGGTGTAATCAAGTTATGTGGCAATAAAGCCGCGTTGCCAATGACCATTTGTACGGCTAGTGCTTCCCCAAAAGCCCGCGCCATTCCGAAGACAACGCCGGTTAAAATCCCGGGGGTGGCTGCTTTTAAAACCACTTTCCATGTTGTTTGCCAACGCGTTGCACCTAGAGCAAGCGATGCTTCTCGATAATGCCGTGGCACACTCTTGAGTGCGTCAACGGTCATCGATGTCACGGTTGGTAAAATCATCACGAATAAGACACAAGTCCCAGCAAGGATGCCAAAGCCACTACCGCCAAATAGATGCCGGACAGCTGGCACAATCACGGATAATCCGATAAACCCGTAGACGACTGATGGAATACCAACGAGTAACTCCATCACCGGTTGCAATAATTTCTCGCCCCGTTTAGGTGAAATCTCAGTCATAAAAATACCAGCGCCAATTGCAAACGGGGTTGCTAATAAAGCCGCTAGGAAGGTCACGCCAAATGACCCCATAATCATTGGTAAGGCGCCCACTTCTGGTCGACCATGACTATCTTTTAAACTTGGATTCCAATTCGCTTCTGTTAAAAAGCGGCCCAGATTGATTTTATCTTTAAAGAAAGTCGCTAATCCTTTTGAAGCGACGAAGTAGAAAATGGCGAGCACAATGAATACGATTAAACTAATACAGAATAAACTGATTAATTTGCCTCGTGTTTCACTTTTGGCTGCGCGTGATTTCTTAAGTAAACTTGCTTTGATTGGATCCATCATTGGCCCCCTACTTAACCTTTGTAATTGTACCATCCACTGACCGTTCAACCGCCATCTTCGTCACTGGAATGTACCCCATCTTACCGACTTGTTTATGTTGAACGTCATCTGATAGGACATACGCCAAGAAACGTTTCGTCAAGCCAGTTGGTTGCCCCTTGGTGTAAACATGTTCATAAGACCAAATTGGCCATGCATTGGTCATCACATTTTGATCTGTTGGTGCCACCCCATCTAACTTCACAGTCGCAATCGAACGATCGACATATGAAAAAGCGAGATAGCTAATTGCACCTGGTGTATTGGCAACAATTGAGCGCACCATTCCTGTTGAATCTTGTTCTTGAGCGGGTTTAGTCTTACGCGACTTCATCACTGATTTTTCAAACGTCGTCCGCGTGCCACTTCCTTGGGCCCGGTTCACTAAAACGACTGGTTGATCTGGTCCGCCAACGGCTTGCCAGTTATCAATTTCGCCACTAAAAAGCTGCGCGAGTTGTGTCAACGTTAAGTTTTTAACCCCTAGTTTTTTATTAATGATTGGGGTGATGCCGACAACGGCCACGCGATGGTCGACCAGCTCGTCTGCTTTAATGCCGGCCTTTTCTTCGGCAAATAAATCAGAATTCCCCATCTGGACAGCACCGGATTGAATCTGACTTAAGCCAGTCCCAGAACCGCCCCCTTGGACGTTAATAAACTGACCACTGTGATCAGCACTGTATTGTTCAGCTAATGCTTCAATTAGTGGCTGCAAGGCTGATGAGCCTACTGCCGTTACGGACTGACCATTTTGTTTAGATTGACAACCGGCCAATAGTAATAAACTGAATGTAACTAATAAGCCAATAACATTACGTTTGCGCATGTTAATCCTCCACGAATTCCATTTAAACCTTATGCGTTCCATTATAAAAAAGGTTTGTAAAAACTAGGCCTATCGAATGTAAATTTTGTGTAAATCAGGTAATTGGTAGTTTCAAAATGAATTCACTCCCAACACCTAATTGACTTTCTACTGTCAACTGGCCCCCTAAGTTGGCCGTAATCTCGTTAGCAATTGCTAATCCTAGACCGGTTCCGCTCTTATGCGTCGCACGCGCTTGATCAACACGATAGAAGCGTTCAAATATTCTTTCCTGTAAGTCACTTGGAATACCTAAACCAGTATCAACAACGCGGATGACAATTTGATCTTTTTCAAGTTGTGCGGCAACCACCAACGAGCCGTTTTGTTTATTATACGTGATGGCATTCGCAATTAGGTTTTTCAGGACTTGATTAAACTTCATTTTTTGGATTTTAATCTCTAAATCTACCGGAATATCAACGGAAACATGTAACTGCTTTTTTTGTACCTTTTGTTGCAACAATTTAAGATTAGCTTGCACCAATTCACGGACGTTCACAAGTTGTTCTTGCGATTGGCTCTTGTGATCCAAATGCGAAAGCGCAAGAATATCTTGAATTAACGCAGTCAACCGCGTACTTTCGTCATAGATGATTTGTAAGAATTGCTTCTGCGTAGCAGGATCGTTTGCCGCACCGGCTAATAACGTCTCAGCAAAGCCGGTAATAGCGGTCACTGGTGTCTTCAATTCATGACTAACGTTGCTAACAAAGTCCAACTGCATCTGTTCAACGCGCCGGGCATCGGTTAAATCATACAAAATGACTAGGGCTTGGAACTTCGATTTCACCGTATTGAGTTGGACAACATTCGCATCCACGTACCGTTCTTGGTTTTGAATCAATTGTATTTCTTGATGGTGACTCTTTCGGTATCGAAACGTGTGTTCAATCATCCGGGTTAATTCATACGTCTTGATATCATCGATATAGGGATGTTTCTCAGCGGCAATCGTCGTCTCCAATAACCGAGCCATCGCCTCATTGTGTAAGACGACTTCACGATTTTCATTAACCACCATGACGCCGACTGGTAAATGGTCAATTAAGCGGTCAAAACTGCCCTGTTGCATAGCAATTTTCTGTCGCATATGCCGCATATCACCGTTTAATTTATTAATTTCTTGCGCTAGCACATATAATGAGGCATCTTTTTGAAAAATAATTGGTTCGGGGACTTCTTCATGCCGAATATGATGGATATTAGCCACCAAAATTTTCAAGTGGTCAAAGAAATGCCGGCGTTGACGCCAGAAACGGTACAGAAAAATCCAGCTCCCGACTAAATAGATAATCGTGACCGATAAAGCAATCTTCGGCCACGTATGCCAAAATTGTTGTTGTGGCACTACCAAGACAAAGTTTGGCTGATCTGCTTGATGTACGTAAAACAAATACGGTTGCTTATCAACCGTTTGCCGCGTGCTAAAATTAGCAGTCGAATGATTCCGATTGACAATGTCAGTTACTGCTTGTTGTAACTTTGTTTTATTCGGCGATTTAGGCGTTAAAACTTGTAAATCATTTTGCCGTAACCACTTTTGCCGATCAAACTGTGGTTGTTTAATGATTAGCGCGTAATCGGCGCCCCGTTCTTTTAACATCGCGGCTTGTTGTTGGGCAATCACTAAATTGATAAGCACCATAAATCCTATGTAAATAGCCACTAAAATAGTGGCTAGCTGATAAAATCTAAATTGATCATGTTTGGTCATGAGCAGGATCCTCCAATTGATAACCGAAACCACGCACCGTTTTTAAGTAAACTGGATGACGTGGATCTGTTTCGATTTTTTCCCGTAAATGACTGACTTGAATATCAACCATTCGCGTTTCAGCTGGATAATCAAAGCCCCACACCGCATTTAAAAGTTTCTCACGACTTTGAACCTTGTTAATCCGATGCATAAAGTAAACAAGAAGTTCGAACTCCTTAGGCGTTAAATGGAGTTTCTGAGTGCCCTTTTTAGCCACAACTGCACCCTCATCGACCATTAAGTCCCCCACTTGTAAAATCTCACTAGGGTGCGTTTCAACGGCCGCTACCGGCTGTGCAGTCCGTCGTTCAATCGCCCGAATCCGTGCGATAATTTCGCGGGGACTAAAGGGTTTAGTGACATAGTCATCTGCCCCAACTTCGAGCCCAACAATTTTATCGGTTTCGCTATCTTTAGCCGTTAGAATCATGATTGGCGTTTTTAACTTTGCTTCCCGAATCTTCTTGGTAACGGCAATTCCATCTAGCTTAGGTAACATTAAATCTAAAATAATAAAATCAAACGGCTGCTGTAAAGCCATCGTCAGCGCTTGGGCCCCATCAGTTGCCGTCATTACTTTAAAATGTTCTTGTTCCAGGTTGTAGCGTAATAATGTCAAAATTGCTGGTTCATCGTCTACCACTAAAATTGTCTTCATTCATGCCACCCTTTATTTACTTAATTCTCTGGGAATAATACAACACCTAACTCATGTGGTGCATCAGCAAAAATTGCCCCTTCAGTCATCCGGAACTCACCGTTTAAATCTTGAACCTTTAAATGACAATACGTTGGTTGGCTTTGAATCGCCCGATAAAAATTATCATTGGTTGAGACCGCCTCGCCATTACATTCAACAATTGTATCGCCAACTACCAACCCCATTTTAGCAGCTGGCGTATCGCGTAAAATCCCTAAGATGAAGACCCCATCGTAGGGTTTTGTAAAATGCAGTTGGCGTTCATGGCCCCTGCGTCTATTCAATCGCCATTGTAATGCAAAGCTTAGCACTAGCGCAACTGTTAAAATACCAACAACCCAGTTTGGAAAGGCAACCGCAATTAACCCAACCCCGACTAACAACAAACCAAAGATTAAATAATGATTTGCATTTTTAGTAACAACTGATTGCATTAAGCCTTTGACCGCTTTTAAACTAAATCCCAATAACAATGGTAAGATCACCAAACGATATGATTGATGCCCAATATTTAAGATCGGCCAAAAGCCCAGACTTGGCATATCAATTGCCCCGGGCACTAAGAAAAAGACTGGTGCAATATAAATTTGCCGACTGACAAAGAAGGCTGTCAAGCGCCCGCGCTTGCTAGTCATAACACGTGGCGTCACAGTTGCTTGTGCATCCCAACGTTGGAGCGCACTATTGACGATTGTCACTAAACCAATAATCACCAATAATTCGGCCAAAAGACTTGTTTGATTTTCAACTTGGTATTGGGGCCAAATGAACGTTACACCGGCGTAAGCCAAGGCACTGATTAAAAAAGTGGCCGATACATTTTGCCATTTAACAGCCACTAGCAAACTCAAAATAGCGATTAGTTGATAAACAAGCCACCATTTTATATCAACCATCGCCCCTAACACCAAGGTACAGCAACTTAGCACTAGCCCAGCGAGTAGCCCATGGCCCACAAAACGGCGCACTTCTAGCCACCGTGGATTAATCGCAATTCTAAATGTCTTCCGTTCCAAGCTAATTCGTCTATGCGCTAACCAACCGACATACACAATCGCTAACCATAAAAGTGGTGCCGTGAGTAATGGTCGCAAAATATCAATAATCATCGTCAATTCAACAAACCTCCAGCGTCTATATTTAAATACCGCGCGTGTTTCGCATGACATACACGCGATTTTCAGCTACCGAATTTCGCAGTTATCCCCATAAGTATAGCATTTTGCCCCATTAACTGCCTAGCGTTCAAAAAAAAAGAGTGGCGAACATTAAATGTTCGCCACTCTTTGGCTAAATTAGTTTAAATTTTAAGGAAACGCCGCATTGAAATCACGGATCCTAATGCCCCAATAACAATCCCAATCACTGCCATTGTTAAATCAAGTTGGAATAAGAAAATCCCTGGTTTCAACATTGAATAACCAGCGGAAGTCATGCTGAGGGCCATATGCCGGTAAACCCAACCATAGCCTAAGTCGATTACAATAATTGGAATAATCACCCCAAGTAACCCAACCCAAGCTCCTTCAAAAAGGAACGGCCAACGAATATACGCGTTAGTTGCCCCAACTAAACGCATGATTCCGATTTCGTCACGCCGCGACAAAATTGTAATCCGAATTGTATTTGAAATTAAGAATACCGCAACAAAAAGTAGTAATAAGGTAAAGCCAACGCCCCATCTACGAACACTACTCATTACCTTGAACAACTTCTTAGCATTGTTCCCGCCATAAGTGGCATCATAAACGTATTTTAATTTTTTAGCTTGTTTAGCGACTTTAATCGTTTGACTTGGTTTTGTCGTACTTACTGTGTAAACATCGTACAATGGATTATCGTCGCCGGTAAACATTTTAAATGATTGTCCGTAACTACCGACAACCTTGTTTAATTCTTTTTTACGACTTGAATACGTGACTTCTTTAACAGAAGCCATTTTTTCAAGTTTCTTTTGGAGTTGATCTTTTTGCTTGTTTGTTGTGCCCCGTTCGATCATGACCCGCACATGCACATCATTTTCGATATCTTGTGAAATCTTGTTAAAGTTGAAGATCATCGCAAAGAAAATCCCAACTAATAACAACGTTACGGTAACGGCACTAACGGCTGCGACTGACATCCAACCATTTCGTTTTAAACTCTTAAAACTATCCTTGAGATGGCGCTTCAATGTTCTAATCTTCATAGCCGTAGTCACCCTCTTTTTCATCACGAACTAAGCGACCATCTTCAATCGCTAAGACACGATGCGTTCGGTCGTTCACCATTTGTTTGTTATGGGTTGCCATTAAGACAATCGTCCCACGTTCATTAATTGCTTCTAAAATATCCATGATGCCATCTGATGTTTCCGGATCTAAATTCCCCGTTGGTTCATCGGCAATCAACACATCTGGCCGATTCACAATCGCGCGTGCAACAGCAACCCGTTGTTGTTCGCCACCAGACAGTTCATTGGGAAAACGACGAATTTCGCCCTTCAAGCCAACGAGTTCGAGCACTTCTAATACACGATCCTTGATTGCTTGGGGTTCAGCTTCGATTACCTCCATGGCGTAGGCTACGTTTTCAAACACCGTTAACCGTGGCAATAACTTGAAATCTTGGAAAACAACGCCCATCTTACGGCGTAAGTATGGAACATCGCGGTCCTTCATACCGATTAAATCAAAACCAGCGACTTCAATTTCGCCACTAGTTGCTTTTAATTGATGGTACAACATCTTAATGAATGTTGATTTACCAGCACCACTGGGTCCAACAATATAAACAAATTCGCCAGGTTCAATCGTTAGCGAAAGATCCTTAATTGCTGTCACGCCATTTGGATACTTTTTTGACACATTTGTCATTCGAATCAATTGGGGACACTCCTTTTTGTCGTTATCATTATTTATTGTCAATGAAAACCGCAATCTTTTATATTATAGCATGCGATTTATTCAAATAATCACAATTTGATTACATTTATATTTCAATTTCTTTGCAGGTTAATCAGGGTTCTTCTGGCTTAACTGCCATTGTAGATAAGCATACATAAACGGGTCCAAATCGCCATCCATTACCGCTTGACCGTTCCCAGTTTCATAATCGGTCCGGTGGTCTTTAACCATCGTATATGGATGGAAAACGTATGACCGAATCTGCGACCCCCAACCAATTTCAAGCTGTTCACCCTTAATGGCAGCTGCTTTTTTCGCCTGTTCTTCTTGCTCTTTTTGATACAATTTAGCCTTCAACATGTTCATCGCAGTTTCACGATTTTGTAGTTGCGACCGTTGCGCCTGTGATGACACAACAATCCCGGTTGGCAAATGCGTTAACCGGACGGCTGATGATGTTTTATTGATATGCTGTCCACCAGCGCCACTTGAACGGAAAACGTCAATTCGTAAGTCTTCTGTGCGTACTTCAATATCAATCGAATCGTCTAATTCTGGCATCACATCGACTGAACAAAATGAAGTGTGCCGCCGGCCAGCTGAATCAAATGGTGAAATTCGCACCAGCCGATGAACCCCTTTTTCAGAGCGCAACATCCCATAAGCGTTGTGGCCTTTAATCATCAAGGTAACACTCTTAATCCCAGCTTCTTCCCCAGCTTGGTAATCTTCCGTTTCAACAGTAAATCCATGTGCATCTGCCCAACGTAAGTACATTCGCAAAAGCATGGAACCCCAATCCTGAGATTCCGTGCCACCAGCGCCGGGATGCAATTCGACAATCGCATTATTGCTATCATAGTCACCCGATAGTAATTGCCCAAGTTCATATTGTTGCATCTGAGCTTGGACAGCTGCCAAATCAGCTTCAAAGCTCGCCTGGAGTTCAGCATCAGGTTCTTCTTGTAATAATTCTAATGTCACTTGCAACTCTTCTGATTGTGCTTGCAGTTGCATAAAAGAGTCGTATTTCTCCTTTAAGACATTGTTTTGATTAATTAACTGTTGGGCTGCTTTTTGATCCGACCAGAAATTGGGATCTGCCATTTGCGCTTCATTTTGCGCAATACTTTCTTGCAGGCCCTCTAAGTCAAAGTGACCCCCTAAATTGCGTTATTTTAGTTTCTATTGCTTCTAAAAGATGTTTTGCTTCACTTAATTCCATATTTTAGTCCCTCCACTATTTTTAGCCATTAAAAAATGGCTAAGTTAACTACCTCAGCCATTTTCTACACGTTAGCGTCGAATATTTTGACGGATTTCCGCCTTCATGAAGAGCCGGGTTGTATCGTAATCGATATCGCTGATCATTTCTTCAAACATCCGGTAACCTTCTTCTTGATATTCAACCAATGGATTCATTTGACCGTAGCCCCGTAATCCAATTGAGTTGCGTAATTGATCCATTGCATCGATATGGTCTGTCCAGCGCTCATCCACTACCCGGAGGATAACCACTTTTTCAAACTCGAGCATCTGATTTGCATCTGCTAATTGTTTTTGTTTTGTTGCGTAATTCTTTTCTGCAAAAGTCATCAATAAGGCTTCGATTTCTTCAGCAGTTTTACCTTGTAGTTTTTCGATTGGTAAATCTTCTTCACTGACCATTGAAGTTGTGGCAAATGCCTGGATAGCTTCTAATTCCCAGCTCTCCATTTCACCTTGCGTATGCAATTGCACAATTCGTTTAACGGTTCTTGAAATCATTGGCATGATGACTTCTTTCAAGTTATCTTCTGCCATGATGACTTGCATCCGTTGCTTGTAGATGACTTCCCGTTGTTCACGCATCACATCATCGTATTGAAGGGTTTGTTTCCGTGTATCGTAGTTATTCCCTTCAACTCGTTTTTGTGCCGCTTCAACTTGACGCGTAATCATTTTACTTTGGATGACGGCATCATCGTCTGAAATCTTCATCCGGTCTAAGAAAGCTTTAATCCGTTCCGAACCGAAACGTTTCATCAAGTCATCTTCCAATGACATGTAGAATTGAGTTACACCAGGATCCCCTTGACGACCAGCACGACCTCGAAGTTGGTTATCAATCCGGCGTGATTCATGACGTTCAGTCCCAATCACGGCCAAACCGCCTAAATCCGTCACACCAGGTCCTAATTTAATATCCGTCCCACGACCAGCCATATTAGTAGCAATCGTAACAGCGCCACGTTGACCAGCGTTCATAATAATTTCAGCCTCTTTAAAGTGATTCTTAGCATTCAAAACAGCATGGGGCACGTTATTTTCATCTAATAATCGCGATAGTAATTCTGAAGATTCGACCGCAACGGTCCCAACCAATACGGGTTGTCCCTTCGTATAGCGTTCTTTGATATCTTCAATTACAGCCTTAAATTTACTTTCCAAAGTTGGATAAAGCACATCAGGTTTATCAATTCGGGCAATAGGGCGGTTAGTTGGAATTGAAATAACTTCCATGTTATAAATTTCGCGGAATTCTTCTTCTTCCGTCTTCGCCGTCCCAGTCATCCCAGATAACTTGTTGTACATTCGGAAGTAATTTTGATAGGTAATATTAGCCATTGTCTTGGTTTCATCTTGAATCTCAACGCCTTCTTTGGCTTCAATTGCTTGATGTAACCCATCTGAATAACGACGGCCTTCCATGACCCGTCCTGTAAATTGATCAACAATAAGGACTTCACCGTCTTGAACCACATAGTCAATATCTTTTAACATAATATAGTTAGCACGTAATGATTCGTCCAAATGATGCGTCAAGGCTGTATTTTCAGTGTCATATAAATTATCCAAGCCAAAGTTAGCTTCAGCTTTTTCAATCCCTGACTCTGTCAAACTGATGGTCTTAGTTGGCCAATCAATCTTATAGTCAGTTTCTTCTTTTAAAGTTTTTACAAAGCGATCGGCACGGATATAAAGTGCTGTTGACTTTTCGGCTTGACCAGAAATAATCAGTGGTGTCCGCGCTTCATCAATTAAAATTGAATCCACTTCATCGACAATCGCAAAGTTCAATGGTCGTTGAACCATTTCTTCTTTGTAAACCACCATGTTATCGCGCAAGTAATCAAACCCCAATTCACTATTAGTTGAATAAGTGATATCTGAGTTGTATGCGTCCCGTTTTTCTTCTGGGGTCTTAGCGTTCAAGTTTAACCCAACAGAAAGGCCGAGCCAGTTATATAACTCGCCCATTTCCGTTGCATCACGGCTTGAAAGGTATTCGTTGACAGTAACAACGTGTACCCCTTTACCAGCCAATGCGTTTAAATAAACCGGCATTGTAGCCGTCAAGGTTTTTCCTTCACCCGTTTTCATTTCAGCGATGTTACCTTCGTGTAGCGTAATCCCACCAATAATTTGTACTCGGAATGGGAATAACCCTAGAACCCGTTTAGCCCCTTCACGTGCAACCGCAAAAGCTTCCGGTAAAATGTCGTCTAATGTTTCACCATTTGCTAATCTTGTTTTAAATTCTGGGGTCTTAGCTTGCAACGCTTCATCAGATAAATTACTATATTCATCTTCATAGCTTTGAACTTGATCGGCAATTTTGCCCATCCGTGCTACTTCACGTTTATCGCTTTCTACCCATGTTTTTAGAAAGTTTGCCATGTACGTCAATTCTCCTCTAGAAATACGTTTGAGTGCTTAAATAGCGATTTCTTATATAATCAATATGATTACTAACAATTCATTTTACCATTTATTACAATCAAATAAAACCCTGTCACAATAAACAAGCTAGCCGATTCAGTAAAAAATTAACCCCGTTATCTATATGCCATCAAAAAAAAGGCTGGGCGCAACTCACCGTTGTCCCAGCCCTCACTTATTCGTCAGTTTCAATCAAACCATAACGCCCGTCTTGACGCTTATACACAATACTTGTCCCATTTGTTTCTGAATCTTCGAAGATAAAGAATTCATGGCCTAACATATTCATTTGTAAGATTGCTTCTTCACTATCCATTGGTTTCAATGAAACGCGTTTTGTCCGAACGACTTGCATGGGTTCTTCTGGTAATATTTCTGCTTCTGGAACTGTTAATTCCATACCTTTAATCCCGCGTTCACGTGACTTACGGTTAATCTTTGTTTTAAATTTACGAATTTGTCTTTCTAATTTATCAGTAACTAGGTCGATGCTACCATACATATCAGGCGAGGTTTCTTCTGCCCGTAATACAAGGTATGGTAACGGAATGGTGACTTCTACCTTAGCGGTCTTATCGGAGTACACTTTTAAATTAACGTGGGCAATGGCGGTTGCTGAATCATCAAAATATTTTTCGAGCTTGCTGATTTTCTTTTCAACATAACTCCGAATGGCGTCAGTGACCTCAATATTTTCACCACGAACATTAAAACTTAGCATATGAATTCTCCCCTTTCACAAATACCCCCTGTGGGTACTTGTCACTCGGAACTCAATTCGCTTCCGAGGCTTTGTTACTAACTTTATTATATATAATTTGCGTGCCACACACAACTAATATGGTTTTAGCGCACCAAAGTCATTGCCTGAATCGGCAACGTTTGGTATCGCTTACGTAGACACTGCTGAGCATGCCATAACGTGCGACCGGTAGTATAAATATCATCCAACAAAATTAACCGTTGCACATCGGCACTTAAAGTCACTTCCTGATGACATTTAAAAAATTGGGGCGTTGCTAAGCGCTCCGCTCGATTTTTTTGGGCTTGTCCTTTTTCAGTAGGTAACTTCTGCAACAATGGCACTAGGGGCAAACAATCCTTGTATAAGCCAACCACCGGATCGAACCCCCGCCTTTGTAAATGTGCTGGATCAGTGGGAACTGGTACATAAGCCGTATGCCGTTGGGCTGGGAAATTTTCGCGAATTAACCGTTGAAATACATGTCGTAACCGATAATCGCCTAGTCCTTTATATTGTTGAAAATATTGCTGCATCGGCTCGTTATAAGTCAACAATGCTCGATTGACAAAGTGCTGTCGCGGGTAAAGTTGCTGCCATCTCTGACAATCCATACACAAGCCGCGCTCTTCCATTTGCCGACCACATCCCGAACAATATTGCGGTCCAATTCGTTCAAAGCGCGCCATGCAACGGGAACAAATCATTGCCGGGTAAGCTGGCCGCAATGAACAGATAAACGCTAGGGATGGCTGTTCAAGCACAACTGCTGTACACATTAAACAGTGGATTGTAATCGCCGCCCTTTTTGATTTTGCCGTTTAATTTGTTGACGCGCACGCTCAATAGCGACCGTGTAATCCGCATAGAAAAAATAGACCGGGTTTGCAGCATGTTCCCGTTGACGACCCGCTCGGCCAGCAATCTGCACAAGGACCGCTTCATTGAAAACCACATGTTCTGCACCGAGAACAAACACGGCCACATTTTTAAACGTTACACCGCGTTCTAGAACCGTGGTCGTAATCATTACATCACCGTTTCCCGCTCTAAAGGCCGCTATCTTGTTTAATTGTTCAGGATCATTGGCATGTACCGTGTTTACTGTGATGTGCGGCAATGCCTTAATAACACTTTGCCGAACCGGCCCTAAATCGCTCACCTGTGGCACAAATAATAATAAGCGTTGGCTTTTGAGGCACTCACTAAGTAAGTTACGCATTACGCGCGGCAACTGTTGTCGTTTGACTGAACGACGCCACGTAAACAAAGGATAGCAATGCGGTTCAGGTAATAAGTGACCATGAAAGCGAATTGGTAGTTCACTCCCCGTTAAAGTCCCCGTATTAATCGCATGGCGCAGCTTTACCGTTGGAGTCGCAGTCAGGTAGATCAATGCACAGCGTGGCTTACACGCCTGTTTAACAGCCATCTCAAGTTGGTGATTATCGACAAATGGAAACGCATCAACCTCGTCTACAATGACGGTGTCAAATGCCTGATAAAACTTAAATAACTGATGCGTTGTACAAACAACTAACGGCGTATACCGATAAGGTGCCGTCTGTTGCCCATGCATCAGCATAATTGGGGTGTTAGCAAACGCGGCTTGTAACCGGGGATAAAGTTCTAAACAAACGGCAACGCGCGGCGCAGCAATACACACACGCTGCCCCTGAGCCAAAGCGATAGCGATTCCTTGAAACAACATCTCAGTTTTACCGGCACCGGTCACTGCAGTTAAAACATGGCGTTGTTGATTTGTAATGGCCGCAATAATCTTTTCTGCCGCTTGTGCTTGAAAAGGGGTCAATGTTCCCTTCCAAGTTAACGGTTCGATTGGCGGCTCAAATCGGTTACCTTCTGGCACGTAAATTAACTGATCGCCTTCAACCAACCGCCCAAAGGTCAAACAGGCAGCACAATAATGGCGACCATCGGGCAAGCGAGCTTGCTCTTTTGCCACTTGTCCGCACCGTTGACACACCAGGCGCTGATTAATCGTTTGAAACGCTGGCCGCTGTTTAATCTGTGGTACACTATAATTATTCATAACAGCGCTAAACTGGGTGGCACTCCACTGACGACCACAAGCAAGTTGTTTTTCCATCATTTCACCTTCCACCCTTAGTTTCGTTAAATCCAGCTTATTTTTTCAAGGAGTCCGATATGCAAAGCTATTTTACCGTTCAAAAAGACGGCGAATTTGAACTCGAAGTAAAAAAATCCCGATTCATCTGTCACGTTGCACGTGTTACAGACGAAAGCGCAGCTCAAGCCTTTATTGCGCAAGTTCGCAAAACTAATCTTAAGGCCAATCATAACTGCTTCGCCTACCAGATTGGTTTGCCTACCAATATTCAAAAACAAAGTGACGACGGCGAGCCAAGTGGGACAGCCGGTGTGCCGATGTTAGAAGTCCTACGCCAGATGCAACTGACTAATCTTTGTGTCGTTGTCACACGCTATTTTGGTGGCATTAAACTCGGGACTGGCAGCCTTATTCGAGCATATAGCCATGCCACTTCGGCCGGTCTTGAACACCTCGGGATTGTTCAAGGTATCGAACAATCCGCTTGTCAGATTACAATTGACTACGCTCAGTTTGACACCGTGCAAAATTTACTTAGTCAATTCAACCTCACTGCCGAAGACATTCAATATACGACTAACGTCCAAATGACCGTGTGGCTTGCGACCACTGCCGTTAGTGATTTACAACAACAATTAAGCGAACGCCTTAACGGCCAATTAAAATTCGAACTAGGACCTCAAAAATTCAACGAAGTTCCCATAAGTGCCCAAGACCTACATCAGATACGCTATCAATAACATCAAAAAAGGATTAGCCATAATGGCTAATCCTTTTCTTCATTTTTTGATTTTAATAATCGTTTTAAAAGCATTAACAATGGCCGGCGATTATCACCAAGCAACCCAATTGATTCAACGAATAATTCTAAACCAATTAAGACCGCGACCGTCAATGCCAAGCTCCCCCAGAGTGTCGATAATGGGTAGAGTAATGAGATTAACGAAAAGACCAACGCTAGGCCATAAATTGCGAGAACCGTTTGACGATGCGATAAACCAAGTTGCATCAACCGATGATGTAAATGATGTTTATCTGCTTGTGAAATTGGCTTTTTATTCAAGATTCGCCGCAACATCGCGTAAATCGTATCCGTAATTGGTACCCCAAGAATAATGACTGGAATCAATAACGTAATGAAGGTTACGTTTTTTAAACCTTTGAGCGATAAGACCGCAATCATAAAACCAATGAACAAAGCCCCAGTATCACCTAAGAAAATCTTTGCTGGATGGAAGTTATGCGGTAAGAAACCGAGTAATGCAGCCACCAAACAAAAAATCATGATTGAGACACTGACGTTGGTGATGGATAAGAAGAAATAGGCAATCACGCCCATTGTGAAGAGTGCGATAATCGAAACACCAGTTGCTAAGCCATCCAACCCATCAATTAGATTAACGGCATTGGTAATTGCTAAAATCCAAAAGACGGTGATTGGGAAGCTTAACCACCCTAGTTCAAAGGTGCCTAAAAACGGAATTGTCAAAATATTCATGCGTATGCCAGCTAAGAAATAAATGACCAATGCTGCCAATAAAATCCCGAGCATTTTTTCCTTAGGATTCAATTCCTTAATGTCATCGATCATCCCAGTGATGATGATAATACATTCAGCTAAGAAGATACTGAAAAGTTCGTGTGTTTGGAATTGGCCACGCAATAACACAAAGGTCCCAAACGTAAACGCAATAAAAATGGCCAGACCACCCATTGCCGGCATCGCCTTTTTGTTCACTCGGCGAGCATTGGGTTTATCAACGGCGCCTAAAACAAAAGCGAGACGGCGCACTAATGGGGTAATTGCGGCTGATACGAGCATCGTCGCAAATAGACCAACTATAATTTTAAACATGGGTTGCATTCAACTTGCCTACTTTCTCTTGCATTCTCTTTATTATACAAATCAAACCCCTTAAACACAACAATGACTTGGTTTCTTAAACAAAAACCAAGCACCCTGATTATCTGTCCCGCACAATCTGAACCAATAAGTCCGTAAAGCGTGAATCCGCGTTAAAGGGATGGATGTAATCAAATTGTTCGCCCTGATTGTCCATAAAATAGGCCCGATTTTCAACATCAATTTCTTCAATCGTTTCTAAACAATCCGCAACAAAACCTGGCGTTAAGACCAGAATTTTTTTAACACCTTCTTGCGCTAACGTCTTCATCGTATCGCTAGTGGCCGGTGTGAGCCATTCATTGGGACCAAACTTAGATTGATACGTAGTCCGAAAAGTTTGCTCCGGCAAGCGAGCCTGCAATTGGGCAGTAGTTGCAACACACTGTGCTTGATAGGGATCGCCTTTTGTCACATACGACTGTGGAATGCCATGATACGACAAAATAATTTCGTCATAACTTTGCGTTTGTAGTTTCTGTTCAATCGCCGTTACCAACAAGTCGATATAACCTGTGTGTTGATAAAAATCCTTCACAAAATGTAAGGTGGGCATGTTGGCTTGTTTAAGGTAAAATTTCGCAACCACATCATAAATCGACATTGTCGTTGTGGTCGAATATTGCGGATACATTGGAACAATCGTTAAATCGTCGATTCCTGCTGCTTGAATCGTCCCGAGCACATCCGTTAAGAATGGTTGGCTGTACGACATCGCCTCGAAAACCTGATAATCAGGTAATTCAGCTTGTAATTGAGCCACTTGCTGTTGCATATACACTTTTAACGGAGAACCAGCACTTGTCCAGATTTTGCGATATGCCGCGCGCACTTTTTTGGGCCGCGTCATCAGAATCGGTCCATATAAAATGGGTAGCCAAACCGCTTTAGGCATCGCAACGACCCGCTGATCAGCTAAGAAGTATTTTAAAAAATGCCGAATTTCTTTGACTTCAGGTTTATCTGGGGTGCCCAAATTAACTAATAGTACACCTTTTTTCATGGTTGCATCCTCCACAATTTTAATTAAAAACAAAGAAAGAGCGGCGAACAAAAATGGTTTTTGTCCCCCGCTCCAATGTTAGGCCAATCCGCGTTACTTCGCGTATTCGACCGTTCTTGTTTCGCGAATCACAGTCACCTTAATGTGGCCAGGATACTCGAGTTGGTTCTCAATTTGATTCTTCACATCACGTGCTAAGACGGTTGCTTGATCATCTGTGACTTGTTCTGGTTTTACAATTACCCGAACTTCACGACCTGCTTGAATCGCAAAACTATGATCAACACCTTTAAAACTATTCGTAATACTTTCCAGTTTTTCAAGACGGTGAATGTAGTTTTCAAGCGATTCAGAACGGGCCCCTGGACGAGCTGCTGAAATCGCGTCAGCAGCTGCGACTAAGACTGAAATAATAGAGGTTGCTTCCGTATCACCATGGTGCGAACCAATTGCGTTAATCACCGTTGCCGGCTCCTTATAACGAGTTGCAAGTTCAACCCCAATTTCAACGTGTGAGCCGTCGACTTCATGATCAAGGGCCTTACCGATGTCATGCAATAAACCAGCACGTTTAGCGAGCGTTACATCTTCGCCTAATTCAGCCGCTAAAATTCCGGTTAACTTGGCCACTTCAATTGAATGATTCAAGACGTTTTGACCATAACTTGTTCTGAAGTGTAGTCGCCCAAGAATCTTAATTAAATCAGGATGCATTGTGTGCACACCAACATCAAAGATGGCTTGTTCACCGACTTGTCTGATCTGTTCGTCCATTTCCTTGCGTGACTTATCAACCATTTCTTCAATCCGAGCTGGATGAATGCGCCCATCTTGAATTAACTTCTCTAATGTCATGCGCGCAATTTCGCGCCGAATTGGATCAAACCCACTAAGCACGACTGCTTCTGGCGTATCATCGATAATCAAATCAATCCCAGTCAATGTTTCCAACGTCCGGATATTCCGACCTTCACGACCAATAATTCGGCCCTTCATATCATCATTTGGTAACGTGACGACGGTCACTGTTGTTTCAGTCACCATATCCGCTGCACTTCGTTGAATAGCTTCAGCGACTAATGTGCGAGCAGTTCGATCAGCCTGTTCTTTAGCTGTTTCTTCACTTTCTTTGATTAAAACAGCCCGCTCATGTTCAAGGTCTTGTTTGGTTTCATCCAAAATGATCTTTTGCGCTTCCTCATGCGATAATTCGGCAATTTCTTGCAACTTCGCTTTTTGTTGCTCAACTAAAGTGGCCGCTTCTGCCTGCTTTTCAGTTAGCTCTTGTGCTTGATTCGTTAAACGATTTTCCCGTTGCTCCAATGAACGTTCTTTTTTATCCAACGTTGCATCTTTGCGATCGATTGTTTCTTCCCGTTGAATCAAACGGTTTTCTTGCTTTTGTACCTCACTGCGTCGTTCCTTCAACTCGTTTTCAATCTCAGAACGATAGCGGTGATTTTCATCCCTTGCTTCCAAAAGAATTTCTTTCTTCCGCGTTGCGGCTTCTTTTTCAGCTGCTGCGATTATTCCTGTGGCAGTCTTATTTGCACCATCAATTTCACGTTCGTGCGCCTTCTTTTGTAGAACGGAACCAACTAGTAAACCAACGATTAACATGATGACTGCGAGGATTAATGGAAAAGCTAAGTTCATTGTTTCACCTCCGCATCATCAAAAATTTTAAATTGCAACTTTCACTGCAAATTTTTAAAGATGTTATTATGTTTAATTTTTCAACACATAGTTATTTTATAGTTTCATAAACCGCCTGTCAACTTAAACTATCGGCATTGCAACCGTTTTCGAGTTCAACCCATCAAATCAACCACTCGGATAATTCGCTTATATAATCAAAAAAGCTGAGACAAATTAACTTTTATCTCAGCTTAATAATTCTTATTCGTTTGAATCGTCATCCGGAAAGACGTCGAGTTGGGTTTCATCGTTTTCGTCTACCGGGACATCCGAAATGCCATATGCTTCCCGAACTTTAAGCCGAACTTCATCTTGGACTTCTGGATGATCAGCTAAGTAATTCTTCGCGTTCTCACGTCCTTGACCGATTCGTTCATCCCCATAGGAATACCATGACCCACTCTTATTAATAATGTCCTTTTCGACCGCCATATCGACCAGTTCACCCGTTTGCGAAATCCCTTGACCGTACATGATATCGACTTCGGCCACTTTAAATGGTGGTGCGACTTTATTCTTAACCACTTTAATCCGCGCCCGATTCCCAATCATATCGGTCCCATTCTTGATGGTTTCGGCACGCCGGACTTCCAGACGAACAGTTGAATAGAACTTCAATGCACGGCCACCTGGTGTGACTTCAGGGTTCCCGAACATTACGCCGACTTTTTCACGAATTTGGTTAATGAACAACGCAATTGTCTTCGTTTTATTAATTGTTCCAGATAATTTCCGTAAGGCTTGTGACATTAAACGAGCTTGTAAGCCAACATGGGCATCGCCCATTTCGCCTTCGATTTCCGCACGTGGCACTAGGGCTGCAACTGAATCGACAACTAAAATATCAACCGCCCCACTTGAAACTAAGGCATCCGCGATTTCTAACCCTTGTTCGCCGGTATCTGGCTGTGACAAGAGTAAATCGTCAATATTAACGCCGAGGGCAGTTGCATACTTAGGATCCATTGCATTTTCAGCATCGATATAAGCAGCGGTCCCGCCTTGCTTTTGCACTTCCGCGACAGCGTGTAAGGCAACCGTTGTTTTACCTGAACTTTCAGGGCCATAAATTTCAACGATCCGGCCACGTGGGTATCCACCGACACCAAGCGCTTCATCTAATGCAAGCGAACCAGAGGAAACCGTTGACACTTGGGTATCAACTTTTTCACCCATCCGCATGATTGAGCCTTTACCAAAATTCTTTTCAATTTTCTTTAATGCAGCATCCAAGGCTGCTTGTCTTTCATCTTTAGCCAATTAAGTGCCCTCCTCAAAAGAGTCCTTTTCAGTACTCTCTTAGTTTACCGATTTCACGAAATAAAAGCAAGCAAAAAATCGAACAAACGTTCTATATTTTTTCACCTACTTTAATATACCCGAATAACCGCGCTTTTTTCGTACTTTTGTGGTTAAAAAAACTGGCGTGGGATTCCCCGCCAGTTTAAGTTTATTTAGAAAACGAGTCTTTAAAGACGCCTCTATTCTTGATGAAATAATCGGTACCAGAATAAACCGTAAAGAACAAGCAAACGTATAACATAATTTGTGCCAATGGTACGCCAATATTGTTAAAGAAAACATTGTTGAGTAACAATAAAATGATGGCTAACATCTGGGTTGTCGTCTTAATCTTCCCAGGCATTGCAGCGGCCATCACTTCGCCACCTTCGCTTAATAATAAGCGCAACCCAGTAACGGCTAACTCACGCCAAATAATAATCGCAACCACCCATGCTGGTGCTTGATCGAGGGCAACCAAGAAGATAAATGCTGTCATCACTAATAATTTATCAGCCAACGGATCGGCAAACTTCCCGAAGTTGGTCACTAAATGTTGTGACCGGGCAATCTTACCGTCTAGCAAGTCCGTCAAAGAGGCGACAATGAAAATCACCGTTGCCATGATCGCACTAACCGGAATACTAGTGCCAGCGACCATAACGGCTGTCGCAGGCACATCTAGCACTAAAACTAAAGTAAAAATCGGAATCAAAATAATCCGAAACATTGTTAATTTATTTGGTAAATTCATGTCGAAGACTCCTTAATGTCCTTTATTTAGCCAATGTTGCCGTGAAATTAATCGTCCGCACAAACGTTGCTTCGTTATTTGGACTAAGGTTAATATCGGTGCCATTAATCTTCATCTTCGTTGCAGGTGCATTCCCAGTTTGAATGCTAAATTGGGTGATTCCTTCAGGTAGTTCCACCGTTTGCTCAGCCCCTACTGCGACTGAACCTTGCCAAATTTGTGTCCCATTGGCGGTTAAACTGACCCAGGCAGCTGATTTGTCAGCTGAGAACGTGATTTGATTGGCTTTAGCCGGTAAATTTTTAATTTCAAAAGCTTGTTGTGAGCCATTGATACTAGTCATCTTAGCCGTTAATGTTTGTTTTTTAGCTTGGTCTTCAGCGGCTTTTTTGCTTGCTTCTTGTGCTTTACGTTCAGAAACGGCTTTCTTACTGCTTTCAGCAGACTGGTCTTCACTGCTACTATCCTTCTTAGGCTCTGGCTTATCACCGGAAACCGTAACCGATGAACTTGTTTCGTTTAGCGTTTCGCGGTCTTTACCACGGTTACTGAGAGCGATGCCGTAGACCACACCAATAATGAGGACCACAATCGCCACAATCGTAATTTGTGGGACGAGGTTACGCCATTTTGACCATTTAGAATCAGTTGTTTCGCGCGTTAACCGTGTTTGATTTTCAACGGATTTTTCAACATATTCTTCTGGTTTCGTGTCTGGTACAGCATCTTGATATTCTGCCAACAATGCGTCATTGTCTAAACCGACTGTTTGGGCATATTGTTTAATAAATGCCCGCACGTAAAAGCTGCCAGGAAGGGCATCAAAATTGCCCTCTTCAATGGCGATTAAATATCGTTTTTGGATTTTTGTAATTTGTTGTAAATCATCGAGTGTGTAGCCCTTTTCAATGCGTGCTTCACGTAATTTTTGACCAATTTCATTCATAATCCATTCCACCCACTATTATCCCAGTATCATTATTCATAATTATAGCATATTGGTACGCATGTGCATTATTAAGATTTCTTTATTTTAACCAACCACCATTAACGTACAAGGTCTGTCCCGTCATGTAATCGGCTGCTGGTGCCATCAAACTCAATACCCAATAGGCTATCTGGGTCGGCGTTGCAAAGGCACCAGCCGGAATTTCCGCTGCAACAGCAGCCCGTTCTTCTGGTGTAAACTGATCATTCATTTTTGTATCGACTGCGCCTGGTGCAACCACATTGATTGTGATGCCAAGCGATGCCACTTCTTGTGCATAGGCGTTAACAAAAGCGGATTGAGCGCCTTTAACGGTACTATACGGCACTTCCAGCGCACTCCCGCGCCCCCCATAGATTGAACCAATTAAGACGACTCGTCCCAATCGGCTCTGCGCCAGTTTCGGTTGCAACTGTTGCATCAATAATATCGGTGCTTTAACGTGTACCTGCCATAAGTGATCAAGCGCGGAGGCACTGATTTCGGGCAACAAGCCATACGTTGTTGCCCCAGCCGCATAGATGACCGCATCGACTTGAAAAAGCTGGGCCGTTAGCGTTTCAACCGCACCAGCTTGCGTTAAGTCCGCCTGAAGCTCAAAAAAATCCTGTTGCGGATAAGCGCGCATCAGCTGCTTTAATAGCGTCGTTACCCGCATCTGGTTTTGATGATAGTGTAAATAAAGTGACCAACCATTGGCCGCCATTTCAGTCGCGATTGTCCTGCCAATATCACCCGATGCACCAACAATTAAGGCTGATTTAGGCATGGTTTGCTTCCTCCGGTAAGATATGGCAGACCGTCATCGTTTCAATCTTGAAATATTCGGTTGCCATCTGCTGCAAGTCGTCTAAAGTCACTTGTTCGATTAATCCTAAAACATCAAAGGGACTGATTTCGGTGAAGAATTCATCACTATATTGGTTCGCGATGGCTTCTAGCGAATTGAACGCTTGCAAGTATTCACCAATTGCAGCTTTTTTGACCAACGCCAAGTTATCTTCTGAAAAATCAGGGCTCTCAGTGGCGTGTTCTAAGATATTAATAATCGCATCCGATAATGCTTGCGCATTATCCGCGTCGCCACCAAGGGTTACAAAGTTAAATGACCGTTGAATAGCAAATTCATAACCAAAACTATCGTCAAGTGTGCCTTCATTATACAAATTCTGCACTTGCGTTGATGAATCGCCAAATAACAATTCAAGTAACAAGTTCATCTTCAACTTAGTTTCAAGCGCTAGCTGACCTGTTCCATAATCCGTCAACCCTTTAATGCCGACCATACTCTTGCTGCGCGTAATTGGCATTTCGAGTGATCGATATGGAATAATATCATGTCCATCTTCGGCTTCTTCAGGTAATGAACGCACAATTTCTGTTGGTTGCGCAAATGTTTTGGCCGCTTGATTGGCGTTCAACCAGTCCACCACTTCATCAGGATCATCAATTTGACCAACAATAAAGAGATTCATATTACTTGGTTGATAGAAGGTCGCATGCGCTTGGTAGAGCGCTTCTGGGGTAATTTGTGCAATACTATCCACTGTACCGGCAATGTCTGTCCGCACTGGATGGCTTGGATAAAGATTACCAATGACTGTATAGAATAACCGCCAGTCCGGTTCATCGTTATACATTTGAATTTCTTGACCAATAATCCCTTTTTCTTTTTCTACCGTCTCAGTTGAAAAATAAGGTTCTTGCACAAAATCAAGTAGGATATCTAAATTTTCTCTTAAATGACTGGTTGTTGAAAAGAGATAACTCGTTCGGGTAAAACTGGTAAACGCATTTGAACTGGCACCGTAGCGGCCAAATTTTTCAAATGCATCGTAATCTTTTTTTTCGAATAACTTATGTTCTAGAAAATGCGCAATGCCATCTGGCACCGTTACGTAATCAGTTGCTCCAACTGGGATAAATGTCTTATCAATCGCACCATAATTTGTCGTTAAAATCGCATATGTCTTATGGTAACCACTCTTAGGATATACCTTAACCGTCAAGCCATTCGCTAATTTAGTTTCATAAAGGGTTTCACCTAAGCGGAGATTTTGTCTAAGCTTCATCTGTATCAACCCCTTTCAGGAAGTAAACGGCTTGCAATTGCATCTTTGCAGCTTGTTTTTGGACCGCTTGTTTCGAAACGGCCAAAACGGCTTGGGTAAAGTTCGCCGCATCGATTTCGGTTTCAGGAACAAACAAACGATTAAATTGTTGTTGCCCCAAATAGGCTGCGCTATCAAGGCTTGATTTAAATTGATTAATTAAAGCTAGCTTTGTTTGTTCAAAAACTGCCTGTTCAAAGTCACCCGTGATAATGCGTTGGCGTTGCGCTTCAATAATTGCCAAAACACGGTCTTTTTGCTGGCTCTCAATGCCGGTTTGCACCGTAATGACCCCACGAAAAGCATCAATTGCACTTGAGGCATAGTAGGCCAAACTCGCTTTTTCACGCACATTGGTAAAGAGCAATGAAAGCGGTGTTCCGCCAAATAAGGCGTTCATCACCATTGTCGCGTAGTAATCAGCTTGATAAAAGTATGCTGGCATTTGATAGGCCATGTTTAACTTACTTTGCTGAACCGGTTGTACTTCCGTTTTCGTTTGCACTTTGGGATACAACGCTTGTTGATAAAAAACCGTTGGCAGTTCAACATTGCGCGGTGCAAATGGCAATTGTGCCAAGGCCGCGCTTGTTTTGGCTTCATCGATATTACCGACAAACGTCATTTGAACCCGATCGTTTGCAATCATCGCTTGGTAATAGGTATACAATTCAGCCGGTGTAATGGTTGCTAAATCAGTTACATCCCCATAATTAGGAATTTGTTGTGGCTCATCTTTAAAATAGAGTTTGCGTAATTCAACCGCCGCATACGATTGTTTGTCATCGGCAACACTTTCGATATAGCGCACTAAATTATCTTTTTCACGGTTAAAAACGACTGGATTGAACTGGCCACCAATCACGTCTGGATGCAATAATAATTGCCCGATAAACGCTATCGCTTGTTCTTGCAAGTCAGCCGTATCCCGTAAATATTGAGGGCTCACAATTCGCATCGCGATGCTAAAAATCGCCAAGTTGCCTTGTCGATGGGCATTAATATTAAAACCGGCACCGTACATCGCCTGTAATTCATTGGCCATTGCGACTTGATCACGATAGGCTTGGCTACTAGCACCTAACACACTTGCTAATAATGAGCGCCGGGTCATCCCATCAGCTGTGACGGGGGCAATTAATTGGACGGTTAATCGAATGGTTTTAAATTGGTTAGTTTGTAAAATATTTAGGTAGACGCCATCCGTTATTTTTTGATTCACGTTAGATTACTCCTCACTGTTTCAACAGTTAAAATGGCTCTGTTCAACTTATCCTTTTTCATAGCACGGATTCTATCATACCAAAAAAAGAAGGGGAACTCAAAAAAGGCCGCGACAAAATTACTTTTGTCGCGGCCTTTTAACGAACTAACCTGGTATGTTTTAAACGGGTTTTGTAAGTCAGCTCCCGATGGTTAGCCTTAAATATCAACCGATTGCTGCCTCAATATTCACCCGCTTGTATCAATCTTTGAAAACCATCGTAAACAGCTCGGCTGACAGCGGATTCTATTGTTCAGTTGGCTCTGTTGGTTCTTGGGGTGGGTTTTGGAGCAAGACTTTGCGTGGCTTGCTCCCTTCTGATGGGCCAATCACCCCACGGCTTTCCATCTCGTCGACCAAACGTGCCGCCCGGTTGTAGCCAACTCGAAAGCGGCGTTGCAGCATTGAAACACTGGCTGTTTGTTGTTTAATTACCAATTCAACTGCCTCTTGATAATATTCATCTTCTGGTTCTTCAGTTGATTGCTTTTCTTGCTCAGCGGTTGGAATCATTTCTTCATCGTATTCCGCCGTTTGTTGTGCCTTAATAAACGATACGATACTTTCGACATCTTGGCTCGAAATGAAAGCCCCTTGAACCCGCAATGGCTTGCTCATCCCGATTGGCATGTAAAGCATATCCCCACGGCCAAGAAGTTTTTCAGCGCCACTGCTGTCTAAGATCGTCCGTGAATCAATCCCACTGGATACTGCAAAAGCAATCCGCGATGGAATATTGGCCTTAATCAAACCCGTAATAACATCGACAGATGGCCGTTGGGTAGCGACAATCATATGAATGCCAGCGGCCCGCGCCATTTGTGCCAGACGAATAATCGCACTTTCAACTTCATTGCTGGCAACCATCATCAAATCAGATAATTCATCCACGATGACCACGATATAAGGCAGTGGCGCGCCCTTAATCTCACCGTCTTCATTGTGGCCTTGAATATACTGATTATATTCAATCATATTCCGCTGCCCCGTATCAGCAAATAATTGATAGCGCCGTTCCATTTCTTTAACAACCTTATTCAAGGCATTCGCTGCTTTTTTAGCGTTGGTCACAACGGGAATTAATAGATGCGGCACACCGTTATAGACATTTAATTCTACCATTTTCGGATCAATTAACATCAATTTAACTTCATGCGGTTTAGCACTCATTAAAATACTTGTGATAATCCCGTTAATCGCAACGGACTTCCCACTCCCTGTTGAACCGGCAATTAATAAATGCGGCATCTTGGCTAAATCTGACATAATGACCTTGCCCGAAATATCTTTTCCAAGCGGCACAGCGAGCGGTTTACCTGGGTGGGGTGGTTCTTGCTCAATCATTTCTCTAAAGGAGACCGTCGAAACCGTCGTGTTCGGTACTTCAATCCCGACATACGGTTTACCAGGGATAGGGGCTTCAATCCGAATATCCTTAGCCGCTAGGGCAAGGGCCAAATCATCTGCTAAATTAACAATCTTAGAGACCTTCACACCGACTGCCGGTTGAATTTCATACTTTGTTACAGCTGGACCTAGACTGGCACTTTTGACCGTTACATCGACACCAAATGAATCAAACGTTTGTTTCAAGACTTGTTGATTCTTCTCAATGGCTTCATATTCAGCACTCTGATCAGATGGCGGAATCTGCGTTAATAATTCTGGCGTGGGCAGTTCATAATCATCATCGGTCTCATTGGCGGGTGGAAGTTCTGCGACATCTGGGACATGATCTTGATCATCGTCATCAACAACTGGTTTCGCCGACGCGGATTCTGCTTGGGTCGCAATTGGTTTCGGGAGGTCCTTGGGGCCATTAATTTTAAAGGGTTCCAATTTTTGTTTTGGTGCATTTTCTGGGCCACCCGTTGCGGCCGCGGATTCTTGCGTCTCTGGTGCTTGCTTTGGTTGTTCAGTTTGTTCCGTTGCATTTTGAACGGCTTTTTGCGTCTGCGCTTTTAAGGCGCTGACTTGGGCCTTACCTTTTTCAGAGACCTTTTGCAGCCCTGATTTCGTGTAACCACCAACTTTAAAAAGCCCATGAACAAAGCGTTGTGTGCTCTGAACAACGATGCTAAATGGAATATCTAAGAAAACAAAAACACCAATAACCACAATCAAGACAGCAATGAGGTATGTCCCCATCTGCGCGAACAAAAAGTGAAACACACCATACAACGCGGCACCCACTAAGCCCCCACCGACTTCGGTTGTAACGGCCATCTTCTGAAAGTCTTCTAATAAAAGCTGCCATGTTGCAGCCAAGAAATGATTATTCACCGCTTGATGATGCAACACAAATGCCGACAGCCAAATTAAAATTCCCAGATACGCGATGGTAAAGCCAAGTGTTTTTTGGCGCCATAAGGGTGGCTGTTTACCATAAATCAACAAATAAACTCCTAAAAGGGCAAATAAAACAGCACTAATAATAAACGTATCCCCCACAAAAAGTCGAAATACATTTGCGCAAAGTGCTCCGATAAAGCCCAACTTGAGCCCCGCAAATAAACTGATTAAAATAAAAATAAACCCGATTATGTTAACTGTAAAATCAGTTTGTTGTTTTTTCTTTTTGCGTGTTGCTGGTTTTCTTTTTTTGCTTTTAGTGGCCATGAAAATCTCCTTTAACCTTAGATCCTACTATCCATTATACACGAACATCTGTACTACTAAACCCATAAATATCAGTCCCATTTCGTTTTTCATTACGCTACTAAAAAAGGCCACGGCAAACTTACCGTAACCTTTCGCTAATTAGTCTTCGTTAGCTTGTGCTGTAAACTGAAGTTGAACGCCACGATTTAAAGCAACTGCCGTCACTTGATACGTCAATGTTTCGATGTATTCAATCAATGGCCGCGAGAGCTTCATCATGTCTTTTTGATCAATTTCATTTGGTTCACCAAAGAAATCTAAAAGTTGGACCACTTGTGAAATTTGACCAGACACTGCAAAGCCACTCTTTTCCGGTGCAACTTGGAAAGGCGTCACAATTTGGTAAATATTCCCCGCGCTTAAATCAGCTTCTTGTAAATATGGATCTTCTTTGCTGATTGTTACTAAACTGACTTGAATATTTTGTTGTGGTTCTACATCAGGTGAAACACGATCATAATGAAAAGCATCAACCGTAATTGGATCTTTCTTCGTTTGCATCGCAAAACACTCCCTATTTTAATTTATCATTGTCATACAAATGACTCTTTTCGAGTCCTGGAAAATCTTGTTGACGTAATGCCTCAAAAATCACTAATGCCGCACAGTTCGAAAGATTTAATGCGCGAATATGGTCGGACATGGGAATTCGTAAACACCGCTCTTCATTTTCCCGCATGAAGGTTTCAGGTAACCCCGTTGTTTCCTTGCCAAACATAAAGTAATGATCAACACTTGTATCCGACACATCTTGATCAGAATAAGCTTGCTTAGCAAACTTCGTAATCAAATATAAATATTGACGGTCAGGCACGGTTGCTAAAAAGGCCGCCAAGTTCTTATGATAATTAATCTTAACTTGGTCCCAGTAATCCAGACCAGCCCGTTTTAAATGTTTATCGTCAGTTTCAAAGCCTAATGGTTCGATTAAATCTAAAATGGTATCTGTTCCTGCACACGTCCGCGCAATATTGCCGGTATTGGCAGGAATTAGTGGTTCGTATAATACAATATGATTAGTCACGGTCTAAACTTCCTTAAAAAAGATTCAGTAGATTAATTATACAATAGAATTTACAAAAGCTCTACCTTGCTTTACAAATAAAAAAACGCAGTCCCTCGGTTATTCACGGCGAGAAACTACGTTAGTATCATTTCATCACTAGCTTTTGTCAAAATCAATTCTGATAAAAGTTAGGGAAAAAAATCCTTAAAAATATTATAGCGCCCTTATTTTAGAGTTGCAATCAGATTTTTAAACTTTCTTTAAATTCTCATCATTTTCCCACTAAAACCGTGACATCTAATGAAATTTCAGGTAACGCTTCTAACGTGATAGCCGCTAATTGTTCCTTAGAAGCCGTCCACGTCAGCGGTGTCATCGCGATTAAATCGCGCAACGTTGCCGGTGTTAACGTCATTGTTTTTTGAACTTGCATTTCTTGATAGTCTGGAAAATGTTGCGCAAACAACGCTAAGACTGGCCCATGGTCATAGCTTTCCTTAGCTTGACCATGATACAGTAATTCCCGTAACTCATGTAAGTACCCCGCATTGGGAATCACTTTGATTAATTGGCCGCCTTGTTTTAAGACACGCTTAAATTCTTGATATTGTGATGGTGAAAAGATATTTAAAACGGTATCGACTTGCTGATTAGCAAATGGCATCCGGGCTAAGTCAGCCGCACAAAACCACCCATCGGCATTGTAATCACTCGCTAATTGAATCGCAGGTTTTGAAATATCAAACCCAATATAGCGTGCGGGAACTTGCGCGTTAAGCTGTTGCACCGGTGTCCCTTCACCACAACCGACATCGAGGACTAAACTATCCGGCACAAGCCGCGATGCAATTTCCCTTAAAAACGGTTGAAAGAACCCGGCCTGTAAAAAAGCCCGGCGATGTTGCAACATTTCCTTAGTATATTCAGATTTTATTTGCTTTGCTAGAAAATACAACGTCCCATTTTTTGCGAGATCAAAACTATGACCATTAACACAACGTAATTGATGCGCGGCTACGCTTATAAATGTGTCCTGACAAATTGGACATTGTAATACGGCCAAGTTTGACTTTAAAAACTGCTTGGCTAACTCAATTTTTTTCAAATAACGATTCTCCTTATACCACACTTTACATTCTTGAAATATCCAGTAGACTTAACAGTAAGTTATTGATGAAGGAAGTGTCACCATGCTCGAAACCTATCGCTTCGACAGCGCTAAGAAAAAGCTCACTAAACATGCCAAAGTTCAGCCCAGCAGTTGGATTAACGTCACTGATCCCTCGACTGAAGAAATTGAGCTGCTCACAAAGAAACTCCATATTCCGTCTGATTTTGTTTACTATAGTCTGGATGCAGATGAAAGTGCCCGTGCTGAGCACGATCCTGATTATAATGCGACTTTGATTATTTTCAACATGCCAATTCTTGAAAAAGACACGCAAAAACCGGATAAATACCTCTATAAAACAAGTCCCTTAGGGATTATTGTAACAGATTCGACCGTCTTAACCATCAACAAAACACCAGTCACCTTTTTACAGAGCTTTGTTGATGGCCAGATTAAAGGCTTCAATCCGCAAAATCACCGGAAAAGCGTCCTCCAGATTCTTTTCCGGATTTCAAGCATCTATCTCCAATATTTACGAGACATCAATCGAGCTCGTGAACAGATTGAATCGCGCTTACAAAGCTCCCTCCGCAATGAAGAACTCTTCGATTTGATGAGCATTCAACGCGGCTTAGTTTATTTCATGATGTCCTTAAAGACCGATAAAATGGTGCTCGCTAGTTTGATGCGGACTAATATGTTAGACCTTAACGAGGATGAAATTGAGTTACTCGATGATATTCAGATTGAAAACCAACAGGCCATTGAAATGGCCGAAATTTCCAACAAAATTATTAACGAAACGGCGGATACTTACTCGTCAATTATTAATAATAACATGAATAGCGTTATGAAATTCTTGGCATCTTATTCAATTATTTTAACCATCCCGGGACTGGTTTTTAGTTTTTACGGGATGAACGTGGATCTTCCATTTTCTCGCTCCAAAACCAGTTGGTTAATTACCTTGTTTATTTCCTTAATCATCTCCGGCGTGTTAGTCTATCGATTTTGGCGCAAACGCTATATTAAATAACTTGCGTCGGCCATCAAGCGGCAACTTATCGCGAATTAACCACCAATAGCAAATAAGCGCGCCAGCAATTGGTTAATTTTCGGCATTAATCGCAAGCATCTGCTTACAGCCATGTTTAAAATACTAAAGGTCGACTATCATTAAACACATTCACCCATTATTAGGGCTCGAATGTGTTTTTTGTTGACTTTCTTAAAAAAGGTCGTTATTATACGTTATGCACGGATGAATTTCGTGTTATTCAAAATAAATGTTCGTGTTTAAGGAGAATGCTCAATGGACGTATTTGATTACGAAGATGTTCAACTGATTCCTAACAAATGTATCGTGAAAAGTCGGAGCGAAATTGATACTAGCGTTCGCTTTGGCTCAGAAACATTTAAAATCCCAGTTGTCCCCGCTAACATGCAGACCATTATTGATGAACCGCTTGCTATCTGGCTTGCCGAAAATCATTACTTCTACGTCATGCATCGTTTCCAACCTGAAAAACGGCCTGCATTCATCCAGATGATGCATAAACGCGGCTTATTTGCCTCCATCAGTGTCGGCGTTAAAGACGATGAATTCGCCTTTATTAATCAATTAGCAACCGATAACTTACTCCCAGAATACATTACAATTGACATCGCCCATGGCCACTCACAAGTCGTAATCGCCATGATTCAACACATCAAAAAAGTGCTACCTAAGAGTTTCGTGATTGCCGGTAACGTCGGGACCCCTGAAGCTGTTCGCGATTTAGAACGTGCAGGTGCGGACGCAACAAAAGTCGGCATCGGCCCCGGTAAGGTTTGCATCACCAAAATCAAGACCGGTTTTGGAACTGGTGGTTGGCAACTCGCAGCCCTCAGGTGGTGTGCCAAAGCCGCAACCAAACCAATTATTGCCGATGGGGGGATTCGAACAAACGGCGACATTGCCAAATCAATTCGTTTTGGCGCTAGCATGGTGATGATCGGTGCCCTTTTTGCTGGACATCTTGAGTCCCCTGGTAAGTTAATTGAAGAAGATGGCCAACAATTCAAAGAATACTTTGGTTCTGCCTCAGAATTCCAAAAAGGGACGCACCAAAATGTTGAAGGCAAACGAATTCTAGTCCCTTACAAAGGTGCGCTTAACGAGACGCTTACTGAAATGCGTCAAGACTTACAGTCATCAATTTCGTATGCCGGTGGTAGGCGCTTATCATCATTAAAGAAGGTCGATTACGTCCTAGTTCGTCATTCAATTTTCAATGGCGATATCCTTTAAAAAAACAATCAAAAGAGCCAAGTCACCTTGTAAATTGGTGGTTTGGCTCTTTTTAGTTAGGTACCTAAAAAATTCTCTGAAATGGTTGAATCCGACTTTAAACAACTGTATAATTACCCCTGTCGCTTTAACCTTAGCGTCTACATTGATCAGAAAAGGGTGTGAAACAAATGGATATTAAACATACACTTGGAGATAACAGTGTTATCTTTCGTGATGCAACATACATTAGAAGAACGGTGTTTGTCCGAGAACAAAACATGCCGGAAACACAGGAAATTGATGCGCACGAAGATCACACGATTCACTATGTAGGTTACGTCAACCAAGACCCAGCAGTAACCGCCCGCGTGCACGTCTTAAACGACGGTGGATTTAGAATTCAGCGCGTTGCTACTATTAAAGCTTTCCGTGGCCAAGGACTCGGCTATCAATTAATCGAAACCATCATTGAGGACGCTAAACGCACCACAACGCCTTATATTATTTTATTCGCACAGGATCACGCCATTGGTTTCTACGAAAAATTAGGTTTTGTTGTCACTAGCGAAGGTGAAATGGAAGCGGGCATTCCCCACCACTATATGAAATTAACGCTCTAAACCAAAAAACATATAGTCTTATGAAGGACTCTAAAAAAATTAACCATTTTAATATTAGCGTGTGCGGGCTTGACGCCTAATTTCAATTGGCGTCAGGGCCGCACTTTTTCGTGTTATTAGACCATCAATAAACCGTGAAATATATCGATTAAAGCCTTGCACCAAATACGTCAACAAAATATTTAGCCGTAAAAAAAGGGCCCAGTCAGTTACTGACTGGGCCCTTTTTCATTATTTATGACTCATATAATCCTGAAACTGACTTGAACCATTCAAAAAGATGACTGATTAATATCTTGATAATCGCATAGGCTGGAATCCCGAGAATCACTCCGGCAAGGCCGAATAACTTCCCAGAAGCCAGTAACACAATAATCGTCGTAACTGGGTACATTGCCATCTTGCTGCCCAAGACCAATGGTGAAACCAAACGGCCTTCCAAAGTCTGTTCAATGGCAAATACGATGAGTACTTTAATCAATAACAACGGCGAGATAAACGCTGCGATAATCACTGACGGTACCATCGCTAAGAACGAGCCCAAATACGGAATTAAGTTTAAAATCCCCGCTAAAATGCCGAGCGTCAAACCATATTTCATTCCAATAATCCAGTAGCCACCAGTAAACATAACTGCGACCCAAAACGCCACGGTCAACTGGCCACGGATATATTGACTAACTTGGGCATTAATTTCTTCCAACACTTTACCAGTGGTTGCCCGCACTTTAACTGGGAAGAATTTTAACAAGTAATCTTTCAATCGGTAACCATCTTTTAACATGAAGAATAAAATGAATGGCATCGTTACAATTGCAATAACCACATTGGTCACCACGCCGACTGCTGTTCCAATATGACTAACAGTTGAAGTCAACATTTTATTGACTTTACTTGATAAGTTACTAAACGCATCCGTATTGATATCGTTTAATTGTTTTTGAATTGATTTGAAGGCTGGATCATTAAACCATTTCATAGTCTGGGTCTGAATATTCGCCCAATAAGACGGCCAATGATTAATTAAACTCGTTGTTTGCGATTGAATGATTGGAATAATCGTCGCAATCCCCCAAACAAGTAACCCCACGATTAAGATAAAGATAAGCGTAATCGATAATACCCGATTTAAATGCCACCGCCGCTCCAACCAATCAATGAGTGGATTCGTTAGATAGTATAAAACGGCAGCAATAATAATTGGTAACCCGATTATTAACATCAACGACTGAATTGGTTCTAACAGCCAGGCAAGTTTTGTCAGTAATAGTATAATCAGCAACATTAATAACACGTTTAACAAAACAATCGGTAGTTTTTTATTTAAAAACCATTTAAAAAACCATGAACGTTCTGTTTGTGGCGGTTTATTCTCTGTCACACCAATTCACCTAATTCCCTACATAGTTTCTTGATACGTTATCTGCGTTCCCACTTTAAATTCAGGAAAAGCCGGAACACCCGCTACAGCTGGCGTTAAATAAAGCCCACTTTGCAGTTGATCTTCTTGGGGCGCTGGTCCAAAGATTAAGGCGACATGGCCAATAGTGTTGAGGTTAGAATTTACCAACGCGCCGACATACGTAATTGTATAGGGTTGCTGATTAATCATAACGGCCGAATCTGTCGTCAGTGTTAGTTGCTTTTTGGCTGTTTCGTCCATAAACCGTTGAATCAATGCCACGTCTTGAATGGCAGCTGTCGCATGTTCATCGAATAAAATAACCATTGGTTCTTGAGCATCAACGGCGTCGTTGCCAATTGCAATAATTTCTGCTTGCGTGTTCATAATGAAATCTCCTCTTAGTTAAGATAGTATCATTGTAGCATATTCGCGGCTTAGTTTTAGTAACTGATGAATGCTTTTAGTAACAAATTAAACCGTTTTCGCATGAATATGCTATACTCAAAGAAGTATTTGACGAAGGGAGTCTGATTATGACAGAAGAAGTTTTAATCGGTGGTTATACCCGCCGAATTGGTAAAGGTATCTATCGTGGGATTTTCGACGCAACAACTGCAACCGTGAATGACATTCAGCCATTCATTAACCTCGATAACGCCTCATATTTAACCATTTCAAACCGCAACATCCTCTACACCGTTATTAAAGATGGGGATCAAGGTGGGATTGCTGCTTATGACTTGGCCGATGGCACACCAGTCTTTTTAAACGCGGTCTTAGCAGCTGGCGCGCCCCCTGCATACGTGGCAGTCGATGAAGATCGTCAATTCGTTTATGCAGCTAATTATCATAAAGGCGAAATTCTCGTTTATCAAATCCAAGCTGATGGCAGCCTAAGCTTAGCTAGCACGACGGTTCATGAAGGTCATGGTCCACGACCTGAACAAGCTAGCGCCCATGTACATTACACCGATCTAACACCTGATCACCGCTTAGTGGTTTGTGATTTAGGGACGGATGAATTAGTGACCTATACCGTCGACAATGCTGGACAATTAACCAAAGTGGCTACTTATAAGAGTGCGCCTGGTTTTGGCACACGCCATTTAGTTTTTCACCCCAATCACAAGACAGCTTACCTATTGGGGGAATTGGCCAGTGAAGTGACGGTCTTAGATTATCATGCAGCCGATGGGTCTTTTAGCACGGTTGCTACCTACTCAATGTTACCAACCGATTGGCACGAAGCAAACGGTGGCGCAGCCATCCGTGTTTCCCGTGATGGCCGTTTTCTCTATGCTTCCAACCGTGGATACAATTCAATCGTTGTGTATGCCATCAGTGATGATAGTCGCCAATTACGAACAATCCAGCAAATGTCAACGGATGGTGAATTTCCTCGTGACTTCAATCTTTCTACTGATAACAATTTTCTATTAGCCGTTAACCAAAATAGTGACAACGGTACGCTTTATCGGCGCGACGCTCAAACCGGTTTATTGACTGCTTGTCAAAAAGACTTAGAAACACCTGAAGGCGTCTGTGTCTTATTCCATTAAAAAAAAGATTGACCGTATTGGTCAATCTTTTTTTATTTACTGCTTTTTACGATCCATTAAATTGATGATAATTGCAATAGCAATTACCACAATTGATGCAAAATAAATGAAGTGTAACCCAGTATATAGAATATGACGTAGAGTTGGTAATAGTTGTTTAGGTAAGTTCAAGGCCGTTTCTGGATTAATCAACTCATTTAACATATTTTGATCTAAGCGTCCATTACCGGCGATGCCCTTTGCCAATTGACGATTTAAGATAATTCCATAGACCGAGACCATCAAGGTTTGCCCTAATGTCCGACTCAACGTATTAAAAGACGTTGCAACACCAACTTTGTCAGCACCGGCGACGCTTTGTGCAGTAACCGTGGTAGTCGTAATGATTAAGCCAAACCCGACACCCAAACCAGCAGCCACTAATAAGAAGAACCAAAACGGTGTGGTTTGTGGTACTAATGCTAAGATGAAACTCCCAACAAGTAAAATACCCAAACTACTGGTTAAAATCGTCCGTGGTGCGTGCTTAACAAGTAACTGTCCTGCCCATAATGAAGCAAAAATCCACATTACAGAACTAGGCGTCACAACAAAGCCCCCCATGGAGGCTTTCAATCCAAGAATACCTTGCATCCACATTGGCATGTACACTTCAAAGCCAATTAAGAAACCACTAACTAAAGCAGCCACCGTATTTTGGACAACGAATGTTCGATTTTTAAATAATGATAATGAGATAATCGGATCTTGCGCATGTTTCTCAACACGAATAAAGAGATAAAAAGTCACCGCTGCAATCACGAGCATTGACCCTAAAACAAGCATTGATGGTTTTGCTTCGCCCATGACTTGGAAGCCATAAAGTAAACTCAATAAAGCCGCCATTAACCATAAACTGCCCCAATAGTCGACTGGTTCATCACTTGTCTTCCACTCTTCTTGGAGAAAGTACCAAATTAAGCCGATTGTAATGATGCCAATTGGCACATTAATGAAGAAAATCCAATGCCAGGTTAACTTATCAACAATGAATCCCCCTAAAAGTGGGGCGATAATAGAGGCAATCCCCCATGCTGAACCGTTAAATCCTAGAACTTTTGCCCGTTTTTCAATTGGATAAATATCGGCAATAATCGTAAATGATACTGGCATAATCGCTCCGGCTCCCAAACCTTGAATTGCCCGGGAAACAATTAACGTCCCCATGTGGTTTGATAATCCACATAAAGATGACCCAATGACAAACAAGGCCAGGCCAAAGATGAAGATTGGTTTACGACCAATCCGATCCGCCATTTTACCATAAATTGGCGTCATCATTGCATTCGTCAACAGATAGATTGAAAAGACCCAGTTCATCAATTTCATACCATGTAAATTACTAATGATGGTTGGCATCGCTGTTGAAACAATCGTCCCTTCAATGGCCGTCATGAAGGTTGCGACGAAAATCGCAATCGTCACGAGTAATACGTTTGTTTTTCTTCCCTTACTTTGTTCCATTCTTAGGCTCCCTCTCTTATTCCTGGGCATAAAAAGAGCCTTTTCTTAGCTCAAATAAGCTAAGGAAAGGCCGCCTCTTTTTACTCGTCTAATAACCCATTAGGCATTTAGTTTAGCAATACTTGCCTTTAAGGCATCCACTTTATCTAAACGTTCCCATGGAAATTCGACATCTGTACGCCCAAAGTGCCCATATGCAGCTGTTTGCTTGTATATTGGTCTTTGTAAATCTAGCATTTGAATAATCCCTGCTGGTCGTAAATCAAAGTTTTCACGAATTGCAGTTTGAATCTTTTCTTCACTAACGGTCCCTGTTTCAAAAGTATTAACTGAAACCGAAACAGGTTGCGCCACACCAATGGCATAAGCCAATTGAACTTCGCACTTGCGCGCTAACCCAGCCGCTACGACATTTTTGGCAATATAACGTGCCGCATAACTGGCTGAACGGTCCACTTTAGTAGCATCTTTCCCTGAGAAAGCGCCGCCACCATGACGTGCGTAACCGCCGTAAGTATCAACAATGATCTTACGACCAGTCAATCCTGAATCACCTTGTGGTCCACCGATCACAAATCGACCAGTCGGATTGATGAAATACTTTGTTTGATCATCCAAGTATTTGGCTGGAATAACGGTTTTAATCGCTTGTTCAAGCATATCCTTTTGAATCGTTTCTAAAGTCACATCTTCATCATGTTGAGTACTGATAACAACGGTATCGACACGAACAGGTTGTTCGTTTTCGTCATATTCAACCGTGACTTGCGCTTTCGCATCTGGTCTTAAATAGGCGAGTTGCCCGTTTTTTCTTAATTCAGCGACTTTACGCATTAAACGGTGTGAAAGGGCAACTGGTAACGGCATCAATTCTGGTGTCTGATCAACAGCAAAGCCAAACATTAGCCCTTGATCGCCCGCACCAATTTTATCAAGTGGATCTTCATCTTTTGTCCGTGATTCAACTGAATCATCGACCCCTTGTGCAATATCAGGCGATTGCTCATCAAGTGCAACAATCACGGCACAGTTATCGCCATCAAAGCCATAATGACCATCACGATAACCAATCCCTTTAATAGTCTCTCTAACCACCTTTTGGATATCAACATATGCCGTTGTTGAAATTTCGCCAACAACTAGGACTAACCCAGTTGTGACAGTTGTTTCACAAGCAACCCGTGCTTGTGGATCTTGTGCTAACATCGCATCTAAGATGGCATCACTAATTTGATCAGCAATCTTATCTGGATGACCTTCAGAAACAGATTCCGAAGTAAATAAATGTCTTTCTTGCATTTCTATATTTCCCCCTATATATGTGTCGGTTACAAGGCCTCTTCACAATGTGTGAATCCTATCGGGAACTTCTCATAACTTTACTATCCTAGCACAAAACTCAATCGATTTCAAAAGCCGTTGACCTTCTTTTCTAAAAAAGTTAAGATGAAACACATATCCTAAGAAAGAAGTGGTGCTATTGTTCTATCTCAACCAACAACATCTAAAGGCTTCAATTCGGCCCCAGTTACTGACTATGTTTAATTATTTAAATCTTGGATTAATTGTCGGACTAACAATGTGGCCATTTCCGAAACAATTCGGATTTTCGTTTTACTTAACCGCAATTTTAGGGGCACTATTGGCCATTCTACTGGTCTTATCACCGCAGTACAAGCCCAAGCGAATAATGGCAGCTAGTGCCCTTTTATTGGCAATTATTCTAGCCACTATTATCAGCTGGCGTGACTTACCGCTTATTGGCCTTCTATCAGTGCTTACAAGTATTCTCGTCTTAGTTCCTTTCATCTATCCGTACCAGTTTAACAATCGTATTTTACGGCTTTCATTCCAATTCTTATTGGCGCCTTTTTTCTTTTTAATTACTCAGATTTTTAGCGGTATTCATTTTATTCCTGAGAATTTACTCATTAAATTAGGCCTATTCTTAGCCATCATCTATCTCCTCGAACTAACAACGCACAATCGAATAATTACAAGTATCAGTTATGTATTGTGGGCCTGCATTATTATTGCAGTAATTTTAACCCATTTAATTCACGGTTGGCATTTAATTCTTTTTGCAGGGAGCCAGTTATTATTAATTGCGTTACAACTAGGTCTCATTAAACCGAACTGCTATTTACAAGAACTTGGTTATTTGCTATTAATTACTGGTATCTTTAATTAAACCAATTAGACAACAAAAAAGCGTCAGCAACAAATTGCTGACGCTTTTTTAGGACGGTCACAACGGGACTCGAACCCGTGATCTCCTGCGTGACAGGCAGGCGTCCTAACCAGCTAGACCATGCGACCGAATGGAGGTTACAGGGCTCGAACCTGTGACCCTCTGCTTGTAAGGCAGACGCTCTCCCAACTGAGCTAAACCTCCAACAAAATGACCCGTACGGGATTTGAACCCATGATACCGCCGTGAAAGGGCGGTGTCTTAACCACTTGACCAACGGGCCATGTCATTTATTATTAACGGAGAGTGAGGGATTCGAACCCTCGAAACAGGTTAGACCCATTTACATGATTTCCAATCATGCTCCTTCGGCCGCTCGGACAACTCTCCAAATAATTGACTCCGGTTGTCAGGCTCGAACTGACGACATCATGATTAACAGTCATGCGCTCTACCAACTGAGCTAAACCGGAATGAAACAGCGCGGCAGCGTCCTATCCTCGCAGGTAGTTTCCCACCAACTA
>NZ_CAJOCF010000005.1 GCF_905332535.1 Latilactobacillus fragifolii
TTCCCATGTCGAACACAGAAGTTAAGCTTCTTAGCGCCGATAGTAGTTGGTGGGAAACTACCTGCGAGGATAGGACGCTGCCGCGCAAATATAAAAAGGTTGAGCCACTAGGTTCAACCTTTTTTTGTAGTCATTAAATAATAAGTTGGGAGAAATCAGCATGATTCAAACCGTAACAGAACAGAACATCGAAAACTTCGTTCAGACACAACCGTTAGTGATTTTAGACTTTTGGGCGGATTGGTGTGCTCCGTGTCGGATTATGACACCGATGATTACGGAGCTACATGAACAACTGGCTAATCAGTTTGGCTTGGGGACCGTCGATGTAGCGGATCAAGTAGCGTTAGCTGAACAATATGCGATTCAATCCGTTCCCACCCTACTAATCTTCAAAAATGGGCAGGCAACCGAAAAGGTAACCGGGGCCTTCCCAAAAGAAAAATTAAAACGATACTTAGATAAGAAAATAGCTGAAATGAAGTCAGCCTATTAACAGTAGCCCGCAACTTTCAACAGAGTTGCGGGTCTTTTTTAAAGGATGCATAAAATAACCCCCTAGACTAATCTAGGGGGAGCAAGGATTATTGACGAACCATATGGTTAACACGTTGATAAAGAATTAATGCGCCTAGTTCACAAAGTAAAATCAAAACAGCTAATGGGAGATAGGTATAACTCCCCATAATGCCAACTAATGGGGATAAGAAAATGCCGAAAACATACGTACCAAGTCCAAGAATTGACGAAGCAATCCCTGCATGTTGTCCTTGCCGTTGTAAGGCTAGTGAGGTGACAACAGCGTTAATTAGACCAAGTGTTGCGACAACTAGGAATAAGCCAATTAAGGCTAGCCAGAGGCGATTAGTGCCCAAGCCGCTCATTAAGACGCAGATAGCACCAATTAAACCGCCAATTAAGCCGATTTTCAATTGTTGTAACTCATTGAACCAGGGCATTAAGACGGTCGCCATTTCAGCCATCAAGATAATCCCAATCCCATTGATGCCGTAAATTAGGCTGAAAGTTGATTTAGAAAGATTGAAGACGTTTTGAAGCATAAAACTGGAACCAGAAATATAACAGAACATCGCGCCATAAACGAGACCTTGAATTAAAACAAATAGGATGAACGGACGATCCTTAAAAATGGCCTGAACACCAAGGCGTGATTGTTGGGATAATTGGGTGGTCGTGGCGACTGGGTGGGTTTCTTTGAAGCCTATAATGATTCCTAATAACAAAAGGAACCCGACAATGCCTAAGAAGCCGAAAATACCTTCCCAAGAGGTGAAACGCAGTAAAACACTCCCGATTAAGGGGGAGATGATTGGGAAAATGCCGTTGATTGCCATCAGTAAGGCAATGAATTTAGTCAATTGTTGACCGTTAAATAAATCTTTAGCGACTGCCCGGGTAATGACTTGTCCTGCAGAGCTCGCTAACCCTTGGATAAATCGTAACAGGAACAAAAGCCAAATGTTGTGGGTCACTAAGGATAAAAGACACGCCGCAAAAGCGAGTGCCGTTCCGATTACCAATGGTTTTTTGCGCCCGACACGATCGCTCCAAGCGCCCATGAAGAGTGGGCCAATCGCTAAACCAGCTAAACACATGGTCAAACTGAGTTGAATCATTGAAGCGGATGAATGAAAATCAGCTTTCATAATTGGAAACGCTGGTAAATACATATCCACTAGTAGTGGGCCATAAGCACTTAGCGAGCCAAGTAGGACAGATAGCCAAAGCGTTTTTCTTTTCGTTAAAATCATTTTAATAAACCCTCCAATTTAAAAAAAGTCCAAAAAAATAGCCCGTTGAAAACGTAGCTAGCGCCGTACGCATTTAATTAATTGCTATTCATGGTGCTTCTTAGTTACACTAACATAAGAAGGCGGTTTTGTGGCGGTATATGAGCAATTTTTAATATGTAAATGGTTTCTATTTCAGTTTAAACAAGTTATGATGGAGATAATGAAAAAAGTTACCGAATGAGGTTGTGCCATGAAAATTGCCCAAAAAAATAAAATATTAGAAACTTGCCTAATTGCGGGACGGATCATGATTGAAAGTGGTTCTGAAATGTACCGAGTCGAAGATACGATGAACCGAATTGCTTATAATGCTGGTATTCAAAAAAGCGTTGTGTTTACGACACCGACCGGTTTATTTATCGGGATTGAAAATCAACCTTATGTGCAATTAGGCGCCGTTGCTGTACGCACAATTAACCTTGAAAAGGTTGAAAATGTGAATACTGCCTCACGTCAGTTTGCAACTAAGGAGATTACGCTGGATCAGTTAATGCTACGGTTGAAACAAATTGATCAAAATACCGACCATTTTCCATTGTGGGTACAAATTACGGCGGCGGCAATTATTTCGGCACTTTTGATGATTATTTTTTCTGGTGAATATGATTGGTTAGATATCATACCGTCAGCGGTAGCCGGTGCTTTAGGCTATGCGGTCTTCGCGGTGGTCAATCGGGTCACAATGATTCGCTTTATTGGTGAGTTTTTAAGTGCAACAGTAATTGGAATAGTAGCTTATCTATTAACTAAATGGCACTTAGGGGTTGATATTGATAACATTATCATTGGCGCTGTCATGCCGCTCGTTCCAGGAGTGGCGATTACCAATTCGATTCGAGATTTATTAGCGGGGCATTTATTGTCTGGTATGGCCCGTGGGATGGAAGCCATCTTAAGTGCATTTGCGATTGGAACGGGGATTGCCCTCGTATTTAGATTTTTTATGTAAAGAGAGGTTCAGCAGATGCCATATTGGGGACAGTTTATGATTCAAGCGCTGTTTAGTTATTTTTCAACAGTGGCCTTTGGAATTTGTATTAATTTACCAAGAAGAGCGTTGTTGTGGTGCGGTTTGGCAGGCATGGCAGGCTGGCAAGTTTATTGGATGCTTTTTAACTTTGGCAGTGGCCGCATGCTCGCTAATTTGTTGGGCGCGTTAGCCGTTGGGATTTGTGGGAATATTATGGCACGCTATAAACGGATGCCGGTGATTATTTTTAATATTCCGGGGTTAGTCCCATTAGTGCCTGGTGGAACTGCGTATCGGGCGATTCGCAACCTCGTGTTGGGTAACTTAAATGAAGCTTCAACCCAAGGTGTTTCCGTGATTATGATTGCTGGTGCGATTGCCGTTGGCTTTATGTTGGCGCAAATTTTGGCCGATATAACACGAAAACGATCGATTACGCCGAAATGGGTATCGCGGCACTAAAAAGTATGCTATAATAAGTTCATGCGATGAGTCGAGTAAGTCTCGGTAGGTAACTATTCTGCGAAGGCAGCTAGGAGACCCAAAGATACAGGATACCACGGTTATTTATTTAACCACTTGCCGTATTGCAAGGGTGTTTTCGCCCGCTGTGTTGTGGAGCACAAGGTGTTTATTCTTCGGAATACTGTGAAAAAAGCCCCTTCCGTCAGGAAGGGGCTTTTTTTGTGCGCGGAAAAAGTGTTGCGTTAAGTTTTGGCGGACTATTTAACTAATTTTAAGATTGCTGAAGCCTTTTCCTGACGTTCGCTTGCAGACAATGACATGAGGTAGCCCCACAACTCATTTGTTTGATTATCGACATTTGGGACGCCGAATATATCTGACATAGGAATAGCAAGAGCATCTATCACCGCAATTAACTTGGATAGACTGACAGAATCAACGACGTTTCTTTCAATTCGAGAAATGAGCGCTACAGAAGTATCGCTTTTTTCGGCTAATTCTTCAATGGTCAGATTAAGTAATCTCCGCTTACTACGTATTTGATGGCTAATATTATTAGGTAACATAGATGGCACCGTCCTTTTGTAAAATTTTGACGGTAATCGGTACTTTTCTGAATATCTAAAAAGATGTTTTTGCTTATTTTAAATCTTTTTAGATGTTTTTATGATAATATTAGATATATAATTAAAATATATATCTATTTGGAGGTTAAATTTAATGAAGAAGCGATTAGATATAGGGGTAATATTTCTTCTTTTGGTAGGTATAATAGCAGGTTGTGGCGCAAACAATTTTCTAAAAAAGGCGAAGGTTGAGTTTACTGGCTATAACGGTTACGGAGTAGCATCAATAGCAGAAGAAAGTTCACTTCAAATCTATAAAGAGATTGCACGTTTTGAAGGTAAAAAGGCAAATGTTGATAAAAAAACATTGGATTCATTAATCGAAACTGCGGATTCTTCAAGCGATTTATATGACGCAGATAAATTTAATCCATTAACGATGAAATCTGCAGAAATTAACAATGCAAAAAATTATATTGAGCATATGGAGAAAACCAGCATTGACTTTGATAAAAGTAGTAATTTAAAAAATGGCGAGACAATTAAATTAACAATTAAGGATGACACTACAAAGCCGTTTTTTAAGCCCGTCAATAAGACCTATAAGGTAAAAGGTCTAAAGAAACAAAAACGAATAGCTGTTAAAGACATTAAAGCGTCAGATTTTAAGCTTAGCAATTCTGGAACGAATACCCATGGGAGGGTTTCGCTTTATTATACTGGACATGGAAAAACATACGTTAATAAAGCGACTGATATTACAAGTAAAAAAGGGTATTCTAATGGAGACAAGATAGCAATAAGCGAGGTCAAGTTAGCAAAAATATTGAATGATGGTGGACGATATGCTTATTATGGGCGCAAGGGCCATAATATCAATTTGACGGTTTCTGGTTTAAAGCGTAATAAGCCGAAAAAAAATCCAACAAATTTGGCGGCCGTTATTACAGAAGTCCAAAAAAATACAACCGAAATATTTTCTGAGTATAAAGGTAGTAAATTAGTCCATGCTTATTTAGATAATGGCAAACTTTATTTAGACTACCGGACGCCTGATAACGAACACTATGAAATATCTAATTGGGCGAAAATTAAGCATAATAAGTTATGGGGCCGTGACGTCACGGGTAATCAGCCGTTGGAAAAAAATATATCAACAGACCCAATTTTTTCAGGGAAGACAGATCCCTATAAAAGTGAAGCGTTAATCGGAGATAACGTCATTGATTTGGATATTTAAATGTTTTTTGGGGGGAGAATAAAATCATTAGAAAGGTTAAATTGGTTGGCATTAGTCTTTTAATGCTAATGCTTTTAAGTGCTTGTCAAAAGACGCAAAAAGTACGCGAATTACGTCGTTCAAGTCAATCGATTCAAATGAAGAATAGCAAAAAAGATAAACAAGTATTGGACGAAGAATCAAGTTTTAGCAAACAAGAAAAAGAATTGTGGAGTAAGGATAAAATGCATAAGTTGGCAACGTTTATGGGCAATTGGGGTCGCTCGATGGGGCAAACATATGCAGCGTATTATCCTGAAAATAATACTGATTTCTATGGTAAGAAGTATCCGCAAGATTTTAGTAAAAACCAAATTGCGGTCGCAAATCAGCAAGTTTCAGTTGCTTGGTCAGAGGATGGGAATGGAACGGCAGATTATCAAGTTGTTGCAATCTATGCAGAGGATTCAAGTGCAAACTTTGGTACTGCTCACCTATATTTATTTTCAATCCATGATGACAAGCCGATGGTTTTAATAACGCAACAGAATCAAGGGATGCCTGATAATTTGATTCATTTTGACGAAACTAAAAATGCCACACTAAAAAATGGCTTTAGTGATATTGTAAATGGCGTGACGCCGAATCAACCAACTACTACAAGTGATGTAACAAAAGAATCAAATACTTCATCTGGCAAATCATCGGTTGCTGAGACAACGCAAAGAGAACAAGCCAATGGGAACCAACCAGTTTCGACAGATGTCATTCACACTGCTGAAGAGGCGATTAATTATCTAAAACAACAAAAAGGGGATGATGGGTGGACTGTAGCACATGGATCAGCAGGGATATCATCACCTGTTTACTGGTCAATTTCTGGCCAATCGGGCGCTTATTGGATAGTTTACGCAGATGGACGAGTTGAACCTTTTAAGTAGCATAAAGGTACTTGAATGGGCTGGGAAGTCGCTTCAATTGGCTTGGGTGATGTTGTGATGAACTCTGGTCCAAAAGGTAATCGCCACAAATGGGGATAGCCGAGCATAATCATGAATGAAGGCACAGGCAATTGAACATTGTCAGTGCCTTTTTTGTATGATAAAAGTGTAAGAGAACTAGCTGATTAAAATAGGCTTTTTCTGAAAGTAAAAGCTACTTTTTGGCTAGTAGGGCGCCATTATGAAATAAATTATGAGAATTAGGACCTATCTAATGCAAAAATAGTCACTATCGTTTACAATAAGTAAGTATTAAAAAAGGAATGGGGTAGAGAAATGACAATTACATATGTCGTCATCAACATCGTAATCATGCTCATCATGTTATTTGTTTTAAACAAGATGGCCCGGATTCACGTTAAGTTTAGTCGCCGCGTCTTCACGGCATTGGGGGTCGGGATTTTATTTGGCGCCCTCTTACAGATTATTTTCAAAGCAGATTCAACAGTTGTTAAACAGACAGCCGATTGGATTGGGATTGTCGGCAACGGGTATGTCTCATTTTTAAAAATGATCGTTATGCCGTTGGTCATGGTTTCGATTATTCAAGCCATTACGAACTTAGAATCATCTAAGGGCTTAGGGAAGATGGCCGGCATGGTCATTGGGATCTTAATCTTTACAACCTTAATCGCAGCCACAGTTGGTTCAATGACCGCGGATGTTTTCGGCTTAAATGCGAGTGATATTCAATCAGGCCAAGTCGAAAAGGCCCGTTCAAAAGAATTACAAACGAAGTTAGGCGACGTACAAGAACAAACAGTTCCTGAAAAAATCGTCAGCTTCATTCCTGAAAATCCATTTATGGATATGACGGGTTCACGTCCTACATCGACACTAGCTGTTGTTATTTTCTCAGCCTTTTTAGGGGTTGCCGCATTACAATTACGGCGTAAAAAGCCGGAACAAGCAGAAATGTTCAATAAAATTGTTAATGCTTTATACGCAGTTATCATGCGCATGGTAACCTTAATTTTACGGATGACGCCTTATGGGGTGTTAGCCTTAATGACAACAACCGTAGCGCAAACAAACGTCAAAGGGATTCTCAGTCTGGGTGAGTTCGTGATTGCCTCTTATGTGGCTTTAATTATCATGTTCTTGATTCATTTCCTATTAATCACATTGACAGGCTTAAATCCAATTAACTACATCAAAAAGGTCATTCCAACCTTAATCTTTGCGTTCACTTCTCGAACAAGTGCGGGGTCCATTCCAATGAACATTGAAACCCAGACAAAACGCTTAGGGGTTGAAGATGGTATTGCTAACTTATCAGCTTCATTTGGGGCTTCAATCGGTCAAAACGGCTGTGCTGGTGTTTATCCAGCCATGCTCGCGGTGATGATTGCCCCAACTGTTGGGATTAATCCATGGAGCATTGGTTTCTTGGTTAAATTGATCTTGATTGTCGCAATTAGTTCTTTTGGGGTTGCCGGTGTCGGCGGTGGTGCAACATTTGCCGCTTTAATCGTCCTATCTTCAATGAACTTGCCAGTCGGGTTAGCTGGCCTATTGATTTCAGTTGAACCATTAATTGACATGGGGCGGACAGCTTTGAATGTTGATGGCTCAATGACAACTGGTGTTTTGACGGCGCACTTATTGGGAAGACTAGATAAGAATAAGTTTAATGATATGAGTTTAACGGAAGATTCAGATGAAATGGCTTAATTTCAAAAAATGGAGGGGTTAGCGATGCGAACGATTATTGTCGGTGCTACAGCTGCAGGGACCAGTGCAGCTGCAAAAGCCAAACGAACGAATCCAGATTTAGACATCACGTTATATGAAAAACGGGATTATGTTTCCTTTGGTGCTTGTGGCTTACCTTATTTTGTTGGTGACCATTTCGAAGATCCCAACCAAATGATTGCCCGAACGCCTGAAAAATTTGCCCAACAAGGGATTAATGTCCAGCTTGAACATGAAGTTGTATCCGTTGATTTCGATGCGCAATCAGTCGTTGTCCGTGATTTAAAGACGGGTCAAGAAAAGACAGACTCATATGATCAATTGATGTTGGCAACCGGGGCGACTGCCATTATGCCACCGATTAAAAATGTTAACCTAAAAAACGTCTATCATTTACGGACGATGGCTGATGGACAAGCTTTACGTGAATTAGGTCAAGATACGCAGATTCAATCTGTAACGGTGATTGGTGCGGGCTTTATCGGGTTAGAAATTGCCGAAGAGTTTCATCAATTAGGAAAAAAAGTGCGGGTCATCCAATTAGAAGATCGGATTTTACCACTGGCATTTGATCCGGAATTAACGGATATGTTTGCGGATGACTTACGGGATAATGGTATTGAGTTACACTTATCAGAAACCGTTCAAGCTTTGGAAGGAACGGATCAAGTAACTGGGATTGTGACTGATAAAGGGCAATATGCGACAGACTTAGTAATTGTAGCAGCTGGGATTCGGCCCAATACGCAATTCATCACAGATGATCGCTTACAGAAGTTGAAAAACGGTGCGATTATTGTCGATCAAGCGGGCCGGACATCGATTAAAAATGTCTATGCTGCTGGTGATAACGCAACGGTTATTAACAGTGTGACCCACCAACCCATGTATTCAGCACTTGCAACCGGGGCCAATAAATTAGGCCGGATTGTCGGCACCAATTTAGGCGGCCAAGCAGCGCAGTTGCCAGGAATGTTGAATTCAGCTGGTGTGAAGTTAATCACGCTAGAAGCGGGCCGAACAGGGCTGACGGAAAAAGAAGCAGCGGCGGCTGGCCTTGAGTTTGGGACTGTTTTAATTCACGATAAGAACCAAACAAGCTATTATCCAGGCCAATCAGATTTAACGATTAAACTGATTTATACTAAAGCAGATCATATCTTAATTGGTGGCCAAGTTGTTGGTCAAAAAGACGCGGTGTTACGCGTTGATGTATTAGCAACGGCCATTCAAGCGAAGATGACAACTGAACAACTCGGGTTACTTGACCTTGTTTATGCGCCACCGTTTGCAAGAACGTGGGATGCATTGAATGTGGCCGGCAACGTTGCCCATTAATAAAAAAAGGGCCACCGCACAAACCGTGTCGGGGCGCTTTTTTTGTTGATATTTAAACAGTTGTTCATAGCGTTTACTTGAATGTTTACTTGGGTCTGTGCTAAAATTGCATTTAGAAATTAATTTTTTGCAAAGTTAGTTATGAATTAATTACGATAATTAAGAAAATCCAAATAAAAATTTATCGACAGGAGACAGTTTAATGAACAACACAAAGAGTTTGATTGCATTGAGTTCTGGAATTTTAGGGGCAGCTGGGATTGGTTTATTGAGTGCAGGGCAAGTACAAGCAGCAACAACAGCAACCGTCAACTACGCAGATGGTGCAACAACTGTTTGGACAAGTCCAACAACTGGTCAAACTGCGAAACGATACATTTTTAAGGGCCAATCAGTTAATCTTTTGGCATCACAAAAGATTGGTGCTGAAACATGGTACCGAATTGGCAACGGCGAATGGGTGCCAGAACGTTACTTGACGATTAGCAATGCGACACCAACTGAAAGGACATCTTCAACAGAAGCACCAGCTGCCCAAAAGACAGCGCGGATTGCTTATGCTGGCGGTGCAACCACTGTTTGGTCAACGGCAACTTATACAGCCCCAACAGGCCAATACTTAGGTTATGGACAAACGGTCAACATTACAAAGACAGAAACGGTTTCAGGTGAAGAATGGTATCAACTTGAAAACGGCGGTTGGGTGCCAGCACGCTTTACAGGTGATGGTAAGATTGAAGCGACACCGACGCCTGCTGCACAGCCAGTAGCGCCATCGACAACCACGACACCGGTTGAAACCCCAGCGACACCAGCCCCAGTTGACACAACACCGGCTCAAACCGCAAGTACTCCGACAACACCAACCCCCGCTACAGAAAATGAAACAGCTCCAGTTGCAGAAAGTGAATCAACTCCGGTTGAAACACCGGCTACACAAGAAAGTACGCCAGCTGCCACAGAAAGTAGTGCATCTGCTCAAACAGCAAGGACAGCGCCAGCTCAAGCACAACAATCAACGACACCGGCTCCAGCTGAAACTGCAACGAAGCCCGCTCCGGTTGAAACGCCAGCAGCTCAAACGGCGCCTACTGAAAATACGCCAGCCCCAACCCCAACGGCACCGGCAACAACGACCGGTAATGTGCAAGCTGTTATTAATTTAGCGATGGCTCAAATTGGGAAACCTTACGTTTGGGGAGCTCATGGGCCAAGTAGTTTTGACTGTTCTGGTTTAATGGATTATGTCTTCAGAAATGCTGCCGGTAAGAGTATCGGTGGTTGGACAGTTCCTCAAGAAAGTGCCGGTTATGCTGTTTCATTAAGCAACTTACAACCTGGCGATTTATTATTCTGGGGTTCACAAGGTAGCTCATACCATGTTGCCCTATACATTGGTGGCGGCCAATATATCCATGCCCCACAACCTGGCGAAAATGTTAAGATCGGTTCAATGCAATATTATGCTCCAAGTTTTGCACGCCGTGTCTTTTAATGATTGCAATTAGACGAACATCTCACCTAGGTGGGATGTTTTTTTGTATTTTAACCCTAAGTAAGCTATGATATGTAGAGATTTAAAAAAAGGACTGACGAGATGAAGATAGAAGTACAAGCGTTTATCAATCAAATCCAAGATCAAACCTATTTAACGGATGAATATGAGCTCCCTACGCCAGACCCTTTTGTGGCGGACGATATTTTGGCACAGTTAAAACCTGCTATTGATAAGGCCATCGAAAAACAAGCTTTGGCCTCTTTTTCAGTGCTGACAGAATATGCTGGTGAACCTATTAAAGTGACCCTGGAAACGGGCATTGTGAATCTGCCCCTCCAATACATTAAAAAAGTAAATCAATTTTTTGAACTTGAGGATCAAGTAGAAGTGAACCTTTATTTATACGTGACCTCACCACTGATTAATCGATCGAACATGCGGATTGATTTAATTGGACCGGTGGCTTCTTTTGCAACTGCCGCCGCTGCTAATTGGACGAAGATTGCTGACTTACTAACAAAAGACTTGGAAGCTGTCGTAATCGGCTCACAAGCACCTAAAGAAGAACCAGCTGAAAAAAAGGCGCCCGCTAAGAAGACTGCGACTAAGAAAAAAGCAACCACTAAGAAAAAAGCCGCTGCTAAGAAGACAACCAAAAAGGCAACGACGAAGAAGACCACGACCGCCAAAAAGACTACGAAAAAAGCAGACTGATTTAGTCTGCTTTTTTTATGGCATCTATTAAAGGTAAGTCGCCGTTAACGAACGAGAATTTCTTGTGGATAGTTTCGGTTGGATGCTCTAAGACGGTCTGAATCATCGCAGCAACATCAGCACGGGCAACTTGACCACCAGCTGGTTGCATTGTCACTAAGCCGGTGCCTGCATCGTTTGTCAGTGCTCCAGGGCGCAGAATGGTCCAATCTAAACCAGAAAATTCTAGCCAGTGATCGGCATAGTATTTTGCAGCATAGTACGGCTTGATACTTTCAGGCCATTTGGTCCGATCTTCAACAAAGAGAGCGCTGACCATGACGTAGCGGCTTACTTCAGCAATCTTAGCTGCAGCCATGCTCTTAACGGCACCATCGAGATCGACTAATAGTGTCTGATCGTCACCCGTTTTACCGCCAGAACCAGCTGTAAAGACAATCGCATCATGATTGGCTAATAGCGGTGCTAACGCCTTAGGTTGTTGGGTTAAATCGAATAAGACCGCACTAGCACCTAGTTGTGTAAGTTCATCCACTTGTTGTTCAACCCGAATGCCGGCAGTAACAGTGTGACCAGCAGCAACAAGTTGGCTAATGAGGAGTTGGCCAACGTTACCATGGGCGCCAATAACAAAAATCCGCATAAATAAAACCTCCAATATAAATGTATGTGCTATTTATTATAGTCGTTATTAAACAGTGACGCAAAGATAGTGGATTTAAAAACCTGTGTTGTAGTACAATAAAATTCGGTAACTTACGAAAAAAGAGTATGATTTGGGGGATATAATCTTGAAAGTGGCTGATAACTAATTTTAAACCGGTAAAGCGAATGATGGAATTGGTTTTAAAAGTCAATCTAAGAATTCTCTCATTTTTTCACAAAGTTGCTTAGTAGAATATCATGAAGCAAGGATTATTTTGTGTTATGGTACAGATGTAGAGATTGTGATTTGTTGGATAAGTCGTCTTATTTATTAATACTATCTCAGAAAGTAGGAGGGGAACATGACAAATCAATATCGCAGCGTTTTTGATATTATCGGCCCGATTATGATTGGCCCTTCAAGTTCACATACTGCTGGCGCAGTCGCTATTGGACATGTTGCCAATCGTCTTTTTCATGCACCGATTAACAAAGTCATTGTGCGCTATTATGAATCATTTGCACAAACTCACCAAGGGCATGGCACCGACTATGCGATTATTAGTGGTGTGCTAGGATTTGATCCGGCCGATCAACGGGTACCAATGGCAGTTGATTTAGCGCGTCGTCAAGGAATTGATGTTGTTTTCATCGAAGACCCAGGGAATAGCCCGATTAACCATCCCAATACGGCGGAATTAACGTTAATCAATCGTGAGAAGGAACTAACGATTTGGGGATGTTCAGTTGGTGGCGGGACCATCGAAATTCGTCAAGTGAATTTGAACGGCATCGTTATCAAAACTGCTGGCCCGTTACCATTGGTTTTTGTCGAATCGGAACAAGAAATCGGGGATGCTTTGGATCAAATATTTGAAGGCAACTATCGTGATAAGCGTATTTCGGTTAAAGTTCCCGATCGGTTTTTGTATAAAATTGAATTGATTGATAAGCCGTATCCAGAACAGATTGAACAGGTTCGCGGAATGAGCCAAGACGTTATTGTGTTATAGAAAGTGGTGAGAAGATGTATACAACAATTCACGAATTAGTCGAGACGGCGCAAGAACGGCAACTACCAATCTCAGAATTGATTATCGAACAAGAGGTTGCGATGAGTCACACTAGTCGTGAGGTTATTTGGGCCACCATGGGGAAAAATTTAGATGTCATGATTGCGGCCGCAGAAAAAGGCGTGACCGGTGAAGGGGTTCAGTCTGCCACTAAGATTACTGGTGGTGAGGCAGTTCTATTAAAGCGGTATCGTGAAAAAGGTAAGTCGTTGTCAGGTGATGTGATGTTGACCGCTATGCAAAATGCGGTGGCCACTAATGAAGTGAATGCTTCAATGGGGATTATTTGTGCGACGCCTACTGCTGGTTCAGCAGGCACGCTACCTGGTGTTTTAGCAGTTATTACAGAACGTTTGGCACTTGATCGGGATGCACAAATTCGGTTCTTGTTTTGTGCATCAGCCTTTGGGATGATTGTTGCCAATACGGCGATGATTGCCGGGGCAACTGGCGGTTGCCAAGCCGAAGTGGGGAGTGCTGCTGCCATGGGGGCGGCGGCAGCAGTTGAGGCTGCCGGTGGCACGCCACAACAATCGTCAGAAGCCTTCGCGATGGCGATGTCTAATCTATTGGGATTGGTTTGTGATCCCGTTGCTGGATTAGTTGAGATACCATGTGTTAAACGCAATGTGATTGGGGCCGTAGATGCCTTAACGAGTGCTGATATGGCATTGGCAGGGCTAGTCAGCAAAATTCCAGCTGATGAAGTGATTGGTGCCATGAAACGAATTGGTGAAGACATGCCAGCTACATTACGTGAAACTGGGTTGGGTGGGTTAGCTGCCACACCAACTGGGGTTGCATTGAAGATGCAAATCTTTGGTCAGGATAAGAGCCTTAAATAAAAACGACTTTTAGGAGGAACCATTATGCAAAAGAAACTTTCGAAATCCGCGTACGGCGGCGTTTCAGGTGAGAAATACGTACCATATGTCAACCAAGGCGACAAAAAGGTCGGCAACGTCGCGATACTAATTATGGGGAGCATTTTAGCCATTATTTTTGCTGCTTCAACAGCTTATTCTGGAATGAAGGCCGGCTTAACTGTTGCGGCCGGAATTCCAGGGTCCATCATTGGTTCCGGGTTAGTCGGGGCGTTTGCCAAATCAAAAGGGATTCTAGGCAAAAATATTATGCAAGGAATGTCCAGTGGTGGTGAATCAATTGCCAGTGGGATGATTTATGTTTTACCAGCTATTATTTTAATTGGTGGTCACATTAACTTTATTCAAGGGGTTATTGTGGGGGTACTCGCCATTCTTTTTTCAATAGGAACAGCCTCATTAGTGCATAACTATTTAATAGTTGAAGAACATGGTAAGTTGGTTTATCCAGAAGCCATGGCGATTTCAGAAGCCTTGGTTGCGTCAGATACTGGTGGCGACTCGCTTAAATACATGGGGGTTGGTTTTGGTATCGGTGGGATTATCACGATGCTAACATCATCAGTCTTTGGGGTTGTCAATAATATGATCAGCTACGTGGGCTCATCATTTTATAAATGGAAATTAGACGTTGAAGTGAACCCATTACTAGCAGGGATTGGCTTTATCGTCGGGTTAGAAGTGTCATTAACAATGTTTGCCGGTGCGATTTTATCCAACTTTGCGATTGCACCATTAATCGGGTACTTCACGGATATGGCAGGCAACGGTGCCCATGTTTGGAATAACACAAGTTTAGCTGTGAACCAAATGGCGGTTAACGATTTATCGAGTTCATACGTTAAATACATTGGTGCGGGAATGATGCTTTGTGGTGGTTTAATCGGTGCGATTAAATTAATCCCAACCATTGTGACCTCAATCAAGAAAACATTAGCTGCTAAAAACGTAGCAGGCGAAGAAAAAAATACCCTTGGCATGGTGGCGATTGTTGCTGGTGGGGTTGGCATCTTCGTTGTTGGCGTAATCATTGCGCAAAACTTCTTGATGGGGATTGTTGGGGCATTATTAGCAGCCATTTTGAGTTTACTCTTTGTCATTGTTTCAGCACGAATTGCTGGGACCATTGGTTGTTCGAACCTTCCTGTATCAGGCATGACGATTGCCTCATTAGTCATTATGACGGTCGTCTTCGTATTATTTGGTTGGACGGATAATAACCATACGCAAATCTTATTAATGTTTGGGACCTTCGTTGTGACCGCCATTGCTGTTGGTGGGGGTTATATGCAATCTCAAAAAGTAACATATGTTATTGGTGGTTCAAAATCAGAAATGATGAAATATTTTATGATTGCTGGCATTGTCGGCGTTATCGTAACTGTTGGCACAATCACCATTCTGTCGCCACAATTTGTTACAGATAGTGCAACACCAGCCTTTGGATTACCACAAGCTAACTTAATTGCTACGTTAACATCGGGAATTATGACGGGTAAATTACCATGGATCATGATTATCGTTGGGGTTGTAATGGCATTAGCGTTCTACTTCTTAGATTTACCAATCATGACAGTTGCAATTGGCTTTTACTTACCAATTTCAACAACTTCAATTATCTTAATCGGTGCTTTGATTAAAGTCTTTATTGAAAAAGTAACGCGTGATGAAGCGATTAAGAATAACCGGGTTCAAAGTGGGATTAGTTTATCATCTGGTTTAATTGCGGGTGGTTCAATTATTGGTTTAATTGGGATTATTCTCCACGTGACTGGTGTGTTAAAAGACCATGTCCTTACTGGTTTTGCGAATACCAATGCAATGGGGATAATCTTATTGGCTGTCATGGTTGTTTCGATTACTGTGCCACTTATGATGATTCATAAAGGAGGAGCAACAGAAGATGGGACGTCAGAAAGCGGAGATTGATTTAGAACAACTTGTCTATGAAAAAAATCCGCAAGTCCAATTTAAGTTAAAAGCTGGCCAAGTCACTATTATCCGGCCGCAGAACCATTGGATTCAACGGACATTACGGCGTTTGCACGTGAAGATTCCGCTAGAAACCCAGCTGGAACTCGATGAGTACGGTAGTTTTGTCTTTAGACATGTGAACGGCAAACGAAGTGTCCACCAGATTGGTCAAGCACTGGCAGGGCAATATGATGAAGCCGGTGAATATCTATATGAACGATTACTCGTGTACTTGAATCATCTAGAACACACCGAGCATTTGATCCGGCGGGTAACCGACTAAGTTTTATTAATCAATTAGTGAATCATATTTTTAATAAAAAGGAGTTTTTCAAATGACAGACAGAATTGAATTATCAGCATGTACTTCAATGATGGTAGGAAAAAATGCGTCAATTGATGGCTCTACGATGATTTCGCGAAATGAGGATCGCTTCTATGCAATCCATCCTAAACGGTTCTTCGTACAACCAGCAGTTCATGATCGACACGCGACATATGTTTCAAAATATAATGGCTTAACTGTGCCATTACCGGCGGACGGTTATCGTTACACATCGACCCCCAATGGCGATTTAAGTGATGGTTTAAATGAAGAAGACGGGATTAATGAAAAAAATGTCGCCCTCTCCGCAACTGAAAGTGTCTATGCTAACGAACGGGTATTAGCTTATGATCCATTGGTCAAGCAAGGTTTAGCTGAAGATTCAATGTGTACGTTGGTTCTTCCATATATCGATTCTGCACGTCAAGGGGTTCAATTGATGGGGGATTTGATTGCTAAATACGGTTCAGCTGAAGGGAATGGGGTTCAATATAGTGACCAAAATGAGGTTTGGTATCAAGAAATTGTTACTGGGCATCACTGGGTTGCTGTTCGAATTCCGGATGATTGCTACGCAGTTGCTGCTAACCAAATTGCAATCGAAGATGTTGACTTTAATGATCCCGAAAATTACATGTGGTCAGAAGGGATTCAAGAATTCGTCAGTGAAAATCATTTGAATCCAAGTGATACTGAATGGAACTTCCGCAAGATTTTTGGGACAGATACTGAATTGGATCGCCACTATAACACACCACGGGTTTGGTATGCCCAACGCTATTTAAATCCTGAAATCAAACAAGAACCAGAATCAAGTGACTTGCCATTCATTCGCAAGGCCAATCGTAAAATAAGTGTGGAAGACGTTCAATATGTGTTAAAATCACATTACAACGAAACTATTTATGATCCACTTGGTAATGGGACAGAAGAACAAAAGACGACTTATCGGGCAATTTCACTTTCACGGACACAAAACTCACATATCTGTCAGATTAGAAATAATGTGCCAGATGCTGTGCGCGGTGTTCAATGGCTAGGCTTTGGGGTACCAACATTCTGTCCGCACGTACCATTTTTTACGAATGCGACGGATACGGATGAAAGTTATCGCGAACTGCCAGCGAAGATGCAATTGAAGAACGCTTATTGGTTATACGAAGCATTGGCAATGATTGTTGAATCACACTATGGGGCCTTTAAAAAAGCTGATATTGACTATCAAAAAGCATTATCAGAATGGGCAAGAACTAAGATTGCTGCGGTAGATACTGCTGTGAAGACAGAAGTGGCTGCCACTGATTTTTTAACCCATCAAAATCATGAAATTGCTGCACACTACCATAAAGCAACAACCGATTTGTTAGCGCAATTGGTGACAGAAGGGACGCAACTTTCTAAGTTAACCTTCGTGATGGACAAGAACCTATAAGCCAAGGGCGCACTTTAATCATTTGTCACACTCTTCCAAGTGGAGAGTGTGGCTTTTTTAATCGATGGAGGTGCTACAATGATTGCTTTAAAAGGAAATTCGAAAAAAATTATTATCGCGATGATATACGGCTTTTTGGCAGCGATGAGTGTTAATCTGTTCTTGATTCCGGCGAAGACGTATTCGAGTGGGGTCACAGGGATTGCTCAATTGCTAACCTCGTTAGTCACGTATCTGGGCGGCTCATTAAGTGTTGCGATGTTGGTTTTTATTTTGAATGTGCCGTTATTGATTTTGGCATGGTTCAAAATCAACCATCAGTATGCGATTTTTAGTATCGTCGCTGTTTTTACAAGTGTCCTTTTCTTGAAGGTCATTCCAGTACCTGTCCATCCAATTGTAACGGAACGCTTTGCGGGCGCCTTGTTCGGTGGCGCGTTGATTGGTTTAGGGGTTGGCTTGTGTTTTAATGCCGGTTTTTCAACTGGTGGGACGGACGTCATTGTGTCGTTAGTCGGTCGATTAACTGGCAAACGCGTGGGCGTCGTGAATAACATCATCAACGGGATGATTATCCTTGCAGCCGGCATCTTTTTTGGTTGGGGTGCTGCTTTATACAGTATCGTCGAAATCTTCGTTTCAAGTTTGTTGATGGATTACATTTATATTCAGCAACAAAAGGTGACCGTAACAATCTTTACCAAGCGCCCTGAAGATTTGAAGAAGCGAATGCGCGACTTTATTCATGGGGCCACTGAACTAGATGGAACTGGGCTGTATACCAACCAAGAAACAACGGTGATCATGACGGTGGTTTCCAAATACGATTTAACGGCATTAAAACGGGTCGTTATGGATGCGGATCCGAATGCCTTTGTCAATATTCAATCGACAATGAACTTATGGGGCAAGTTCGAAAATGTAGAATAAAGTAGGCATCTTTTAAGCCTATCTAAAAAGGGGACAATCGACTGAATGACCGTCGATTGTCCCCTTAATGGTTGACTACGCTTTTTTAAATACACGTGGGTACTTTTGTGAATGATCCCCAAGATCCGCAATAGGGTGGTTAAAATCCGTTTGAGCGCATGAAAAAAGCACCCGCTAAGGATGCTTTTTCATTTTGCTTTAGCAGCTTTTAATTGCTTAAGATTAACAACAATTTTGTTGTTTAATTCCGAAACATTAGCCTTATCAGCTGCATCGAAATCCGTAATGTTAATTAAAGCGGAGTTTTCATATACTTTTTCAACAGTTCCTGTGAATGCCCCCTCGAGGTCTTCGTCCACTTTGCCAGTTACTAAATCACCGATATTGAGATTTTCTTTATCCATAGCCAAAAACTCCTTCAGACATTATTAAAATTACCAAATAAGGTGATAATAAACTATGTAATGGTAAATAGCAAGACTTACTGCTATAAAATAATCGTTTGATTGTGAATGAAACAAAATTGCCTATTTAACGTTTCATCTAAATACGCTAAAATGAAGAAGTGTTGCCGGTTACAAATCTAAATTGAGGGGAATCTATATGGCACCTTACTTAGTTTTTTCAGATATTGATGGGACGTTAGTACGCGACCATCAAATCGTGACACCTTTGACTAAACGTGTGATTCGCACGTTACAAAAACGTGATGTGCTTTTCTACATTGCCACGGGCCGGATGTACAATCTTGGTCGGGTAATCTCACGGCAAATTAACGATGATGTTCGGATTGTGGCTTCTAACGGTGCTGTTTTTGAAAACGGTCATCAGATGAACAAATCCTATTTAGGTAAAAAGGCGCTCAAAGCGGCCTATGAAGTGTGTTTAGCAGATCCTAATTTATCTGCGTATTTTTTTACCACTGATACAGCTTACTATACACAAGAAATTCCTAAGTTTGTCGCCCGTGATGCGGGCAATTTATTGTTGAATGCCGATATTGATCATCATCCGGTGACCGATTTAGAAATGTTATTGAATTTAAGTGATCAGATTACCAATGGCATTATCATTGGGCGGGGCCATCCCGAGCGGTTAGCGGTCGCTAAACGACGATTAATGAATCAAGCTGTGATGAGCGTATCTTCTTCTGGCCCAGATAACATCGAAATGATGCCAACTGGAGTTGACAAAGCTACTGCAATTCGCCAGATTCAAATGCTTCATGGAATTGATGCTGAACATACGATTGCCTTTGGCGATGGTCAAAATGACATGGGAATGTTACAATCGGCGAAGTACAGTGTTGCGATGGGGAATGCCTTGCCAGAAGTCAAGGCCACTGCAAATTATGTAACAGAAACCAATACGAACGACGGGGTCGCTAAATTCTTACAACAACATTTCGAATTAGCACTTTCTGATACAGAAGTTGGCCTCTAGGGGCTTGACCCGCTTTTTATTTTTCGATATACTTATATCACGGTTGGTAATCAATTGTGAAATGCTGTTTTAGCTCAGTAGGTAGAGCACCACCATGGTAAGGTGGGGGTCGTCGGTTCAAATCCGATAAACAGCTTAAAAAATAAGGGCTACTCGATTAGGGTCGGCTTTGCGGCATCATAGTAAAACGGGTATCATGGCAAGCACCGCCATGATACCCGTTTTTTTTAGGCTTTTCGAGTTAATAAACGTTTTGTTAATTGTTGTAATGTTGTTCTTGTCGGCATAGCTGGTAGTTTTGCAAGACCAGCGAGTGCGCGGTTTGTGTAATCTTGTGCGAGTGCTTGAGCTTTTTCAACGCTCCCGGATTGGCGGACGATGCTTTGAACAGCGTGGACGTCGGCATCGGTCATGGCGCTTTGTTTGTCGAGGTAAGGTGCTAATGTTTGGCGATTGGATTGTAAGGCCATGATTAAGGGAAGCGAATAGACACCGCGGCGCATATCATCGAGGACGGGTTTGCCAAAATTAATGTCAGTCTGGGTATAATCTAAGATATCGTCCAAAATTTGAAAGGCGAGACCGATATTTAAGCCAATTTTTTCGGCTTGGTGGGCAAACTTCAAGCCTTTTTGACTTTCGTAAGCACCAATGAAACAACTGAGCGCGAACAGTTGGCCAGTTTTGCCATTAATTTGTTGTAAATACTGTTTGGGGGTTAAATCGAGATTATAACGCGTTGTCATTTGACTGAGTTCACCATCGAGAATTTGATCCATCGTTTGGCTGTTAAATTGGATACTCTTCAAATCACTCGCATAATTGGCCAATAACTTGAAACAGACAACGAATAAGTAATCGCCAGCATAAACAGCGACATCTTTGCCAAAGCGGGCTTGAATTGATTCTTGATGGCGACGTAAATCGGAATCATCCACGATATCATCATGAATTAACGTCGCAGTGTGCAACGTTTCGATAGCAGCGGCTAAGGCAATCATCTTCTGCCGGTTGACTGGATTAAATTGTGAAAATAATAAGCAATAAGCAGGGCGGAGCAACTTGCCGCCAGCACTAATCATCTCTAAAATAGCGTCGGTGACGGCTTGGTTTTTGGTGTGAATGTTATCTTCAATTAGCGCAAGACTTTGCGCAAGTTCGGTTTCGATTTCTGGATAGTTCTGCCACATGGCATGTATTTTTGCCATCATTAACTCCTTGTTAAACTAAATTTCGTGTTGCGCTTTTAAAAAAGTCAGGGTTTTGACGTGTTCGAATAAAAAGTTTGCGGCGATACCGACCGCGATTCCGGCGAGAATGCCGAGAAATGCAAGGATGGGTAGATAGAGGAGCACCTGCCAACTCTGGGCAATAAAACTCGCGACTAAGAGCTGACCGACGTTAAAGAGCAAGCCACCAGTGGCTGAGATTCCGATCATACTGATAAAACGGCGACTAAGCTGTTTTAGCAAGACCATACCGCAAAAACTTAACGTTGCGCCCGCAAGGCTATACATAAAAGTTGAGAGGGTCCCCCCTAGCAAGGCGGATAAAACAGTCCGCATAATCATCAATAAAAAGCAGTCGTTGACCGGTAGGGTAAATAACGAAATAATAGTGATTAAATTGGCTAGTCCCAACTTAGCACCCGGGGCTACGGCAAATGGAAATGGAATCGCGCGTTCGACAAGGCCGATAATGATTCCTTGAGCGCACAAGAGTGCAATATAGATGTATTTACGCGTTTGATTGTTAGTCATCGCTTGTGCTCCTTTTAAATCAGGCAGAAACCATCCCGCCCGTGTCGGTCCCGTCCTTGGCTTTAATTTCAATCAGTAACTTGTGTGGTAAGCAAACAATCGTTTGGCCGGGCTTAGAAATTTTGCCACGCTTAACATCAATCTGATTGAAGCAATTAGCTTCAGTAACCGCGATGGCGTGATCGGTCACTTGAATTTTGTTGTAGTCACCATCGGCATCGCGATAAGTAAAGTGGCTAACGCCACGGTGGGTGGTTAGGTTGACTTGATAGACGGTTTTACCATCGTGTTTGACATAAGCCGTCAATACTTGTGTGTTTGAACCTGTCGCTTGCGTTGTTTGCCATTCATGCCAGCTAAAAATAGCAACTGGGGTAAACGATAGCATAAACAAACTAATTACGACTATTATATCACCGGGCCGAATCATTTTGATGTAACGGTTAGTGCGAATTTGTTTGAACATAGGCGTCAGTCTTTCTCTCTGAAATAGCAATAAAAAGGGTTATGACAAAAACATGTCTGTCATAACCCCCTCCTTTTGATAACGACCAATGGCTTGTTTTATTTAACGTGTCTTTCAAGCCGACTTTCGAGACTAATGCTTAAAAGTTGAACGAATTTCAACGTCCTTCTTTTGTGCATTCATTGATTTTTGTATAGTGCGCGTTGTTGACCGTAGCGCCAGCGACCGAGATGTTTTTGTAAATATGGGACCACCCATTTGTCTAGCCCGAAAGCACGACCTGAACCGTTCATGCAGGCAAGGGCCATTGGAATAATCCAAATGTTAACCCAATAGAACATCCCTGACAGGCAGAATGTGATAACCATTGCAATGGTTGCTGCGCTAGTTAACCAAGTGAAGAGTCCAGCAATTAAAGCCAAACCAATTAAAATTTCAATGATAGTCATTGTTTTTTGCATGAAGAAGGCCACTTCTTGGTTTGGAATCAAGACCTTTGTAATGCTGTAGAACCAGTGAGGCATCTTATCGAACACAGGCATTGGATCGTGGCCAAATAAGTAAGAAAGACCGAATGTGACTTTAGCAGTAGCCGGTTCAGCGGCGCCGCTTGAGGCAGCACCACTAGCGGCGCTTGTTGCATCGGCTGCTTTAGAAGCGCCACTGGTGACTGCTGGTTGGAGCCAGTCAAAAGGTAAGCGGAGCTTATTGGTGAACCAAGAACCCTCACCTTGTACCTTATCCCAACAATCAACGAGCCACATGGCCCCTAAGAAAAGACGTGCAGGGACTGTCCATAAAACATTCCCATATCGTGAAATATGACCGCGCATCAAGTTGCGATCGTTCTTTGTTCTGAAGAATTCATTCATTGAATAGTGGAATAAATCATAGCCAGAATAAATCTGAATAAAATAGAGCATGTTGACTAAATGTTTAACGAATGTTGCAAAGAAACCACTGAGATGGAAAAAATTCATCAAGTTAGCAACTGCATAGCGAGAACCGATTGAAACCATGAAGCCAGAGTAATTTCCTTTGTAAGGGACTTTTTCTCGCCCTGCTTCAGTGGCGATGATGTTCTTTAAAGCAGTTGCAGCAGATGCTTCGGCACCTTGGACAATTTGCGGTTGGCCACGACCGTCATCCGTTTCATCGAAGAAGGCCACATCGCCGACAACGTAAATCTTGTCGTCATCAACAGATTGCATGAATTTATTTGTCACAATTCGGCCAGCTTTCCCCGTTGTTAGGCCCAATTGTGCTGCTTGTGAAGAAGCCTTAACGCCCGCTGTCCAGATGAGAGTGGCAGTTGGGAAAGTTGAACCGTCATTTAAATCAATGTGCATTTCGTGAACACCAGTGACACCGGTATTCTTCCGCACGTTAATTTTTCGTTTAGCCATGTAGCGTTCTGCTTTAGCTGCATCATTGCGGTCGAGCATATTCATGATGGTCGGTGCCATTTCCATCATGGTAAATTGGATTTCTTCAGGGTCCAGCTTATTATCAGCTGCTAGTTCATCGCGCCAATCGCGTAATTCACCAATGGTTTCAGTTCCGGTGAAACCAGAACCAACGACCACAATATTCAAAAGTGCCCGCCGTTTTTCTGGGTCATGTTCAATTGCCCCGCGGCGCACAACATCGATAATGTGTTGTTTCAATGCAACAGCTTGTTCCCATGAGCCTAAAGTGAACCCATATTCAGCAACCCCAGGTGTGCCAAAGTCGTTAGGCTCACTGCCAATTCCCAGGATAACTTGGTCATAGGCATAGCGACCATGTTCGGTAATGACGGTTTTGTTAGCTCGATCGATACGCGTAACCGTATCGGTTACCAATTTGACGTTTTTACGGCGACAGAAGAGATGTTGCAAATCGTGTTGTACATGATCTTCTGGAACGCGGTTAGCAGCGACTTCGTGCAATTCCGTCAAATACGTGAAGTAGGAATGTTTATCGGTTAATGTAATTTGATAATCTGGATGCTTCTTGTAATATTTTGCAAGTTTTTTAGTCGCATAGATTCCGGCAAAACCGGCACCAATGATGACGATGTTTTTTTGAGCCATGATGAGCCACCCCTCAATAATGCGTTTTCAATCAGTATCCATTATACAGAATAAGTCAAAGATTGTCTATTTTTTCACGGATGAACTTGATGAATTTGAGCACTATCAAGGAAACCGTTTTAAATTTTGCAAAATCAATGTTGTTCGGCAAAAAAATAAGTGTTTTAAAAGCCTTGAACTTTTTACACAAAAAAGATAAACTGACTTTGTGTGAAAAGCAACACAATTATATGACTAATTATGCAAAGGGCGGGAAAATTATGAAATTAAGTAAAGCATTAGCTAGTTTATCGGTTGTAGCAATGTCAGCAATGGTTTTAGCAGCTTGTGGCAATCGTAATAGCGCTAAAGATTCATCTTCAAAAGAGGCAAAATCGAGTGCAGTGAAAGAATCATCAAGTAAAAAAGCAACCGCTAAGAAACAAGTTGCTGGTGGTGAATTAAAAGATGGTACTTACCACTTAGAAGAAAAAAATTACGAAAATAATTACCGCGTTAAGATGTCAATGACCGTTGCGGATGGCAAGGTCACGAAGACAACTTATGACTACGTGGATAAAGATGGCAAGTCAAAACAAGATGATAAAGCATATAACGAAAAAATGAAAAAGGTTTCAAAAACAAATCCCCAAGAATACATTCCTCAGTTGAACAAGGAATTTACAGCTAACGGAGCCGATGTTTCAAGCATAGAAGTCGTTTCAGGCGCAACCCATAGCTCAAATTCATTTAAGAACTATGCACAACAATTAGTTCAAGCTGCCCAAGCTGGTAACACTGAAACAATTGAAATCAATAATGGTGCTAAGCTGCAAGATGGTACCTACAAGTTAGAAGAAAAGAATTACAGTCACGACTATCGAACAGTCTTCACAATGGTGGTTAAAGACGGTAAAATCACTGATTCTAAATTCGATAACATCAACAAAGATGGCAAGTCAAAGGCTGACGATGCCGCATATAATAAACAAATGAAGAAGATTGCTAAGACTAATCCTAAGGAATACATTGCTAAGTTGAATTCTGAATTCGTTAAAGCGCAAGAACCTGGTAAAGTAGACGTTGTCTCTGGTGCAACAGAATCATCACACAGCTTCGTCAATTATGCCGAACAATTAGTCAACGCTGCTCAAAAAGGGAATACAGCAACGATTACAGTTGATAATATCGTTTACGCTGAGTAAACAGGACTTTTGGTAGTCAGTTGCCAATGAATTAATGGATCACTGTCTGCTAGAAGGTACGCTGAAGCTAGGGCAAGTCAATTGGCCTAGCTTTTTTTAATGGAAGGAAGGCCGAGATGTCTTTTAAAACATTTCTAGAATTTGTCCGGATTGAGGTCAAAACGGTAAGTGTCTTACCCCTCATCTTAGGAATTGTTTATTGTTGGTACGTTAAGGGGCAACTTAACTTAGTGACAACAGTTGTTTATTTTATTGCCCAGTTTTCGATTGCGTTGTTTGTCACCGGCTTTAATAATGTGATGGATTACTACAAAGCGGTTGATCTAAATTACCGGGCACAGACGAATATTATTGGACGCGAACACTTATCACCAACCAAAGCATTACGTTTAATGCTCTATTTTTTATCGTTCAGCATCGTGGCTGGGATTTGGTTGGTTTGGCAAACAAATATTTGCTTATTATTAATCGGTGGCGCTTGTATTTTTGTGGCGATTTTTTATACATTTGGTCCAGTACCGTTATCGCGGATGCCGGTTGGTGAATTGTTGAGTGGTGTGACCGAATCGTTTGGTGCGTTTTTCATCATGGTCTATGTCAATGTGCCGAGTGATAGCATTATGGCCCTGCATTTTGATTGGCCGACAGTCACCCTCACCGGCCAATTACCAACATTACTCAGTTTATGCTTGATCGGTGTGATTATTGCAATTCCCACTTCGAATATCATGTTGGCGGATAATATCTGTGATTTAGATCAAGACCGCCGCAACGAACGTTATACATTGCCGCATTATTTAGGAACGACATGGGCGTTACGGTTATATAATACGTTGATTTGGGTCTCGTTAGTGGCAGTTGTTGTGGCAGTGATGACGCACGTCTTACCACTTGAATCTTTATTATTGTTATTATTGGTTCCTGTCATTGAGCGCAATAATCGGCGGTTTAATGCGCAGCAACTGAAGGAGGTAACCTTTATTACCGCGATTCAAAATGCGATGGCCATCAATACTGCTTTGATTGCCAGCTTGTTATTAGCGACTGTTCGAACGACTTGGTGGGGATAAGCCAGCACATTGACAGTTTGGCAAACCCATGATAAAGTAAATGGGATAAACGTCAATTAGAGAGGGGCTTTTCATATGGGTGTTAAGAAAGTCGCCTTAGCCTGTACTGTCTGCGGTTCACGTAACTACTATGTTGCTGAGAACAAGAACCGGACAGAACGTCTAGAGTTAAACAAATTCTGTAAACATTGTGGGCAATATGCACAACACAAAGAAACGCGCTAATTAGGAGGAAATAAGATGATTAAGTTTTTTAAAAGTGTTGGTCAGGAAATGAAAACTGTTAGTTGGCCCGATGCCAAACAAACACGTAAAGATACATCGACAGTCGTCATGACCTCCGTTTTATTCGCCATTTTCTTCGGCGTTGTTGATTTTGCAATCTTAAAAGTACTACAATTATTTATCTTTTAGAACTGGCTTAATTAAGCTGGATTTGCTATACTAATGGCAAGCAAAAAACTTCGCGTGGTCGGAGTTTTTTTATTTTGGTATTTAAAAGGAGAACACACATGGTTGAATCAATCGAAAAAAGCTGGTATGTCTTACACACATATTCAGGTTACGAAAATAAAGTGAAGGCAAACTTAGAATCTCGTGCCCAATCAATGGGGATGGAGAATAATGTTTTCCGCGTTGTGGTTCCTGAAGAAGAAGAACACGAAATCAAAAACGGTAAGGACAAAGTCGATATGAAGAAGACTTTCCCGGGCTATGTTTTGGTTGAAATGGTGATGTCAGATGATGCTTGGTTCGTTGTTCGGAATACACCAGGTGTGACAGGCTTCGTTGGTTCACACGGTGCCGGTAGCAAACCAGCACCATTATTAGACGATGAAATCTCACAAATCTTGCGTCAGCTTGGCATGAGCACGCGTCATTTAGATGTCGAATTTAAAGTCGGCGAATCCGTTAAGATTGTCGAAGGCGCCTTTGCTGGGCTTGTTGGTCAAATTACCGAAGTTGACGATGAAAAAATGAAATTAAAAGTTAACATTGATATGTTTGGTCGTGAAACGGCAACTGAGTTAGACTACGACCAAGTAGATGAACTAGTCTAACAAACGGACGAGTTGCGCGATGTAGCACCCACAGAAAGTACGGCTTAACCATCAGATAACGGGGCTAGGATTTGTCCCAAGCCCAACAAGATAGACGGCTGAGACGAAGCATAATTTGTCTCAGCCGCTTTTTTATAATCAGTAGTATTTATTTCAAAAGAATGATGTGATGACGATGTGGTATATCATTGATCAAATATTAATTGCGGTGGCCTTAGTCGTACTGCTGCTAGCCTTATTGGTCGGGTTGGATTTTTACAAATTGATCCGGGTTTCGGCACATTGGCGGCCACGTACTCGTTTATATACGAAACAACCAACACTATTCATTCATGGCTATCGAGGGAATCGTTATTCGTTCGGCCATTTACTCTGGCGCTTACAAAAAGCCGGGATTGCTAAGAAGAGTATGGTCATTTGGGTTGGTAAGGACGGTCAATTGCATGTGAGCGGGGATGCCGTATTGCAGGCGAATAATCCAACAATTCAAGTCTTATTTGCCAATAATCACGCCGATGTGCAGGCTCAAGTTCGTTGGTTGGGGGCAATTATCGAGCATCTAAAAGAAGCGTATAACGTTACGCAAATCAATCTAGTGGGGCATTCGATGGGGGCGATTACGGTGTTGCGCTATTTATTGACGCCAGAGCATGCTGTGGTGGATAAAGTGATTTTATTGGCAGCGCCAGTTAATGATCCATCGATTGGTCCGGATACCCCGCTTGTTTTTTGGAGCGAGTTAACGAGTCGGGGACCGGTTAAACGGACGCGTAATTACAATTATTTAGCAGTCCGGGCTCAGCGGTTTCCAACCACGATCAGTGTTTTAAACATTGCCGGCGAGTTACTAGGCACTAACCGCCATGATGGTTCGGTAGCAGTCGATAGTAGTTTTGCATTACGAAGTCTATTAAAAGGACGTGTGCGCCGTTACCAAGAGATGTTAGTCCGTGGGCCGGGTGGCGCGCATAGTATGTTGCATGAGAATCGATTAGTTGATCAAGCCATCGATGATTTTTTGTGGCGTGATTAATGGAATCGCCTTGCTTTTTCAGCAATTGCTTGGTATATTATTGAAGTATGTTTTCATACACTAGTGGGAGACCAAATATAATGGCCATCTTAACCACATCACGGACTTAAGGAGGTATGTTTCGTGGCTAAAAAAGTAGCAAACATCGTTAAACTTCAAATTCCTGCAGGTAAAGCAACTCCAGCACCACCCGTAGGGCCAGCTTTAGGTCAAGCTGGTATTAACATTATGGGCTTTACAAAGGACTTTAACGCTCGTACAGCTGACCAAGCTGGTTTATTAATTCCAGTTGTGATCACTGTTTATGAAGATCGCTCATTCGACTTTGTAACAAAGACACCACCAGCAGCAGTTCTTTTAAAGAAAGCTGCCGGTGTTGAAAAAGGTTCTGGCGAACCAAACACTAAGAAAGTTGCAACTGTAACTAAAGCTCAAGTGCAAGAAATCGCTGAAACTAAAATGCAAGACCTAAACGCTGCAGACGTTGAAGCTGCTATGCGCATGGTTGAAGGTACTGCAAGAAGCATGGGATTCACTGTCGAAGGTTAATTCATGCTTGACACTTTCAGTCGGATTTTCAATGAAAGTTGAAAAATCAAGTGGGAGGTCAAAAACCGTTCACCACAATTGCAAGGAGGAAAACCCTAATGGCTAAAAAAGGTAAAAATTATTTAGAAGCTGCAAAACAAGTTGATGCGACTAAAGCATACACTGTTGAAGAAGCAATCGATTTAGTAAAGAAAGTTGATTTTGCAAAATTCGATGCATCGATTGAAGTTGCATATCGTTTAAACGTTGATCCTAAACAAGCAGATCAACAAATTCGTGGTGCTGTCGTACTACCAAATGGTACAGGTAAGACACAACGCGTAGTTGTTTTCGCTCAAGGCGAACAAGCAAAACAAGCTGAAGCCGCTGGTGCGGACGTTGTCGGTGCCGAAGATTTAGTTGAAAAGATTCAAGGTGGCTGGTTAGACTTTGATGTTGCCGTTGCGACCCCACCAATGATGGCGCAAGTAGGTCGTTTAGGCCGTGTCTTGGGACCTAAAGGCTTAATGCCTAACCCTAAGACTGGGACCGTGACAATGGACGTTACTAAAGCAGTTAACGACATTAAAGCTGGTCAAGTGGCATACCGTGTTGATAAAGCTGGTATCGTTCACGCACCAATCGGTAAGGTATCATTCGATGCTGCTAAATTAGTAGAAAACTTTAAAGCAATGCAAGATGTAATCATCAAAGCACGTCCTGCTTCAGCTAAAGGTCAATACATTACAAGTTTATCAGTTAGCTCAACATTTGGCCCTGGTGTCAAAGTTGACGTTGCTAGCTTCTAAGTTGGTAATGCAAAAGCGCTCATCCGAGAGGATGAGCGCTTTTTTTGATTAGGCATTGATATCAATAATTTTAAATTGAGTCACATCAACTAATCCTTTATCGGTAATTCGTAAATTAGGGATTACATCAAGAGGCATTGCGCCAAGCTTCATAATGGGGTCGAAGTGGGCAGCAACCTTTAAGGCGGTATGGCAAACAGCATTGAAGGCCTTTTGATGTTCAATTAAGGTATCGATTGGTTCGTTACTCATTAAGCCGCCGATGACAAATGGCAAGGTCGCGATGACTTGACCATCTTTGACGGCGACGCCACCGCCTTGGCATTCTTTGAGCGCTTCGATGGCAACAACCATGTCAGCGTCGTTAGTACCGACCACTACGAGGTTATGGCTATCATGACCGATGCTAGTAGCAATTGCCCCGTTTTTGATACCAAAGCCGTTGAGCAGGCCAACACCGACGTTGCCGGTGAGATGATGCCGTTCAATGACAGCCACTTTAGCGATATCTTCGTCAGGGTTGTATTGAAAGTCGCCGTCGGCATTGTGAGCAACCGATAAGACGAGATTTTGAGTCCGACTAGTGCTTTGTAATCCGATCACGTGGGCCTTGTCACTAGTTAAATTCAGTTTCAATTGATCAGCTGAGAAGGAATTGAGATGTACGGTTTGTAATAAATCATCAAAATTAGCGATTGAATCTTCCGTTGTTAATAAGGGTTCACCGTTGGTAGCGACTTTTTGACCATTGATGAAGGTTTGGTTGACGTGGAAGTGTTCAAGATCGTCAACCAATAAGAAGTCAGCCTTCAAACCTGGGGCAATCCCGCCGCGATCGGCTAAGCCAGTACATTGGGCGGTGTTGATGGTGGCCATTTGGATTGCCATGATAGGCTCAATCCCATTTGCAATCGCAACACGGATACTTTCATCGAGGTGGCCGGTTTCGCGGAGGGTAACGGATTGCAAGTCATCCCCACAGAGGCAACAGAAACGAGCATTTTGTGGGGTTACGCCCTTTAAGAGCGTTGGCATGTTCTTCGAGACGGTCCCGTAGCGGAGATAAACATACATGCCGCGACTGATGCGGTCGAGGAGCTCATCGACTTGTGTACATTCATGGTCGTTACGAATCCCTGCAGCCGCGTAGGCGTTTAGACCTTGCGCTTTCAATGCGGGTGAATGACCATCAATTAATTTATGTGCATTGATTGAAACGAGTAGTTCATCTAAAACGCCATCATCAGCGTTAACAACGCCGGGATAGTTCATAAACTCAGCGAGTCCGTAAGTCAATCCTTGCTCATAAGAATGTTGAATATCGTCAGCGCTAATCACGGCGCCGGAAGTTTCAAGTGTTGGATTAGCCGCTGGGACACAAGAAGGCATCATATAATGGATATCGAGCGCCGTGTTTTTAGCAGAAGCAACCATATATTCAAGACCGCGCATGCCAGCAACATTGACGATTTCGTGGGGGTCGGCCAAAATGGTCGTTGTGCCGTGGGGCATTACGAGCGATCCGAAGACCGCTGGTGAGACATTGGCCGATTCAATATGAATGTGGGGGTCAATGAGACCCGGCACGATATATTGGCCACGGGCATCGATAACTTTTGGTGCAAGGTAATCGTCACTGATACCGAGAAAACGACCGTTACCGATGGCAAGAGCGCCTTCGATGATACGCCCATTATAGACATCAACGATTTTAGCGTTTTTAATGACCATATCAGCGGCTTGGCGGCCAGCCGCTTGTTCAATAAGTTGTTTTAAAGTTGTTTTATCCATGAGTAAGCTCCTTTATTTAGCGGGTAATTCATGCATTGTGAAGAGTAATAATAAGAATAAGAGGGCGGCGACGTACATAATCGGATGCACCTTTTTACCTTTGCCGGCCGCAATCATTGTGATTGGGTAGGTGATGAGACCGAATGCTAAACCGTAGGAGATGTTGTAGGTGAGTGGGACGCACAGAATAATCATGAAGGCGGCAAAAGATGTTTCAAATTCTGACCAGTCAATGTTGGCAATTGACTTCATCATGAATGAGCCGACGATGATTAGAATCGGCGCCGTCACTTGGGAGGTAACAACGGCTAATAAAGGAGAGAAGAATAAGCTTAAGACGAACATGATTGCCACGACAACGGCTGTGAAACCTGTCCGGCCCCCAGCAGCAATTCCGGTTGATGATTCAATGTAACATGCAGTCGGTGTTGAACCGAAAACGGCGCCGGCGATCATTGAAGTTGAATCGGCGAACAGGGCTTTACCAACTTCTTTAGGCATTTTGTTATCTTTAATGAAACCAGCTTGTTGGGCGAGTCCAATAACCGTTCCAGTTGTATCGAAGAAAACGCTGAAGAAAAAGACGAGAATAACGACTGCCATTTGGATGTTAAAGACGTTATGGATGTTCATAATTGAGACACCCAAAGTTGGGGTTAAACTCGGAATTGATGAGATGATGCTATGAGGCATTGCGATTAAACCGGTAATGACCCCCATGATGGCTGTGGCTGCCAAACCGATAAATAAAGCACCGGGGACTTTGCGAGCTAATAAAGCAACGGTCACGATTAAACCGAATACCGTTAACCAAACGTGGGGGTCTGACCAACTTGTAATGGTTACAAATGATTTAGCACTGCCGACCACGATTCCACCTTGTTTCAAACCAGTAAAGGCAATAAATAAGCCGATGCCAACCGCCATTGCGGCTTTTAAATTAGCAGGAATGGCGTTGATGACAACTTCCCGGACCTTTAAGACTGTGACGAGCATGAAGAGTAATGAAGCGACGAAGACGCCGGCAAGTGCAGTTTGCCAAGGAATTCCCATGCCTAACACAACCGAGTAGGCGAAGAAAGCGTTGCTGCCCAGTCCGGGCGCAACAGCAATTGGGTAGTTGGCGATGAAGGCCATCGCTAAACAGCCGACCACTCCGGTTAATGCAGTGGCAACGAAAACGGCGCCTTTGTTTAGCCCGGCATCGCCTAAAATAGTTGGGTTGACGAATAAAATGTAGGACATCGCAATAAAAGTCGTAATTCCGGCGATGATTTCGGTTTTAATGGTTGACCCACTTTCCTTAATTTTGAATTGACGTTCGAGCCAATTCGTTCGTGTTTTTGCAACAATGCCAATATTTTTGTCCATTATGCACCTCTGAATTAGTTTTTTAGGAACCTTGGCATCATTATACAACAAAACAATCGTGTTTTTAAGCTAAATAAGAAAAATAATTAATATTTTTGAAATATCGTTCGTGATTTGCTGATAAAAAGTGCTTTTTATCAGCAAAAACGAGCCATTAGCATTTATTATGCTAATGGCTCGTTCATAATCCAGTGTTCAGTTAAATGGTTGCTAAAACTTGATTAGCAATTGCTAATTCTTCATTGGTTGGCATCATCAATACTTTAATAGCTGAGTTTGGCGTACTGATTTGGCGCGCGCCAGTGCCATTTTCGTTTAGTTCAGGATCGATTTGAACGCCTAAAACGGCAAGCTTTTCGCAAATGTCAGCACGCAAGCGGGCATCGTTTTCACCGATACCGGCTGTGAAAGTGATGACGTTTGCGCCACCGAGTTCAACGTGGTAGCTTGCAATGAACTTCACGGCAGCGGTGATGAACATATCATAGGCAAGTTTAGCCCGCGGATTTGTGGCGCGTGCCGCTTGAATGTCACGCATATCAGCGGAAATGCCTGAAACGCCGAGAATTCCGGATTGCGTGTTCAAGAGCGTGATGACTTCATCAGCACTTTTATCGAGTTCGTTCATTAAAAATGGGACGATGGCTGCATCTAATGAGCCGGCCCGAGTCCCCATGGGCACCCCTTCTAACGGTGTGAAGCCCATTGATGTATCAATGGGTTTACCATTTTGGCTAGCAGTAATTGAAGAACCACCGCCCAAATGAAGGGTAATTAATTTTAAATCGGTAACCGGCTGATTTAAAAAGGCAGCGGTTGCTTGTAAAATATAACTGTGACTAATTCCGTGTTCGCCGTATTTACGAATTTGGTAATCGCGACTGTAGGCATACGGTAAACCGTAAAAACTTGTTGCATCGGGCATATCGAGATAAAACTGACTATCGAAAACGGCCACTTGTGGGACGCTAGTTGGTAAAATACGCATCAATGTTTCAATGCAGTCAACTTGCACAGGATTGTGTAATGGGGCATATTTAGCGAGTTGCTTTAAAGTGTCTAAGTTGGTACCATCAATAATGGTTGGTTTTTCGAACGTGGTGGCGCCGGCAACGACCCGGTGGCCGACCGCAATAATATCTGCGGGAGAATGAATGATGGCTTTATCTTCAAGTTGTTTCAAGAGACGAAGGACGCCATCTTCATAGGAAAGATTGGCAATGGCAACTTGTTCTTTTTGACCTTGGGACTTGAATGTAAAACTAGCTTCTGGCGTATTCATGCGTTCCATGAGCCCGCTTGCTAGTAAGGTTAAATCAGATTGTTGGAATAGTTGCCATTTTAATGATGAACTACCCGCGTTAACGACTAAAATTTTATTCAAAAAACTGCACCCCTTACGATTAATTTTCTTGATAAGCTCAATTTTAAACTGTCTTTTCAGAAAAATAAAATAAGTAAAACGTGATGCTAGAATAACTAAAATTAAGTGCCGATAATGATTGACGCTTTATGGATTACATGCTATATTTGTAGTTGGTTATTTATGCTACCGAAGACTCAGGTGCCAATAGGCTTAATATCCTGCCGAGGAAGATACGTTGAAATCCCTCTCTATGTCTTGGTGGACATGGAGTTTTTTATTTTTATATGAAACTCTTGACCACAAGTTTTACAAATCTAATGGAGGTGAATCAATTGAGCGAAACAATGATTGCAAAAAAAGCACAAATCGTTGACACAATTGTTGAAAAATTCAATAGTGCTGTTTCTATCGTCGTTATGGATTACCGTGGCTTAACAGTAGAACAAGTTACTGAATTACGTAAACAATTACGTGAAGCTGACGTACAAATGGAAGTTGTTAAAAACACTTACTTACGTCGTGCAGCAGACAAAGCTGGTTATGAAGGTTTGGATGATACATTTACAGGCCCTACAGCAATCGCATTTTCTAAAGAAGATGTTGTTGCACCAGCTAAGATTATTGCTAACTTTGCGAAGAGTGCAGATGCACTTGAAATCAAAGGTGGGATGATCGAAGGTAAAGTAGCTTCCCTTGATGAAATCAATGCTTTGGCAACAATGCCAAGTCACGATGGTTTATTATCAATGTTACTTTCTGTATTACAAGCACCAGTCCGCAATGTCGCATATGCTGTTAAAGCAGTTGCTGACAGTAAAGACGAACCAGCTGCATAAGTTGAAATTGTGTAGTTAAAAGGAATATCAAAAAATATTACCCATAAAATGGAGGAAACTAAAATGGCATTAGACGTAAATGCAATTGTTGATCAATTAAAAGAATCATCAATCTTAGAATTAAACGACTTAGTTAAAGCAATCGAAGAAGAATTCGGTGTTTCTGCAGCAGCTCCAGTAGCAGCAGCAGGTGCAGCAGGTGCAGACGCAGCTGCTGAAAAAGACAGCTTTACTGTTGAATTATCAGAAATCGGCCAAGAAAAAGTTAAAGTTATCAAAGCCGTTCGTGAAATCACAGGTTTAGGCTTGAAAGATGCTAAAGGCTTAGTTGATAACGCTCCTTCAGCACTTAAAGAAGACGTTGCTAAAGACGAAGCTGAAGAAATGAAAGCTAAATTAGAAGAAGTTGGCGCTGTCGTTAACTTGAAATAATTTCGTTTATTTCTGAAAAAGGTGTTTCATAAAAGCCTGTTTAGGACCCCACAAATGTGGGGTCCTTTTTTTACATAAAGTATTAGTGCAAGCATTAAGCCCTAATTTAGTATCAGAATTAGTTGAAAAACGCTTCTTATGGGAGGAATTGAAAATTTCATCTGTGTCACACAGTGATTAAAAAATAGCATCTAACATAATTGTCATCTTACTGTGTTTTAGCGCATGATAGATTATAATTAAAGTAATTAAGTTAAGGAGCGATTGATATGCGAAAATGGGGTAAGAACATATATGAAGGAATCCAGCGCCACTTGACGTTGCTGAAGGGCATCTTTATTCTTTCCGTGATGGTCTTTGTCATCTTAGAAGTGGGACGGATTTTCCGAGACTTAAATGGTGAGCAATTAAAGGCGAGTTTAACAACCCAGAGTCCGTGGACGTTATTGGCAATGCTGGTCATTGGCTTTGTTGCGGTTTTACCGATGCTCAATTATGATTTTGTCATTGCGGAGTTATTACCGGAAGACTATTCATTTTGGTATAAAGTAAAATCCGGCTGGATTGTCAATACATTTACCAATATTGCGGGTTTTGGCGGGTTTTTAGGAGCGAGTTTGCGGGCCAATTTCTATGGTAAAAAAGCGTCACAAAAGGAAATTCTAATTGCGATTTCTAAGATTGCGCTGTTCTTATTAGCTGGGCTGTCAATCTGGTGCCTTATCAGTGTTGTGTTGATCTTTGGTTTTGGTATTGGACGGGTGTATGCCAACTACTGGTTATGGTTAGTAGGCGGTTCGGTGTATTTCCCTGGGCTGATGATTAGTACGCGTTTTAAAAATGCAGCTTTTTTTAAAGATCTTTCCATGCAACGTGTTTTACGCCTAACATTAGGGTCATTTTTAGAATGGGGCTTTGCTGGTGGCTTTTTCTTAATCATCGGTTATTTCTTAGAGATTAAAGGCGACTTATTACAAATTTTGCCACTCTTCATGATCGCCAACATCATTGGGGTTATCTCGATGGTGCCAGGGGGCTTGGGCACATTTGATTTGTTCATGATTTTTGGCTTGAGTGCAGTCGGCGTCCAAAATGCGGATGCGGTTGTATGGTTGTCATTTTACCGGGTCTTTTACTACATCGTGCCGTTTTTAGTCGGGGTTGGTTTATTTACCCACGATGCAGGTAGCCGGTTGAACCATTATTTACAAGGGTTACCACGGCAGGTGATGCAAAAAATCGCGCATCGTTTCATCGTTTTTTTCCTCTATATTTCGAGCATTATTCTGTTATTAGTCGCGACTGTGCCGAACTTTGCGATTACCAACACAGTGATTGGTCAGCTTTATCCCTACACGTTTTTCTTCTTAGATCGGGTAACCAACATTATTGTGGCGTTTGTTATGTTAGCTTTAGCCCGCGGCGTCGCAAACCGGGTTCAAAAGGTCTTCTGGCCGTTGATGATTTTATTAGTCATTGCGATTGCAAATACACTATGGCGAGATTTCTCGATTAAACTTGCGGTCTTTTTAACTTTTGTATTGGTCGCCAGTTTTCTCTTGAAACGCGAATTATATCGTGAACGGATTGAGTTTTCGTGGAATGATCGGATTGTAGATGGGGCACTTTTCGTGGGAGCCTTCTTATTATACGGCTTTGTCGGGATTGCCAATTCACCACATTTGCGGCATCACAAACCGATACCAACAGCCCTCTTATTCCCATCCGAAAAAGTCTGGTTGTCCGGCTTTATTGGGATGTTAGTTGCGGCGGGGACCTTGTATCTCGTATACCGTTATCTTAGTCATGGTGGCCGTTCGATAGCCGCCCCGTATGATGAAGCACGGATTACCAACGTGATAAACACTTACGGTGGGAATGAAGTCAGTCATTTAGCTTACTTACGGGATAAATCAATTTATTTCTATCAAGAAGAAGGCCAAGATCAGGTCTTCTTGCTTTATCGTAAAAAAGCCGACCGATTAATTGTGATGGGTGAACCAGTCGGAAATCCAGATAAAATTTTACCGGCAATTGTACAGATGATGCACGATGCAGATGCTGTCGATTGTCACTTGGCATTCTATGAAATATCCAGTAAATTAACGATGCAACTTCACGAAATCGGTTTTGACTTCATCAAGTTTGGTGAAGAAGGCTATGTTCGTTTGGCAGACTTTACAATGACCGGTAAGAAACGGCGCGCCGAACGGGCCTTAATGAACAAGTTTGAACGTGAGGGCTACCAATTTGAGGTTTTAAACCCACCATTTAGTGCTGAATTAATGGCAGAACTGAAAGCAGTTTCCGATGATTGGTTAGGGAGTCGCGTTGAAAAAGGCTTTTCGCTTGGCTTTTTCGATGAAGCTTACCTTCAAAAAGCCCCCATTGCAGTTGTCTATAATGCCGACCGGCAACTGATTGCTTTTGCCAACGTTATGCCAACCGGCACGAAAGAAGTTACAAGTATTGATTTAATGCGTCACAGACAAGACGCACCATCTGGTATAATGGATGAGATCTTTATTAATCTTTTTGAACAAAACCAAGCAGAAGGCTACACGTATTTCAATCTCGGTATGGCGCCACTGGCCAATGTGGGGACTTCCGAATTTAGTTTTATTGAAGAACGAATTGCACATCTCATCTATGAATACGGTTATCACTTCTACGGATTCCAAGGGTTGCGGACTTATAAGAAGAAATATACGACAGAGTGGCATTCGAAATACATTGCCTACCAAAAACGGACCTCATTAATCTTCACAATGGTTCAAATTTTGCTAGTCGTCAACCAACGGATAACGGATCAATCGCGCCCAGGTGGGTTATTAGGGCGTTTGCTGAAATCAGTTCAAATTGGGCAATTTTCAGATAACTAATGATAAACGAGGATAAATCATGACAGAGTATTACTATTCCGAAAATCCAGACGTCAAACACGCTGAGCGCCAATGGACGTTTGAATTACGCGGCTTTAATTTTAAATTTACAACGGATAATGGTGTGTTCTCTAAAAATACTGTTGACTACGGTTCACGGGTATTGCTAGCGACGGTTGATCTGAGTGAAGCGCCAGCTGGTCCAGTGCTGGATATGGGTTGTGGATACGGCCCCATTGGGATGACAATTGCTAAGCTTGCACCACAACGCCGGATTGACATGGTTGATGTCAATCAACGCGCGTTAGATTTAGCACGTCAAAATAGTGCATTGAATCAGATTACTAACGTGACTGTTTTTGAGTCAGCCGAATATCAAAACGTAACGGATCAATACGCGGCTATTTTTACTAATCCGCCAATCAGAGCTGGCAAAAACGTTGTTCAAAATATTTTGACCGGGGCGTATGATCATTTATTGCCAGATGGTGAATTGAATGTGGTAATTCAGAAGAAACAAGGCGCACCATCTGCGAAGAAAACGATGATGCGCATTTTTGGGAACGTCCAAATTATTCACAAGGACAAGGGGTATTACATTCTGCAAAGTATTAAATTAAAGTAAGGACCGGAGTTGAAAGCGGTAAAATCAAGTGCATTGTGCTAAACTATGGTTAAAGTACAAGGAGGTTGATACGATGAAAACCAGATATAAGATTTTAATCGGCGTAGGGGTGACTGCAGCAGTTGGTGCAACGACCGCTTTTGTTGGTTCGAAAGCAGTAATTGATAAGGTATCACGCTATCGTAAACGATTGGCAGTTAAAAGTTTTGTCAAAAACAAATTACATGGTAATCAAAAGGCGTTAGAGTTGGTCGATCAACTCTCCGACACGGATGTAAATAACTTGTTAACGACAGCAGATAAGTTGACGCAGTTAAAAGACAAGCTTGGCGAACACGCTGATAACTTACCCGACATGATGGATGATTTTCGGCAAACGCTAATGGCTTACGCAACAAAAGTTAAAGAAAGACTATAGTGTTTTCTTAAATGAATTGACGTTACAAATTAATAAAAAAACGAGCATTATGGCGCTTTTGGCCATAATGCTCGTTTTTGATAGTTAACTAAAAAAGACAGTTTGGCGACCACGGGGACACGGGACTTAATGACTGTCTTTTTGCGTTAGTTAGGACAATTGTGTTTTAATAGTTGATAAGTATAATAAAGGGGCGACTAACGCGTGAGTGAAACACAACAAGAAATTAATCAATGGATGCAAGCGGCCATTGACGAAGCTAATCAAGCGCGCATAATTGGTGAAGTACCGATTGGGGCTGTGATTGTTAAAGACGGACAAATTATTGGGCGGGGGCACAATATCCGAGAACACGCACAAGATGCGACATTGCATGCTGAAATTCTTGCAATTCAAGAAGCGTGCATGGCTGAAAAGAGTTGGCGTTTGGAAGGCACTGCAATCTATGTCACGTTAGAACCATGCCCGATGTGTGCGGGGGCGATTATCAATAGTCGGATTCCTCAAGTTTATTTTGGCGCCAATGATCCTAAGGCTGGCGTGACAGGAACGTTGATGAATTTATTAACTGACAAGCGATTTAATCACCAAGCCGAAGTGGTTGGTGGGGTGCGCGAAGCCGAATGTGCTAGCTTATTGCAGACTTTTTTTAGAAAGATTCGCGAAAATCGGCGTAAAAAAAAGAAAATGACTGGTAATTAACGTTTGAATCAGGTAGAATAGAAGTTGCCGAAAGGCCTTGAGACAATGATGAGCCTACGAATCGTGTCAGGTTCGGAAGAAAGCAGCACTAAGTTTGTTTTATCATGTGTCTTAAGTTTTGTGAAAATTAACCAGACCCAACGGATAATTAATTTTGTCGGTTGGGTCTTTTTTCGTGCAACGCAACCGAAATTGGCGGTAAAATATGCTAAAATGGAACAAGTAGCATTAAATAAATCGGACTTTAAATTGCAAAGGTGGAGGTCATTAAATGAGCTATCAAGCTTTATATCGGGTTTGGCGCCCGCAGCGTTTTGATGACGTGATTGGGCAAGAAACAATGACCCAAACATTGAAAAATGCCATTATGACGCACCAAACAAGTCATGCTTATTTATTTACAGGCCCACGTGGAACAGGGAAAACGTCGGCCGCTAAGATTTTTGCCAAGGCAATTAACTGTCATTATCAAAAAGACGGTGAACCATGTAATGAATGTGAAACATGTCGGGCCATTACGGCTGGGGCGCTTAATGACGTCATTGAAATTGATGCAGCATCTAATAATGGCGTCGAGGAGATTCGTGACATTCGGGATAAGGCGAAATATGCACCGACCCAAGCTGATTACAAAATTTATATCATCGATGAAGTCCACATGCTATCGACTGGTGCGTTCAATGCGTTGTTGAAGACGTTAGAAGAACCACCAACCAATGTGGTGTTTATCCTTGCGACAACGGAAGTCCACAAGGTACCCGCCACAATCATTTCACGGACGCAGCGGTTTAACTTTAAGCGGATTACAGCCGCTGATTTGTTTAAGCGCATGGCCTATATTTTGGATCAAAAGCAAATGACCTATGATCCGGCAGCATTGAAGGTGATTGCCAAAGCTGCTGAAGGTGGGATGCGGGATGCTTTAAGTATTCTCGATCAAGTATTATCTTTTAGCGACAACCACGTCACGCTAGACAATGCGTTGGATGTGACGGGGAGTTTAACCGAAGCATTATTGGCTGATTACGTCCAAACGATTCAGGATAATGCGCCTAAACAAGCGTTACAATTGTTGCAACAGATTTTGGCTGAAGGTAAAGATGCCCAACGGTTTGTGGAAGATTTAATTGAATATGTGCGTGACTTACTGTTATATCAACAAGCACCCGAATTAGTAGCGGCAAGCGAAATGGATTTATTGGATGAACACTTCAAAGCGCTCAGTGCAGCGATGCCTGCTGAACGGTTATACGGGGTGATTGATATTTTGAACGAAACACAACAACAATTGCGTTTCACCAATCATCCAGAAATTTATTTGGAAGTCGCAACAGTGCGCCTAACACAACCGCAGATAGCACAAGTGGCCGCCGCGACCGTTGCGCCCCCAACTGCCGATAACGAACAAGTGGCAGCATTGAGTCAGCAAGTCGCTCAATTACAAGCGGCGTTACAAAAATTGGCAGCGGCGGGTCCCGTTAGCTCACCAGCTGCCAAGCCAAAGCAGAAACCGGCTAAGAAGATGAGTCAAAAGGTTAACCGTAAGGCGATTTACCCGGTGTTGGCGGATGCCACCCGAACCAATTTGGAGAATCTCAAAGAAGTTTGGCCGGATCTGTTGAACATGCTAGATGTTACTAAGCGGGCTGTGATGAAGGTGTCTGAACCGGTTGCGGCGAGTCAAAATGGGGTTGTCGTGGCGTTTAATTACGCGATTTTATTCGAGCGGGCTAGCAACGATCAAGACCTTTTGAACATTTTAGAAGCGGGCTTGAATCGTTTAACCGGTAATCCCTTTAAGATTGTTTTAGTACCACATGATGTTTGGCCAGAAATTCGGCAAGAATATTTACAAAATCACGCAGTGCCAGGTCAACAGGAAACAACTGACCAAGCAACAAAAACCCCTAAACCAGAACAAAAACCGCCCGTTGTTGAACAAGCTCAAGCGTTGTTTGGCGATGCGGTGGTTGTTGAACAAGATTAATTTTTAAATTTGAAAGGAAGTAATGAAGATGCGCGGAATGGGTAATATGCAAGGTATGATGAAACAAATGCAAAAGATGCAAAAAGAAATGGGGCAAACGCAAGAAGCGCTTAATAACACAGAATTTATCGGCAAAGCGGCTAATGATTTAGTGGTTGTTACAATGACCGGTGATAAGAAGATGAAAGACATTGCTATCAAACCGGAAGCAATCGATCCAGATGATATTGATATGTTGCAAGATCTCATTATCATGGCAACCAATGAAGCAATGACTGAAATCGACAAACAAACACAAGCTCAAATGGGTAAATTTACTAAAGGCCTCCCATTTTAAGTGAGAGATTAAGGAAGTGCATTGATGCAATATCCAGAACCAATTGCAAAGCTAATCGAAAGCTACATGAAGTTGCCAGGGATTGGGAACAAGACCGCCACACGATTAGCTTTTTACACGATTGATATGAATGAAGGCGATGTGACAAACTTTGCCAAGAACTTAATTTCGGCACGTCGTGATCTGCATTATTGTAGTATCTGTGGCAACATTACGGATGAAGAGCCATGCGAAATTTGTCGCGATACAACACGCAGTCAGGACATGATTTTAGTGGTCGAACAACCGAAGGATGTCATGTCGATGGAACGGATGAATGATTATCACGGACTCTATCATGTCTTACATGGGGTGTTATCGCCGATTGAAGGTAAGGGCCCCGATGATATTAATATCGCCAATTTGATTAAACGCTTGCAAAAAACACCAGCTAAAGAAGTAATCATTGCTACCAATGCAACGCCAGAAGGGGAAGCAACGGCAATGTATATTTCCCGGTTGATTAAACCGGCTGGGATTAAAGTAACTCGTTTGGCACACGGTTTATCAGTTGGTAGTGATATTGAATATGCTGATGAAATGACGCTGTTAAAAGCGGTTGAAGGACGGCAAGAAATTTAAGAATGGTGGGTTTGCGATGTTTGGAAAACGAAAACCAACGTTAAAACAGTTGGGTGATCAAGCCCTTTTGGATTTGGTCTATCAAGTGAAAGATAAATGGCAGATGGCTCAAAAGACGCAAGAAAACGTCCGTGGACTCGATTCGCAATTAGAAATGGAAAGTAAGATTCAACAAGCCAAGTTTGAATTCTTATTCCGCCAAGCGCGTCAACGCAAAGTCGCTGGTGAAGCAGTCTCAAAAGAAGTGGCTAATAGAAATGTATTTAGATAGTGCTGAGTCGAACGAGTTGGTTTCGAGGATTAACCGGGCAAAACCGTTCAAAAAAGCGCGTTTTTGGGGAATATTATTTGAAGAAGAGGTCGCCTAATCTATACCAGATAGGGGGCTTTTTTGTATGCTAGTACGCATTTTAATCAGCGGTTTTTGGAGCTTAATCAAAGTTACCAAATTGGCGCCGGCATTAGCCGCTTGGCAAATCTAGTGAATGCTTGGAAGATAACCGCGCCAAACGTACTCTTCTCTTTACCTTATTTAGCGAATCAAGTAAAATGATAGTAACACTATGGATGAAGAAGGTTGTTTTGTGGTAGGAAAATTGATTACGTTTGAAGGGCCAGATGGTGCTGGAAAAACGAGTGCGTTGATGGCTGTTGTGCCATTACTTGAAGCAAAGTGCAACCAAGCCATCATTGTCACGCGTGAACCAGGTGGCAATCCGATTGCTGAGAAGATTCGCAAGGTTATTTTAGATGTTGAAAATACGGCGATGGATGACCGTACCGAAGCACTATTATACGCGGCGGCACGACGCCAACACATTGTTGAAAAGATTGAACCGGCCTTGGCTGCTAACCAAATCGTGATTTGTGATCGGTTTGTGGACAGCTCAATCGCTTATCAAGGTGCTGGACGTGGCATTGGTGAAGCAGCTGTCGCACAGATGAACTTGTTTGCTACCAATGGGTTAACGCCCGATTTAACGTTATATCTCGATGTACCATCTGAAGTCGGTTTACAACGGATTAAACAGAATCGGCAGGATCAATATGATCGACTGGACCAAGAGCAGTTGGCTTTTCATCAAAAAGTACGACGCGCCTACTTACAACTTGCGCAAGATAATCCAGAGCGGATTCAAACGATTGATGCGACCGCAGACTTAGACACCGTGATTGCCAAATGTCTGCAAGTGATTGAACACCGGTATCCAGACTTATTCACAGCATAGAAAAGGGGAGATTGAGATGAAATTACTTTTAGCAATTGTTCAAGATAAAGATAGTAACTTACTAAGTAGCGAATTAATCGATGCCAATATTCGGGCAACCAAGTTATCAACAACTGGTGGCTTCTTGAAATCAGGAAACACAACGTTTATTGTCGGAATTGAAGACGAACGGGTTCCTGAAGCGCTTAAAATTATTGAAAAAACGTGTCAGGCCCGCGAACAATTTATGACACCGCCTGTTAATATGGATGCCACGATGGATAGCTCAATGTCATATCCGATTGAAGTGCAAGTCGGTGGGGCAACCGTCTTTGTGATGCCGATTGAACAGTTTCACCGCTTCTAATCGATGGCCAGTTTAACAATTGAACAGTTGCAACCTAAACTTGTGACCCAGTTTGCCCAGATTATTGCGCGTGGTCAGATGGCGCATGGTTATCTATTAGCCGGTGCACAAGGGTTGGGGAAGACGCAATTAGCACAATGGTTGGCACTGCGTCTGTTCTGTCGCCAAGTGACGCCAGATGGCCAACCTTGTCGGACATGTCCAGAATGTCAGCGGATTTTGACACATAACCATCCGGATGTTATTGAAATCAAGCCGGAAGGGGCACGGATTAAGATTGCTGATATTCGCTATTTGAAACAAGAAGTGGCGAAGAGTGGGATGGAATCTAGCCAACGCTTGTTCATCATCGAAGCAGCGGAAACACTAACTGCCAGTGCGGCCAATAGCTTGTTGAAGTTCTTGGAAGAACCGGCCCAGAATGTTTACGCGATTTTATGTACAAGTAATAAAAATCAAATGCTCCCTACGATTTTATCACGGCTTCAAGTGATTGATCTGGCAGCATTACCACCGCAAATGGTGCAACAACAGTTTGAAGCTGCTGGTATTTTGCCACAACAAGCCCAGTTATTGGTGCACTTGACAAGTGACTTAACTGAAGCACAAGCATTATTAGCTGAGGATTGGCTAGTACAAGTCAGTGCGAAGCTTGCTACGTGGGCGCGAAAAGTTGAACAACGCGACTTAGAAGCATTTGTGCAGATTCAGACGCAAATTTTACCATTATTAACTGATCGTCAACAGCAAAAGACTTTTCTAATCTTGGTGGGTTTATGGTACCAAGACTTATTGAATTACCGCTATGAATTAGGCGGCACACCATGTTTTGGTGCGTATGCAAGTCAGTTAAACCAAGCCAGTGCGGCGTTAACTACCACGCAATTGGTTGCTCAGACGGAATATGCTTTACAAGCCCAACGTGTTTTTGAGCAAAATATTAGTTGCCAAAACGTTTTAGAGAGTTTAACGTTAAAGTTAATTGCATAGTAAGACGCATAATCAGCGTATTGGGAGGATATCAACGGTGAGTAAAGACTTATATGAACAGTTATCAGACATTGAACAGCAAGCAAAATTAACGTTTGAGGGGCTCAGTGAAATGAAAGCAGTCCTTGCCGCAGTCCTTGAGAAAAATGCTGAATTAAAGATTGAAAATAAGCATTTGCGGGAACATTTGCAAGAATTGGAACCAGCAACCACTGCGCAAACCGGTAAAGAAGGGGCTCAGTCCCTTTCAAAATCCATACAGAATCTACAGAATCTTTACGAAGAAGGCTATCACATCTGTCCGCGATTTTACGGGTCACGACGTGAGGATAACGAGCCTTGCATCTTTTGTAATGATGTCATCTACGGCGAACGAACAAACGATTAAAAAGGCAGGGCAAAAGAGATGCTTACTTTTGGCCTGTCTTTATGTCATTACTGGTGTATCTTGAAAGGATAGAACATGCAAACACAATCAAGCTTTAAAACGACGGGAACGGGAACTTTATTTTTAGTGCCAACGCCCATCGGTAACTTAGGCGATATGACTTACCGCGCAATCGACACATTGAAATCGGTCGCGCTGATTGCTGCTGAAGATACACGGAATACGCAGAAGTTATTGAACCACTTTGAGATTGAAACGAAACAAATTAGTTTTCACGAGCACAATACGCAACAACGAATTGAAACCCTGATTGAAAAATTAGTAGCCGGTGACGATATTGCACAAGTCAGTGATGCGGGGATGCCATCTATTAGTGATCCTGGTCATGAACTGGTTAAAGCCTGCATTGAAGCAGGTATTTCAGTGGTGCCACTACCAGGGGCCAACGCTGGGATTACGGCATTGATTGCTTCAGGTATCACACCACAACCCTTTACGTTCTATGGCTTTTTGCCACGTAAAGGAAAAGAATTAACTGCGGCCGTAACGTCATTGGCCCAAAAATCGGAAACGTTGATTTTTTATGAAGCACCCCACCGTTTGAAAAAGACGTTGCAAGCCTTAATCAGCACGTTTGGTGCCGATCGCAAAGTCACCTTGGGGCGTGAACTGACGAAGAAGTTCGAAGAATTCATTCGTGGTGATTTGGCAGAAGTGCTTGCTTGGGCCACCGAAAAGGAACTCCGTGGCGAATTTGTGATTATCGTTGCCGGGAATCCAGCGCCAACTGTCGCAGCTAGCGTAAGTATAACCGAATCATTATCCCTCCCTGAACAAGTAGAAGCCCAGATTCAACAAGGAGCTAGTCCCAACGTAGCCATTAAGACGGTCGCTAAGGCAAATGGATTGAAGAAACAAGTCGTTTATAACGCCTATCATGAATTAACAGAATAGAGGTCCCGCAATGCCAGGAAAGCAATATTCAGAGAATTATCAAATTCCGTATTTCGAAACAGACATCAAGGGCGAATTAACGCTCGCATCATTAGTTAACATTTTGATTTTAGCATCAGAACATCAACTCAACGCACTCAACGTCGGTGAAGCGACGATGCATGCGCTCAATCTCGGTTGGGTGGTCACCCAATATCAGATGCAGATTACGCGGATGCCTAAGGTTGATGAAAAAGTTAAAATTGTGACTGAAGCTGAAAGTTATAATAAGTACTTTTGTTACCGGAATTTTTGGCTGTACGATGAAGCAGGTAATGAATGCGTCTTTGTTCAAAGTATTTTTGTAATGATGTCGTATGAAACTCGTAGTATGGTACAAGTGGTACCAGAAATTATGGCCCCCTTTGAATCAAGTGAAATTAAAGGTAGCAAGCGATTCCCCCGGATTAAGAAAGTGGATCCTGAACAAGTGGCCATCAAAGAATATCGCGTGCGCTATTTCGACATTGATGGTAATCAACATGTCAACAATGTCCACTATTTTGAATGGATGTTGGATGCACTTGATTATGACTTCTTGACGACGCATCGCGTGGCAGGTGTCAATATTCGTTATGGCCACGAAATCCAATACGGGCAAATGACGCAAAGTATGGTCGAACAACTCACAATTGACGATGTAATCACCACACGGCATAAAGTCGCAGTTGATAATCTAAGTGCAGCGGAAGCGGAGATTACATGGGAAAAGTGCGTTTGAAATGTTTAAGACAGCGTGCGAAGACAGACTAAAAAAGCCCATCACAATTTTACTTGTGATGGGCTTTTTTGCTTTGGTTTTTTTGGCTGCTTGGTTAAACGTGCTACGATGTGGCGTTGCTAACAAATTCTTTTAATGCGGCGCCGGTTTTCCCTGCGCTTAGGCCGACTTGTAATTTTAAGCGTGCTTTTGGTCCATTGAGACCTTGACAGAAGGTGATGCCCATTTGTTTGAGCTTCACACCGCCGCCTTGGTAATCGTAAACATCTTCGGCAATCCCGTTGAAACAGCGAGAAACGAGCACGATTGGGATGTTATGATTTAATAGCGATTGCACAGCAGGTAAGGTTGCCGGTGGTAAGTTACCAGCCCCCAGTGCTTCAATGACGAGTCCTTTAGTGTTAGGTTGGTCGATGGCATTGAATAAAGTACCATCCATGCCCGCATATGCTTTTAAAAGATAAACGGGTTCGACAAGGGTTTTAATGTCGCAAATTTCAGAACGAATTAATTCTTGGAAGAAATTCGCATTGTGCTTGCTGACCAAACCGATGGGGCCAAAAGTCGGGGTTCTAAAGGTTGCGACGTTTGTCGTGTGCGTTTTTGTGACATAACGTGCTGTGTGAATCTCATCGTTCATCACAACGAGCACGCCCTTGTCATGAGCATCGTCAGAAGCGGCCGTCCAAACAGCACTAATCAAGTTGTGTAACCCGTCTGCGCCGATTTCATTCGACGAGCGCATCGCGCCCGTCACGACAACGGGGATGTTGTTGGGCAATGTTAAGTCTAAGAAGTAGGCTGTTTCTTCGAGTGTATCCGTCCCGTGGGTGACCACCACCCCATCAATTCCGTCTTCTTCTGCTTGTTGGATGCGGTTTTTGAGGTCTAACATCACAGCCGGTGTGATGTGTGGTGAAGGGAGGTTGGCGAACGTTTCACTTTCAATCATTAATTGATTATCAAATAGCTTTTCAAAGCCAGCCATTGGGTTTTGATCGGTGGGGGCTACCGCGCCATCTTCATCAGCGGACATTGCGATTGTGCCACCGGTATGGAGGACTAAAATTTTCTTCATATTAATAAACACCTTTCTTTAAATCCGAATTACTTATCTGTAAGTATAGCAAATTTTCTGCAAGAGTTGCTGAAAAACGAAAATCAATTGCTTGTAATTAAATAACGTTAGTGATACATTTGAAGGGTTCTAAAAATTCGGAGTAGGACTGAAGCGTTAAGTGCTGGTGGAACGGAATGTGAACACCAGACGAAAAGCAATAATGCTTGCGATTTCAGTACCGCATTCGCCGCAGGATTATTTGTGGCAGCTCCAAAAAGGAGATGCTTTTATGGTTAATGGTCAGATTTTTGGTGTTAAGCTAGACACTAGACGCATTGTGTTACTAGCTGTTTTAATTGCTTTACAATTGGTGATTGCCCGCTTTGCAATTTCACTAACGATTTTCAGAATTAGTTTTGGCTTTATCGTTACCGCCTTGATGGGCTGGTGGTTTGGCCCACTTTGGGCGGGGCTGGCGGCTGTCATTGGCGATCTCATTAATAGCTTGATGATTGGGGTTCCGGGTGGTTATTTTCCAGGCTTTACGCTTTCAGCGTTCCTAGGGGCTTTTATCTACGGGTGTTACTTCTATCGACAAAAGATTACATGGTGGCGCGTGCTGGCGGCCGTAGTCACAGTTGTGTTGATTGTTAACCTCGGTTTAAATTCATGGTGGGTGGCGCTTATTAGTCATACACCATTTGGCTTCCACTTTACCGCCCGCGCGATTGGTGAAGCTGCCACGTTAGTCATTCATCCGATTGTTTTATACATCGTGATGCATTTTGAACCTGTTATTAGATTAAAAGATCGCGTATTATAAACGAGTAGGTGTTATCGATTTGAGGATAACGCCTTTTTTTGTGGAAACCGGCTTTTTATGCTAGAATAACAAGGATTATAAGCAGAAGAAGGATGAAATAATGAAGCTATTGGCAATGGATACCTCGAATCAAGCGGTGAGTGTGGCCCTCCTTGAGAATCATCAAATTTTAGGCGAAATGACTGTTAATATTCGTCAAACACATAGTCAAACGTTACTTCCAATGATCGATCAACTATTGAAACAAACGAAAACCGCCATCGAAGCTATCGATCGCTTTGTCGTTGCAGAAGGGCCAGGTTCGTACACGGGATTACGGATTGCAGTGACAACAGCTAAATCTTTTGCTTGGACATTGAACAAGTCACTGGTTGGGATTTCGAGCTTAGCATTGCTAGCAGCTAATGTGACGGATACGACGGCTTTGATTGTCCCGTTATTTGATGCACGTCGCGCCAATGTTTTCACGGGGGTTTATCAGTGGCAAAATGGCACATTGCAAACGGTGGTGGCCGATCAACACATTTCATTAGAAGCGCTGTTGGCACAGTTACAATTGTTGGCTGAACCCGTTTATTTTGTGGGAAATGACGTTGCCCACTTTAGCGAACAGATTCAAGCCGTATTAGGCAGCAAAGCGTATTTTGTATCCGCTAATCACAATTTACCGCATGCCAGTGTTTTGGGTGAATTAGGCTTGACGGCTGAACCAATCACGGATATTCACGGCTTTGCCCCCGTTTATTTACGCAAGACGGAAGCAGAAGTTAACTGGGTAAAAACGCATGACGAGCGGGGCGCTGATTCATATGTGGAACAAGTTTAGGGAATACCTCAAACCCCAGATTTGGTTCAAAAAAGAAATGCCTTACACCACGCGACGTGTTGAGATTGATGAGACCATCTTTTACTTAGCCCGCGCAAGCCAAAATGATATTACGGCATTGTTGGACATCGAGCGGGCGGTTTATGCGGGTCAGACACCGTGGGATCGCTGGGCGTTTACCAGTGAATTAAATAAGCGCAAGACATCGTTATACCTTGTTTTATGTCACGGCACGGAAGTTGTGGCATTTATCGGGGCATGGTTTTCAACGAATGAAGCTCACATTACCAACATCGCGGTCCGACCAAGTTATCAAAAACGCGGTATTGGGCACTTTTTGGTGCATGAAATGGTCAGCTTAGCGCATGATTATCCCAGTCAAAAAATTACCCTCGAAGTACGCGCTAGCAACACAAGGGCCCAAGCTGTTTATCAACGGTTGGGTTTTACGGTGGTGCGGACGCGCCCTAATTATTACATTCAGGAAAAAGAAGACGCATTCAGTATGTGTCGGATATTGAGTCAATAGGAGTCAGTCATGTCGGAAAAACGAGAATTAATTTTAGCATTTGAATCCAGTTGTGATGAAACGAGTGTCGCCGTGATTGAAGACGGTCACGTTATTTTAAGCAATATTATCGCAACTCAAATTAAGAGTCACCAACGTTTCGGAGGCGTCGTGCCCGAAGTGGCCAGTCGCCATCATGTTGAACAAATCACAGTTTGTACCCAAGCTGCTTTAGAAGAGGCGGGGGTTACTTACGCGGATTTAACAGCGGTTGCTGTGACTTATGGCCCCGGCTTGGTTGGGGCCTTATTAATTGGGGTCACAGCCGCCAAAGCGATTGCTTACGCCCACCACTTACCATTGATTCCAGTCAATCATATGGCAGGGCATATTTATGCAGCGCGTTTTGTTAAGCCATTAGAATACCCATTGTTGGCCTTGCTTGTTTCAGGTGGCCATACTGAATTGGTGTATATGCCGGCCGCTGGTGAGTTCGAAATCATTGGTGATACACGGGATGATGCAGCAGGAGAAGCCTATGATAAAATCGGGCGGGTACTGGGTGTTCAATACCCAGCTGGCAAAGAAATCGACCGGCTAGCCCACTTGGGTCAAGATACGTTCGATTTTCCACGGGCAATGCTTAAAGAAGCGAATCTCGACTTTAGTTTTAGTGGTTTGAAGAGTGCCTTCATCAACACCGTCCATCATGCCGATCAAATTGGTGCGACATTGAGTCATGAAGATTTAGCCGCTAGTTTTCAAGCCAGTGTGGTCGAAGTGCTCACAACCAAAACGATGCACGCGGCGCGTCAATTGAATGTCCGCCAACTCGTCGTGGCCGGCGGGGTGGCTGCCAATCAAGGTTTACGTGAAGGTTTAGCTAAAGCGATTAAAGCATCCGATATGGACTTAGATCTCATCATCCCGCCCCTTCGCTTATGTGGCGATAACGGGGCCATGGTTGGGGCTGCGGCGCATATTGAATTACAAAAACAACATTTTGCTGATTTAAGTTTAAATGCAGTCCCTGGTTTAGATTTTCCTTATCGTGGATAAGGTGTGGATAAAAATGTGGGCGGTAACCGGATTTGGACAACCTAGATTGGGTTTAATTTTTGAAAAATAATCATCAGCAACCCAAGCCGATATTTGTGAAATGAACGTTTCATAGGTATCGGTTTTTTAGGTGCGCTGGTTTTTCCTCGAGCAGTTAAATGAAGTGTGGATTGGGGAAAAGAAGCCTGATTCGTTTTCAGCCACATAAAAACCCCAATATTGGATTTTAAGCCAGTATCAGGGTCCTCGGCAGGCGCTAATTATAACCGATTTTTTTAGACAGATTGTTTGTTCAATGGTGGCACTGTGTAGATGTCTTTTGGTAACTGAGTAATCAATGGACTCAGCTCATCGACACCAATGAGTGTTAAATCGTGCATGGCGCGTGTGACGAGCGTATAGAGCAGATCAACATCCGTTTGGGCGCCGAAAGTTTTGGCGGAGATGTCGTAGCCAATCACGGCATCGAATTCGAGGCCTTTTGCTAAGTATAACGGAAGGATCAGGATACCTTTGGGTAAATGCCGCATTGTTTCACTGATGAGGGTGACGGGTTCATCAGGTGTTAAGCTGGCGTAGAGTTGGTAAGCAGCCTGTTGGTTCTTGGTGAGAATCGCAACGGTCGCGTGGGCTGTTTGGAGGTGACGAATTTCTTGCATCAGGATGGGACGTGCTTGTTCACGCGGGGTTTCAAGCACACGTGGTAAGCGGCCATCACGACTGAAGGCTTGGAGTGGGGTTTCTTTTGGTAAGAGTGCTTTAGCAAAGTTAGTGATTGGGGCGGTTGCACGATAGCTCTTGGTTAAGTTAATTTGGTTGATTTTTAACCGAGGAAAAGCAGTGGTTAATTGATCAATGAAGTGGTCCGTTTGGTAAGTCGCCGTGAAGATATTTTGGGCATAATCACCGAGCACGGTTAATTTCGCGTTTGGGAAGGCATGGTGAATGTAGACAAATTGGGCGATGCTGTAATCCTGCATTTCATCAATGAATAGGTATTGAATACCGTGATTTTGGCCGTTAGCGGTTAATAAGTCGCGTAGATATAAAATCGGGGCGGCGTCGCTGAGGCTGACAATGTGGCGTTCGTTATTTTCGGCAACTTGGCGAATCATCGCGTCCCAAACTGTCGTGGGAATATCGGCAGGACAAGCACCGCTTAAGAAGTGTTGATATTCTGTGGATTCATCTAGGAAATAATCATTGTAGATTGATTCGTAGAGTGGGGCGAAATAGCTTTGAACAATTGCGCGGGCGATGAAGGCTTGTTCAGCGTCACCAGAAGCGAACTCGCGTTCACCGACAATCGCGCGGTAAGCATCATCTGTCAGGGTATCGATCTTTTCAGCGACCCAGTCGAGATGGACTTCGAGATTGATTTGGCGTTTAAGCCGTTTGATGAGTGTGTTCTTAGTAGCAAGGAATTTATCGCCGGGTAACATGTTTTCGGGGAGCGCGCGATAAATCTGGTTCATCTGCTCCTTGGTAAAAAATGGCCGGTCTTCGAAGTATAAATCATTAAATGCCAACGGGTGGGTTGATGCTTGTTTAACGTAGGCTTCGATGGCCTGCATGAACGCTGCACTTTCTTTATAGCGGCGCATTGCTTGTGTCATTTCTGGGAAACTGGCTTGGTCTTTTTCGAAGCGCTCGAAGAGGTTCTCAACTTTTAAGCCGGAGAAGCGATGACTTAAGAATTCGGCCATCGTTACTTGACGCATATTTTTCTCACCTAAACTAGGAAGCACTTCTGAAATATAGTGACTAAATAAACGGTTTGGGGAGAATAAAATCATTTGGTCGGCTGCAAGCTGACTGCGACTGTGATAAAGTAAGAAAGCGATTCGTTGTAAGACAGCCGAGGTTTTACCACTGCCGGCGACGCCTTGGACGATGAGTAAGTCAGCGGTCGTATCACGAATGATGTCGTTTTGTTCTTTTTGGATGGTGGCGACAATGTTTTGCATATATTCGTCACTCTGCGCACCAAGAACAGCTTGTAAGCGTTCATCGCCAACGGTTTCGTTGGTGTCAAAGACATGTTCAATTTGGCCGTTTTGAATCTTGAACTGGCGCTTGAGCTTAAGATCGACTTTGACAGGGCCATTGGGAGTCTCATAAGTAACGGGGCCAAGGGTGCCATTATAGTAGATACTCGAAACTGGAGCCCGCCAGTCGTAGATTAAGAAGTTATCCTGATCGTCGATAAAAGTGGCAGTCCCGATGTAAAGTGATTCCGTCGTACCATCTTCAGTGATGTCAATTCGGCCGAAGTAGGGGGAGTTTACGAGATTGGTCAAGCGTTCTTGTTGGCTAGTCAGTAATTTTTCATTTTCGACAGCGGCGGCGACCAATTGTTTTTGTTGTTGGACAGCGGCGTTGGTTTCCATCCGGTCATCAACTTCAGTAATATTGACTTTAGTATTGTCGCCGTAACGTTGTTCAATATCTTTCGTTTCATGATAGGCATTGACTAATTGTTGGTTAATCACCGTGAGGCGTTGGGCGACTTGCGCAACGGTCTGGTCAACGCGTGCTTGTTCTTGTCGTTGCGTTTCTTCTTGTAACATAGCAACCTCCAATTGTTAGTTGTTATATTATAAGCGTCTTCGTGTAAAAAAGCGACCGATTGACATTCATTTTAAAATCCGTTAGTATGACAGTAATTCAACAGATAAAGTGAAGGATAAGTAGCAACTTGCATTTTCTTGGACAGGAAGCGGCGGGACTGAGAAGTCGTCAAGAGCCAGTTGTGAATTGGGCCTTCAATCGGGAATTGGTGAAGAGCCAGTTCGGGTAGCCCCCTTATCGCATGAGTGGCACGGGTGATAGCCGTGCAATTTAGGTGGTACCACGTAGAAGCGTCCTAATTGTTTAATCACAATTGGGGCGCTTTTTTTAGTTGATAAATCAAATTGGAGGGTATTATTATGCACAAAAAAATTATCTTAACGGGTGATCGACCAACCGGTAAATTACACATTGGGCATTACATCGGGTCATTACGTAACCGGGTGGCTATGCAAAATTCAGGTGATTATGAAACATTCATCATGATTGCCGATCAACAAGCTTTAACGGACAATGCCCGTGATCCTGAAAAAATTCGGAACAGTCTTTTCCAAGTGGCTTTGGACTACCTATCAGTCGGAATTGATCCAGCTAAATCAACGGTTTTCGTGCAGTCTCAAATTCCTGCATTAAATGAATTAACGATGCACTATTTGAACCTTGTGACCGTTTCACGGCTGCAACGGAACCCGACGGTGAAAGCTGAAATCCAACAAAAGAATTTCGAACAAAGCATTCCAGCGGGCTTTTTAATTTACCCGGTTAGCCAAGCAGCTGATATCACAGCTTTCAAAGCAACCACTGTGCCGGTTGGTGATGACCAAGAACCAATGTTGGAACAAACGCGCGAAATCGTACGGACGTTTAACAATGTTTATGCCAAAGACGTCTTGGTTGAACCGGAAGGGGTTTTCCCACCAAAAGGCGAAGGGCGCTTACCTGGTTTAGACGGTAATGCTAAAATGAGTAAGTCATTAGGCAATGCGATTTACCTATCAGACGATGCCGAAACGCTGGAAAAGAAAGTCATGTCAATGTACACGGATCCATTGCATATCAAGGTAACTGATCCTGGTCATATTGAAGGTAATACAGTCTTTACCTATTTAGATGCCTTTGATGATGATCAGGCAAAAGTGGCTGAACTTAAGGCCCAATATCAAGCTGGGGGCTTGGGTGACGTGAAGATCAAACGTTACTTAAATGATGTGTTGCAAGCAAAATTCGCACCCATTCGTCAACGGCGGGCAGAATTCGAAAAGAATCCAGAAGCTGTTTATAAGATGTTAGAAGAAGGCAGCCAAAAAGCCAATGCGGTTGCTGAACAAACCCTTAAAGAAGTGCGTGATGCAATGGGGATTAATTACTTTAACTAAATTTTATGAATGAAAGCTTGATTGAACGCCAGTCTGGAGATTAATCAAGCTTTTTTGGGGGATTAAAAAAATGAAAAATTAAGCCTTTTTATGGTAATTTAATAGTGCGTATGAGAAACTTAACTCAATTTATTGAGTCTGAAAATGCTCTTTCAATCAACCGCCGTGAGTGATATTTAGTGCGTGAGAAAAAGGGGGAATTCATATGCATGATTTTACTAAGGGTAATCCATTAAAAGTGATTATTTTGTTTACCGGACCATTATTGATTGGCAATATTTTTCAACAATTATACAGTGTTATTGATACCTTAATCGTTGGGCGAACAATTGGGGTCGATGCCTTGGCAGCTGTTGGGTCAACTGGCGGCTTAAATATGCTGATTATTGGTTTTTGTACAGGGACGACAGCTGGTTTATCGATTTTGACAGCCCAACGTTATGGTGCGCAAGATTATCGCGGTGTGAAGCGTAGTTTTGCAACCAGTATCCTCATTAGTTTGGTGATTACAGTAATCTTAACCATTTTGAGTATGGTGTTTTCACGGCATATATTAGTTTTGATGAAGACGCCAACCGCGATTATTGCGGATGCTCAGCAGTTTATTATGATAATTTTCGCTGGTATTTTTGCTTCGATGGCCTTTAATTTATTATCGAATACGATTCGGGCCCTTGGTGATAGTCGAACGCCACTTTTTTTCTTAATCGTGGGCGTGGTGGTTAACATTGTTTTGGATTTTATCTTTATTTTAGGTTTTAAAATGGGGGTTGAGGGGGCTGGCTTTGCAACAGTTTCTGCACAAGTGGTTTCTGCTGTGTTATGCTTAATTTATATTTACCGTCGGATTCCAGCCTTAGTTTTACGGCGTAAAGATTTTCGGATAACGCGCAAAGAAGTACTTGAGCATTTAAAAGTGGGCTTACCGATGGGTTTTCAATCCTCAATTATTGCCATTGGCGCAATTGTTATTCAGATTATGTTGAATACACTAGGTGCCAGTGCAGTCGCAGCCTATACAGCAGCGGGTAAAATAGATCAACTTGCTAATCAGGTCGGGAATTCATTTGGGATAACCTTGGCGACGTATTCGGCACAAAATTACGGCGCCCGTGAATTTGGACGAATCAGAAAAGGGGTTCGGCAGACATTGCTGTTGTCAATCCTCTTTAGTCTAGTGATGGGGGCGGTAATTATCACCTTTGGGCGACCCCTGGTTAATCTGTTTATCGGGAACAATCAACCGCATGTTACCGATTTGGCCCAAATCTACTTCCGTTTCAATAGTAGTTGTTACTTTATTTTGGCAATTCTATTTGCTATTCGCTACACCTTACAAGGATTGGGTCAAAGTTTTATTCCAACTTTGGCGGGGCTGGCGGAGTTGCTGATGCGAATTTTTGCGGGGATTTTCTTGGTGCAACAATTCGGGTTTATGGGTGCCAGTTTAGCTAACCCCCTCGCTTGGCTTGGTTCATGCTTGGTACTATTGAGTTCCTATTTCAAGACAATGCACCAATTGAAACACCGTGAAGCAGGTAAAAATAGGGAGGAACAGGATGTTTAAAAAGTATTTAGTGGTCGGCTTATCATTGACCATGTTGGCATTAGGTGGCTGCCAGGCGACCCAATCCAGTCAACCGGTGCACGAGAATGCACCAACGATTGCGAATAAAAAACAAGTTGCAAAAACAGCGGCAACTTTGGCTAAGAAGACGTTTAAGTCAGGTGGTAACGCCTATTTAGAAGTGAACCATAATCAGTCAACATTGGACGTGCGCCAGTGGCAAACTGAACGCATCAAGTACGGCGCGTTGGATGATTTAAATCGGACAACGACTAACACGGCTTTCTTATCCAAAGAAACCTTAGGCCACTCAAACACTCGTCACCGTCAAACGTGGCAACCGACCGGCTGGCATAATCAACCTGTGATGATTGATGGACAACGGGTCTTTCCTGAAAGCCGCGGGCATTTGATTGCATATGCGATTTCATTTAATTTCAACCGCGATGGCGTTTTTCAAAAAGGAGAACTCGGCAGTAGCAACAATCCTAAGAACTTAGCGACACAAACGGTCTTTAGTAATCAACGAACAATGCAGATTTTCGAAGACCAAGTGCGCCAAGCACTCATGCAAAATAAAAAGGTGATTTACCAAGTGACAACGGTGTTCCGCGGCAATGAATTAATGCCTCGCGGTTACTGGGTCCAAGCCATTTCAACCGATAAAAAGTTAAACTTTAACGCGTATGTCTGGAACGTACAGCCTAAGATGCAATTTGACTATGCAACCGGTCGCGGTCGTTATGATCGGACGATGACGGTGGTCGATCAATATGCCGGCAACGCTTATCAGAATTAAGCACAATCGCCAAAAAAGGCCGTCTCAATTAATTTTGAGACGGCCTTTTTGGCGATTGTGAAAATATATTTTGTTAGGGCAGTGAAGGCGCAAAAGTCGTTACCGAATTCAGCACGTTATGGTAACGCATTGCCGCTGCTAAGTATCGGTAAGGTTGGTATCATGCACTGCTAGTGAAGGGGCCGTTGTCTGCTTCGCAGATTTTAGCAAATTGAGGTCGTCGGCGACCATCATTTTCTGTATACTAATAACAACAGACAGGAGATAGGCAGATGACAGATAAAAAAGCACAGGGCCCGCGGCTCAATCCACAACTTGAGACGGCCCAACGCACCCCATTTGAACCAGATGAGACTTACGATGGCTTGTTTTTTGAAGAACTAACGTTGAACCAAGCTGAACTTGAAATGGTGTTTTTCAAGGGTTGCTTATTTAAAGATTGTCAGTTTGAACAGGTTGATTTTACCAACTGTGATTTTCAAGATATTCAATTCGAACATTGTGCGCTGTTAAACTGTTCATTGGCCAACGATGCTTTTCAACGTGTCGCATTTAATGGGTGCCAGTTAATTGGGACTGATTTTGCTGAGGCTGGTTTGAATGATGTCACGTTCGATACTTGCCAAGCAGACTACACCGGCTTTAATTTTACGCGGATGCGGCATGTGGACTTTAAAGATTGTCATATGCAAGAAGTCTCACTCGGGCAAGTTGATTGGCAGTGGCTGACAATGGTTGGCAATCAATTGGACGGGATGGACATGACTGGCACGAATTTGAAAAACCTTGATATCAGTCAGAATCAATTCGAAAAAGCGACCTTCACGCTCGAATTATTGCGTGGGGCGACCATCAGTACGGAACAGACATTGGTTATTATGAGTGCCCTCCGGATTAATGTCCGCTAGCTCGTTATTAGTTTGACGGCGGCATAACATACAAAAGGTGGCGACCAGTTAGTTGGTCGCCACCTTTTTGCCGCTATTTTAATAGTTAATCTTGTACGTTAATTCGACAAAATGACCGATTTGACGGCTATTGATAAGCGTCAATGGCATATCGGTCAGATGCGTGCTGACAAGTGAAATGCCGTCACCTAAGAGAACTGGGGCAATAGTGATGATGAGTTCGTCGACCAGATGCGCTTTAAGCAATGTGGTGAAGATTTCCGCACCACCCACGAGCCAAATATTGCCGCCAGCCTCTTTTTTTAATTGACGCATGAACTCGGGGATATTCCCAGCAACGACATGTGTTCGATCTTCTGTATCATGCAATGTTTTGGAGAAGACATAGCTTTTTTTATCTTGGTAAGGATAGGTGCCGGCTAATTTAAGACTTTGTTCATACGTCTTACGACCCATCACGACGGTATCGACAGTCTGTTGAAAAGCTTGAATCGCAACATCAGATTCGGATGAATCGAGTGCAGCTAGCCAGGCAGTACTACCATCTTTTTCAGCGATGAAACCATCCAGACTCTGAGCAAGGTATAAAATTACTTTTCGCGAATTTGGTTCTGTCATAGTCAACACGTCCTTTAAATTAAGATTACCTTTATTATAACAGTTTTAAACGTTTTCACATATTCTAAACCGTTGGTAATTTTGCTGGATTTAGCTTATCATGAGAATCAAAGTTGTTTAGTTTAAAGGAGATTAATAATGACAATGAATGAATTTTCCCCAGAAATCGAAAGCTTAATTGAACAAGTCCAAAAAAACTATCCGCAACCGATCAAAATTCGCGTTGCCGATGAAGCATCCGGGATGTTGAAGCACGATCAGGCACAACGGGTGTTAAACAATGATGGCAGCCTCGCGATTTTAATTACCGATGCGACAGCGGCTGATTATGCGCTATCACATGAATTATTACATTTACTACTATTATCAATCGGATTTCCACAAATCATGACCGATGTCACAACCCAGGATGCCCAACTTGATGAACAATTGGTTGTGACCGGCACAACATTGTATAATGCAGCGGTGCATATGGTAATTCAAAAAGAACAAGCAGCACACGGCTTTGTGACCACCGAAGCGAAACAAGCCTATCTTGAAGGACTCCGCGATAACTTAACCTTGGAAAAAGACGATCCCGAAAATAAATGGGTCATTTTCCGCGTGTTAACACTGTTAGATGCGCTCATCTTCTTTGATGGCGGTAATCAACAATTGTTAAAGCAATGGACGGCTGATTATCCAATTGCGTTGGCCCAAGCCGAAATCCTCTATCGGGTTTTGGCGCGTAAAACAATCGATTCACCATTCACGTTACGGCGGGCTGTGATTAATTTGTGGGTTGCGTTTGACCGTGTGTTATCAACCCTTGGTTTTGCTGAAACCAATCTCCAGCAACTCTTGACGTTGACGCCGGTTTTAAGTGAACGTCAACTACGATTAGAAGTGCGCCAAGTCTACGATATTTTACATTCCGAAAATTTATTTGCGACGGCAACGAACCAAAAAGCGTATGTCGGGATTGGTAAGAGTGATCAACAAAATGCATTTGTCTTAGGGCTTCCAGAGGACAAGGCAACACCGGAATATTTCAAACGGTTATACGATTTACCAGTGCAAGCCTTTTTAGATGAAATTGGGATGCCTTATTCATTACGTTCATAAAAAGGAGTGATGGTGATGACCTTTAAAACGATGTTGCAAGCGGCCCAGCATGTTGTGTTTTTAACGGGGGCGGGGGTGTCAACGGCTTCTGGCATTCCAGATTATCGGTCTAAGACGGGGCTCTATCAGCATACGGCTAATCCGGAATATCTATTAAGTCACACGAATTTGATTACCCATCCAGCTAGCTTTTACGAATTTGTCACGCAGCAGATGTATTTTCCAAATGCGAAACCCAATATTATTCACCAAGTAATGGCGACATTTGCGAATCAAAAGGGCCAGATTATTACCCAGAATGTTGATGGCCTCCACACTAAAGCACGGGCGCGCGATGTCATTGAATTTCATGGTAGTTTATACCGTGTCAGCTGCCAAAAGTGTGGCCAATCAGTGCCTTATCAGGCCTATTTAAAGGATATGTATCATCAAGATTGTGGTGGGATTTTGCGGCCAAATATCGTTTTATATGAAGAACCGATTGATCCGACGGTGATTGAACAGGCCATTCAAGCGATTGAAGCGGCGGATTTAATTGTGGTGGTTGGGACATCATTTCGTGTGTCCCCCTTTGCAAGTTTAATTGAATATCGGCGCCCAGATGCTCAATTAGTGGCGATTAACCAAGAAATATTGCAGTTTGAAATGCCAGTCACCATGATTCAAGCGGATGCGGCAACCGTTTTTGCCACACTAGCAACTAAGGAGTGAGCACATGTTAACGGAACACTATCAAAAAATTGATGTAATTGATGCCCAATTAGCGGCCTTATTTGAAGCGCGGATGCAAACCATCAAGCAGATTGCGACGATTAAGCACGAACAAGGAATCGGCTTGACCGATATCCAACGCGAAAAAGCGGTGCTAGATGCGCGCCTGGCTGCAGTTGAGGATCCGGCACTCGAAGCATACGTAAAAGATTTGTACCAAACACTGATTTTAATTTCGAAACAGTACCAAGCAAGATTGATGAAGGCGATGAAAGAAGCAGACGAAAAATAAGATGGAAAGAGCGAATCGGAGACGAGATGCTCTTTTTTTAATTAATGCGCAATGGCCGACCGCGCCAGTCAGCATGCTTTGGCTTAATATGCTAAAATGAAACTAATTTATGAGATGTGAGGCGCTTGAACTGTGACTAAACGACGCTATAATTTAGCGGTAATTCGCTATCGCGGGACATTACTATTATTGAATCGGCTTAAGCCGCCATTTGCTGGGCTTTGGAATGGTATTGGGGGTAAAACAGAACCCGATGAGACGCCAGTCAGTGGCATGCAGCGGGAGTTATTTGAAGAAACCGGACTACAGACCAACCAATACACCCTTCAAAATGTAGGCTGGATTGATTGGCATATTGATGGTGCACCGATTGCGCCGATTGATATTTTTCTAGTCGATATTTTACCAACGGTGCAACTACCACTTTATCCGGTGGGGATGCGCGAAGGGGTACTACAATTATTTGAGCCAGAGTGGGTACAAGCTGCTGATAATCAAGGGATAGTGGCCGACTTACGGGCCATTTTACCAACCGTTTTAAGCGGTCAGCTCAATCGGTATCACACGGATTTTCATGAAGAGCAGATGGTTTTCTTCGAAGCAAGTCCAATTACTAAGCCAAGAGAAGGAGCGGAAACACTATGATGACAAAGGATCAAACGATGATGGTCTTGATGGTTTTAAAGAAGAAGTTGCAAGGCATTCGATTTTTTAGAGTCGTCGAAGAACTATTTTCGTTGTACATTATTTTTAAATTCTTAACGGCAACTGATCAGGTGGATCTTTTAGGAGTGGCGTTTTCTGAAGAACGGGCCATCAGCTTAATGTTATTACTGTTGGTCATCGACTTTAGCCTATCACGGATTCGGTTAAATTATAAACGCATGGGGCAACAATTAATTGTGACCTTAAAGGATTTAACGGAACAAGAAGCTTTGTTTATTCAACAATTTCAACGGTTCTAGAGGTGCGGATATGATTACAATTGGCTTAACCACCTGGTCCGAACATCAGTCACTAATGCCGACCAAAAAGCAATTAACATTAAACGATTATGCCCAGTTTCTACCAGTCGTCGAAGTCGATAGCTTTTATTATGGCTTACGAGCGCCAACGGTTAGCGCTAACTGGTTGACGCAGGTACCAACTAGTTTTCAATTCATTGTTAAAGCACACCAGGCAATGACGCGCCAAGAAGACTATTCCGAGTTCACGCGTACTGAAAAAGAATTGTTTGTGCGTTACCGTCAATCGATTGAACCATTGATTGAAGCTGGTCAATTACAGGCGGTCTTATTTCAGTTTCCGCCATTTTTCCAACTTAATCAGGAAAATAGTCAGTATTTACGGCAAATTCGAATATGGTTACCGGATGTGCCAATTGCTGTCGAGTTCCGGCATCAATCGTGGTACGATGCCGCCTTTAAGCAACAAATGTACGCCTTTTTGCACCAGTTAAACATGACACACGTTATCACAGACGAGGCGCAAACCCCAACCAACAGTGTGCCGTTTGAACCGGTTGTCACCAATTCGGCGTTTGCAATGTTGCGCTTGCATGGCCGCAATATGGCCGGCTGGCAAAACCCAGGGGCGCAATGGCGCAAGCAGCGAACGCTGTATCGTTATCGTCAAGATGAATTACAATTTTTTGTAGCTGCTGTTCGGCAGATTGAAAATCAAGCGGAACAAGTTGCTGTCATTTTTAACAATAATTCTGGTGGAGATGCTGCGGATAATGCTTTGCAATTACAACAATTACTTGGACTAGAATTTCCGGATCTAGCCCCGAAAGCCCCCGAACAGATGGATTTATTTTAATGCAGGCTTAGTGTGAGTTGTCGTTTAAATGACTGCTCTTTTGTGCTATACTTTGATTACTTATATGGCATTATTTAAGCAAGTCGAGAATTGTTGCAATTCTCGTTTTTTTAATTAAGGAGCGAACCTCATGGCAGAGACAAAACCAACATTTTACGTAACGACCCCAATCTATTATCCATCTGGTAAATTAACGATTGGTAACTCATATACAACCATTGCCGCCGATGTCATCGCGCGTTACAAACGTTTGATGGGATTTGATGTCTTCTTCTTGACGGGGACGGACGAGCACGGTTTGAAACTCGAACAAAAAGCAGCTGAAAAAAACATGGCCCCTCAAGCATACGTTGATGGGATGGCCAAAGATATCAAAGCATTATGGCAAACACTGGAAATTTCAAACGACAAGTTCATTCGCACAACGGATGAATATCATGTCAAAGCGGTTCAAAAAATCTTCGACAAGTTATTAGCACAAGGCGACATTTACCTTGGTCAATACGAAGGGTGGTATTCTGTTTCTGATGAAGAATACTTTACTGAATCACAATTAGCAGAAGTTTATAAAGACGACGCAGGGCATGTTATCGGTGGGAAAGCCCCATCTGGTCATGAAGTCCAACGGGTCGCTGAAGAAACCTATAAGTTTAAGATGAGCAAATATGCTGATCGCTTATTGGCTTATTATGAAGAACATCCCGATTTCATCGAACCAGCATCACGGCGTAACGAAATGATCAACAACTTCATTAAACCAGGATTGGAAGACTTATCGGTTTCGCGGATCTCATTTGATTGGGGGATTCACGTTTCAAGTAATCCCAAACACGTGGTGTACGTGTGGTTAGATGCGTTAACAAACTATATTACGGCGCTTGGTTATGGTTCAGATAACGACGAATTATTCAACAAATACTGGCCAGCTGACGTGCATTTGGTTGGGAAAGAAATTGTGCGTTTCCATACGATTTACTGGCCAATTTTCTTGATGGCGCTTGACTTGCCATTGCCAAAACAAATTTTTGGGCATGGTTGGTTATTAATGAAAGACGGCAAAATGTCTAAATCAAAAGGCAATGTGGTCTATCCTGAAATGTTAGTGGAACGTTATGGCTTAGATGCTTTACGTTATTATTTAATGCGTGCGATTCCATTTGGCAATGATGGGACGTTTACCCCGGAAGACTTTGTCAGCCGAATTAACTACGATCTTGCCAACGATTTAGGAAACTTATTGAACCGGACCGTTGCAATGATTAATAAATACGATAATGGCGCAGTGCCAACGTATCAAGCTGACGTAACGCGATTTGATACGGATCTACAAAAGACAGCCGGCGAAACAATTGAACAATACACGAGCTTAATGGATCAATTGAAGTTTTCGGATGCCTTAGATACTGTTTGGCAATTAATTAGTCGCGCGAATAAGTACATCGATGAAACAGAACCATGGGTTTTGGCAAAAGATGACAGCCGCAAAGCTGAACTCGATAGTGTCTTAGCTCACTTGGCTGAGAGCTTACGGATTGTGGCCCTCTTATTGCAACCGGTGATGACGCATGCGCCACGTGACATATTTGCCCAATTAGGGCTTGTTTTTGATCAAACTGCGCAACGCGAATTGGTTTATGGGACTTTCCCAGCCAACATTCAAGTGGTTGCTAAAGGAACGCCAATTTTCCCACGGTTAGACTTGGATGAAGAAGTGGCGTACATTAAGGAGCAAATGAGCCAAGCGCAACAAGCTGGCTTAGTGAACGAAAAAGTGAAGGCCAAACAACAAGCAGCTGAATTCGACCCAAAAGCAACAACGTTAATCAATGAAAAAGATGCCATCAAGTTTGAAGATTTTGACCAAACAGAAATTCGAGTGGCTGAAATTAAGGCCGTTGCCAAGGTTGAAGGCGCTGATAAATTGTTGAAATTCCGGTTAGATGCTGGTGATGAAGGTGATCGCCAAATCGTTTCTGGAATTGCTGAATTCTATCCAGACTATGAAGCTTTAGTAGGCAAGAAAGTTTTAGCCGTAACGAACTTGAAACCACGTAAATTACGTGGTGAATTGAGTCAAGGGATGTTGTTATCAGCAGAACACAATGGCCAAGTTGCGTTGGCCATTGTCCCAAATAACTTGGTGAATGGCTCACAAATCGGGTAATTTAAAATAACAGCAACGTCAAAAGGGCTAAAAGGCATTTACATTCTGTAGGCCTTTTAGCCCTTTTCTGAGCCTTTGCTAAATGGTCATGTGAAGAAGACCTTTAGCGTGGGTTTGAAACGGGTTTGCTGTCAAACGAGGACCCTAAAAGGAGATTAAAATGCAAATTTTTGATTCACATACGCATTTAAACGATACCCCGTATGCGGGGCAAGAAGCAGATTTTATCGCGCAAGCGGCTGAACTGGGCGTTGTTGAAATGGCGATTGTTGGTTCAGATTCAATTTTAAATGAGGGCGCGTTACGCTTAGCGGCGCAATATGAGCCACTGTCAGCGATTATCGGTTGGCATCCTGAATCAGCCAAAGATTACCACAAGGCTGAAGAAACCTTACTGATTGACCAATTACAACGACCAGAAGTGGTGGCATTAGGTGAGATTGGTTTGGATTATCATTGGGATACTTCACCCCGTGAGGTGCAACAAACCGTTTTTGCACGGCAGATCGAAATTGCTAAATCCTTGCATTTGCCAATTTCAGTGCACACGCGGGATGCGTTAGAAGATACTTATAAGATTCTAAAAGAAACTGATGTCCGCGATTGTGGTGGGATCATCCACAGTTTTAACGGTAATGTTGAATGGATGAAACGCTTTATGGATCTTGGCATGCAGATTTCATTTAGTGGTGTGGTCAGTTTTAAAAATGCGCACGATGTCCATCAAGCAGCCCAAGCATGTCCCTTGGACGTGATGCTAGTTGAAACCGATGCCCCATATTTAACGCCGACCCCTTATCGCGGGAAGCAGAATCAACCAGGCTACACACGTTATGTGGTAGAAGCGATTGCTAGACTCAAAGATGAGGCACCAGAAGAAATTGCGGCAGTAACGTATGCGAATGCCCACCGGATTTTTAAGTTAGGAGTACTATGAAAAAAAAAATTCAAGAAGTCATTGTCGTTGAAGGGCGTGATGATACGAAACGGTTGCGGGAAGTTTTCCCAGATGTTGCCACCATCGAAACTCGCGGCTCAGCGATTAATGAAGAAATTATCGAAAAAATTGCACTTGCCCAAGAAAAACGGGGGGTGATTGTCTTTACCGATCCCGATTTTCATGGGGAGAAAATTCGTAAAATTATCTCCCAAAATGTGCCTGGTGTCGAACACGCCTTTTTACCACGGACAGAAGCTCAACCTGAAAAAGCGGGCGGTAGTTTAGGCGTTGAACACGCAAAGCCAGCGGCGATTATCCAAGCACTTGAGCATCTATTGACCCAGGATGAAGAAGCAAACGAACAAATCAGCCAATCTGATCTATTGATGGCTGGCTTGATTGCAGGGCCCGATGCGAAGCGGCGCCGTGAATTACTAGGCGAGATTTTACACATCGGTTATACCAACAGTAAACAACTCTACAAGCGGCTTAAGATGTTCCAAGTGACACAAGCTGAATTTGGTGCCGCACTACTACAAATTAAACAGGAATTAGGAGATTAAGATGGAAGATATTGCAAATCCCGAGCGTACCCGAAAAATTCTCAAACGCTACGGCTTTAAGTTTAAAAAGAGCTTAGGCCAAAACTTCTTAACCAACATTGCCATTTTGAAACAAATCGTTGCAGCTAGTGATATTACCAAAGATGACGATGTGATTGAAATCGGCCCAGGGATTGGTTCTTTAACGGAACAAATTGCCAGAAAAGCACATCAAGTGCTAAGCTTTGAAATTGATGAGCGCTTAATGCCGGTCTTGAAAGATACCTTGAATCACTACCATAACGTTACGATTTTAAATCAAGATATTCTTGAGGCGGATTTAAAAACAATTATTGCGGAACAGTTCGATGGCAAGCACCAGCTTAAAATTGTTGCCAACTTGCCGTATTACATCACCACACCGATTATGTTGCACTTGCTTGAAGCGGGGCTACCAATTGATCGGATGGTCTTAATGATGCAAAAGGAAGTGGCTGAACGAATCAATGCTGAACCAGGTTCAAAAGCTTACGGCTCATTAAGTATCGCCGTTCAATGCCACTCAGAAGTGAATTTAGCCTTTATTGTACCTAAGACGGCCTTCATGCCACAACCGAACGTCGATTCAGCAATCGTTGAGTTAGTTGGCCGCAAAGAACCGCTTGTGACAGTTGCCAATCAAACGTTATTTGATCAATTGGTCCGTGGGGCATTTGCACAACGCCGAAAGACGTTATGGAATAATTTGCAAAATCAATTTGGTAAACAAGATGAGGTCAAAGCAGCTTTAACGACAGCTTTAGAAGCAGTCGCAATCGCACCGAGCACACGTGCAGAACAATTGAGTATTCAACAATTTGCCCAATTGAGTGACGCTTTGAATAAGCAACCCATTTTTGGCAAAAAAATTAAGTAAGTAATTGCCAAATCGTTGGTACAATGGTATAATTGCAAAATTTTCGTTTATATGGTATACTATTCCTCGAAGAGGTGAAGCATAATGCCAACCACACTTGCCAATATTAAGAACGGTCTCGATGGGCATATCGGAGACAAGTTAATGGTTGTCGCTCAAGCTGGGCGCAAAAAAGTTACAAAGCGAAAGGGAATTCTCAAAGAGACCTTTCCAGCAGTATTTGTAGTTGATTTAGATCAGGATGAAAATGCTTTTGAACGTGTTTCATACAGCTATGCTGATTTGTTAACGAAATCGATTGAGATTGAGTTTGATGAAGAACCAATTGTCTTATAGTTAAAATAGAAGAATCGAGTAACACCCAACAAATCAGTTGGGTGTTTTTTTTTGCTCAAAAAGGTGATTGCTGGATTGTGACATACTTCATAGGGTTGATTAATTATTGACATTCGCTTAATAAAACAATATCATATAGAATGTTTATGACGTATACAAAAAGGAGAAAGAACATGTTTGGCAATTGGAGAGAGAGCAAAGTGCAGTTGGGCGGATTTATTATAATGATCTGTTTAATTCCCATTTTATTATTATTAATTATATTTAATTTTATTAAGTACGAACAGACAACTAATATTAAACATATGAAAGTTGCAATTGTAAATCAAGATCAAGCCGCAACATTTCAAGGGAAAAAAGTGGCAGTTGGTCAACAGGTATTAAAAACGTTGCGCAATGACCCCCAAGTCGATTGGCAATTTGTTAGTGCTAAGGATGCCAAAGCAAACTTAGCGAGCGGCCGATATGCGATGCAAGTCGTCTTACCGAAAGACTTTTCGAAAAATGCGACAACTGCGTTAGATAAGTCACCTAAGGTTAGCTTGTTGAAAGTGGAAACATCTCAGAAAAATAACTACATGGCTGGCATGATTACCACCCAAGTTGTGAACCAGATGAAAGGCAGTGTCGTCCAAAAAATTCAAGAAGCTTATAATCAAGCCTTGTTGGGGGCGATCGGTACATTAGGCAGTGGTGTACAGGACGCGAGCAACGGTGTTAAAAAATTAAACGCAGCCGCCGGTCAATTATCAAATGGTAGCCAACAAATCTATGATAATCTGAATGTGTTGCATAGCGGGACACAACAATTGGCAGCTGGTAGTGCGCCTTTGGCAAGTGGAGTGCAGCAATTAACAACCGGTTCAAGTCAGCTTGCAACTGGGCTTGTTGATTATACAAAGGGGGCAGAACAACTTAACACAGGCCTCAATCAATTAGTAGCGAATAATCAAACCATTCTAGCCGGTGGGCAACAAATTAGTGGTGGTGTCACTCAATTGACGGACGGCACACAGCAGTTGAGTGAGAAGTTAACGGCAGCCGCCGATGAAATTGAAGCGAGTCTTGACGGGAATCAGGAGCAATTGACGCGATTAAAGACGGGCTTAAAGGATTTAAATACTGGTATTCAAGCACTAGATCAAAAAGTGAACCATTCTAATAACGATAATTCGGCAATCATCAAGGCGGACTTATTGAAGATTGCCGATCATGCTAACAATACCGGGACGCTTTTACAAGATAGCGGTGCTAATTTAAGTCAGATTAACGATAAAGTTTACAATACCGCTAAGCCGGATAGTGTAGCAAACAGTTTACAAGATGCGGGAAAGCAATTGCAATCATTACAAGATTTAGTCCTTCACAATAATAAGTTGGCAATATTTTTAATCCAGAATCCAACCGTTTTAAAATCGTTACTCGCCATTGGGGATGCAGCTAAGGCGGACTTAGTCAATGCGGGGAGTCAACTGCAATCTTCCGGGGCGAATATGAAAGCCATTCAAGCCAACTTAGGCACAATGGGGAACGATATGCGCGATACCGGCGTTCAATTGCGGGCCGTTTCAGATGAATTGGCAAAGACGGCTGATAATATGGCCCAATTAAAAGCAGGGATTGCCAAGATGGCAAGTCAAGAGCAAGCGCCATTAGCGTTAAATGGCGCTGCTCAAGCCATTGACACATTGACAGCGGGGTTAGCCAAAGTCGATACTGGTCTGAAACAAAAAGGAAACCCAAGCAATCCTAATACTTTAGGTGCTATTCAGGCCGCAGATACCATTCATGATGGGTTAGTACAGATTCAAGCTGGATTAAAAGGCCAAAACGGTCAGCTTGGTTTAATGCCAGGGTTAACTACCTATCTCAACGGTGTTTCAACTGCGACTGCGGGGAGTAATCAATTAGTTGCAAATAACAATAAGCTTCATGCCGGTGGACAACAGCTAACGAGCGGTTTACAAGCATTAAATCAAAAAGTACCAACCCTTGTTTCGGGGATCACACAATTAAACGATGGTTCAGGTTTATTGGTTGATGGTGCTGGTCAATTAACAACGGGTTTAGGCCAAGCTGGTGCCGGGATTAACTTGTTAAATATTAAGTTGAGCGATGGTAGTAAGCAAGTTGCCCACCTTTCAACGGGTTCAGCAAATGTCGAACATTTCGTACAACCTGTTAAAGATCAATTATTATCAGATACAAATCATGGCGCATTAATTAACACCTTTGCACCACTGGTATTAACGCTTGTCTTCTTCGTCGGGGCAATGTTAACGCAATTAACACTTTATCGCTACGGTGAAACATTAGCAGACAGGGGACTTAAACAACGGATGCTAGTCGTTGCCGGAGTAGTGATTGCCCAAGCAATATTAATTGATAGCTTTGCAACCATCTTTGGGTTGATAATTGCCCAACCGGTTGCCTTCTTTGGCTTAAGCATCATGACGAGTGCGGTCTTTACGCTTGCGTGTTTAGCATTGGATAAGCGCTTTGGAACGATGGGGATTTTAATCGCCTTCGGGTTATTGTTCTTACAACTCATCATCACAGGCGGACTCTTCCCGAACGACATGTTATCAGGCTTCTATCAAGGAGTAGCACACTTTTTACCAGGAACCTACACGATTAGTGGGTTTGAACAAGCTGTTAATGGTAACAATGCCCAATTCGGATTAGTCTTAATCATTTTATTTGTCTTTTGTGCAGTCTTCTTCGCCGGGTTATTCGGTGGTCAGTTGAAACAAAAGTTAACGCAAACCCCAAATAGTCAAGCTTAAGAATTTGTGGTACAGTTAAGGAAAGCAAATAAAAAGGTGGGAAATATTGTGGAAGATAGTCAATTGTTGGATGAATATGTTGAACTTTACATGTCGGCGATTAAATATGTCGAAGACTTGGTTTCTGAACCAACGCAAGCTTACCAATTGTCTTTTGAACAATATCTGATTATGAAAGAAATTGCTGATGATAATTCAGTGAGTCTAATTGATATTGCCAAAAAACGTGGCGTAACACGCGGTGCAATTTCTCGACAAATTCGTGTTTTACTTAAATTAGACTATATTACCCAAGAAATTGATCCCAACGATCGCCGCCGTTTAATTTTAAATTTAACGCCAGCTGGTGCAAAAACAGTTGCCGAATTAAATCCGAAGATTCATAATCGTTTTGCATCATGGATTGAGACGTTTGGTAAAGAAAATGCCAAGCAAATGCTTAACTTAATGAATGAATTTAGACATAAGATTATGGTAAAAGATAATCAATAATATGGACAAAAGAGCACTGACATTCAGATGTCAGTGCTTTTTTATCCGTTGTTAAAAGGTTGGTTTTTACAAGCAGATATGAGTATAATGAAACAATTAAATGCTAGGTAAAAGGTGAATGTGATGCAACGAATTGAAAAAGCACCTGCTAAAATCAATCTCAGTTTAGACGCGCTCTTTTTGCATGACGATGGGGAACCTGAGTGGCAGATGGTGATGACGTCGATTGACTTGGCGGATTATGTTCAGATAACATTACGTGATAACCCCGCAATTGAGGTCCGCACATCAAGTGGTTTTTTACCAGAAGATCAGCGTAACCTGGCCTACAAAGCAGCTCATTTATTACAACAGACGTATCAGATACCAACGGGGGCCTTGATTGAAATTGATAAGCATATTCCTGTTGCGGCTGGCTTGGGTGGCGGCAGTTCGGATGCGGCCGCTGTTTTACGGGGCTTAAACGAACTATGGCAACTCAATTTAACGCGCGCGCAATTAGCACGATTCGGACTGCAAATTGATTCGGATGTGCCATATTGCGTATATGGAGAAACCGCCCTTGTCACTGGCAAAGGCGATCAGATTAAACCACTCGGCGCATTACCGAATTTTTGGGTGGTTGTCGTGAAACCAGAAGTCAGTGTTTCAACGCCGCGGATTATTCGGGCATTGGATTGCGACCAGATTCAACAGCATCCCGACACTGAAGCATTGGTTGCAGCCGTTAAAGCTGGTGATTTGAATGCCATGACGCGCAATATGGGGAATGTTTTGACGCCAATTACGACGGAACGTTATCCAGTTATCAACCAATTAAGTGAGCGGTTATTGCAATTTGGGGCGGCTGTTGCCCAGATGAGTGGTAGTGGGCCAACTGTGTTTGGTATCTGCCGTCAGTATTCACGGGCCCAACGAATTTATAATAGTATGTCCGGATTTTGTACTGAGGTATATTTAGTTAAACCATTAAAACGTTAATAAAACGCCGACAATCAAATGATTGAGGCGTTTTTACTTGGCGTAAAAATTGGTTTAACGGGATAAAAGCGAACAATGGCGCTCTTTTTTGAAAAAAGACTAGGATTTAACCGAAGATTTCTATATAATTGGCTGGTAGGCAGTTTTTTTCGGAAATAATAGTAAAGTAAACTATGGAGGAGTATTCAACATGAAAGTTAGAAGAAGTGATCGATTAATCGATATGACACGCTATTTATTAGAAAGACCACATACGTTGATTCCATTAACCTTCTTTTCAAACCGTTACGAATCAGCTAAGTCATCAATCAGTGAAGATTTATCGATTGTGAAGCGGACCTTTTTTAACCGGGGGACGGGGATTTTAGAAACGGTTCCGGGTGCAGCTGGTGGGGTGCGCTACATGCCAATGATTAAACAAGATGAAGCAGAAGCTTTTATCGCTGAGATGGCTCAACGGCTTTCAGAAAATGATCGCTTATTACCTGGTGGTTACGTTTATTTATCAGACTTACTGGGACGGCCAGAGGTATTACGGCAAGTAGGGCGGTTAATTGCCAATCAATATGTGGGAAAAGAAGTAACGGCTGTTATGACGGTTGCCACGAAGGGCATTCCGATTGCCCAGAGCGTTGCGATGTATTTAAATGTGCCATTTGTCATTGTGCGCCGTGATTCAAAAATTACCGAAGGTTCAACGGTTAGTGTGAACTATGTTTCTGGTTCATCAGCGCGTATCGAAAAGATGGAACTTTCAAAGCGTAGCTTACCTGAAAATTCCAAAGTCTTAATTGTTGATGACTTCATGAAAGGTGGCGGCACAGTCAACGGGATGAAGAGCTTGATTGAGGAATTTGATTCTGAAATGGTTGGCATTTCGGTCTTTGCTGAATCTGATTTTGAAGGGAATCGGATGGTTGATGATTACACTTCAATTTTGAAGGTCGATAAAGTTGATATTGAAAATAAAACGTTAAGTGTCAGTTACGGTAATTACTTAACAAAAAATGCAGATCGCTTAGCTTAAAGGACTTACTAGCACCCGGACCGGTTAATGGTTCGGGTGTTTTTTTAATTTGCGGCGCTTTTGGACAGTTTCCAAGCTTTGTCCGTTGCATAAATGATAGCGTTAACATAGACTGTAACTATATTCAAGAGGAGGTTACTATGAAAAAGATAATGAATGATCCAAGCCAAATTGTAACGGAGATGGTTCAAGGTTTAGTGCGGAGTTATCCAGACCAACTCAAACAAATTCCAGGGACCGAAGCAGTGCTGAAAATTGCTGATCTAAACCATCGGCCCCAAGTCGGGATTGTCAGTGGAGGCGGTAGTGGTCATGAACCAACGCACGCTGGTTTTGTCGGTGATGGCATGTTGACGGCTGCTGTGTGCGGACAAGTCTTTACCTCACCAACTCCCGATCAAATTTATGCAGCGATTAAAGCCGCTGATGCCGGCCGCGGGGTATTCTTAGTGATTAAGAATTATTCCGGGGATGTCATGAATTTCGAAATGGCTAAGGATATGGCGGCGATGGACGATATTGATGTCCGCTCAATCGTTGTTGATGACGACATTGCTGTTGAAAATAGTACGTATACGCAAGGTCGTCGCGGGGTTGCAGGCACCATTTTTGTTCACAAGATTCTGGGCGCCTATGCGCGGCAAGGCGCTGGTATCGAAGCCATTGAAGAATTAGCGCACCAAATTACACCGAATATCAAGACAATCGGAGTCGCATTGTCAGGAGCAACTGTTCCTGAAGTCGGGCAACCTGGCTTTGAATTAGCCGCCGACGAAATCGAATATGGTGTAGGAATACACGGTGAACCCGGCTATCGACGGGAAAAACGCCAAGATTCGAAACACTTAGCAACTGAACTGGTAGGTAAGTTAAAAGAAGCCCACCACATGACGGCTGGCGAGCATTTCGCGGTAATGGTCAACGGCTTAGGTGCAACACCACTGATGGAACAATATGTCTTTATGAATGATGTCTTGGACCTCTTAGCTGCTGAAAATGTTGAAGTCGACTTCACAAAAGTCGGTAATTATATGACTGCTTTAGATATGGCTGGTGTGTCATTAACGATAATGAAATTAATTGAACCTGGTTGGGTTGCTAAATTAGATGAACCAGTCACAACGATTGGTTGGTAAAGGAGGTATATAATGTTAACGGCTGAAAATACATTGAAATGGCTTGAATTATTTGATGCCAAAATTCAAGCTGAAAAAGATTATTTAAGTGAACTTGATACACCGATTGGTGATGGGGACCATGGTAATAACATGTCGCGTGGCTTATTAGCTGTGCATGACGCATTAACCAAGCAACAGCCAACCGATGTCCAAGGTATTTTAAAAACGACAGCGCTGATGCTCATCAGTAAAGTAGGTGGCGCTTCTGGGCCGCTTTATGGGACGGCCTTTTTAGAAATGGCTAAACTAAGCAGTACGACGCTTGAAGTTGGGCCATTACTGGCAGCCGGTTTAGAAGGCATTCAAAAACGGGGGCATGCCCAAGTGGGTGAAAAGACCTTGATTGATGTTTGGGCACCGGTTGTCAAAGCAATTGAAGCGGGCCTCTTAGAGGTGTCTGTGATTGAAGCGGCTGTTGAATCGACTAAGGATATGCAAGCAACGAAAGGGCGGGCTTCTTATGTTGGAGAACGTTCAATCGGGCATATTGATCCTGGGGCAGCTTCCAGTGGCTACCTATTTACCACAATGTTAATGGCGAAGGTACTATCATGAGTGAATATGGTGTAGTGATTGTGTCGCACGTGCCAGAAATTGCCCTTGGCGTTGCGCGTTTAATTAAAGAAGTTGCCGCCGATATTTCAGTAACGACGGCTGGTGGCACGGACGAAGGTCGTATTGGGACGAGCGCGATGAAGATTCAAAGTGCTTTTGAAACTAATGCCGGGCAAGAATTATTAGCTTTCTACGACTTAGGCAGCGCTAAGATGAACCTCGAAGTGGCTCAGGAACTAACGGATAAGACAGTGCATCTATATGATGTCGCGTTAATTGAAGGGGGCTACACAGCTGCCGCGTTGTTGCAAGCGGGGACGGATTTAGCCGCCATTGAAACGCAATTGGCGCCATTGAAAATTAAATAAGCACGCAAAAAGAGACCCTGTTAAGGGTCTTTTTTAATTACCGTTGTTCATATAAATGCCCTGTCCGTAGTAACAGGCCGTTGATGGTGTCTGTTAGCGTCATTTTTAGAGCAGTGACTACTTTTGAAACGGGTTGAGGATGGCGACAGCGGAGCCAATCAGCGGTGTAAGCAACTAATGCATTGGAAAGAAAACTGAGTAAAAAGGCTTGATAGTCGGTGGACAATGTAATATGGTGCGCGCTAGCGAGATCTTGAATAATCCGATTGATAAGTTGATGGACGTGGTGAATAAAATGACGTTCGAAGGCGTTTTGCCCTTCAATCGATAAAGCGTTTTGATAGAAGGCACGGTTGGTGTTAAAGTAGTTGAACAGTTGTGTCAATACTTGTGTCCAATGAATATAACTGAGATGCTCGTCGATGTAGCCGCCGATTTCTTGATCGTAAAGCCAATCTAATAACGCATATTTATCGGGGAAATAGTCGTAAAAAGTTTGGCGCCGGATACCAGCTTTATTCATGATGGTGGTGACGCTAATTTTATTAAAGGGTTGTTCAATCATTAATTGTTTAAAAGCCGTCGCAATTATTTGTTGGGTGGTCTGAGTCATCAGGGCATCTCCTTGTAGCTAGTAGGATTAAGAAAAAAAGTCGCCATTCAAGCTAGTGAATGACGACTTTTGTATTGTATGGAATCGCGGTGTAGAACCATTGGGCATCGGCTACTGATAAACGAATGCAACCGTGTGAATTAGCTTTTTGGCCCAATTGTTCAGCTTCTTCTGGGATGAAATGCCCAGCTTTATCTGTGGGCACACTGTGAAAGAGATAAATACCATGGTCTAGGAAAGACCGCTAGTATTTAGCGCCTTCCTCGGAATTTGTATTGAAAAATGAGCCGCCATGTTCGGCTTCTATATAGAATGTCCCGGTTGGGGTGGGGGACTTAGGTGAACCAGTTGAAGCGTACATTGTGTACAAAAAATCATTGCCGTTTTTAAGGTAAACCGTTGGCGTGCAATTGAAACATCAATCCATAAATCGGGTTGCTCCGCTAAATTAGGATATGGTTTGTTTTCAGAAGGTGCCCGCCAGTCAATTGGTGCCGATTGGACCGCTTTTTTGGATTTTATTGATGGTTGCCGCGCGTGGGATTGTGGTTTGGTAGAAGACGTGACTGTAACTTGGTGTGTTTGGTGTCGGGATATGGTCGACCAATACCCGCCAATGAGCAAGGCCAAGGCAACAATAATGCTGCCGAGCATTAATCGAGTGTTGTTGGTCAGCTTTGACATATCCGACTTCCTTCCCCAATCAATTACTTCCAGTATACGGGATAAAGCGCTAAACTTCAATGTGGATTAGCTTGCCCTAGCCTTTTATTTAAGCTAAAATAGACCAGTAATTACGAATGACGAGGAGCTTATGATGGTTAATAAAAATGCAATTATTTTAGCAGCGGGTAAAGGTACTCGTATGAAGTCAAAATTATATAAAGTATTACACGAGGTTTGTGGTCGACCAATGGTTGATCATGTTTTAACCCAAGTTGAAAGAACGAATCCGACCAATATCGTCACAATTGTTGGGCATGGTGCCGAAAAAGTGAAAGATTACCTTGGTGGCCGCTCACAATATGCATTGCAGGCCGAACAATTAGGGACGGGGCATGCGGTTTTACAAGCAGAAGCTTTGTTGAAAGATGAAGACGGCATTACCATTGTGGTCAGTGGGGATACACCGCTTTTAACCGCGGAAACGTTTGAAAAATTATTCGCATACCATCACGATAAGGGCGCTAAAGCAACGATTTTAACAGCAACGGCCCCCGATCCAACGGGGTATGGCCGGATTATCCGAAATGATATCGGCATTGTTGAAAAAATTGTTGAACAAAAAGACGCCAATGATAAAGAAGCAGCTGTTAATGAAATTAATACAGGTGTTTACTGCTTTGACAATCAAACATTATTCCAAGCATTGCATGAAGTCACGAATAAGAACGCCCAAGGTGAATACTACTTAACGGATGTGGTTGAAATCTTGAAGAAAAAAGGCGAAATTGTTGCGGCTTACAGAATGCCAAACTTTGAAGAATCAATGGGGGTTAATGATCGAATTGCCCTTGCTGCTGCTACAAAAGTGATGCGCAAGCGCATCAATACAGAACATATGCGCAACGGTGTCACATTAATTGATCCAGATAATACCTATATCGAAGTTGGTGTTACGATTGGTAATGATACAATCGTTGAACCAAACGTCGTTTTAAAAGGGAACACCATTATTGGTTCGGATTGTTTTGTTGGGGCGGGCTCAACACTTATTGACGCAACAATCGAAGACAACGTTCAAATCACAAGTTCAATGATTGAATCAGCTATGATGCATACGGGCGCTAACATCGGGCCTAATAGTCACTTACGGCCAAACGCTGAAATTGGTGAAGCCGTGCATATTGGCAACTTCTGTGAAGTGAAGAATGCCAAAATTGGTGACCGGACGAAGATTGGTCACTTAAGTTATGTTGGAGATGCCACCTTAGGAACTGACATTAACGTGGGGTGCGGGGTAGTCTTTGTTAACTATGATGGCGTGGCTAAGCATCATGCTAACGTTGGCAGTCATGTCTTTATTGGTAGCAACTCAAACATCGTTGCACCGGTTGAAATTGCAGATCACACATTCATCGCAGCTGGTTCAACCATCACGGATGATGTGCCAGAAAAAGCAATGGCCATCGCTCGTGCTCGACAAACAAATAAAGCAAATTACTGGGCAAAATTACCAGTGGCAAACGATGAAGAATGGCAATAGCATTCACCAATATACCGGTTAGCTTCTGACGATTAATTTAAGAATGACCATGATGGCGGGGTTCAATCATCATGGTCATTTTTAGGTTAATTAGACAAAGCGGTTGGAGGCTGTCTGATTCATCTAACAATTTGCAACAAGCTTCACAATTGAATGCCGCTTTGAAACGCCATGTGTAAATTACTGCTAACACGTTGGAAATGAATCATGAAATACGTGATAATTTAATTGTAAAACCGAACCTATTAAAGCAATTAGAGCGGTTAACTTTTTCTTTTTCTCTCACGTTTCTAATGAACAGCGCTTACTTAACAACATTTGTGAACTTTTTAGGTTTTAATCTTGATTTCCGAGATGAAAATGCCTAAACTTTAAGTAGGTACTAACATAAATTTTTTGGAGGCTGACATGTCTGAACAATATTTCGACCCTAAGTTGAAAATCTTTGCTTTGAACTCTAATAAGCCCTTAGCTGAGAAAATTGCAGCTGAAGTTGGGGTTCCTTTAGGAAAATCTTCTGTTAAACGGTTTAGCGATGGTGAAATTCAGATTAATATTGAAGAAAGTATTCGTGGCGACGAAATTTTCATCATTCAATCAACATCTGCACCCGTTAATGATAACTTGATGGAAATCATGATTATGATTGATGCATTGCGCCGTGCATCTGCTAAAACAATCAATGTTGTGTTACCTTATTACGGTTACGCACGGCAAGATCGTAAGGCTCGTTCACGTGAACCGATTACTGCTAAATTAGTGGCTAATATGTTAACAATGGCCGGGGCTAATCGAATTTTAGCATTGGACTTACATGCCGTACAAATCCAAGGGTTCTTCGATATTCCAGTTGATCACTTGATGGGTGCGCCTTTATTAGCTGATTATTTCTTGAGCAATGACTTGGCTGAAAATGCGGTTGTTGTTTCACCTGATCATGGGGGCGTTACACGGGCTCGTAAATTGGCTGATTTCTTAAAGACGCCAATTGCAATTATCGATAAACGGCGCCCAAGACCGAATGTTTCTGAAGTGATGAATATCATCGGGAACGTTAGCGGCAAACGCGCAATTATTATTGATGATATGATTGATACTGCCGGCACAATTACGTTAGCTGCGCAAGCATTGAAAGATGCCGGTGCAACAGAAGTCTTCGCATGTTGTACACATCCAGTATTATCTGGTCCAGCGATCCAACGCATCGAAGATTCAGTCATTAAGCAAATGATTGTTACAGATTCAATTAGCCTTCCAAAAGAAAAATTAATTGATAAAATGGTACAAGTTTCGGTCGGGCCACTTATTGGGGACGCCATCAAACGAATCCATGAAAACAAACCAGTCAGCCCATTATTTGAAAACAGATTCAAAAGATAAGCGTGCTAACGCGAACGGGTTGGCTTTGAGGATTAACAAAAATTGGGAAGCATGGTGTTCTTTAGCCGTGATTTCCATTTTTCGGTTAATCAGAAAAGATAGTTCGAAAAAGCCCGTTTCAATAAGTTAACAAAAAAACGCCTGAACAATTTGTTCAGGCGTTTTTTTTGTGACTTTATTTTTCTTTATTAGCTAATAAATCGCGAATTTCTTTTAAGTAAACTTCTTCTTTAGTTTCGACGATGGGTGCTTCTTCTTCGGTCTTCTTGCCCATGTCACGAACTTTGTTGAACCCTTTGACGATTAAGAAGACAATGAATGCGATGATTAAGAAGTTAATCACATCGTTTAAAAAGTTCCCGATTCCAAAAACAGCCTTGGTGCCAGGAATGGTCAGCGCAATACCGGATAAATCTACTTGGCCAACGAATAATGAAATAATGGGGTTGATTAAATTCTTTGTTAATGAGTCCACGATACTTTTTAAGGCGGCCCCCAAAATAACCCCGACAGCCATGTCTAACACGTTACCACGCATAATAAATTCTTTAAATTCTTTGATCATGAAAACGACCTCCATTAATATTATGAATTATTGCTACAAAAAGTATACCGTATTTCTAGAGTCTATCAAATAAAAATGTTGTTTCAGGGATATATTTGACAATAAATTTGTGATTTTCATGAAAAATCGTTAAGATAGTTACAGGAATTAAATTATAGAAATGAGAGATAGAGGAACCTTAAATGAATTGGATTGTACAATTGTATCAACCATTCTTCGAACTTAGTAATTGGCAAACGGTCATTACATCGTCTGAAGATTGGCTTTTAATTTTGACGTTAGTCATCATGGAATGTTTACTCTCAGTAGACAATGCCGTTGTCTTAGCAGCACAGACACAAACTTTACCCACAAAAATTGAGCAAGAGAAGTCGTTAGTGTATGGCTTATGGGGCGCTTACGTTTTTCGTTTCATTATTATTGGTGTCGGCACCTACTTAATTCATTTGTGGGAAATTAAAGTTGCCGGTTCGTTATATTTAATTTACTTAGTCATTGCTTATTTCAGAAAGCAGGGGCATCCGAAACAGGCGAAAACACCAGCGGCTAGTTCTAAAATTAGTAGCCCCCATCGTTTCTGGCGTACAGTTGCTTCGATTGAATTGATGGACATTGTTTTTTCGATCGATTCTGTATTAGCGTCCTTGGCAATTTCGAGTAATCCAGTCATTGTTTTGATCGGGGGCATGATTGGGATTATCTGCATGCGGGGGATTGCCCAACTTATTGCCCAATTGATGAAGAAAATTCCGGAATTAAATCCGATGGCCTACATTTTAATTTTCTTCATTGCGATTAAATTATTTTTATCAATTCCAGCAATTGACTATGAAATTCCGAACCTAGTGTTTGCCGGAATTGTGTTCGGCGTTATTCTATTAACGTTAATCATTCACTATATCCGCGCAGCACGGGCTAAATAGATACAAAAAAAAGACGTTGTCGACAATTTATAGACAACGTCTTTTTAGCTTACAGATGACTAAGTAAAACATTCAAGACCGCAAATGCAATACTTATAATTGCGACTAAAATAAATTGATGCTGTTTCATTTTAAGAATCGCGATGAATTCACGGATAACCGCATTCGGTAAGAAGTAACGCGATGTTTTAGCCCCAATACCATCAGCTTTTAAATGGGCTTGTTTTGCAAAAAGCCCAGCACGAAATGTATGGTAATTGTTGGTTGCAAAAATAATTTTAGGGTTTGCTTTAGTGGTATCAGCCATGATAATGTCTTTTGAAAATTGCATGTTTTGTAACGTATTGACCGATTTTTCCTCGGTGAGGGTGTCTTGAGCCGGAATGCCTTGCTCGATCGCGTAACGTTGCATGGCGACTGATTCAGGTAATTTTTCATCCGGACCTTGGCCGCCTGAAAAGACCAGTTTGGGTGCTGGGCGGCCTTTTTTGACTTGTTTAGTATAAAACTGAATGGCGCGATTAATCCGACTGGCAAGTAAAGGCGGGACAAATTGGCCATCGATTAAACCGCTCCCCAAGACGATAATGTAGTCTTGTTGATAACGGGGCCGGTTGAATTGGTAGATGATAAGTGAGGTGAGGTATACATAAAAGAACAATGGAATATACAAAAGAAAGACTGATACAATCGTGCTGCCAAATACGCTAACGTCGGCGGGAATGTGTAACCAACGAGTGATGGTTGGGACGAAAAATGAGCCAATAATGGCTAACGCAATGAGCAGGGTTAGCATATTGGATAAAGTGTGACTTTCCTTTTTCCAGACAATATACGCGTTCCATAGCAGTAAGACAATGCCGAATAGGTAGAAAAACATGAGGATTAAGATGACGACAATCGCAGCGGCAATTGCGATATCATTGAGCGTTTCATTATTGAGCCGAATGACAATAAGCGCAGCGTCTATTAAGGCGCTGAAGAGGAAAAAGTTAAACACGATGCCGTTGACTAATTGGCGTTTTTCAAACCGCTGGAGGCCAATGAATAAAATCAAAAAGAAAAGGGGGATTGGGTAGATGAAATCAATTAACGTCGACATAATGACTCCTCTTAGGCTTGACTTTCAAAGGCGTAGGTTTCAATAGCGTATGCCACACCGTCTTGGCCTTCATGGTTACTCTTAGTAACAACCTTAGCAATTTGCTTCAATTCAGGAATGGCATTATCCATTGCCACTGGTAAGCCAGCGTATGCTAGCATTGACAGATCGTTGCCTTGATCGCCGATGGCCATGACTTCTGATTGATCAATGTTTAAGGCGTTTGCTAAGTCGCGCAACCCATTTCCTTTACCGGCATTCTTGTTGAGCACTTCGAGGAAGTAGGCTTCACTTTGCACAAATTGATAACGATCGAAGAAGTCAGCGGGAATTTTGGCTTTAGCTTCAGCTAAGACAGCGGGTTCGTCGATGAGCATCACTTTTGAAAAGGCCTTGTTAGGGGCAATTTCATCGACATGGCGGAAACGGACCGGCATGTTAACCAGCGCACTTTCACCGACTGTATAAGGACTGATATCGCGGTTAGCAGTGTAGATGAATTGATTATCTTCGGCGTGTAAATGAGAACCGATTTGGCGAGCGAGGGTTTCGAGTTCAAGATATTGGTCATAATTGAGAGTATGCCGAACTAGAATTTCACGGGTTGCCGTATTTTGAACCAAGGCTCCGTTAAATGTAATCACGTAGTCAGTGGCTTCAGTCAAACCTAGTTCGTTTAGAAAAGGCGTGACCCCAGTGAGCGGGCGCCCAGTACATAACACAACTTTAATACCATGTTTTTTAGCGGCTTTCACGACTTTGATTGTTTTAGGGCTAAGGCTGTTATTTTCATTTAATAAGGTACCGTCCATATCGACAGCGACAAGTTTGATTGACATTATAAGAACTCCTTTTTAGTGGTTGGGATTGATTGCACCGTTACGTAAGTATGCTTTGAACTGCTGGTACGTTGGCGCGAAAACTTCGATATCATTTTCGTTGAGCATTTCTTTAGGAAAGTAAAAGCGTTCATCGCCGCTAAATCGGCCTGAAATGGCGGCCACCAAATCACTTAATGATGATAATTCTTCAAGGTGCCCATCAGATTGCATGATTTCGATTTGAGTTTTGGGGGATTTAGCGGAGGGATCATAGGCATCGTAAGGTAAGTCGAAACTGTTATTGACGGCGGTGTAATACTCACTGTTATAACCAGCTTGCTCAGTCAGAGCCCGTAGTTCTGGTAAAACACGTTTTGTCTGTTGATTAAACGTAACCGATTTGAATGGGCGCCGGCTTAAAAAGCGATCGGCCAAATCATTGAGCACTGAATCTGGATAGTCCAACCAATATAAAAAATAGGTATTTAAAACGCCATCGTCTAATTTTAAATAGTCTTGTAAGGTGAAATGCTGTTCGAAAAACGGAATCAATAATTGCGGTGCGAGACTCTGATGATGATCGGGCTGTTGATAAAGAAATTTCGCACGTTGCAAGAGTTTTTGCAAAACGACTTCCATACCGCGTGAAACAGGATGAAAATAGACTTGTTGATACATCTGGAATCGACTGACGATGTAATCTTCAACAGCATGCATGCCATTTGCTAAAAAGGCAATGCCCTTTTCGTAGGGTCGCATGACTCGTAAAACACGGGTCAAATCGAATTCACCATATTTAGTGCCAGTATTATAAGCATCTCGTAATAAGTAATCCATACGATCGGCATCAATCTGACTAGAAATCATCTGGACAACCTGTGGATTCGGATAAGAGTGATCAATCACACTAGCGACCTTTGTCGGAAAATCATCCGCAACTTGGGTTAAGACGCGATTAATAGCAGTTTCCGGGTTGGTGATAATTTGGCGCGTAATCAATTCATGGTCAGTGTTAAAGATATGTTCGAAAGTGTGGGAATAAGCACCATGACCGATGTCGTGCAACAAAGCAGCACATAAGGCAACTAAGCGTTCATCATCGTTCCAAAGCCCATCACCAGCAACTTGACTAGGATAGTTAAGTTGGAACTGATCGCAGATCTGGCGGGTGATTTCATAAACGCCTAATGAGTGAGTGAACCGGGAATGTTCAGCGCCTTGGAAAACCGAGGAAGTGGTGCCGAGCTGTTTGATTCGCCGAAGACGTTGGAATTCAGGCGTGTCAATTAAATCGAGAATCACTTGATACTCGACGCGGATATAGTTATGCACAGGATCACGGAATACTTTTTCACGTGATAGTTTAATAGCAGTGTTAGGCACAATATCATCTCCTTTTTGAGACCGTTAAAGTTGATAACGGTGGAGTGCAGTTTGATTTTTAAGTAGTAATTGGTGATAAGCATTCGTTTGTAATTGCGGTGCGAGGTCGACTAGCTGGGGTTGTTGAACAAGCTGACAAAAGGCGGTCTGTAAGTGCGCAATGGCTGTTGCCACCGTCAATGGTGTGTTTAACAAGTCGGCGAGGTTGGCCATGGTGGCAGGGATGACTTTTGGAAAAGACCACCGGCTTTGACGGTGTGCTTGGCCAGCGGTGTAAAAGCTGTGCATGAGTTCGCCACGGGCCTGTTGATTGCCTGTAATACTAGCATATAAGAATACGGCAATGCCATTTTTGGCACGTCGTTGGGCAATTCCGGCAAACTTTCGACCATGAATACTGAGATCGTATTCGCCGGGACAATAGGAATGGGTGACTTCGAAATGCTCAATCGTAACCGGATACGCCGCAAAGGCCGCGGAGAACAACTGGTGCATGAGGGCGTAAGCGGCATTGATGCTTAATTGATCAGCCATATTGGGCAGGTAGAAGCTAACGTTCAAAACACCGGCATTGGCAACAATCCCTAAACCACCAGCGTTGCGCACGAAATGGGCATAATGTGCGGCATCTAATGTAGCCACTGCTTGTGGATAATCAGGTAACTTGGTATCCATCATGCCTAAAATAACATTGTCGGCAAGCGTCCAAAAATGAATGATGGGTTGTTGTCTCTCGCGGCTCAACGCTAAGAGACTATTAGCATGGGCAAAAGCGCGTGGGCCAGCCGATTTTTCAAAATGTTGGATTAAAATGGCCCAGTCTTGATTGACAGATAAAGACGTTAAATCATCCATGGCAGTCACCTCTAAAGATTAGAAATACTCCTTAATTATAGCGTAAATTCTAGGCGCTGTCTGCAATCGGGACGTTGACCAAAGCGAATTGGCGGATTATTCTAGCGCTCGAATTTTGAATGGCTTATAATAGAACTACTTAATTAAAATTAAAGGAAGTTATTTATGGCAAGTCAAAGCGGAATTCCAGTCAAGGTACACCTTGAAACGCAAATAGAACAAGACGGGCAACTTGAAAAACATGTTTTTGATGAGGACGGCCAAGTTGTTAAAATGGGCGAATCACTTTACTTACGTTATCTAGAACACGGTGGTGAGCAGGCCACAGCGGTGCGGTTTAAACTAGCTGCCGATGGTCAAATTCAATTGACGCGTGGTACAGAAAAAGACGCGACGCAATTGCGGTTATACTTTAAACAAGGTGAAGATCTCGGATCAATCTACCAAACGAAATATGGCAACATGCCGGTGCTCACAACCACCACTCATTTATTATCGATGGTCAAAGAACAACCGTTATCAGGTGAAATCACGGTCCATTACCAACTCACCATCAATCACCAAGCAGTGGGGGATTACAAATTGCGATTGATTTTTACTGCTTAAGCTAGTATGATTAAGGATAGACTGTTGAAAGGACGTGTACTGGTTGAAATTAGACGTTTTTAAAGGCCAAAATAAAGAAGAACTATCAATGATTGAAGTCGCACATGCAATTTTAGAAGAAAAAGGCGACACGATTGCATTCGCTGATTTAACGAATGAAATTCAAAACTATTTAGGCAAAAGTGATGAAGAAGTGCGTGCACGCTTATCACAATTTTATACGGATTTAAATGAAGATGGTAGTTTCATTTCTTTAGGCGAAAACGTTTGGGGCCTTCGTTCTTGGTACCCATATGAATCTGTCGATGAAGAAGTTAACCATCCAGAAGATGAAGAAGATCAACCAACTAAGAAAAAACGTCGTAAAAAGGTTAATGCATTCTTAGCAGATGTTACTGATGATGACGATGTAATTGATTACAGTGATGACGATCCAGAAGACGAAGACTTAGATGCTGACGACGATGTTGATTTAGCCGTTACAGATGACGTTGTTGGTGATGACTTAACTGAATACAAAGCTGACTTACAAAACATCGGTGATAATGACGATGATGAAGACGACGATTCCCTAGAAGATGGGATTGAAGGTCAATTATCTGAATTTAGCGATGATGAAGATGACAAAGACGACGATGACGATCTTTAATGAGACGTTTTAGTTTCGTTGGCAGCAAAAAAGAGGGGCGCCAGTTGGCTGGCGCCCCTCTTTTTTGAGTTAAAGGGATTCTGTGTTAGTCCTTAGATGTTATTGAGCTGATTGGACATTCGCGTTTGAGAAAATGATAAACAGCACCGATTAAGTTGGCGTTTTGATTGAAGTGACAAATTTCAATGTGTGGGACAGGGATGGGGGCTGTCGAACCTGCACGGCGTTGCCAGTAACGCTTAATACTACTATTATCATCGGCTAAAAGGGTGTCAATTGCAGCGTTTAATTTCGGTAGTAGGTCAGCCCGTTGACTAATTCCGCCGCCAATGCCAATAATCTCGGGGGCATAAGCGACGTTTAAGAAGAGCATGATTTCCGCGAGGGCGGCATACATCTGAGTCACCTCTTGAGTGGCGATGGGATTACCTTGATCGGCGAGTTCGAAGGCCGTTTTACCATCGATGGTATTGGGCAATTTAAAATTACGCAGTGCGACCGTTTTGCCAATTTGAACGGGCGAGACTTTTGAATTATTGAGGGTTTTGATGGTATCCGCGATGAATTTATCGAAGTTATCGATTTTATCAGCAATGGTTTTGAGAATGGTACCATTTTCGACGATGGATAAGCCAATCCCAGAACCGATGATTGTGAATAAGGCACTCAGATGACCTTGGCCAATGCCAGCCGTCATTTCCGCGAGGGCTGCACTATCGGCATCGTTTTGGAGGGTGACCGGTAGATTAAGACGTGTTGCAAATTCAGTTTGAAATTCACCAAGATGTAAAAATGGGACATAACTCATGCCATGGATGATACCAGTCTGTTCATCTGGATTACCAGGACAACTTACCGCAATCCCGATTAAGTGAAAGTTGGTCGCGAATTGATCACGTAATTGTTCAACTTCAGTATAGAAGCGATTGCGTGTTAGTGGCGTAGGAAATTGCGCTTGTTTAATTAATTGGTGATTCGTCCAAATCCCGTATTTGACAGCGGAACCGCCGATATCTAGCGCTAGTAACGCATCTTGTGGCATGATGGGCCATCCTTTCAAAATAAGTCATGCAAATAGTGTAGCATAGGCGATTTAAATTCGGCGTAGAAATGATTAATTTTTTTGCTTGACGCTAATTGCCGTTTCTTGTATTATATTCTTTGGGCGCTTTGCAATTACTTTAATTGCGAAGCCAGAATCGGTTAACAAGCTCCCTGTTCATTTTTGAATAGGGAGCTTGTTTTTGTTTTTTGTTGTTTCCCAAAAGCATGAATGTTTAGCGTAATGCTAAGAAGAAAAGGAGAATATTGATATGACCAAATATGTTTTTGTAACAGGTGGCGTTGTTTCTTCACTGGGTAAAGGGATTGTTGCGGCTTCACTTGGTCGTTTGTTAAAGAATCGTGGCTTAAAGGTAACGATTCAAAAATTTGATCCATATATCAACGTGGACCCTGGGACAATGAGTCCATACCAACACGGTGAAGTTTTTGTAACAGATGATGGTACTGAAACTGATTTAGATCTTGGCCATTATGAACGGTTTATCGATAATAATTTAAACAAATATTCTAACGTGACGACCGGTAAGATTTATTCAGAAGTTTTACGTAAAGAACGAAAAGGTGAATACCTTGGCGCAACTGTTCAAGTGATTCCCCATATCACAAACATGATTAAAGAAAAAATCATGCGGGCTGCAACAACGACCGATTCCGATATCGTTATTACTGAAATCGGTGGGACGGTTGGTGATATTGAATCACTACCATTTTTAGAAGCACTTCGTCAAATGAAGGCGGATGTTGGCGCCGAAAACTGCATCTACATTCATACGACCTTGGTGCCTTACTTGAAGGCTGCCGGTGAAATGAAGACTAAACCAACCCAACACAGTGTTAAAGAACTCCGGGGAATCGGAATTCAACCAAATGTCTTGGTATGCCGAACTGAAAAACCAATTCCTGATGATATGCGTAACAAGATCGCTCAATTCTGTGATGTTGAACCAGAAGCTGTTGTTGAATCACGCGATGCTGAATCAATTTACGACATTCCGTTGTTGTTGAAGAACCAAGGCTTAGACGAGTTTGTCTTGAATCACTTCAAGATGACAGCCCCAGAAGCTGACATGACAGAATGGATTGACATGCTGCACACGATTAAGCATCTAGAAGGCACGAAACGGATTGCTTTAGTCGGTAAATATATCGAATTACAAGATGCCTACATTTCAGTGAACGAAGCACTACGGCATGCCGGTTATGCTTATAACACGGATGTTAAAGTGACGCCAATTCAATCAGAAGATATCACCAAAGAAAATGTTGCTGAGACATTAGCTGGTTTCGATGGGATTATTGTTCCAGGTGGTTTTGGTGATCGTGGGTTGGAAGGCATGATTCTTTCAATTCAATATGCGCGTGAAAATGATGTACCATACCTTGGAATCTGTTTAGGGATGCAAATGGCAAGTATCGAATTTGCCCGCAACGTTGCTGGTATCACAGACGCAACAACTGGTGAAGTACATCCAGAAGCTGAACATAAATTAATCGACATCATGTCAGACCAAAAAAATCTAGAAAATATGGGTGGGACGCAACGTCTAGGTCTATACCCATGTAAATTAAAACCCGGTACAAAGACCGCTGCCGCTTATGATAACCAAAGTGTTATCCAACAACGTCACCGTCACCGTTATGAATTCAATAACGAATACCGTGAATTGTTAACCGACAAAGGCTTAGTCTTTGCCGGGACTTCACCTGACAACCGCTTAGTTGAAGTGATTGAAATTCCAGAAAACAAATTCTTCGTGGCCGCTCAATACCACCCTGAATTTCTATCACGGCCAAACAAACCGGAAGGCTTGTTCAAGGCATTTATTGGCGCAACGATGTAAGGTCGGCTGACTCAAACGGGTGAGCTTTAAAAGAAAAAATGCCCCTTATAACTTTTTTAGTTATAAGGGGCATTTTTTGTATCGAAAACAGTTGTGAAAATAATGCCCTACATTTTGAAAACCTTTGCATTCTATGGTGTCCATTGCGGGCTTTTATACGAGGGGCGCTTTTCCTGAATATGAAAATTAAAAAGTCAATGATATTTCTAAATGCCTTGTAATTTATGTGCTTATTAATTATTATTATACATGTATGACTAATTATCAACGGCGTTGAGTGGAATGAAGCCGTTCTCTAAATTTAAAAAACTAAAAAACTTAAAAATATCAAAAGCGCCTTCTGGTTTATACCACAGGAGAAGTGGGGGACTGAAGGCGGTTCTTTTGTTGCAAAGCGAACGGGGAAAACTAAAAATGAAAAAAATGTTAATTCAAGGTGGCAATCTCTTGTCTGGGGAAGTCACAATAGGCGGTGCAAAAAATAGCACGGTTGCGATTATTCCCGCGGCTATTTTGGCAGAGTCAAAGGTTGTTTTGGACAGTGTCCCGCACATTAAAGACGTCAATAGCTTACTATCAATTCTAGAAGAGATGTCGGTCTCATCGACATTTGAGGGGGATACAGTTGAAATCGATCCAACCCATATTATTTCAACGCCATTACCAAGTGGGAAAATTCAAAGTTTACGGGCCTCTTACTATTTCATGGGGGCGCTATTAGGCCGGTTTGGCGAAGCAATTGTTGGTTTGCCAGGCGGGGATGATATTGGGCCCCGACCAATTGATCAACATATTAAAGGATTTGAAGCACTAGGGGCCACCGTGACGAATAACCACGGGGCCATCCAAATCAAGGCGCCAAATGGCTTGCATGGTGCTAAAATTTATCTCGATATGGCATCAGTTGGGGCAACAATTAATTTATTGTTGGCCGCTGTCCGTGCTGAAGGCCAAACCGTTATTGAAAATGCGGCTCGCGAACCTGAAATTGTGGATATCGCCACTTTTCTAAATAATATGGGGGCCAAAATCCGCGGTGCGGGGACTGATATTATCCGCATTGACGGTGTTGAACACCTATACGGGCGCAATACGCACACCATTATTCCTGATCGGATTGAAGCAGGCACTTATTTAAGTATGGCTGCAGCGATTGGTGATGGCGTGAACATCAAGAACATCATCAGTGAACATATGGACGCTTATCTCGCTAAATTAGAGGAAATGGGCGTTAAGATGGACGTTAAGGAAGACAGTATCTTTGTCTACCCATCACCTGATTTAAAAATGGTTCAAATTAAAACAATGCCTTACCCGGGCTTTGCGACTGACTTGCAACAACCACTCACCCCGCTCTTGTTAAAAGCCCAAGGCGAGGGGCTTGTGGTGGATACACTTTATCCTAAGCGGACACGCCACGTCCCAGAATTAATTCGGATGGGTGCAGACATCTCAATTGAAAATGATGTGATTATTTTACACCATGCTGATAAGTTACAAGGTGCTGAAGTATCAGCCGATGAAATTCGGGGCGGTGCTTGTTTAATGATTGCTGGTTTAATGGCCAATGGCGTTACAACGATTAATAATGCAAGTAATATTTTACGGGGCTATGACCGAGTGGTTGATAAACTAACCGGTCTGGGAGCAATCGTTAAAATGGTTGAAGAATAAGTTAACCATCTATTGTTTTTTGTGAGCATTCATGCTAATATTTAATGGTTATGTAAACAAATATCTCTGACATAGCAAATATCTCAGGGCAAGACTTAAGTTGTGCATCGGAATTGATGCAGATAACTTTAGCAAAAAGGAGCGGAAAAGACATGAAACAAGGTATTCATCCAGATTATCACAAGGTAGTATTTATGGATTCATCAACTGGCTTCAAGTTCATTTCAGGTTCAACTGCTAACTCAGCTGAAACTGTTGAATGGGAAGACGGTAACACATATCCATTAATCCGTGTTGAAATTTCATCAGATTCACATCCATTCTACACAGGTAAACAAAAGTTTACTCAAGCAGATGGGCGTGTCGATCGTTTCAACAAAAAATATGGTTTTACAGACAAGAACGCTGCCAAATAATTATTTTGGGAACCGGGGAATTTTTCCCTGGTTTTTTTTTACCCCAAAAGTGCCATGTTAGCCAACGATTAAAAATGATTCTTTACGAAGGATGCCGATTTATGCGGTCGTCGGAATGTGGTACGATATCATTTAAATGGAAAGGATGAATAACATGGCAAAACAAAAAATAAATTGGCGGTGGGTGGACTGGCTTTATGTCTTCACCATTGTGAGTCAATTAATTTACATTGGCTATTACTTAGAACAAATGCTGACCAATCCAAGAGATAACGGAACATTATCGTTTGCTGTTTTACAAGTGGTTGCAGGACTTGTGATTGCAACCTTACCGATTATTATTGAGCGGTTTATGCCATACCGTTTTCCAGAGGTACTATACGCAGTTTATTTAATTTTTGTGTACTGTTCAATTCTATTGGGGACGGGTTTACATTTTTATAGTCGCTTATATTACTGGGATAAATTCTTGCATGTTTTGAGTGCTGGGTTATTGGCGGGATTAGGGTATACGGTCTTTAATGTGTTGATTTCGAAACAACTGCGCCAAACTATTTCAGCCTTACTGATGAGTTTATTTGCCGCAACCTTTGGTAGTACGATTGGGGTATTGTGGGAGTTCTATGAATTCACGGGTGATCGTTTATTAGGATTAAATATGCAACGTTACATGGCAAATGGCCACCTTTTATTAGGGCAAGCAGCCCTGTTAGATACGATGGGGGACTTATTAGCAGATGTATTAGGGTCGTGCCTCATCGCAATTATCGGATATTTCTGCATTAAGCATAACCGTGACTGGTTAGATAAACTGACATTTACGAAAAAATAACAACAAAAAGTGGTGCTTCTTATTTTGGGAGAAGCACCACTTTTTGTTGTTATTTTTGGATTTCGTGTTCGTCACGTAAAACTTTGGTATTCTGGCGGACCCAGAAGAGGTTGACGATAACGAGGACGGTTGTCGATAAGAAGACCCCACTATAGCCGAATAGACCAGAAACACTAGAACCAATCAGCGGTCCGGCAACATTGCCCATCGCTTGGAAAGATTGATTATAACTAAAAATCCGACCGGCAGAACGATGTGGCGAGTACTTTGCGAGAATTGTTTGGACTTGTGGCAACAATGCGGCATCAACAATCCCAACTAATAAACGCAATGCGCCGAGTTGCCAAACGTTTTGGACAAAGGCTTGTGGGACATAGACGAAGACGGCAAAGACTAAGCCACTGAGTAAAATTTTTTCGGAGCCAATGCGATCCCCAAGTGCGCCAAAACGGGGGGCGGCAATTAATGTCGCAATCCCCGGGATGGCCGCGACAATCCCGCTGACTAATGCGACGTTATTGCCATGGTGCATTAGTTGGCGAACATATAAACTTAACAGCGGACTGATGGAGTTGTTAGAGGCTTGGATAATCATTGTCGTGACGAACATCCCGATAATTAAATGGGGGTATTTTAATTCGTGGATCAGTTGCCGACCAGGAACTTGATCGCCTTTTTGGATCGGTGTGAAATCTTCGTGAACAAATACTAGACAAAGAATAAACACGATGAACAAAATAATACCGGTAATAAAGAAGGTCGTTCGATACCCCGTTGCTTGGGCAATAATGCCCCCTAATAAGGGCCCTAATAATGTGCCAGAAACGTTTCCGGTCGTAAGGGTTCCTAAGGCTTGGCCGCTTTTTTCTTGAGGGGCTGAAGTGGCGATTAAGGCGTTTGAATTACTGATGTATCCTGAGAAGAACCCTTGGAGGAGCCGTAGCCCGATTAATTCATAAACGTTTTGGACTAAGCCCATCGCCCCCAGAACAATTGCCATCCCTAATGAAGCGCGGAGTAACATTAATTTACGCCCGCGGCGATCGGCAATTTTGCCCCACCATGGTGAAATCAGGGCAGTGACTAAGAATGTGATGGAATAGGTCAATCCACTCCATAAACTCAATTGAGCCGTTGTAAAATGGCCGAGTGTGTCAATGTACAGTGACATGAATGGCATAATTAAACTAAAAGCAACGCCGGCCATGAAATTGCCAAACCATAAAACAACGAGGTTCTGTTCCCATTGTGCCCGGCGTCTGAATAAACGTTGACGAATGTGCGTTAACATAGTGGCATCATCTCGATTCTAAAAAAGTTAAAGTGAAGACCACGCTTTTTGATGTGCGTGATAGGCGTCTTTTAAATGTGGTAGTTCTTCAAAAAGAGTAGCGAGTTGGGCGCTTTTAGCCTGTGGTAGCTGACGTTTGAAGTACAAGCGTTGAGTGTCATAGGCGGTCAATGCGCTTGCTTGTTGCGCTGGTGTCCCATGTTCGGCAAAATAAAGGAGCCAATCAAACAGCCATTCTTTATCAGCATCGGCTTCATAATGCGCCAGTAGGGCATCTAGCTGGGCGCCTTGTGCGACTAATAAGTAATGGTTACGTTGCAAAGGGGTTAATTGATGGTCAGGATTCAGATCAATTACTTTGGGACCTAACTGTTCGAGAAAACTGGTCAGCGAATCAGCAACGGTTAACCATTGATCGACCTCAGTATCTATGTAGCGAATCGGTGGTTCAGCTAAGGCTTGTTGGCAATCAAATACGAAATATTGCTGTTGATGCTGACTAAAAGGCACTAAGTAATCGGGTAATTCAGGCGCTTGGATGACGGCTTCACCGTTGTGGGCAATCCCAGCTAAATAGTGACACTCAACGTCAGCGAGACCGTCACTGGTTGGCTCACGCGTAGGAAGGCTAAAGTTAGTTAGAAAACCGCCATTGGTTGTTTGGCAGAGGACCCGGTAACTCATTGGAATTCGTGGCTCATCGGCAATCATCCGTGGTGCAGTTAAGCCAACATTTGCAATTGCTGGCTGGGCAGTAAACATGCAAGTATCCCTCCCAAAATTGATAACTCTTTAATTTTACCATTTATGTCAAACCAAGGTTTTCTTAAGGTTGACAACCTATTCTTTATTTGTTGTAACGAGTCTGATAATATGAAGACAACATTAAAGAAAAGAGGATACGCATATGTTGTGGTTTATTATTATCATTATTTTGTTAGTGGTCGGCGCCGTTGTTTTTTACATCAGTACCTACAATAACATGGTTAAGAGTCGGAACTGGACCGATGAAGCATGGAGCCAAATCGATGTCCAACTCAAACGCCGGAACGACTTGATTCCAAACTTAGTATCAACTGTGAAAGGGTATGCTAAGCATGAACAAGATACGCTGGAAAAAGTCATCAAGATGCGGAATCAATTGGTTGAAATGCCAACTGATAATCGACAAGCAACAATGGCGGCGTCTAACCAGTTAACGGATTCATTGAAGAGTGTTTTTGCGTTATCAGAAAGCTATCCGGATTTAAAGGCAGACGCAGAATTTACGAAGTTAATGGAAGAATTGACGAATACGGAAAATAAAATTGCGTATGCGCGTCAATTATTTAACTCAAGTGCAACACGTTATAACAACCAAATTCAAACGTTCCCTGGCAATATTTTAGCAGGTGCCCACAATTTCCAAAAGGTGGCTTACTTAGAAACCCCAGTTGAGGAAAAAGTAGCACCTAAAGTTTCCTTTGAATAGGGTGTGATTGGGCATGTTATTTGAACAAATCCAAGAGAATAAACGTAAGACAGTCTATGTGATGATTGGCTTTTTCGCCCTAGTATTGGCAATTGGCGCAGCGCTAGGTTATTTATTTATGCGTAATCTGATTAGCGGTGTCGTGGTGGCGGCCATTTTAGCCGCTATTTACATGGCAATGATGATTGGTAATTCGACCAACGTCGTGATGCAAATGAACCATGCGATTGAAATCCACGATGCTCGCGAATATCCTGATTTATGGCACATTGTTGAAGATATGGCGATGGTGGCCCATGTACCGATGCCACGCGTCTTTATTGTTGATGATCCTAGTCCAAATGCGTTTGCGACTGGTAACGATCCAGAACACGCTGCAGTGGCAGTAACGACTGGTATCATGGCGCGTCTGAACCGTGAAGAACTTGAGGGGGTAATTGCCCATGAAGTCTCACATATTCGTAACTATGATATTCGGTTACAAACGATTGCCTTAGCACTTTCTGCGGTGATTTCAATGTTGGTAAACATTGGTAGCAACATGTTATGGTGGGGTGGCGGACGCAGTCGGGATAACGACCGTGAAGAAGGGGCAAGTAATGTCATCGGTTTAGTTTTTTCAATCCTGTTATTGATATTGGGACCTTTGGCGGCTAGTATCGCACAGATGGCGTTGTCACGAAATCGGGAATACTTGGCCGATGCATCTGGTGTTGAATTAACGCGCAACCCGCAAGGTTTAATCAACGCATTATTAAAGATTGCTAATAGTGAGCCAATGCAAGCTGCCGATCCATCGAGTGCGGCCTTATATATTTCAGATCCGTTTAAAGGACTTAGCCGGCCGGGTGCTCATTTATTTGATAGTCATCCCCCGATTGAAGACCGCATCGCTAAATTAAGAGCGATGTAATGTTTTAAGAGTATGAAGCGTCAGCTGTAGATAATAGCTGACCGAACACGTTTTATGAAGCGGGCGGCAAAATTCATTTTTGTCGCCCGCTTTTTTTGTATAATAAAGAAAAAGAGGAGTGATTAGTGTGCGACTATCTCCAATTCAGCAGTTAATGGCCTTGCAATCGGCCTTAATAACACAATGGAATGAGGCGGCCAGTGAACAGATTGCCAATTTCGATTTACCGATTGTGCGTGGGCAATTACTATTGGCATTGCATGCGCGCCACCAGCTAACATTATCGACGCAACAACGCACAATGATTCAACGCGCCATCATCACGACCATGGCAACTAAAACCGATGGCGCCGAGTTGACGCGCCTTTGGCGGCAAACACTACCGCAACGGTATCGAATTGTTAATCAGGCGGAAGTAGTGGCCCATTTTGAACAGTTAGAGCGTGCTAATTGGGATGTGGCGAGTTTACGCGCTTATGCCATCTATTTAACGGAGCAACTTGCTGCGCAACCAACAGCGCTCAAAACTATTTTACAACGTAATTGGCAAGCCTTGCATCAAGTCGGCTCAGCACTTTATCAGGTGCTTTTTGCAGCATATGGGGATCAAACTGCCCAACCAGTGATTAATAATCAACGGCTTAATTTAGTGCTGACCCATTTAGGGGCGCAGTTGGATGCGCATGCGTTTTTGCAATTGACGGCGCACGATTATCAGCTTGACCCAGAATTAGCGCCTGATGCCCCTTTTTTAGCGACCTTCGCGCAAAGTGTGCAACGGGCGTTTGCTGGTCGTATTTTAACCGATCAACGGATTCACCAATTGAGAATGTATTTTGACCGGCAGAACCTGCGCTATATTCGCCGCTATTTTCAACAATCTGGGGAAACAGATGAGCAAGCCTTAAGGCGGTTTGTGCAAAAACGGCAAGCAACCCAACCGCATTATTGGCTACGACGTGAACCAGCTCGGCTCCATAATAAATACCGTCACAACCAGCAACCCTCAACACCGTGGAATCGTAAGCGACTGACACCGGATTTTCATAGTGAATTTATTTTAGCGCCGTCTGGGACATTCATCAGTCAATGGCAAGTGCTTAAAGTAAAAGCGGATGGTTTGATTGATAGTAATCCTGCCCATTATCATCTCGATGATTGGACCAGTCAGCAATTGCTAAACGGCGAATCGTTTAATTACGCTAATCGAAATAATCGGCAACACGCCTATTTGGATAGTAAACCACCGCTGCAAAATGATCATGCCCTGCGCAAAGCGGCGTTTAAAGGGTGGCGAAGTCCAACTAAGCAACAATATCAGCCTGATGATAAACAAATTGATGACTATTCACAGTGGTATCCTTAACCAGCCGTTCATCAGTTTTGGGGCTTTTTAGAAACTATGGTACAATATTGCGTAGTATTTTAAGTCATAACTAAAAAAAGCGTGCGCAAAAGCGTGCACAGAGTAATAGGAGTTATTGATCAATGAAAATGCAGTTGGGTGAAATTGCGCGAGTCACTGGGGCTAAAAACGAGATTGAACAGTGGGCAACGATTGAAGTGACGAATGTTGCGTTTGACGCACGTCAATTAAATAAGGGCGCTTTGTTTGTACCATTAGCCGGGACGCGTGACGGTCACGACTTTGTTGGGCAAGCTAAGGAAAATGGGGCAGTGGCGACTTTTTGGGCGGCCAATCATGATGCACTGCCAACCGATTTTCCCGTATTAGTGGTTGCAGATCCACTAGCGGCCTATCAGAAATTAGCGATGCATTATCTCCAGAAAATTAATCCCAAGGTGGTTGCGATTACTGGTAGTAATGGTAAAACAACGACGAAAGATATGACAGCGGCGGTCTTGGGGAGTCAATACAATATGCACAAGACGCAAGCAAACTTTAATAATGAAATTGGTGTGCCGCAAACGATTTTATCGATGGAAGCCAATACTGAAATTTTAGTAATTGAAATGGGAATGGACCGCCCTGGTCAATTGACAGCACTTAGTGAATTAGCTATGCCAGATGTGGCGGTGATTACGATGATTGGTGAAGCACATATCGAGTTTTTCAAGTCGCGCGATAAGATTGCCGATGCCAAGATGGAAATCACGAATGGGCTTAAAGAAGATGGCTTATTAATTTATGCTGGTGATGAACCGCTATTGAATGAACGAATTGGTGAACTGACAACCAAGACATTCGGTAATTTGACGACTAACGACCTATACCCGTTACAAGTCCGCGCTGGTGAAACGAAAACGGCATTCAAGTTGAATGCTTGGCCAGACATAACGTTTACAATCCCGATGATGGGCGCCTATAACGTCAATAATGCATTGGCCGCCATCTTAGTTGGGCAACAATTCCATATTAAACCAGAACTGATGAAAAAAGCCTTGGCGAATTTCGAAGTCACGAGCAATCGAACAGAATGGCTTGTTGGTCAAAAGGGCGAACGGATATTAAGTGATGTGTATAATTCAAATCCTACGGCAGCTAAAGAGGTTTTACACAACTTTAGTCATTTTGAGACTGATGGGCGTCGAATTGCTGTCTTAGGTGATATGTTAGAATTAGGAACTGCGAGCAAAAAACTACACGAAAGCTTGGCACAAGAATTAGATCCGACGATGATTCAAGATGTTTTCCTATTTGGTGATGAAATTGAACCGTTATACATGACATTAAAAGAACGTTATCCAGCAGCACATTTACACTACTTTAACCGCCAAGAACAGGCTGCATTAATTGCCAGCTTGCAAGCGACAATCCAATCCAACGATTTAGTTGTTTTGAAGGCAAGTCACGGCTTACATTTAGAAAAAGTGGTGGCTGCTTTACAAGATACTGAAACGAATTAATGATTAACAATTGATAGACAACGGCACCGATCCGCTGTTTAGCGATTGAAGCTATAACATTCGATTAACAATTAGCGGATTTTCGTTTGCTAATTAAGGTATAGCATGATAAGCTATTAAGGAGCTTTTTTAGTGAAAAAGGCTTTTGAAAACAATTATATTACAAGACAGATTTTTGAAAATGGTGCAATTGACGAAGTGGACCTGTTTTGTAATGGTATGTTTTTTACAAAACAAGGAGGAACACTATTTGAAATTTGCAGAACTAGGTTTATCAGAACCAATTATGAAGGCCATCGAACGCGCTGGCTTTGAAGAAGCAACACCCATCCAAAGTGAAACAATTCCATTGGCATTAGCTGGTAAGGATGTTATCGGGCAAGCACAAACAGGGACCGGTAAGACTGCCGCTTTTGGGTTACCAATCTTACAAAACTTAGACTTAGACAATCCTAACATTCAAGCATTGATTATTTCACCAACTCGTGAATTAGCAATTCAAACCCAAGAAGAACTTTATCGCTTAGGTCGCGACCGTAAAGCGAAAGTCCAAGTGGTCTACGGTGGGGCAGACATTCGGCGTCAAATCCGTTCTTTAAAAGATCACCCACAAATTCTTGTTGGGACTCCGGGGCGTTTATTGGATCATATCAACCGGCGGACAGTTAAATTAGACCACGTGAAAACATTGGTCTTGGATGAAGCTGATGAAATGTTGGACATGGGCTTTGTCGATGATATTGAAAGTATTATCAAACAAGTGCCAGACCAACGGCAAACGCTGTTGTTCTCAGCAACATTGCCAGCTCCAATCATGAAAATCGGTAAGAGTTTCATGACTAATCCTGAAATGATTAAAGTAAAGTCCAAAGAATTGACGGCTGACTTAATCGATCAATACTATGTTCGGGCAAAGGACTTTGAAAAATTCGACATTATGACGCGTTTATTCGATGTTCAATCTCCTGAATTAACATTAATCTTTGGCCGGACAAAACGCCGTGTTGATGAATTAACACGTGGTTTGAAGGCCCGTGGTTATAATGCTGAAGGGATCCATGGTGATTTATCACAACAAAAACGGATGAGTGTCTTGAAATCATTCAAGGCTGGCCGTTTAGACATCTTAGTGGCAACCGATGTTGCTGCCCGGGGGCTTGATATCTCAGGTGTAACCCATGTTTATAACTACGATATTCCTCAAGATCCTGATAGCTATGTTCACCGGATTGGCCGGACAGGGCGTGCCGGTAAGTCAGGTGTTTCTGTCACATTTGTAACACCAAATGAAATGGAATACTTGCATATCATTGAAAACTTAACCAAGAAACGGATGTTACCATTACAACCACCGACAGAAAAAGAAGCCTTTAAGGGCCAATTAGCTGCAGCGGTTGCCGACATCAATTCAATGATTGAAAAAGGCCAGTTGGCTAAATTCAGTGAAGAAGCTGAAGAATTATTGAAACAATTCTCGGATGTTGAATTAGCTTCAGTTCTGTTGAAGACAATCAGCAAAGAATCAGTGCCGGTTAAGATTACGCCAGAACGCCCATTGCCTTCACGTAAAAAAGGTGGCAATCGTAGCGGCAACCGGAATGGTGGCGGCAATCGTCGTGGCGGCTATCGCGGTGGTAATCGTCGTGGAAATGGCGATGGCAAACGTCGCGGTAACGACAACAAAGATGGCCGTCGCAATAGCGGTAACGGCGATAGTAGCAAACGGCGTAGTAATGACAGTCGTAAGAAGACTGATGGCCGTTCAAAACGGAACTTTACAATTCGCACAAACGATAAATAAGCTTTTTTTAAAACAGCGGTTGGCCAACTTGGTCGGCGGCTGTTTTTTTTACATGCTAATTGTGACAGAGATGTAAGTTCTGTCGCAACCTTTTTTGTGGTACACTAATTGAAAATAGGGTGAACTAGGGGCGAAGCCGATGATTGCTGGATTAGGCATTGATTTAGCCGAAATTGATCGATTTGAAAAAGCACAGAGCAAGAATAGTCATTTTGCTGAAAAAGTATTGACGGCCAATGAATTGGCATTGTTTCGGCGTTACACGGGGCGCCGGGCGTTCGAATTTTTGGCGGGGCGGTTTGCGGTAAAGGAAGCTTTTAGTAAAGCCTATGGGACTGGGATTGGCCCAGTGCCACTACAAGCAATTGAAACGTTAAACGATGTAAAGGGCAAACCGTACATCAAGCAAGATTTATTTGAAGGTGCCGTCCATGTATCGCTTTCGCATACAACGACGTTAGTGATGGCAGAAGTTATTTTAGAAAGAGGTTGAGACGATGACAGTCGGCTACTTACGACCAACACGCATTCTAGTTGATCAAAACGCAATTTATGAAAACATTCAAAATGAATTAAAGGATTTAAACGGCACCGATGCGGTGATTTTTCCGGTGTTAAAAGCCAATGCTTATGGTCACGGCATGATTCCTGTTGCAGAAGTGGCCCAAGCAGCTGGTGCCGCAGGCTTTTGTGTGGCTATTTTAGATGAGGCCTTAGCTTTACGGCGGGCTAATTTTACGGAACCAATCTTAGTGCTTGGGATTACTCAACCAACTGAAATCGAATTAGTAATTGCTAACCAAATCTCCATCACAGTAGGATCATTAAAATGGCTACAAGCGGCTTACAAAATTGCTAAACAAATGCCTTATCCACAACCAATGCACATTCATTTGAGTGTCGATAGTGGTATGGGACGAATTGGCTTTAGAGATGCGACTGAATTATTAGCAGCGGCCACATTTATTAAAACCCACGCTAAATATTTCGATTTAGAAGGGATTTTTACCCATTTTGCCACTGCGGATGATCCTGATGATACTTATTTTAAAGAACAAAGTGCCCGGTTCAATGAACTAGTGGCCGTGTTGCCGCAACGGCCACGATTTGTTCATGTTTCGAATTCAGCCACGAGTTTATGGCATTCTGCTTGCAATGAGAATTTAATTCGAATGGGAATTAGTATGTACGGATTGAATCCTTCCGGCAATGCGATTCCTGAATTACCGTATGCACTGAAACCGGCGCTAAGTCTCGAATCAGAATTGGTCTTTGTTAAGCAAGTTGAAGCTGGCAGCAAGATTGGTTACGGTGCCACTTATGAAGCCAAAGAAGATGAGTGGATTGGTACGGTGCCGATTGGCTATGCCGATGGCTGGTCCAGACGGATGCAAGGGTCAACTGTTTTGGTGGATGGGCACCGATGTGAAATTGTCGGCCGGGTCTGCATGGATCAATTGATGATTCGGTTGCCTAAGCAATATCCAGAGGGGACCAAAGTGGTTTTTGTTGGTAAAAGTGGTGATGACGAGATTACTTTACAAGAAATCGCAGATTATGCGGGGACAATTCACTATGAAATTATCTGTGGTTTATCTGATCGGTTACCACGGGTTTATAGTGGGCTTGATGAACATTAAGGATTAAGAATTTGATTATCGCCAGTTCTGTGGTAGGATGGATAAAGGTTAAAGTGTTGATTCGGAGGTTGATGGAGATGAAAGCTAACCGTGAACAACTATCCGTTAAATTAGACGTTGAGTTGGTCCAAGCAATTAAGCAGTATTGTGAGGTGTATGCCCTTGATGAGAACGATTTAATTCAAGATGCACTCCACGAATTCATGGCGACTAGACAGGCCAAAGTCGATCATGTCATTAACGGGTACGCTGAGATGGCTAGCATCAATAGTCAAATTGCAGCTGAATTTAACGCTTGCGAAAGTGAGGCATACGCACACATTCGCATAGTTGATTGATCCTAATTGGAGGGAGAACAAGTGGGAGCATTAATACAGCGTGGCGATATTTTTTATGCGGATTTATCACCAGTGGTCGGTTCAGAACAAGGGGGCATGCGTCCTGTTTTAATCATTCAAAATGACGTGGGTAATCACCATAGTCCCACTGTAATCGTTGCCGCGATTACAGCAAAAATTCAAAAGCCGAAATTACCAACACACGTTGGGATTACGGCAAAGGACAATGGCGTCGAACGCGACTCCGTGATTTTGTTAGAACAGATACGAACGATTGACAAGCAGCGCCTGAAAGATCACGTCACTCACTTAGTGGCGGATAAGATGGCGCAAGTTGATCGGGCGCTCACCATTAGTGTTGGACTTAAACCGGTCTTAAATCCTTAATACATAAATACCCAAGAAGAAAGAACCCACTTACAAAAGCGGGTTCTCTTTTTTTAACCTTTATCAGCAGCTGTTAAGTATGATATGATGGTAGCTGTTCGAAAAAACGTGGTTCGTAACCATCCCACGCAAAAAAACTAGGAGGATTCAAAAATGACGAATCAAAGTCGATTAAAAACGGTGATTCTAAACGGATTGGTGGCAGCACTGTACGTTGTTTTATCGTTATTCCCAGGGATGTTGGGATTTGCTTCAGGGGCCATCCAATTTAGAATTTCGGAAGGCTTAAACCATTTGGTGGTTTTCAATAAGAAATATCTATGGGGCGTTTTCGGTGGGGTAGTAGTGTTTAATTTCTTTTTTAGTTCTGAAAATAAGTTACTTGATACGCTTTTTGGGGGCGGCCAAACCTTATTGGCACTACTGGTATTAACCCTTGTGATGCCTTATTTAAAACAAACTTGGCAAAAAATGGTGGTCAACATTCTCTTGTTCACCGTTTCGATGTGTCTGATTGCCTGGATGCTAGTGTTAACAGGTTCAACTGCTAGCACGCACCTTCCATTCTGGCCAACGTATATCTCGTTAGCGCTATCAGAAGCGCTCATTATGGCGATCACCGCACCAATCATGTATGCTGTGGATAAAGTTGTGCACTTTGATGCGCAAATAAAATCATAAACATTAAAAAAGGGCAGTCCTGATTAGGACTGCCCTTTTTGGCGTTAAACTAAATCATCAAGTTTAGAATCATCCCGTAGCGCTTTACCGGACTGTAAATCATCGATTTCAGGCACCCGGTAGCCTTTTTTCTCGAGCTTATAAACAATCTTTTTCAAAATCTCGAGATCAAGTCCGGCAGGTAAGGTGAAAAGGGTTCGGCGAACAAATTCATCTTGTTTAGCATCTAAAGTGATGCAACTGGCGATTGAGGTGTATTTAGCAATGATTTTCGACATGGCAACTAAATCACCTTGTTCACCAGAAGAAAGCACAGTAAGTACATAACTACTTAATTCGAGGTTCCAGGCTTCAGAAAGCATGTTTAATAACGTGCTGTGCGTGAGAATTCCGTAAAAATTGCTATCTTCGTCTAACACGGCGATGTATGGCAAATCTTTAATGTTAAAGAACACTTTGAAAAAAGGAGCATCAACTGGAATATACTTAGTCATGTTCTTTAATAAGCTGGTCACAGGAAGTTGCATATCGCCCCCTTGCGATTTATGCCGATAGATGTGCATCTTATAGATGTTACCGCGAAAGATTTTACCGCTGGCATCTAGGACGGGAACACAACGGTAACCAGACTCTTCTAGTAGTTGTAATGCTTCTTCTAAGGTCACCGATTCAACAATCGTGGTGAGACGTTCTTTAGGTAAAACTAGGGATTTAATGAGCATAGTTTTTCTCCTTAGATTAAAATTCTCTCATATACTAATGTTATCATAGCATACCACTGAGCAGATTAAAATAACTAGTTTTTCGACTTAGCGAAAACTTGATTAGTAATCGATGAGAAAAAACGTGAAAACTAAGCAAAAAAAACCGGGATAAAAAATCATTTTATCCCGGTTGGCGATTTGATAGTTGCCCTTAGTTTTTTGTAATCTGCATTGTCAGTTAGCAGATAAGCGGTAACGCACAAGATTCTAAATGACAACGACTGGAATGCCTTCGCTGACGGTGTCGTAGAGCTTAGCCATTGTGCCAGGTGGGGTATTGATACAGCCATGTGAGCCATGTTCTTTATACCAGTCACCACCATACTTCGGTTGCCATGGCGAATCATGGATCCCAACGCCCGTCTCGTCGATTGGTAGCCAGTAATTAACGGGACTTGCGTATTCGCTGACACCATCGAAGTTCTTCCCCTTCAATGTAGCGTTGCGTTCTTTCTTCCAAACGCTCCAAACACCGGTTGGGGTGACTTGTGGTGGGCGGGCTGAAACAATATCAGTGTCGATGGTCACCTTGCCATTTTGATAGAGCCACATGTGTTGGGCTTTCAAATCGATTTCGATATAAGTTGAACCAACACTACGCGTTTTCTGATCAGTCCCGGAGCCGCGAATAACAGCTGTTCTTGAAAAATCTCTGCCCTTAGGCACTTCGGTCATCAAGGCATTGATTTCATCGGCAGGGGAGATACTCCAACCATAAATGCCAGCAGGGACAGTGACGGTGCCTTCCTTTGTCGAATTGAAGGTCAATGGTTTGTCAAAAGTATCGTATTTGGTCTTTAATTGATAAACGTATCTCGTAACGGCAGCCTTGTCGAGACTAATGGTGCCGTTGTTATACGTTAACCAACTTTGAATGGCTTCTTTCGGCACTTGAAATAGATTGCCATTGACTGAATAGCTGATTTTTTCATTAGCAATCGTCTTCAACTGGTCGGCAGCTTTTTTCAATTGCTTATCCGTTGATTTTACTTCAGGTTGCGTATAAGCGTTCTTTAAGTCGATTGTTGCTTGGCCTTGGTTGATGCCATGGGCAACCGCTTTTTTAAACTTAGCGGTATCAATTGTATTCCCGTAGACTTCTTTGACGAGATTGAATTGATGATTCTCAAGGTTAATGTGGGCATTTTCTGAAGGTTGACGATTAGCATTGACCTTTTTTAGGGTTTGTGTCGAGAATTTGTCAAAATCAGTAGCGTTTAAAATAAGCGCGTCCTCTGATTTAGCTGTTTGTTCACTGGCAAAGACATGGCCGGGCCAAGACCAACCGTTTTGGGTTTTTTTAATCTTTTCCAATAACGGTTTAAAATTATGGCTAAAGCCAGCTTCTTGACCACTAAAAGTTAATAATGTTTGCTTGTTATCCTTTAGCGTATATTTTTGCCGATTGACTTTTTTTAAAAGTTCTGTGTTAGCATCGGCTACTGATCGGCCACTAATATTGACACCGGCAACCGTTGTATGTGGCAAGAATGCTTTTTGATAATGAAGACTGACTGCCGCGTACCCTCCAACAAGGACAACAGCTGCTACGCCAAGTACGATGTAGGCTTTCTTCGTAAGTTTCACAACCTCAACTCCAATCTCTGCATGGGTTAATCATACCCCAGTATTACGTAAAATACAAAGGTGTTAACTAATAGTAAGCATACAAGATATCCCCCCAAAAAGAAATATAAAAGTACTATTTTTAATAAAAATTGGCAATTGATAAGATTAACACCATAAAAAAACGACTCCCATCCAATGAGAGTCGTTTAACCAAAAAGCGCAGTGCTTATTGGCGAGTTTCGATATCTAATTCAGCAAATGCTTTTGTAACGATATCTTTTAATTGTTTTGCAGAGTTGTGCATGCTTTCCATTTCGTGGTCTGTCAATGGAATTTCAAGGATGTTGGTGATACCTGAACGGTTAACAACAGCAGGTGAACCGATAAAGATATCGTTCAAGCCGTATTGACCTTCCATGTATACAGATAATGGTAAGACAGCATTTTCGTCGTCTAAGATAGCCTTAGTAATACGAGCTAAAGCAGTACCAATTCCGTAGAATGTAGCACCTTTTAAGTTAATGATTGTGTAAGCAGCATCGCGAACGCTTTCGAAGATCTTAACAAGTTCTTCTTCTTTAATTTCTGGATGAGCTTTAACCCATTCAGAAATCTTGATACCACCGATGTTAGCATGTGACCATACAGGGAATTCTGTATCACCATGTTCACCCATGATATAAGCATGGACCGAACGGGCGTCAACGTTAACCATTTCAGCGATATCTTTACGGAAACGAGCTGAGTCAAGTGATGTCCCTGAACCGATAACGCGTTCTTTAGGGAAACCTGATAGTTTCCATGTTGCATATGTTAAGATATCAACTGGGTTAGCAGCAACTAAGAAGATTCCGTTAAAGCCAGATTCAACGATTGGGTCAACAATGGTCTTCAAGATTTTAAGGTTTTTACTTACTAAGTCTAAACGTGTTTCACCTGGTTTTTGGGGTGCACCAGCTGTGATAACAACAACGTCAGCATCTTTTGCATCTGAGTATTCAGCAGCATAAATTTTCTTAGGAGAAGTGAAAGCTAATGCATCAGATAAATCAATTGCATCACCTTGTGTTTTTTCTTTAAAGATGTCGACGATACCAATTTCTTGTGCAATACCTTGTAAAGTTAATGCATAAGCATAACTAGAACCGACAGCGCCGTCGCCGACGAGGATAACTTTTTGGTGATCTTTTTCAATGTTTGCCAATATAATGACGTCCTTTCTGTAAATCAATTCTTCATTTCGAAAACCAGTATAGCATAATTTACACCAAAGTTCGCGATTTTAGTAAAATTTTCAGAAAACTATTTCTTTCACAAAGTGAGAAATAAATTGAATATGGTATAATAGTTCTTAATATCAACTGGCGACTGGGGAGAATTGACTGCTCAGAATTTTTGCGTGATAACGCCAGTCAAAAAGAGGACGTTAATGATGAAGATGATTGTTGGCTTGGGAAACCCAGGCAGTAAGTATGCAAAGACAAAACACAACATTGGGTTTATGGTAATTGATCGATTATGCGAACGGTTTAATGTGACGTTAAATAAGCATGATTTCGAGGCTGAATACGGGAGCTTTAAATATGAAGGTGAAACGATTTTCTTAGTGAAGCCACTAACATTTATGAATGATTCCGGTCGTTCAGTCGGGCCCTTGATGAAATATTATCAGGTTAATTTAGAGGAATTAGTGGTTATTCAAGATGATATGGACTTAACGCTAGGCAAGCTCCGGTTACGGCAAAAAGGTTCTGCCGGTGGCCATAATGGGATTAAGAGTATCATTGCAAGCGTGCAAAGTTCGGAATTTAAGCGGGTCAAGGTGGGGATTCAACACCCGCAAAAGAGTACAGTGGTCAACTGGGTCCTCACCCCGTTTGATAAAGACAGCGCACCAATTATCAATCAAGCACTAGACCGGGCGTGTGAAGCGTTAGAAGACTGGTGCCAAAATGATGACTTCATGAAGACGATGAATAAATTCAATTAGCGGGCAACACGAAGTTCAACACAAGCGTCAATTTTAACAAGCACGTTTCAACGCTCCATTATAATAAGAAAGTAAAGGAATTTTTACATGGATTTAATGACGATGTTGGGACAAACCCAACAGGTGCAATCCGTTTTAGCGCATCAACAACCAGGAATTAAACAACTGCTTACAGGGCTTTCCGGATCAGCGAAAACCCTGTTTTTGGCGACACTTTATAAACAACAACGGCAGCCCTTATTGATTGTTGAAAGTAATACGTTTCAAGCTAATCAAGTTGCTGATGATTTGAGTAATTTACTCAATAGTGATCAGATTTACACTTTCCCAGTTGAAGAAGTGATGGCTGCTGAAATGGCGGTTAGTTCACCTGAATCTAGAGCGGAACGCGTGCGGACATTGAGCTTTTTAGCAACTGGCAAAAAGGGTATTGTGATGACATCCGTCGCGGGTATGCGGCGGTTATTACCGACAGTGCGCCAATTTCAAGACAGTCAACTCACAATTAATATTGATAGTGAAGTTGATCCACAGGCACTGGCTGCTCAACTCGGTGAAATGGGTTATTTTCGGGATAAGTTAGTTGGTAAACCAGGTGAGTTCGCAATGCGGGGAGATATTATTGATATCTTCCCATTAGATGCTGAAAATCCGGTTCGAATTGAACTCTTTGACACAGAAGTGGATTCACTTCGGTCTTTTGAAGCGGACACCCAGCGGAGTATTGAGAATCTAGATAGTGTTCAAATTATGCCAGCCACTGATTTACTAGCCAACACAGCGCAATTGGAAATGGCTGGCTCAGCACTACAAGAAGCCTATGCAGCAGTTATGGATAAAATAACGGATAAAACTGAACAAGAACAATTAGCGACAAATTTTGAAACGCCAATTGAACGGTTGTTAGCCGGAGAACGCGTTGAGAATTTGGCATTGTTTGTCGATTATTTGTATCCCGACCAAACGAGCCTCATTGACTACTTTAAAAAGAACGGTTTAGTGATTTTTGATGACTATCCACGCATTGTAGAAACGCAACGAATCTTGGCCGAAGAAACGGCAAACTGGCAAACTGACATGCTAGAAACCAACCGCTTATTACCAGAACAACAACTTATGCTAGACGCCCAGGCACTCATCAAAAAAGACGCCCATGCCCATCTATACTTATCATTATTCCAAAAAGGGATGGGAAGGTTAAAACTCGATGTGCTAAACAACTTACCAGCACGGACAGTACAACAGTTTTTCAGCCAAATGCCGCTTTTGAAAACTGAGATTGCCCATTGGCAAAAGCAAAAGCAAACGGTCGTTGTACTCGTCTCTGATTCAAAACGGGTGAAGAAGATTGATCAAACATTCCACGACTTTGAAATTGATGCCGTCATTGCCAATAAAACACAATTAGAGGCGGGACGGACGCAAATTATCCAGGGCGCACTTCAAAATGGGTTTGAACTACCGGATTTAAAACTGGTGGTCCTAACTGAAAAGGAATTATTCAATACGGCGCCTAAGAAAAAAGTTCGGCGGCAAACGTTGGCCAATGCAGAACGATTAAAGAGTTATAACGAATTAAAACCAGGTGATTACGTGGTCCACGTCAATCACGGGATTGGTGAATACGTTGGCATGGAAACCCTAGAAGTGGACGGGGTTCACCAAGACTACATCACCATCTTGTATCGGGATAACGGGAAGTTGTTTATTCCAGTTACGCAACTCAATATGGTACAAAAGTATGTCTCAGCTGAGGCCAAAACGCCCAAGATTAATAAGCTTGGTGGTAGTGAATGGCAAAAAACCAAGGGCAAGGTTTCGGCGAAGATTGAAGATATCGCCGATGATTTAATTGAACTTTATGCACAGCGGGAAGCTGAAAAGGGTTTCGCTTTCCCCAAAGATGACCAATTACAGGCCGAATTTGAAGGTCAGTTCCCTTATCCTGAAACAGACGATCAATTACGCAGTACCGCTGAAATTAAGCATGATATGGAACGCGTTCGACCAATGGATCGGTTATTAGTTGGTGACGTTGGCTTTGGGAAAACGGAAGTCGCTTTACGGGCTGCATTTAAAGCTGTTGAAGCCGGCAAACAAGTGGCCTTTTTAGTGCCAACCACGATTTTGGCCCAACAGCACTATGAAAATATGCTGACGCGCTTTGCGGATTTTGCGGTCGAAATCGGCTTACTTTCACGGTTTAAAACGCGGAAAGAAGTGACAGCAACGCTCAAAGGTTTAGCAGAGGGCACAGTGGATATTGTGGTTGGGACCCATCGTTTGTTGTCACAAGATATTAAGTTCAAAGATCTTGGCTTGCTGATTGTTGATGAAGAGCAACGATTCGGTGTGAAGCATAAAGAGCGGCTTAAGCAGCTAAAGGCGCAAGTTGACGTGTTAACACTAACGGCAACGCCGATTCCACGGACGTTGCACATGTCGATGCTCGGAGTGCGTGATTTATCCGTGATTGAAACGCCCCCCACTAATCGGTACCCAATTCAAACATATGTCATGGAACAAAATGCGGGGGCAATCCGTGAAGCGATTGAACGTGAGCTTGAGCGCAACGGGCAAGTTTTTTATCTCCATAACCGGGTGAGTGACATTGAGCGCACAGTGGATGAGATTCAAGCGCTTGTTCCCGAAGCGACAGTGGGGTTTGCACATGGTCAAATGACCGAAGCACAACTGGAAGGGGTCATCTACGACTTTGTCCAAGGAAAATACGATGTCTTGGTCACCACGACGATTATTGAGACCGGGGTTGATATGCCAAACGTGAATACGCTAATTGTCGAAGATGCTGATCACTATGGACTTTCACAGCTCTACCAATTACGCGGACGGATTGGTCGTAGTAGTCGGATTGCTTACGGTTATTTCATGTACCAACCTGATAAGGTTTTAACAGAAGTCAGTGAGAAACGGCTTCAAGCCATTAAGGATTTTACTGAATTAGGATCCGGATTTAAGATTGCGATGCGTGATTTATCGATTCGTGGTGCTGGTAATTTATTAGGTAAGCAACAACATGGCTTTATCGATTCAGTCGGGTTTGATCTATACTCGCAAATGTTAGGAGAAGCCGTCGCTCGGAAACAAGGAAAGCAAGTCGTTGCTAAAACGAATGCCGAAATTGATCTTAAATTAGAAGCTTACTTACCTGACGAGTATATTAATGACCAACGGCAAAAAATCGAAATTTATAAGCGCATTCGTCAGATGGATTCAGAAGCAGCCTTTGATGAAATCCAAGCCGACTTAATTGACCGGTTCGGTGATTACCCAGATCAAGTGACTAACTTACTAGCCATTGGTCAGTTGAAGATGAATGCCGATGACGCGTTAATTGAAACCATTAAACAAACTAAAGACATCATTCAAGTCACTTTATCGACGAAGGGGAGCCGTCTTGTCTCCGGTGAACAAATTTTTGAAGCACTATCGACAACCCGTTTGAAAGCAACCGTCGGGTTTGAACAAGAACAATTAAGTGTGAAGCTCGTAATCCAGCCGAAGATGCAACCGGCAGATTGGTTAAGTGAAGTGGCAACGTTTGTTGCAAGTCTCTTAAAGATAGAACATCAAAACACTGAACAATCAACGGATTAGGCACGCTAATGGAGGCCAGGCATGCAAAATAAACAGATGCAACATCTGATGAAAGGCGCAGTCGTTTTATCAATCGCGTCGTTTATCGCAAAGGTATTAAGTGCCGTTTATCGGATTCCATTTCAAAATATGGTCGGTAATACCGGCTTTTACGTGTATCAACAAGTCTATCCAATCTATGGGATTGGGATGACGTTTGCGCTCAGTGGCTTTCCGGTTTATATTTCAAAATTAGTTGCTGAGCAGGCTAATCCAGAAGAACAAACGCAATTACTGCGGCGATCATTTGCCTTGTTAGGTATTTTTGGAGCGGCGCTGTTCATTTATTTGCAATATCAGGCACCGAAGATTGCTGGGGCAATGGCCGATCCGGCGTTAACCCCCCTGATTGAAATGGTGTCGTTTATGTTTTTATTAATGCCGTTTTTGGCGGTAACGCGGGGCTACTTTCAGGGTGTTTTCAATATGGTACCGACGGCTGTTTCCCAAGTGGCCGAGCAACTCGTAAGAGTCGTGGTTATCTTGGTGGCGGCATGGTTATCGTTGAAATTACACTGGTCAGTGTATGAAATGGGAACATGGGCGATGTCTGGCGCCTTCTTTGGCGGTTTAGTGGCGACTTATCTGCTATTACGGCCAGCAGAAACCGCTTTTCAACTTAAGACGCCGCATCGTGGCGGTATCGATTTTAAGGCGTATCAACAATTAGCGAAACGTTTAGCAATTGAAGGTGGTTCAATTTGCCTCTTTGCTTCATTGATTGTATTACTACAGTTGGCTGACTCCTTTACGGTAAAAAAAGGCTTAGTGCTCAGCGGGTTATCTGAAGAACTTGCAAAGAATATGAAGGGGATTTTTGACCGTGGACAGCCCCTTGTACAATTAGGGTTAGTCGTGTCACTTGCCTTTTCGTCGACACTGATTCCTAGTTTGTCACAAGCGCGGCAACGAGGGCAACAATATCAATTTCAACAAGTTGCCAAAGCATTGATCCATATTAGCTTAGGCTTGTCGGCAGCAGCAACGACTGGCTTAATGGTTTTGATGCCGCAGATTAATTATTTCTTATTCGGCGACGCTGATGGTAATCGGGCGTTGGTCTGGTATATGTTAAGCATTACAATCATCGCGCTGATTAATGCTTGTAATTCGGTATTACAAAGTCTTGATCAGTTCCATAAAACAACGGTAGCCTTAATCGTCGGGTTAATCGTTAAAGTGGCGATTAATCAGTGGCTTGTACAACACTATCAAATTGTGGGGGCGAGTGTCGGAACTGTCATCAGCCTTAGTGTTGTGTTAGTTTTAATCTTACGGCAGTCACCGGCGGTTGTGCGCCAAGCCCTTGGTTTGCAACGTTTCGCTGGTAAATTACTCGCAATTTGTGCAGTCATGTGGCTGGGGGTGAAGGTTACGCTAGCGTTAGCACCACAATCACTAAGTTCCAGAGGACATGCCGTTTTAGGGACGGGAATTGGCGTTTTCGTTGGCGTTCTCATTTTTGGCGGGTTAGCACTACAATGGCAATTGTTCTCGATTCGGGAATGGTTGACGATGCCGGGGGGCCGGCAACTATTACGCCTTTCGAAAAAAATAAAAAGGAGAACAAAATAATGCGCTTAGATAAATTTTTGAAAGTATCACGAATCATCAAACGACGCTCAGTCGCTAAAGAAATTGCGGATAAGGGCCGAATCATGATTAATGATCGCCCAGCAAAATCGTCAAGTAACGTTATTGTGGGCGATAAACTTGAAATTGGGTTTGGTAATAAGACAATGATTGTCCGTATCACACAGATTATTGAAACCACCAAAAAAAGCGATGCAGCTGAAATGTATGAAATTTTGGCAACCAACCAAACTGAAAACTTCGATTAGTGAAAAAACACTAGCCTGATGTATACGGGCTAGTGTTTTTTTGACTTTTGTTGAGCCGCTTAATAAAAGTCGTTAAGAATCTAGGATGTTAGTTGACGACCTTTTTGTGAAATTGCTATAATGAACTTAAATTCTAGGATGGGGGGTACTTCTAAGTGAGTCGAAAAATTGCGAAAATCGAGAATGCATTTACCCAACAACAAACAGCACAAAAAAGTGCGCAAGATAAGGCGACCTACGTTAAGCGTGTGCATAAACGCCGCTTGTGGGCCTTAGGAATTGTTGCAGTGTTAGTCGTCTTAATTTGTGGTGTGCAGATTTTCCAAACCCATCATTCATTGGCTAAGATTAAAGAAGCAACGGCGACTAAAGAAAAGACATTAAAAAAGGCTAAAGCCACTGAATCTGATTTAAAGATTCAAGTCAAGCAACTGCATGATAATGACTATTTAGCCAAATACATTCGGTATAAGTATTACTATTCTAAAGACGGTGAAACCATCTTCAGTTTGCCCCAAGACAAGGCGCCTAATTTGAATCAGCAACAAAAATAATTCAGAATACAACCTTGTTTCAAAGGCAAAGCGTGCTATACTTATTTTATTAAATATCACACTTAAGTGATTAAAAGTTTGACGAGTTCAAACGACCATTTAGGAGGACGTAGTTTTATATGGCAGTTGAAGTTGGTTCAAAAGTTGCTGGTAAAGTAACGGGCATTACGAATTTTGGTGCTTTTGTAGATTTAGGTGAAGGCAAAACCGGGTTGGTCCATATTAGTGAAGTGTCCGATAGTTATATCAAAGATATTCATGATGTTTTAACCGTTGGTGATGAAGTGACGGTGAAGGTTATGTCCGATCAAAACGGTAAGATTGGTTTATCAATCCGTAAGGCCGTTGATCAACCTAAAGTGCAAGAGCATCCGCGCCCTCAAAGTCGTCCAAATAATAATCGCGGTGGATATCGCAAACCAGAGCATTCAAGCGCACCTAAAAAAGAAGGCTTTGATGATTTATTATCAGGGTTCTTAAAAGATAGTGAAGATCGCTTATCAACGATTAAACGCAATACAGAAGGTAAACGTGGCGGCCGTGGCGGTCGTCGTAGTTAATAGAACAGATTGATAAAGGTTGGCTTGAAAGTTTAGTGATAGACTTTCGGGACAACCTTTATTTCGTTTCAAAGTCTGTATCGGAGAGGAAACGGGATGTTAGAACAAGCATTTCAAACACACTTGCAAAAGGAGCAATTCTGGCATGCCGGCGATAAGGTGGTGGTTGCAACATCAACTGGGGTCGATTCGATGGTCTTATTATGGTTATTGAGCCATCTACCCAAGAAATTACGGCCCCAAGTCATTGTCGCCCACGTTAATCATGAATTACGGGCACAAAGTACTGCTGAAGAAGCGTACTTAAGGCGGTTTTGCCAAGAGCATGCACTACCGTTGCACATTCAACATTGGGCACAAGCGAGCCATCCTAAAACAGGGATTGAATCGGCAGCCCGGCACTTTCGCTATGCTTTTTTTCACCAAGTCATGCAAACCGAAGTGGCACATTACTTAGTGACCGCGCATCATGGGGATGATCAACTTGAAACTTTGCTCATGAAATTAGTTCGTAGCGGTGAATTACACGAAATGCGGGGGATTCGGCAAGTCCGGCCATTTAAAACGGGGACGTTAATCCGTCCACTATTACCTTTTAGTAAGCAACAATTGCGTGATTACGCCGATCAAATTGGTTTGGGGTATTACGAAGATCAAACTAATCAGGCACCAACTGTTCTCCGTAATCGGATGCGACATGCAGTGGTGCCACTTTTGAAACAAGAAAATCCGCACTTGATTCAAAATGCTAATCGCTTTAGTCAAAGTTTAATCCAATTGGTGGCTCAGCAAGATGAACTAACAGCGGCATTGCTTCCATTGTTAGCCATCAAAGGACATTCGACGGCAATTGAAGGGCGCTTAGACCAACTTGATGCATTGAACCAACCCCAGCAAAGGGCACTCTGGCAATTGGTGTGGCAGAGATATTTTAAGGCTTTGCCAGCGTTAAAATTAACCCAGTTAATGCAGGTGCAACAATTGTTGGCTAATCCACAAAAACCGCAAGGCCAAGTAGCATTGAACAACGGCGTTATTTTTGAAAAACAGTATCGGTATTTTCGAATCGGTCGCCAACCAACAGCCGATTTCTCAGTTGAAACACGAACATTAACGGTGAATGAATGGTTACGATTAAAAAACGGCGAACAAATTGGCATTTTTGACATTGACCATCTGCCCAATCAAGTCCAGCGACAACAAGTTGTGTGGTTAGCACCAAAGGATTGGCCGCTGCAACTTAGCGCGCTCCAAGCAACAGACCGGATAATGCTTGATAAGACCCATCATAAAACCATTCACCGTTTATGGATTGATACCAAAACACCGCAGTCAAAACGCCAAAACGCATGGGCGATTTGGACCCCAAATCAATTGCTTGGTCGGCCAGATTTACGGATTTCAGCGTTGTTTAATCACGAACAAACTGGTAAAATACGATACATACTATGTTATTTAGAGGATTAAGCAAATTACGGAGGCTGGCACAATGTTAGAACAAGATATTGAACGCGTATTATATTCAAGAGAAGACATCCAAAAGGTTAATAAGCGCCTAGGAAAACAAATTACAGCGGATTATCAAGGTAAAAACCCGCTCTTAATTGGTATCTTAAAGGGTGCAATTGTCTTCATGACGGATTTGATTCGCGAAATTGACCTCCATGTTGAAATCGACTTTATGGATGTGTCGAGTTATGGTGCCGAGACCATCTCGTCGGGTGAAGTTAAAATCATCAAAGATTTAGATACGAGTGTCAAAGGCCGCGACATTATCATTGTTGAAGATATTGTGGATACAGGGCGCACGTTGAATTACCTAATGGCGATTCTTAAAACACGTCAGGCAAATTCCATTAAAGTCTGCACATTAATGGACAAACCAAGCCGGCGAATTGTGCCAGTTCATTCGGATTATGTTGGTATGGAAGTCCCAAATGAATTTGTTGTTGGTTATGGGTTGGACTATGCCGAACGATATCGGAATATGGGGACGATTGGTGTTTTGAAACCTGAAATTTATTCAGATAAATAATTGGTCAATAAAAGTCAGATATGTTATAGTTTAACAGTGTCAAAAGGACACTGTGTCACAAATGATGAGAAGCTTCAGGAGGTCACGTATGAACAACAAAAAGAATGGACTGTTTAGTAATAGTCTGTTTTACATTATTATCTTAGTGGCTTTAGTCGGTGTGTTCTCGTTCTTCATGAACGGCAACGCTGGTTCAGAGTCTAAGGAAGTTCAATCAAGTACATTTTTAAGTGAATTGAAGACCAACAAGGTCAAGTCATTCTCAATTCAACCGACGAATGGTATTTATAAAATTTCTGGAGAATATCGTAAAGCACAAAAAACAGAACAGCCTAAAAAGAATCTTTTAGGACAAAAAACAAAAGCAAGATCAGTAAAACACTTCACAACAACTTTGTTACAAAGTGATTCACAGGTTGGGGAAATGACTAAGTTAGCTGATAAGTCAGCAACCAAGGTTGAAACCCTCCAAGAACCACAATCTGGTTGGTGGGTAAGTATCTTAAGTCTTGTATTACCACTGATCATCATGTTTGGTTTATTCTACATGATGATGGGCCAAGCCGGTCAAGGTGGTGGTCAAGGTGGGCGAATGATGAACTTTGGCAAATCTAAAGCCCAAAAAGCCGATAAGAAGGCTAATAAGGTCCGTTTCTCTGATGTCGCTGGTGCGGAAGAAGAAAAACAAGAATTAGTCGAAGTCGTTGAATTCTTAAAGGATCCACGGAAGTTTGCTGCACTTGGGGCCAGAATTCCAGCGGGGGTACTTTTAGAAGGACCGCCAGGGACTGGTAAGACGTTATTGGCCAAGGCCGTTGCCGGAGAAGCAGGTGTGCCATTTTTCTCAATCTCTGGTTCTGATTTCGTTGAAATGTTTGTCGGTGTCGGTGCAAGCCGGGTCCGTGATTTATTCGAACAAGCCAAAAAAGCAGCACCTTCAATCATCTTTATTGATGAAATTGATGCTGTTGGTCGCCAACGTGGTGCCGGCATGGGCGGTGGTCACGACGAACGCGAACAAACATTGAACCAAATGTTAGTTGAAATGGACGGGTTTACGGGTAACGAAGGCGTTATTGTCATCGCTGCTACTAACCGCTCAGATGTCTTAGATCCGGCGCTTTTACGTCCAGGTCGTTTTGACCGGAAGATCTTAGTTGGTCGTCCAGATGTTAAAGGCCGTGAAGCCATCTTGAAAGTCCATGCCAAGAACAAGCCATTAGCTGCTGATGTTGATTTGAAAGAAATCGCCCAACAAACCCCAGGGTTCGTTGGTGCTGATTTGGAAAACTTATTGAACGAAGCTGCCTTAGTAGCTGCGCGGCGTAGCAAGGCCGATATTGACGCTTCTGATGTTGATGAAGCTGAAGATCGCGTAATTGCTGGTCCTGCTAAGCGCGACCGTGTCATTAATCCAAAAGAACGAGAAACCGTGGCCTACCACGAAGCTGGTCATGCTATCATTGGTTTAGTTCTTAGTGATTCTCGTGTTGTTCGTAAGGTGACAATTGTCCCTCGTGGACGTGCTGGCGGATATGCCATTATGTTACCGAAGAATGATCAGTTCTTAATGAGCAAGAAAGAATTAACCGAACAAATTGTTGGTTTACTTGGTGGACGGACAGCTGAAGAAATTATCTTCAACTCACAATCAACTGGGGCTTCTAACGATTTCGAACAAGCAACGGATATTGCCCGCGGGATGGTTACGCAATACGGGATGACTGATAAGCTCGGGACAGTGGCGCTTGAAAAAGAAGGCCAACCATTCGTTGGAGCAGCTTACGGTCAAGGCCCAGCCTTTTCTGAAACAACTGCGGCTGCAATTGATAGTGAAATTCGCCGGATTATCGACGAAGCGCATCAACGAGCACACGAAATTATCGAAGCTCATCGTGAACAACATAAGTTAATTGCGGAAATGCTCTTGAAGTATGAAACATTAAACGAAAAAGAAATTTTGAGCTTATTCAATGATGGCAAGATGCCTGAAAAGAACGCTGAAGAATTTCCAAGTGAAAAAGCAGCTACTTTTGAAGAAGCGAAGAAGGCCCTTGAAGCAAAAGAAGCCGAAAAAGAAGATTCGGAAAAAGAAACTGATAAAAAGGATGTTACAATCACCCCTGTTGAAGATGATCAAGCAACACCAGACGATGATAATCAACATCCAAACGATGAAGCATAAATTGTTACACCAAAAAGGTCGACACGATGAGTGGTCGACCTTTTTGCATCAATTCATAAAAGAGGTTATTTAGATGACAGATTATTTGATTAAACAAATTTCAGAAGACGGGCAACTCCGTGCTTATGCAGTGAACGCAACGGATGTTGTGACGGACGCTCAAGAAAAGCACGACACATGGTCAACTTCATCAGCAGCCTTTGGGCGGACCATTATCGGGACCCTTTTGTTGAGTGCTGCTGGTTTAAAAGGTGACACGAAGATGACGGTTAGAGTTGAGGGCGACGGCCCGGTTGGCAAAATTGTTGTTGACGGCAATGCACAAGGAACAGTTAAAGGGTATGTGACTAACCCACACGTCAATTTACCGTTGAATGATCAAAATAAAATCGATGTTAAAGGTGGTGTTGGCACAACTGGGACATTAAGTGTTACGAAAGATCTTGGTTTAAAAGAACCGTTTACTGGGCAAGTCCCATTGGTGTCAGGTGAATTGGGAGAAGACTTTACGTACTACCTTGCTAAATCAGAACAGACACCATCAGCTGTTGGTGTTTCCGTTTTCGTTAATGAAGATAATTCAATTGGCGTTGCTGGGGGGTTCATGATTCAAATTCTACCCGGTGCTGATGATCGCTTAATCGATATCTTGGAAGCCCGTTTGAAAGAAATGCCCCTTGTCTCTGAATTACTTCAACAAGGGATGCGCCCAGAAGAAATCATCACCGAAATCGTGGGTGAACTACCTATGAAGACGTTAGAAAAAATGCCGGTTAAATACGAATGTGACTGTTCAAAGGAGCGCTTCGCCAAAGCGCTCAGTTCAGTCGCCCCTGTGGATTTACAACAATTGATTGATGAAGATCATGGGGCAGAAGCGGTTTGCCGGTTCTGTGGTAAGAAATATCAATTTACAGAAGCAGAACTTAAGACCATCTTAGCTGCACAATAGTGGCGGCAAAAATTTTTGCCTGATTACTATTTTTTTGCTATGATAATTTGGATATTGTCGGAAGACACGAAGGGAATGGGTTGGCATTATGACATGGCAAATAGGAGACGTGACGATTCCAAATCAAGTAGTCGTCGCACCAATGGCTGGTATTACAAACGCAGCATTTCGCGTAACTGCAAAGGAGTTTGGTGCAGGCTTAGTAGTCTGTGAAATGATTAGTGATCGCGGGATTATGCATAATAATCAAAAGACAATGAGTATGATGTTTGTTGACCCTAACGAACATCCGGTCAGCATTCAAATCTTTGGTGGTTCAAAGGACACATTAGTCGAAGCTGCTAAATTTGTGGATCAGCATACACAAGCTGATATTATCGATATTAATTTGGGCTGTCCAGTGAATAAAGTCGTTAAGACGGATGCTGGGGCCCGTTGGTTATTAGATCCGAATAAAGTTTATGAAATGGTCTCATACGTAACTGATGCTGTGAAAAAACCGGTGACGGTTAAGATGCGGACCGGCTGGGACGAAGATCACATTTTTGCTGTCGAAAATGCACTGGCTGCCGAACGGGCTGGTGCTTCAGCACTTGCAATGCATGGTCGGACACGGAAACAAATGTATACTGGTAAAGCTGATTGGAACATTTTAAAACAAGTCAAATCTGAATTAACAATTCCATTTATGGGTAACGGTGATGTCCGGACGCCCCAAGATGCGAAACGCATGCTAGACGAAGTGGGGGCTGATGCTGTAATGATTGGCCGGGCCGCACTCGGGAATCCATGGATTTTAAGTCAAGTGGAAACATATTTGCGAACTGGGGAATTGATTGGTGAGCCAACACCACGAGAAAAAATTGCAACGGCTAAATTGCAGTTACATCGGTTAGTCGAACTTAAAGGTGAAAACGTGGCTTGTCGTGAATTTAGACAACAAGCTGCTTACTACTTGAAAGGGATTCCCCGGGCGGCTAAAACCAAAGCAGCGGTTAACGAAGTGGAAACTGAACAAGCCGTTGGTGATATTTTAGACCGGTTTGTAGAAGAAACAGAAGCAAGAATGGCAAATTAGGTTTCTTATGGCGGTATTTTCGTGTTAAAATCAACATTAATAGATAATTGAATGTATGGAGGAATTGTCAGTTGGGACAAAAAGATAATCAAAGAGAGATGAACGACCAACTAAAGGTCCGGCGTGAAAAGCTACAATTGTTAAAAGACGAAGGAATTGATCCTTTTGGTAGTCGTTTTGACAGAACACATATGGCTGCGGAATTACACAGTGAGTATGAAGCAATTGAAAAAGACGAACTAGATGCTAAGCATCTTGAAGTTACAATTGCAGGACGGATGATGTCTAAACGGGGGAAAGGGAAAGTCGGCTTTGCTGATATTCGTGACCGTTCAGGTAAGATCCAAATTTACGTACGTAAAGATGAAGTTGGTGAAGAGAACTATTTAATTTTCAAAAAAGCCGACTTAGGTGACCATCTAGGGATTACTGGTCAAATCATGAAAACTGACATGGGTGAGTTAACTGTTAAGGCAACGCACCTAACTTTCCTATCAAAAGCATTACGGCCATTACCAGATAAGTTCCATGGTTTAACGAATGTGGAACAAATCTATCGACAACGTTATTTAGATTTAATTGCAAATCCAGAGAGTTTGGAGCGCTTCACGAAACGGAGCAAGATTGTTTCTGCAGTACGTGAATATTTAGATAACAACGGTTTTACTGAAGTTGAAACACCAGTCTTGCATGGTCAAGCTGGTGGTGCGTCAGCGCGGCCGTTTATTACACATCATAATGCGCTAGACATTAATTTGTACTTGCGGATTGCGCTTGAACTCCATTTAAAACGATTAATCGTTGGTGGAATGGAACGGGTTTATGAAATTGGCCGGGTATTTCGGAACGAAGGAATTGATACGAAACATAATCCTGAATTCACAATGCTCGAAACCTATGCTGCATATTTTGATTACAAAGATGTTATGGATGAAACAGAAGGTATCATCCGGTTTGCAGCTCACAAGGTCTTAGGAACTGGTCAAATTTCATACCAAGGTCAGGCAATTGATCTTGATCATGATTTTGCTCGGGTCCACATGGTCGATGCGATTAAGGAAAAGACGGGTGTCGACTTCTGGCAACCAATGACTGTTGAAGCAGCGCAAGAATTAGCTGATCAACACCACGTAAAGTATGAACCATACTGGCAAGTGGGGCACATTATCAATGCATTCTTTGAAGAATTTGTGGAAGATACATTGGTGCAACCAACCTTTATCTATGGGCATCCAGTTGAAATCTCACCATTGGCTAAGAAAAATGCCGAAGATGATCGTTTTACAGATCGTTGGGAATTGTTTATGCACGGTAACGAATATGCCAATGCGTTTACTGAATTAAACGACCCAATCGACCAACGGCAACGTTTTGAAGCACAAGCTAAGGAACGAGAAAATGGAAACGATGAAGCTGAAGGAATCGATGAAGATTATATTGAAGCGTTAGAATATGGGATGCCACCAACTGGCGGACTTGGAATTGGAATTGATCGGTTAGTGATGTTACTAACTGATGCTGCATCAATTCGAGATGTTTTATTATTCCCAACAATGCGCCCAGAACACAATAATAACGACTAAGACGCGAGAAGCCCGCAAGCAAATCATTTGCTTGCGGGCTTTTTTTATTGAAAAAAGTGTACCAATTTTTTAGCGTTTTTTTTTGAAATTTTGGTAAATTTTCGGTATATTATGGCATTTTTGTGAGTTGCTCGTTAAATAGTTCATTTATTTGCATAAATTGCGGATACTAGCGACTGTTTAGATTATGAAAGTTCATAAATAACAGTTGAGATTAATAGTTGACGAACGGCTAGAGAACTGATATAGTATTCTATGTTGTCAGCGAGATAAAGTATGATTACTAATGCGTCAGCTAATTAAATCGTTTTGAATATTTATTCAGAAAATATTTAAAAATGCTTGACAGTATTGGTTAGAAATGATATATTAATTAAGCTGTTTCGACACAGTAGACCTTTGAAAACTGAACAAAGTTTCGACAAACCAAATGTGTAGGGTCGCCCTTCGGGGCACAAAACATATTTGCGAAGTCAATTTCGCTAGCAAATAAATTAAGTAACAAAACAAGAG
>NZ_CAJOCF010000006.1 GCF_905332535.1 Latilactobacillus fragifolii
AATAGTGTGGTGGCGATAGCAAGAAGGATACACCTGTTCCCATGTCGAACACAGAAGTTAAGCTTCTTAGCGCCGATAGTAGTTGGTGGGAAACTACCTGCGAGGATAGGACGCTGCCGCGCTGTTTATTGATGGAGGTTTAGCTCAGTTGGGAGAGCGTCTGCCTTACAAGCAGAGGGTCACAGGTTCGAGCCCTGTAACCTCCATTGAGTCGTTAGCTCAGTTGGTAGAGCATCTGACTTTTAATCAGAGGGTCGACAGTTCGAGCCTGTCACGACTCATCGGCCAAGTTATACGCCAAAATGCGGGTGTGGCGGAATTGGCAGACGCGCTAGATTTAGGTTCTAGTGTCTATATAGACGTGGGGGTTCAAGTCCCTTCACCCGCATTCAATTGAATATTCAATGAAAGTTATCTTATTATGCCGACTTAGCTCAGTTGGTAGAGCATCTGATTTGTAATCAGAGGGTCGGGCGTTCGAATCGTCTAGTCGGCATTAAGATGCGGAAGTAGTTCAGTGGTAGAACATCACCTTGCCATGGTGGGGGTCGCGGGTTCGAATCCCGTCTTCCGCTTTCATTATGATTAAGCCGGGGTGGCGGAACTGGCAGACGCACGGGACTTAAAATCCCGCGGTAGGTGACTACCGTACCGGTTCGATTCCGGTCCTCGGCATCATAATGAAAAATGCACCCATAGCGCAACTGGATAGAGTGTCTGACTACGAATCAGAAGGTTGTAGGTTCGACTCCTACTGGGTGCATATAACGGGAAATAGCTCAGCTTGGTAGAGCACCTGGTTTGGGACCAGGGGGTCGCAGGTTCGAATCCTGTTTTCCCGACTGGATACAAAAAATGTGAATAAAAAATGCGGAAGTAGTTCAGTGGTAGAACATCACCTTGCCATGGTGGGGGTCGCGGGTTCGAATCCCGTCTTCCGCTTTTTTTGTACCCATAATAAGATAGTTTCCGGGAAGTAGCTCAGCTTGGTAGAGCACTACGTTCGGGACGTAGGGGTCGCAAGTTCAAATCTTGTTTTCCCGACTTTCAAAGACTTGTTGATGACAAGTCTTTTTTTTGTGCGTACAATTGATCAGGTTCTAAAAGTCAGTAAACTTTCATTTTGTGGTGATAATCGTTATAATAATAGTCAACGTTAGTCAAAGTTAAACTTTTGACACTGAAAACGCAAAAGATCAAATGAAGGGGCTGATATGTTTGCAAAGTCAGAACATCTCGGATATTATTGAAGCCTATCTAAAAAAGATACTCGCCGATAATGAACAAATCGAAATCAGACGCTCCGAAATTGCTAAACTGTTTAATTGCGTACCGTCCCAAATTAACTATGTCATTAATACGCGGTTCACTGAGCAGCGTGGTTATGTCGTTAATAGTAAGCGGGGCGGCGGTGGTTATATTCGGATCGTCAAGGTTCAATTTCTCGATGATCGGGATTTTCTAGAAGCATTAATTGAAAATGTTGATACGCAGATTTCCCAAGCGGATTCCTTAGCTATTATCCAAAAACTATATGATGAGCAAATTCTTTCGCAAAAGGAAGGCAATTTGATTCTCGCAGCAATGAGTCCACAGACATTAGCGGTTAATAATAAACAACTAGAAGAGCAGCTTAGAGCGCAGATTCTAGTGGCCGTATTAGAACGATTAAGATATGAAATTAAGTAAAAAGTGGGGGATTATCCATGAATAATCTATTTACACCAAGTGCGAAAAACGTCTTAATGATGGCACAAGAACAAGCAAAGAAATTTAATCACCATGCACTAGGAACGGAACATCTCCTATTGGCAATTGTCTTAGAAAATGAAGGCATTGCTGGAATGACCTTACGCGAATTAGGGGTTAATCCAACCGATGTCCTTGAAGAAATTGAACGCTTAACCGGATACGGTGATGCGGTTATCGCTTCTGGCATTGGTGGTTATTTGCCATACTCACCTAAAGCCAAGCAAGTACTCGATATTGCTCGCATCGAAGCCCAACAAGCTAACTCGGTCAAAATTGGGACTGCGCATTTATTATTAGCACTTTTACGTGATGATGATATTATTGCAGCGCGGATTTTATTAAATTTAGGGCTTAGCCTAGCTAAAACGCGCCAACTATTACTCCAAAAAATGGGTGTAGATACGGCAACTGCTAAAAAACGTGCTAAAGCAGCTAAAAATAATACCGATCAAGCCGGGACACCAACGTTGAACCAACTAGCGCGCGATTTAACCCAACTAGCGCGTGATAATCAAATTGATCCGGTTGTGGGACGTGATGAAGAAGTTCGGCGGCTTGTGCAGATTTTAGCTCGGCGTTCGAAGAATAATCCCGTCTTAGTCGGTGAACCCGGTGTCGGTAAGACAGCCATTGCTGAAGGATTTGCGCAACGCATCGTCAATGGTGACGTTCCAAGTGATATGCAGCAAAAACGGCTGATGATGCTCGATATGGGTTCATTAGTTGCTGGGACAAAATATCGCGGTGAATTCGAAGATCGCTTGAAGAAGATTATCGATGAAATCTATGCAGATGGGCAAGTTATTCTCTTTATTGATGAATTACACACCCTTATTGGTGCAGGTGGTGCTGAAGGGGCAATTGACGCGTCCAATATTTTGAAACCAGCATTAGCACGTGGTGAATTACAATTAATTGGGGCGACAACTTTAGATGAATATCAAAAATATATCGAAAAAGATGCAGCCTTAGAACGGCGATTCGCGACCGTTACGGTCAACGAACCGACGCCTGAAGACACGGAACAAATCTTAAAAGGGTTACGTCCACGTTACGAAGCCCATCATGGGATTGCGATTTCAGATGAAGCCTTACATGAAGCGGTTATCCTATCAAATCGCTACATCACGAACCGGTTCTTACCTGATAAGGCGATCGATTTAATGGACGAAGCTACCGCTAAAGTACGCTTAGATGCTGTTAACCAGAAGACCCCATTGGATAAATTAGAACAAAAACAGCAGACTTTAAATGAAGATAAAGAAGCTGCTGTTCGCGCGCAAGATTTTGAAAAAGCAGCCACGATTCATGAACAAGAAGTAGCCATTAAGGCGAAGATTGCCAAGCTGCAAGCTGCTGAACAAGAAAATAACGTCCGCAGTGATATTCAAGTAACTGCTGAAGATATCGCGCAAGTGGTTGCACAATGGACGGGTGTGCCCGTCACGCAGTTGCAACGCAAAGAAAGCGAACGACTTATGCAACTTGAGAAAGTCTTGCATAAGCGCGTTATTGGGCAAGAAGAAGCCATTTCAGCCGTTTCACGTGCGATTCGTCGTGCGCGTAGTGGTTTGAAAGATCCTAAGCGGCCAATCGGATCGTTTATGTTCTTAGGCCCAACCGGGGTTGGTAAAACAGAGTTAGCTAAAGCTTTGGCAGAAGCAATGTTTGGCTCTGAAGACAACTTGATTCGGGTTGACATGTCAGAATACATGGAACGTTACAGTACGAGTCGCTTAGTGGGGGCAGCACCGGGTTACGTTGGCTACGAAGAAGGCGGCCAATTAACCGAAAAAGTCCGTAATCAACCATATTCAGTCATTTTATTTGATGAAGTTGAAAAAGCACATCCGGATATCTTCAATATCTTATTGCAAGTCCTAGATGATGGTTACTTAACGGATTCGAAGGGACGAAAGGTTGATTTCCGGAATACAATTATGATTATGACTTCCAACTTAGGCGCGACAGCCTTGCGTGATGATAAAGCTGTTGGCTTCGGAGTTAAAGATGTTACAGCTGATTATAAGGCAATGCAAGGGCGAATTATGGAAGAGCTGAAGAAGGCCTTCCGCCCAGAGTTCTTGAATCGAATTGACGAAACAGTTGTCTTCCATTCTTTAACACAACTTGAACTACGCGAAATTGTGAAGATTATGGCGAAGAATGTCTTGGGGCGTTTAGCGGAACAGGGGATTCAAATCAAGATGACTGCTGCGGCAATGGATGTTGTTGCCAAAGCCGGTTTCGATCCTGAATACGGGGCGCGACCAATTCGGCGAGCCTTACAAACGCAAGTGGAAGATCAATTGAGTGAAGCCCTACTTGCCGGTGAAATCACGGTGGGTGCCCCGGTGACAATTGGAGCAACTAAGGGTAAAATTACGATTACAAGTAAGCCAAATAAAGTAACTGTTTAAACGCCAATAAGGTGGCGGACCAATTAGTCCGCCACCTTATTTTTTTTGGCTTAGGAGGGTGGTCAGTTGTTCAATTTCAGTTTTAATTGCGGCACCGATGTTGGTTTGGCTAACACGTTGGCGCTGACTAACTTGATCAATCACTCGCCGTGTAGAAATAATGTCTTGCATCTTTGCAATCGCATTGGCTCGTGTAGTGAAGGGTTGGTGGGTGACAAGCTGCATACCATAGGAATTGTATAAAAGAGTAAAGCCGCCAATGCCCGTTGTGTGGTGATAAGCTTTCGAAAAGCCACCATCAATCACAATCATTTTGCGATTAGCCATGATTGGGGTATGGCCTTTTTTGACGGGTGTGTGGCCATTGAGAATGTGCCCCGTTTCCGGCGTTAAGCCAAACTCTAGTAGAAGCTTTTGAATAAAAGCTTCTTGATGGCGTAGTCGGTAGTAGGCGTTTTTCTTTTCTACGTGTAAGGCTGGATCGGTGCTGAAGTAGCGTTCAAAGGTGGTCATTGCATCCTTGCCAAATAAAGGAGAAAGCGGGCCCGTCCATAGGTACCAAAGTAAATCAGTGGACAAATTATCTTGATTGAGTGGATGATCAAAGCTTGTTCGAATTTGATGATCGAAGAAGTCGAGTAACGCTTTACCGGCGTATTGTCGGTTGGCGAGAGTCAAGGTGAGAAAGTTGCCGTCTTCATCAACTGGAATACAGCCATGGAAAAGTAAGTTTTGGTTGTAGAGTTGATACATTCGCCCGTTGTCGATTAAAAAGCGTAGGTGTTTTCGTAATTTTTGACAGTGCGTAAATGCGTCTAACAATGATGTGACAATGGCTGCTTCATCGGAAGTTAAGACTTCTGGGTGGCCTGAATCGACTGTTTGAAAACAGGTGTTATCAAGCGGATAGTCATGACCATTCAAATGAATGGTTTGTTGTTTAAAGTCAACATGACTGAGCGTTAAGCGATGGTCCATTTTGAAATCAGGATTGCGCTTAATCACTGTTTGTTCCAACTTAAATTGCATGATGGCAATTGCTTGATGCACTTGGTTGATAATCTTCTTTTCAACAGCTGATATCGCGGGTTGATTGGCAGCGACTTTAGGTTCAAAGGCGGGATTGGGTTGGTAAGTCTGTTGGGCAAATTGAACCAGTTCACTAAGGTCGATGCCGTAAGCTTTTTCGATGATGGCTAAATTATTGTAGCGCGCGCAAATGCGTAAGAGATTCAATAAGCATAATTGAGAACCGCTAGCGGCACCAAACCAGAGAATATCATGATTGCCCCATTGAATATCAACTGCGGGTAACTCGGTGAGTTGTTCGACAATCAGATCAGGTCGCGGGCCCCGGTCGTAAATATCGCCGATGATGTGCCAATGATCAACAACTAGCCGCTGGATAGTATGACTGGTGGCGATAATTAAGGCGTCAGCTTGCCCCATCGAAATAATGGATGTTGTAATTTCCTGGAAGTAGCGTTTCTTATCGTTGTTGGCAACATCACCGTACATTAATTCTTCGGTAATATAGACAAAGTCGGGGGCCATTGCTTTGCGGACTTTTGAGCGCGTATATTTTGTTGAGACAAATTTCAAGAGGTCGATTAAACGCTTAAAAGTCGTGAGATACCATTGTTCGAGTTCAGTAGTAGCTAGTTGCTCGTGTTTGAGCGCAAGCCGTTCGGTTGGGTAGTAGACTAAAAAAGCGAATGCTTGCATTGTGTCTTCAGTCATTTCACCGGAAAAGACTTCCGTAATTTTTTGGCGGAGATTCCCGGCCCCGGTGCGAATGAGATGTTGAAAGGCGTCGTATTCGCCATGTAAATCGCTCATGAAGGCTTCAGTTGGTTTGGGAAGGTTCAAGATAGCTTTTAAGTTGATGATTTCAGAAGTAATTGCCATTTTAGTGGGGTATTTTTCGGATAACGCTTTCATTTTATTGTTAATCATTTGCCAAACTCCTCTGCTAAACTAATAGTTTGATTATACCAATCATAAATGTAAATGCAAATCACTTTGTTTAATCGCTAATTATTAGTATATACCAATTGGAAAGTCGCACCGTTGAACGCGGCCTCTGGGAACGATTGTTTTTTAGCTGAGTCACTTGAATCGACGGTAACTTCGAAAGCGATGGGCGGACAGATGAAGGAGAATTTGTTACCTGAATTAACAGAACTAGCGAGCCAAGAAGGGGTTCACTTTTCAAATACAAGTAAACCATTTGGTGGTGCCCAGCAATTATCGGGGACTGGATGGACCGTTGCGGGGATGGTCGCACAAACTTCGGGGTTACCGCTAAAAGTTCCGGTTGATGGTAATTCATATGGTTTAGAAAAAAATAGTCGATTTCTGCCAGGTGCTGTGACATTAAACAATATTTTAGCTAAGCATGGTTATCAGCAGAAAGTCTTATTAGGCTCAGATGCAACGTTTGGTGGTCGACGAGCATATTTTAGTCAACATGGGGCTGTTCAAATCGATGATTTATTAACTGCGCGGAAAGACGGTCGGTTACCAGAGGACTACTATGTTTGGTGGGGATATGAAGATTCTAAACTGTTTGAATATGCTAAAGAAAGTGCATTGGCACTTAGCCAATCGAATCAGCCTTTCAACTTAACGATGCTAACGGAGAATACACATCATATTGGTGGTTATCCAGAACCGAATATGCCAGAGAAATATGGTGATCAGTATTCAAATGTCATTGCATTTTCGGACCATCAAATTGCTGAATTCATTAAGTGGGCGCAAACGCAAGCATTCTATCAAAACACGACAATCATTGTTAATGGGGACCACTTGGGGATGGATGTTGATTATTATCAGAACATCCCAGCTAATAAACGACATACATTTAATTTGATCTTAAATGCGCCTAAGACGCGCGATGTACAAACTAAGAATCGGCAATTCAGCGCGATGGATATGTTTCCAACAACATTAGCTGCAATGGGCGTTGCGGTTAAAGGTGATCGTCTGGGGCTAGGAACTAATCTATTTTCAAGTAAAAAGACTCTAATAGAAGAAAAGGGATTTAAAGAGGTTGATAAAGCCTTAAGTGCTAATTCTAAATTTTATAATAACCAATTTATTTATGATAAGTAGTACTGAGGCAGATTATTGACTTTTAGTAGTAAAAGAAGTATATTATACAGTAACTGCGAAAATCCGTAGAAAAATTTATTGTGTTGATCTATTGTCCAGCACGGTATTCATGAAAAACAAAAATAGTTAGTCTGATTTATTCAGCTTAAAATAACTGTTTTTGTTTTTTTTCTGCTCAAAATTACCTGAAAATGGCAATGTAATATTTTTTTAATATTTGTCATTATTTTGTAACAATGAGGCTGCGGAAAACTTATAGAGGGGTGAACAATTTGGCAGGACACTTAGTGAATTACGGTAAACATCGTACTCGTAGAAGCTACGCACGGATTAAAGAAGTGCTAGAACTACCAAACTTGATCGAGATCCAAACTAATTCCTATCAATGGTTTTTAGACGAAGGGCTTCGTGAAATGTTTGACGACATTATGCCAATTGACGATTTTGCTGGTAACTTATCATTGGAATTCGTTGATTATCAACTTCTTGAACCGAAATACACGGTTGAAGAAGCTAGACAACATGATGCCAACTACTCAGCACCATTACACGTTACTTTGAAATTAACGAACCATGAAACTGGTGAAATTAAATCTCAAGACGTTTTCTTTGGGGACTTCCCATTGATGACTGACCAAGGGACTTTTATCATTAACGGTGCTGAACGAGTAATTGTTTCTCAATTAGTTCGTTCACCAGGCGTTTATTTCAACAGTGCTATTGATAAAAATAGCCGCACAACTTATGGTACAACGGTTATTCCTAACCGAGGCGCATGGTTGGAATTTGAAACAGATGCTAAGGATATTGCATATGTCCGAATTGATCGCACACGTAAGATTCCAATGTCTGTTTTAATCCGGGCATTAGGTTACGGTTCTGATCAAGAAATTATCGATATCTTGGGCGACAATGATTCATTAATGTTGACGTTAGAAAAAGATATTCACAAGAACACTGAAGACTCAAGAACAGAAGAAGCTTTGAAAGATGTCTATGAAAGACTTCGCCCCGGCGAACCTAAAACAGCTGATAGCTCACGTTCATTACTTTATGCCCGTTTCTTCGATGCTAAACGTTATGATTTAGCTGCTGTTGGTCGGTATAAGATTAATAAGAAATTAAGCTTAAAAACACGCTTATTGGGGCAAACGTTGGCTGAAACACTTGCTGATCCAGATACTGGTGAAGTAATTGCTGCCAAAGACACAGTTGTCGATCGTCAAGTAATGGATGCCTTGGCACCATACTTAGATAGAGAAGACTTTAAGACGGTTACTTACCAACCATCTGATGAAGGTGTCTTACCAGAACCAATGACCCTCCAAGTCATCAAAGTTTACTCACAAAAAACACCAGATAAAGAAATCAACTTAATTGGTAACGGGCATATTGATGCCAAGATTAAGCATGTGATTCCTGCTGATATTATCGCCTCAATGAACTACTTCTTTAACTTACAAGAAGGCCTCGGTTCAACGGATGACATTGATCATTTAGGGAACCGTCGGATTCGTTCAGTTGGTGAATTATTACAAAACCAATTCCGGATTGGTTTATCACGGATGGAACGTGTGGTTCGTGAACGGATGTCAATTCAAGACACAAGCACTGTGACCCCACAACAATTGATCAACATTCGGCCAGTTGTTGCCTCAATTAAGGAATTCTTCGGTTCATCACAATTGTCACAATTCATGGATCAAACCAATCCACTTGGCGAATTGACGCATAAACGGCGGCTATCTGCCTTAGGACCTGGTGGTTTGACTCGTGATCGTGCTGGTTATGAAGTGCGAGATGTGCACTATACGCATTATGGCCGGATGTGCCCAATCGAAACGCCTGAAGGCCCTAATATCGGTTTGATTAATAGTTTAGCTAGCTACGCTGTTGTTAACCGTTATGGCTTTATTGAAACGCCTTATCGTCGTGTTAGCTGGGATACGCATGAAGTTACTGATAAGATCGACTATTTAACAGCCGACGAAGAAGATAACTATGTCATTGCGCAAGCTAACTCACCATTAAACGATGACGGTTCATTCGTTGATAATACGGTCTTGGCTCGTTACAAGGATGAAAATATCGAAACTTCAATCGACAAGTTAGATTATATGGACGTTTCGCCTAAGCAAGTTGTTGCGGTTGCTACGGCCTGCATTCCTTTCTTGGAAAATGATGATTCAAACCGTGCTTTGATGGGGGCTAACATGCAACGTCAAGCCGTACCATTGATTGACCCACATGCACCACTTGTTGGGACTGGGATGGAATATAAAGCAGCCCACGATTCAGGGATTGCCTTATTAGCTCAACATGCTGGAACGGTTGAATACGTTGATGCGAAAGTGATTCGCGTTCGTCGTGAAGACGGCTCATTAGATACGTACGAATTAATGAAATTCCGTCGTTCAAATGCCGGTAAGAACTACAACCAACGACCAATCGTTGCAAAAGGCGATCACGTTGATGTTGATGAAATTATTGCTGATGGCCCAGCTATGGAAAAAGGCGAATTAGCCTTAGGTCAAAACCCATTGATCGCTTTCATGACTTGGAACATGTATAACTACGAAGATGCGATTGTTCTTTCAGAACGGTTAGTTAAAGAAGATTTGTATACCTCAATTCATATTGAAGAATACGAATCAGAAGCACGTGATACTAAACTTGGGCCTGAAGAAATCACACGTGAAATTCCTAACGTCGGTGAAGATTCATTGAAAGATCTTGACGAATTTGGGATTGTCCGCATTGGTGCTGAAGTTAAAGATGGCGATATTTTAGTTGGTAAGGTTACGCCGAAGGGTGTCACTGAATTATCAGCCGAAGAACGTTTATTGCACGCTATTTTCGGTGAAAAGGCGCGCGAAGTTCGTGATACATCATTGAAAGTGCCACATGGCGGTGGCGGGATTATCCAAGATGTTAAGATCTTTACGCGTGAAGCAGGCGATGAATTATCACCAGGTGTTAACATGATGGTTCGGGTTTACATTACCCAAAAACGTAAGATCCAAGTCGGTGATAAGATGGCTGGACGTCATGGTAACAAAGGGACTGTTTCAATCGTTGTTCCTGAAGAAGATATGCCATACATGCCAGATGGTACCCCAGTCGATATCTTATTGAGTCCCATGGGTGTGCCTTCTCGTATGAATATCGGACAAGTTCTTGAATTACATCTTGGGATGGCTGCCCGTAACTTAGGCATCCATGTTGCAACCCCAGTCTTTGATGGTGCGCAAGATAAAGATTTATGGGATGCTGTTCGTGAAGCGAACATGCCTTCAGACGGTAAGAGTATTCTTTATGATGGTCGGACCGGTGAACCATTCGATACACGTGTTTCAGTTGGGGTCATGTACTACATGAAACTAGCCCACATGGTAGACGATAAACTTCATGCACGTTCAATCGGACCTTACTCACTTGTTACGCAACAACCATTGGGTGGTAAAGCTCAATTTGGTGGGCAACGTTTCGGTGAAATGGAAGTTTGGGCTCTTGAAGCTTATGGTGCCGCTTATACCTTACAAGAAATCTTAACTTATAAGTCTGACGATGTTGTTGGCCGTGTGAAGACATATGAAGCCATCGTCAAGGGTGAACCAATTCCAAAACCGGGTGTGCCAGAATCATTCCGAGTATTGGTTAAAGAATTACAATCACTTGGCTTAGACATGAAGGTCTTAGATATTAATCATCAAGAAATTGAATTGCGCGATATGGACGACGACGATGAGGATATCGAAAATATTGATGCATTATCTAAATACGCTAAAGAACAAGAAGCCAAAAAGGCACAAGAAGAAGCTGAAAAGGCACAAGCAGCAAATGCTGATGCAATAGATCCATCTGTTGAATAAAGTGTGCTATAAATTATGAGGAGGTCGGCCCTTTGATAGATGTCAATAAGTTTGAAAGTATGCAAATTGGTTTAGCATCTTCAGATAAAATTCGTAGTTGGTCATATGGTGAAGTCAAAAAGCCGGAGACAATCAACTACCGTACTTTAAAACCTGAACGCGATGGCCTTTTCGACGAAAGAATATTCGGTCCTACGAAAGATTGGGAATGTGCTTGTGGGAAGTACAAACGAATTCGTTATAAAGGAATTGTCTGTGATCGTTGTGGTGTTGAAGTTACACGTTCAAAAGTGCGTCGTGAACGCATGGGACATATCGAACTTGCAGCGCCAGTGACCCATATCTGGTACTTTAAAGGGATTCCTAGCCGGATGGGCCTTGTCTTAGACATGAGCCCTCGTGCATTGGAAGAAATTATTTACTTCGCATCATATGTTGTGATTGATCCAGGCGATACAGCTTTAGAAAAGAAACAATTGATGACCGAACGTGAATATCGTGAAAAATTAGATGAATACGGTAATCGTTTCAATGCCAAAATGGGGGCTGAAGCGATTAAAGAATTGTTACGTGACGTTGATCTTGAAGGCGAAGTTGCTGAATTAAAGGAAGAATTGAAGTCAGCACAAGGCCAAAAGAGAACCCGGGCAATTCGTCGTTTAGACATCTTAGATGCCTTCCGTAAATCAGGAAATAATCCTGAATGGATGGTGATGGATGCGATTCCTGTTATTCCACCAGATTTACGGCCGATGGTTCAACTTGAAGGTGGGCGTTTTGCCACATCTGATTTGAATGACTTGTACCGGCGTGTTATCAACCGTAACAACCGATTGAAACGTTTGTTAGACTTGATGGCACCAAGCATCATCGTTCAAAACGAAAAACGGATGTTACAAGAAGCCGTTGATGCTTTAATTGACAATGGTCGTCGTGGTCGTCCAGTTACTGGACCTGGTAACCGTCCATTGAAGTCTCTTTCACATATGTTGAAAGGGAAACAAGGTCGTTTCCGGCAAAACTTACTTGGTAAACGTGTCGACTATTCTGGTCGTTCCGTTATCGATGTTGGCCCTACATTGAAGTTCTATCAATGTGGGTTACCACGTGAAATGGCACTTGAGTTGTTCAAACCATTCGTGATGCACGAATTAGTGAAACGCGATATGGCTTCCAATATTAAAAACGCCAAACGTAAAATTGATCGTCAAGATGACGATGTTTGGGATGTTTTAGAAGACGTCATCAAGGAACGCCCAGTTCTATTGAACCGAGCACCTACTTTGCATCGACTTGGTATCCAAGCATTCGAACCAATCTTAGTTGATGGGAAGTCAATTCGTCTCCATCCATTAGCTTGTGAAGCTTACAATGCCGATTTTGATGGGGACCAAATGGCTATCCACGTACCTTTATCTGATGAAGCACAAGCAGAAGCAAGAATGTTAATGCTTGCTGCTCACCATATTTTGGCACCAAAAGATGGTAAACCAATCGTTACACCTTCACAAGACGTTGTTTTAGGGAACTATTACTTAACGCTTGAACAAAAAGGTAGTCTCGGCGAAGGTATGATCTTCAAAGATACAAACGAAGTCTTAATGGCTTATCAAACAGGTCACGTTCATTTACACAGTCGGATTGGGTTGTCAGTAGCTGATATGGATAACCGACCATTCCCTGACGAACAACGCCACAAGATTATGGTAACCAGTGTTGGTAAAGTGATGTTCAATGAAATCATGCCAACTGGCTTCCCATATTTAAATGAACCGACAACCGATAACTTGATGAATGGTGTGCCAGACAAATACTTTATCGACAACGGTGAAGATATTCATGACTACCTTTCAAGTGCCGCAGTTATTTTACCATTTAAGAAGGGCTTCTTAAGTGATATTATTGCGCAAGTCTTCAAGGTATATAAGGTTCAACGAACATCTGATTTATTGGATGACATGAAGACCTTAGGTTATGTTCAAGCAACCCATGCTGGTTTAACGGTTGGGGTTGTCGACGTGCCACAGTTACCTGAAAAACAAGAAATTGTTGATGAAGCCCATAAGAAGGTCACAACGGTTTCGAAACAATTCCGTCGTGGTTTAATTACTGATGAAGAACGCCATGCGCGCGTGATTGAAATTTGGAATGATGCTAAAGACGATATCCAACAACGACTCACAGATTCGTTTGATCCTACAAACCCAATCTCAATGATGTCTGACTCTGGTGCTCGTGGGAACATCTCTAACTTTACGCAACTTGCTGGGATGCGTGGCTTGATGGCTGCGCCTAATGGTGGGATGATGGAAGTGCCTGTTACATCAAACTTCCGTGAAGGACTCTCTGTCATGGAAATGTTTATGTCTACCCATGGTGCTCGTAAAGGGATGACTGATACGGCGCTTAAGACTGCCGATTCTGGTTACTTAACACGTCGTTTAGTTGATGTTGCTCAAGATGTGATCATTCGTGAAGAAGATTGTGGGACTGATCGTGGTCTGCTCATCCGCTCAATTCGAGAAGGTAACGAATTAATCGAACCATTGTATGATCGTCTTGTTGGGCGTTGTGCAATGAAGACCATCGTTAACCCAACAACGGGTGAAGTGATGGTTCGTCGTAACCAATTAATGGATGAACAATTGGCTCAAGCAGTTGTTGATGCTGGGGTTGAAGAAGTTACCATTCGTTCCGTCTTCACATGTAACACAAAACACGGTGTCTGCAAAAAATGTTACGGTCGTAACATGGCTACCGGTGAAGAAGTTGAAGTCGGTGAAGCAGTCGGAACAGTCGCAGCTCAATCAATCGGTGAACCTGGTACGCAATTAACCATGCGTAACTTCCATACCGGTGGGGTTGCCGGCGGTGAAGATATCACACAAGGTTTACCTCGTATCCAAGAAATTTTTGAAGCACGTAATCCTAAAGGGCTTGCAACCATCACTGAAGTAACTGGTGAAGTCGTTGCGGTGGAAGAAAACCCAGCAGAACATACACGTGAAATCACTGTTCAAGGTGAAACCGATACACGTTCATATAGCGTGCCTTACACAGCCAACGTCATTGTTAACGAAGGCGATATGGTTCGTCGAGGTTCTAAATTAACAGGTGGTTCTGTCGATCCTAAACAATTAATTAAAGTGCGTGACGTTTTATCAACTGAAAATTACCTCTTGCATGAAGTTCAAAAAGTTTACCGCATGCAAGGTGTTGAAATTGGCGATAAACACGTTGAAGTGATGGTTCGTCAAATGCTACGTAAAGTTCGTGTTATGGATCCAGGCGATACAGATATCTTACCTGGTACATTAATGGACATTAGTGAATTTACAGACCGTAACCACGAAACCTTAATTAGCGGTGGTGTACCTGCTACTTGTCGGCCAGTCTTGCTTGGGATTACTAAAGCGTCATTGGAAACAAATAGTTTCTTATCAGCCGCATCATTCCAAGAAACAACGCGGGTCTTAACGGATGCTTCTATCCGTGGTAAGAGCGATCCATTACTTGGTTTGAAAGAAAATGTTATCATCGGTAAGATTGTCCCAGCTGGTACTGGTATGGCGAAGTATCGTCATATGGAACCCAAGACAGTCGGTGCTGTCTCAGAAAATGTTTACTCAATCAGTGACATCGAAGCACAGATGAAAGAAGAAGAAACAAAAAGCTAAATAAGCGCGATTAAACGCAGATAGATGCTTTTAAAAAGGCCTCACCGTTATGGTGAGGCCTTTTTTATTTGTTCATAATAGTCAAAACAGCCCAAACACCGAGGCTGATATACGGGACAAACGGAATTGGGCTGCGACTAACGAGCGCGAAGACGACTGGATGACGAAGATAATCAACGAGATATTTGGTCAAGCAGAAAAGACAGGCAATTAATAACATCAAGAGGGTGGTCTCCAACCCAAACCACAAGCCAAGAATTGCTAATAATTCAATATCACCAGTACCAATACCGTCTGAAAAGTAGTTAATAATGGATAAACTACTGCCAATCAATAGGGCGCTGACCCAATGATTTGATGGCCAATATTCAATAAACAAAGGAATAAAAGCAAGCAACATTGGAACTGGGTATAGCGCGGTGTGAAAAATATCGACTAAGCTCAACAAGTAAAGAATAATCAATAAATAGCCCATCTGTGATGGCAAATAATGACGAGCTAAGCAACAAGCTAACAAGCCGCCAGCAACTTCGCTGTTAAAAAAATGGCGTTGAATTTGCGCATCGCAATAGCGACAGCGCCCTCTGAGAACGATGTAACTGATAATTGGACACAAGTCGTACCAAGCGAGGGCGTGATGACAGAAATCACATTGCGAACCGGGCCAAATGATGGATAAACCAAGTGGCCAACGCCAGGCACAAACCGTAAAAAAAGAGGCGCAACATGCGCCAAAAATAAAGGCCGAAATATAAATTAGCAAACGAGTCATCTCCTTTATAATAATTACGGAAAAAGGCCATAACTTTTTCTGGAAAACTGACTTATAGTACGTTGACTTTCACAGTTGTGCATGCTATTCTTGTAGATGTGCTTTTTACGGAAGTTTTCTGATATTCAGACATGCTGACTGACGTCTAAAAATGCATGACAATCCACGCAATCTCGGTTGCCATTTTTTTATCGCAAAAAAAGAACCACCTGGATGTGTGGACTTAAAACTCAAAAATAACTTTCAGATCAAGGAAGGAGGAACCTTCAAATGCCAACAATTAACCAATTGGTACGTAAGGGTCGTAAATCAAGAACTTCAAAGTCTGATGCACCTGCATTAAACTTTGGCTACAACAGTATGAAGAAAAAAGCTACAGATAATCCAGCACCACAAAAACGTGGGGTTGCTACTCGTGTCGGTACAATGACACCTAAAAAGCCTAACTCTGCTTTACGTAAGTATGCGCGTGTGCGTTTATCGAACTTAATCGAAGTTACAGCTTATATTCCTGGTATTGGTCATAACCTACAAGAACATAGTGTTGTTCTTATCCGTGGGGGCCGTGTCAAGGATTTACCTGGGGTACGTTATCACGTTATCCGTGGTGCTTTAGATACTGCTGGTGTTGACGGCCGGATGCAAAGTCGTTCTAAGTATGGTACTAAGAAACCTAAAAAATAACACACAAAAAATTAAAAAAGTCGATTGAAGTTTAAATGACACTGTGTGTTACTTCAAGGACTTAAATATCTTGAGGAGGTTATCAGGATGCCAAGAAAAGGCTATGTTGCAAAACGTGACGTTTTACCTGATCCAATGTACAATTCTAAATTGGTTTCACGCTTAATCAACCGCTTAATGATTGATGGTAAACGTGGTACAGCGTCAACAATCTTATATGACGCATTTGATATTATTAAAGAAGAAACTGGCAATGACCCATTAGAAGTGTTCGAAGAAGCTATGAACAACATTATGCCAGTACTTGAAGTTAAAGCTCGCCGTATTGGTGGTTCTAACTACCAAGTGCCAATTGAAGTTCGTCCAGAACGTCGGACAACTTTAGGCTTACGTTGGTTAGTTAACTACGCACGCTTACGTGGGGAACATACGATGGATCAACGTCTTGCACGTGAAATCATGGATGCTGCCAACAATACTGGTGCTGCTGTTAAAAAACGTGAAGATACACATAAAATGGCTGATGCCAACCGCGCATTTGCACATTATCGCTGGTAAGATTATCAAGGTTGGCTATTGTATGTTTTTTAATAAATCATATAATGGCCTCTTGTTGTCTTTAGGTTAATATTCGAGAGGAGTAACATTCACTTATGGCAAACAAACGTGAATTTCCGTTAGACAAAACGCGTAATATTGGTATCATGGCTCATATTGATGCTGGTAAAACAACGACCACAGAACGTATCTTGTACTATACGGGTAAAATCCATAAAATTGGTGAAACACATGAAGGTGCTTCACAAATGGATTGGATGGAACAAGAACAAGAACGTGGGATTACAATTACATCAGCTGCTACAACTGCTGAATGGAAAGGTAATCGAGTAAATATCATTGATACACCAGGTCACGTTGATTTCACAATCGAAGTTGAACGTTCATTGCGTGTTTTAGATGGTGCGATTACTGTCTTAGATGCACAATCAGGGGTTGAACCTCAAACTGAAAATGTTTGGCGTCAAGCAACTACTTATGGTGTTCCCCGGATTGTTTTTGTTAACAAGATGGATAAAATTGGTGCTAACTTCGATTATTCAATGACAACATTGGAAGATCGTTTACAAGCTAACGCACATGCTGTTCAAATGCCAATTGGCGCTGAAGACGAATTCCAAGGCGTTATTGATTTGATCGAAATGCAAGCTGATATCTATGATGAAGATGAATTAGGTGCTAAGTGGGATACAGTTGATGTACCTGCTGACTACCTTGAAGAAGCTACGAAACGGCGTGCCGAATTAGTTGAAGCTGTTGCTGACGTTAACGACGACATTATGGACAAATATTTAGAAGGCGAAGAAATTTCTAAAGAAGAATTAAAGGCTGCTATTCGTCAAGCAACTATCGATTTGAAATTCTTCCCAGTTTTTGCTGGTTCAGCTTTCAAAAATAAAGGTGTTCAAATGTTAATGGATGGGGTTGTAGATTACCTACCATCACCATTAGACGTACGTCCTTACAACGCTAAAAACCCAGCTGACGATTCAGAAGTTGAATTGATGGCTGGCGATGATAAACCATTTGCTGGTTTGGCATTTAAGATTGCTACTGACCCATTCGTTGGTCGTTTAACATTCTTCCGTGTTTATACTGGTACATTACAATCTGGTTCATACATCTTGAATGCTACTAAAAACAAACGTGAACGTGTTGGTCGTTTATTACAAATGCATTCAAATCACCGTAACGAAATTCCTGAAGTATTCTCTGGGGATATCGCTGCTGCAATCGGTTTGAAGAACACAACAACTGGTGATTCATTAACTGATGTTGATCATCCATTAATTTTGGAATCAATGGAATTCCCTGACCCAGTTATCCAAGTTTCTATCGAACCTGATTCAAAAGAAGATCGTGATAAGTTAGATCTTGCTTTACAAAAACTTGCTGAAGAAGATCCTACATTCAAGGCTGAAACCAACAATGAAACAGGCGAAACGCTTATTTCTGGGATGGGTGAATTGCACTTGGATATCATGGTTGACCGGATGAAACGTGAATTTAAAGTGGGTGCCAAAGTTGGTGAACCACAAGTTGCTTACCGTGAAACATTCACAAAACAAGCATCAGCACAGGGTAAATTCGTTCGCCAATCTGGTGGTAAAGGTCAATATGGTGATGTTTGGATTGAATTTACACCTAATGAAGAAGGTAAAGGCTTCGAATTCGAAGATGCCATTGTCGGTGGGGTTGTTCCACGTGAATACATTCCATCAGTTGAACAAGGTTTGAAAGAATCAATGGCAAACGGTGTCTTAGCTGGTTACCCATTGATCGACGTTAAAGCTAAGTTATATGATGGTAGTTATCATGATGTCGATTCAAATGAATCAGCATTTAAGATTGCTGCATCAATGGCATTGAAGAATGCTGCTAAACAAGCTGGTGCTGAAATCCTTGAACCAATCATGAAAGTTGAAGTAATTGCCCCTGAAGAATATCTTGGTGATATTATGGGTCAAGTTACTGCTCGTCGTGGTCGTGTTGAAGGGATGGAAGCGCGTGGTAATGCCCAAATTGTTAATGCAATGGTGCCATTGTCAGAAATGTTTGGTTATGCGACAACATTACGTTCAGCTACACAAGGCCGTGGGACATTTACAATGACATTTGATCATTATTCAGCTGTTCCTAAGAGTATCCAAGAAGAAATCATCAAGAAAAACGGTGGCCAATAAGCCGTTAATCTTAGTAAATGGATTTCAATTGAAAAGGGCTCGTCAAAATGACGAGCCCTTTTTTTGCGCTTAAAGGGTCAATTCAAGACGAAAAAATGCGATTTTACAGTTTCGTAAATGAAAGTTCATATTTAATTCATAACTAGTTGGTAATCTATAGACATCAGATGAATTCCTCCCAAGAAATAATCTGAGAAGTAAGATTAATTGAATTTCATTAGACAATTCCTCCCTAAAGAATCCGTCTAACTAAAGCACCACCAATGAGTTATAGTTTAATGGTAAAACGAGCCAGTCCATTTGAAATTCCTCCCAAGAACAGCGAATGGTTCTCTGGTCTTTAGTAAAGACTTAATTTTGAAGGCATGAGTCTCTGCTAGTTACTAATACTGGTTCATGCGGGTTCAATCCCCGCTAACTCGATTTGCCACCGCCCTGGCAAAAACGCAAACTCTTTTTCATAAAACTTCTCCGAAAAGAAAAGCGCCGCAAACCAAATGGTTTGCGGCGCTTTTCGTATTGGGCTAGATAATTGTGGCACCAAGGCTGTTTTTAAAATGTGCCAGGGCCCATTTTTGGCCGTTGGGTGTAAAAGTTGCCACGGCATCGGCTGGAATTGTCAGTGGATAATTTAAGTTATATGCCGCGACTGCTGTGTGAAGTACGCAAATGTCGGTGCAAACGCCAGTCAGCGTTAAAGCGTTAATCTCACGCTCACGTAAAAAATTATCTAAATTAGTGTTAGCAAAGGCTGAATAGCGATTTTTTGCAAATGCGTAAACATGAGGATCGGCTTGATGTTCTGCGTACCAGTTGGCTAATGGCCCGTAAAACTCATGACCCCAAGTGTTAGCTAGATTATGTGGGGGAAATAGGGTGCTCTCCGGATGAAAAGGATCATCTTCGACGTGTAAGTCAGTTGGTAAGATGACATAATCATCATTTGCTAGGAATTGGTCAGCTAATGTGATGATTCCAGGGGCGATTAGCTGAGCGCTTTTACCGGCTGTTAGAGCGCCATTTGAATCAACAAAGTCGTTTGTATAGTCGATAATCAAAAGTGCGTTATGGGACATAATAGGGGCCTCCTAAAGGGAATTCAAGATGCTCTTAGTGTATCAAAAAGGGACCAGAAATCAATTGATAACGCTTAGTGTAAGACTGATGAAAATTCGTGAAAAACTTTGATAAATCAGCGAAAAAGGGTTGCGTTATTGGGGTGTATCTTGTAAGATAGATGAAGTGCTATTTCCATAGCAGGAGTGCGCACTATGGTAGTCAAAACGATTACCGAGTAGCTAAGATGTGAGAGGTTGCGACACACCCGGCCGCTTTGCCATGGCGGGCGTGCCGGAAAATTTTCACGGAGCTAGTCTACTTTTAAAATAGACGAAGGAGGGAAAAACATGGCAAAACAAAAGATTCGTATTCGTTTGAAGGCATTCGAACACCGTATTTTGGATCAATCAGCTGACAAGATTGTGGAAACAGCAAAGAGAACAGGTGCTACTATCTCTGGCCCAATCCCATTGCCAACTGAAAGAACACTTTATACAGTGCTCCGTTCACCACATAAGCATAAAGATTCGCGTGAACAATTCGAAATGCGTACACACAAACGTTTAATCGATATTGTTAACCCTACACCTAAGACAGTTGATTCATTGATGAAACTTGACTTACCAAGTGGTGTAGATATCGAAATCAAGCTTTAATTCGTACCAACTAAATTAAAAATACTAGAAAAGAGGTGTTACCATGACCACAAAAGGAATCTTAGGTAGAAAAGTAGGTATGACACAAGTCTTTACTGAAAACGGCGAATTAATTCCCGTAACAGTTATCAAAGCAACACCAAACGTTGTTTTACAAGTTAAAACAAACGAAACAGACGGCTATGAAGCCATCCAAGTTGGTTTTGAAGATAAACGTGAAGTCTTGTCAAACAAACCTGCTAAAGGTCATGTAGCAAAAGCAAATACTACTCCTAAGCGCTTCATTAGAGAATTCAGAGATGTCGCATTAGGAGATTACGAAGTAGGAACAGAAATCAAAGTTGATACTTTCGCAGCCGGCGACGTCGTTGACGTTACTGGTGTAACGAAAGGTCATGGTTTCCAAGGTAACATTAAAAAAGACGGCCAATCACGTGGGCCTATGGGTCACGGTTCTCGTTATCACCGTCGTCCTGGTTCAATGGGTGCGATTATCAACCGCGTCTTCAAAGGTAAATTATTACCTGGGCGCATGGGTAACAACCAACGTACTGTTCAAAACCTTGTGGTTGTAAGCACAGACGTTGAAAAGAACGTTATTCTTGTTAAAGGTAACGTGCCAGGTGCTAAAAACTCAATGATTACAATTAAAACAGCTGTTAAAGCTCGTAACAAATAATCTGAGAAGGGAGGATTTTACCAATGGCAAACGTAACATTATTTAAACAAGATGGTAGTCAAAATGGGAACGTTGAATTAAACGACTCAATCTGGGCTATCGAACCTAACGAAAACGTTGTGTTTGATGCAATCATCATGCAACGGGCTTCATTAAGACAAGGAACACACGCTGTTAAGAACAGATCAGCTGTTCGCGGTGGTGGACGTAAACCTTGGCGTCAAAAGGGTACTGGTCGTGCTCGTCAAGGCTCAATCCGTTCACCTCAATGGCGTGGTGGTGGTACCGTATTTGGTCCTACACCTCGTTCATACAGCTACAAATTACCTCGTAAAGTACGTCGTCTTGCAATCAAGTCAGTACTTTCACAAAAGGTTATCGACAATGATTTAGTGGTTGTAGATGCATTCAACTTTGACGCACCTAAGACTAAAGAATTCGCTGAAGTACTTAACAAGTTAGACGTTAATACTAAAGCATTGGTAGTACTTGAAGATGGAAATGATTTTGCTGCATTATCAGCACGCAACTTACCAAACGTAACAGTTGTTGCTGCTGATGGCATCAACGTGTTAGACGTTGTTGGCAACCAAAAATTAATTCTTACTCAAGCTGCCCTTTCTAAAATTGAGGAGGTGCTTGCATAATGGAAGCACGCGATGTTATTTTACGTCCAGTAGTTACTGAAAATTCAATGGCTGCAATGGACGACAAGAAATACACATTTGATGTTGATGTTCGTGCCAACAAAACACAAGTGCGTTACGCAATCGAAGAAATCTTTGGTGTAAACGTTAAAAACGTAAACATCATGAACGTTCGTGGCAAGTTAAAACGTCAAGGTCGCTATGCTGGCTATACTAAAAAACGCCGCAAAGCAATCGTTACTTTAACTGCTGACTCAAAAGAAATTAAGATTTTCGAAGATTAAGCAACATTTAAATAGAATAATTATAGGAGGGTATACACGTGGGAATTATTAAGTACAAACCAACCACAAATGGTCGTCGTAATATGACCAGCTCAGATTTTGCTGAGATCACAAAGACAACCCCTGAAAAGACGTTGTTGGAATCCCAAAGCCATACTGCTGGTCGTAATGCACATGGTCATATCACTGTTCGTCATCGTGGCGGCGGTCATAAGCAAAAATATCGTGTCATTGACTTCAAGCGTATCAAAGATGGTATCAAAGCGACTGTTAAATCAATCGAATACGATCCAAATAGAACTTCAAATATCGCATTAATCCAATATCCAGATGGTATCAAGTCATACATCATCGCCCCTAAAGGTCTTGAAGTAGGCATGGTTGTTGAATCTGGTGTGGATGCCGATATCAAAGTCGGTAACGCATTACCATTAGCTAATATTCCTGATGGTACAATCATCCACAATATCGAATTAAAACCTGGTAAAGGCGGCCAATTGGTTCGTTCAGCTGGTACATCAGCTCAATTATTAGGTAAAGAAGGTAAATACGCGATTGTTCGTTTAACTTCTGGCGAAACGCGGATGATTCTACTTACATGTCGTGCAACGATCGGGACTGTTGGTAACGGTCAACACGAATTAATCAAGATTGGTAAAGCCGGCCGTAAACGTTGGATGGGTATCCGTCCTACAGTTCGTGGGTCAGTAATGAACCCTAACGATCATCCTCACGGTGGTGGTGAAGGTAAAGCTCCAATCGGTCGTCCTTCTCCTATGTCTCCATGGGGTAAGAAAACGCTTGGTAAGAAGACACGTAGTAGTAAGGCTCGTTCAGAAAAACTTATTATTCGTCATCGTAAATCAAAATAATCAGTTCCAATTGAACATGTCTAAAGCCAATGCGGCTTAAACGTAAAAGTCACATTGAACTTTTTATTCGAAGGAGGTTTCATAATGAGTCGTAGTTTGAAAAAAGGACCATTCGCAGACGCACATTTGCTCAATAAAATTGAAGCACAAGCCGATAGCGAAAAGAAACAAGTCATCAAGACTTGGTCCCGTCGCTCGACAATTTTCCCTAGCTTTATTGGGTACACAATCGCTGTTTATGACGGACGGAAACACGTTCCCGTTTTCATTTCAGACGATATGGTAGGCCATAAATTAGGTGAATTCGTACCAACAAGAACTTTCCATGGTCATGGAAATGACGATAAGAAAACAAAAGCACGCTAGAAAGGAGGATGAATCTCAATGGCAGATCAAATTACTAGTGCAACAGCTAGCGCTAAGACAGTTCGCATGGCAGCCCGTAAAGTACGGATGGTAGTCGACTTAATTAGAGGCAAGAGCGTTGCAGAAGCAATTGCAATCTTAGAATTTACACCAAGAGCTGCTTCACCAGTTGTAATTAAAGTTCTGAAATCAGCTATCGCTAATGCAGAACATAACTATGACTTAGATGCAGAAAACTTAGTCGTTACTGAAGCTTATGTTAACGAAGGACCAACATTGAAACGTTTTCGTCCTCGCGCTAAAGGCTCAGCATCACCAATCAACAAACGTACAAGTCACATCACTGTAGTTGTATCAGAAAAAGAAGCATAAGGAGGGATATCGCGTGGGTCAAAAGATTAATCCAACCGGTTTTCGTGTTGGCGTCATCCGTGATTGGGACGCTAAATGGTATGCAGAAAAAGATTTCGCAACATTTTTACACGAAGATCTTAAGATTCGTAAATACATTAACACAAAATTAGCTGACGCATCTGTCTCTACTATTGAAATCGAACGTGCTGCAAATCGCGTGAACGTTTCAATCCATACTGCTAAACCTGGTATGGTCATCGGTAAAGGCGGTTCTGAAGTAGAAAATCTACGTAAAGAATTAAACAACTTAACAGGTAAGAAAGTACACATCAACATTGTGGAAATCAAGAAACCTGATTTAGACGCTCATTTAGTAGGTGAAGGCATTGCTCGTCAATTGGAAGCACGTGTTGCTTTCCGTCGTGCTCAACGCCAAGCTATGCAACGGACAATGCGCGCTGGTGCTAAGGGGATTAAAACTCAAGTTGCCGGCCGTTTGAACGGTGCTGACATGTCGCGTGTCGAAACACATGCGCAAGGAACGGTTCCTTTGCATACATTACGTGCAGACATCGATTATTCATGGGATGAAGCCATGACTACTTACGGTAAATTAGGAGTTAAGACTTGGATTTATCGGGGCGAAGTATTACCCGCTAAAGCCAACAACAATACGAAAGGAGGGAAATAAACATGTTAGTACCTAAACGTGTAAAACATCGTCGTGAATTCCGTGGGAAGATGCGCGGTGCTGCAAAAGGTGGTAAAGAAGTCACATTTGGTGAATTCGGGTTACAAGCTTTGGAATCAAGTTGGATTACCAACCGTCAAATCGAAGCTGCTCGTGTTGCCATGACTCGTTACATGAAACGTGGTGGGAAAGTGTGGATTAAAATTTTCCCTCATAAATCATACACTGCAAAAGGTGTCGGCGTTCGAATGGGTTCAGGTAAGGGTGCTCCTGCTGGATGGGTTGCTGTAGTAAAACGTGAAAAAGTCATGTTTGAAATCGGCGGCGTTTCTGAAGAAGTTGCTCGTGAAGCATTACGCTTGGCATCACATAAATTGCCAGTTAAAACTAAGATCGTAAAACGCGAGGAAGTAGGTGGCGAGTCAAATGAAGGCTAAAGATATTATTGAATTAACCACTGCTGAAATGCTTGAAAAAGAACACCAATACAAAGAAGAATTATTCAATCTTCGTTTCCAACAAGCTACCGGTCAATTAGAAAATACCGCCCGCTTAAAGCAAGTTCGTAAGAACATTGCCCGGATTAAAACTGTATTACGTCAACAAGAACTTAACAAATAATAAATGGAAAGGAGCTATTTACTTTGAGCGAAGAAAGTCGTAACCATCGTAAAGTGTACCAAGGCCGTGTTGTTTCAGACAAAATGGATAAAACAATTACTGTCGTGGTTGAAACTTATAAAACACATCCTGAATATGGTAAACGTGTCAGATATTCAAAGAAATATTATGCACAAGATGACAACAATGAAGCAAAAGTTGGCGATATTGTGCGTGTTATGGAAACTCGTCCTTTGTCACGTACAAAACGGTTCCGTTTATTAGATGTCGTTGAAAAAGCAGTTATTATCTAAATCGTTACTCAATATATATAAGTGACGGAAGGAGGACCTATAAGTGATTCAATCAGAAAGTCGTCTTAAGGTTGCTGATAACTCCGGTGCCCGCGAAATTTTAACTATTAAAGTTTTGGGTGGTTCAGGTCGCAAGACTGCTAACATCGGTGATGTTATCGTTGCAACAATTAAACAGGCAACACCAGGTGGCGTTGTCAAAAAAGGTGAAGTTGTCAAAGCTGTTATCGTTCGTACTAAGTCAGGTGCTCGTCGTACAGACGGTTCTTACATCAAGTTCGACGAAAACGCTGCTGTTATCATCAATGATGACAAGACTCCAAAAGGAACACGTATCTTTGGACCAGTTGCACGTGAATTGCGTGACAATGATTTCATGAAGATCGTTTCCTTAGCGCCTGAAGTTCTATAATTACAGACAACCAAGGAGGTGCGTATATCAATGTTCGTTAAAACTGGTGATAAAGTTAAAGTAATTAGTGGTAAAGATAAAGGTAAAGAAGGTACAATCATCAAAGCAATGCCTAAAGAAGGCCGTGTTGTTGTTGAAGGTATCAATACCATTAAAAAGCATGTTAAGCCAAATGCTCAAAATCCTAATGGTGGGATTGTTGACACAGAGGCAAGTATCGATGCTTCAAACGTTATGCTAATTGATCCATCAAACAACGAAGCTACTCGTGTAGGTTTCGAAGTGATTGATGGTAAAAAAGTACGCGTTTCAAAGAAAACTGGAGAATCAATCGATAAATAATTTTTGGGGAAAGGAGGCACTTTTTACATGACTAACCGTTTAAAAGAAAAATATGTTAAAGAAGTAACACCAGCGTTGATTGAAAAGTTCAACTATACATCAAGCATGCAAGTTCCTAAGATTGAAAAAATCGTACTTAATATGGGTGTTGGTGATGCTGTTTCAAACGCTAAGAATTTGGATAAAGCTGTTGAAGAATTAGGCTTGATTGCTGGTCAAAAACCATTAATCACAAAAGCTAAAAAATCAATTGCTGGTTTCCGTTTACGTGAAGGAATGCCAATTGGCGCTAAAGTAACTTTACGTGGCGAAAGAATGTACGATTTCTTAGATAAATTAGTTAACGTATCTTTACCTCGTGTTCGTGATTTTCACGGTGTTAGTGCAAAATCATTCGATGGTCGCGGTAATTATACATTAGGTGTACGCGAACAGTTGATCTTCCCTGAAATCGATTATGATAAGGTAGATCGCGTTCGTGGTTTGGATGTTGTTATTGTGACAACTTCAAATACTGACGAAGAAGCACGCGAATTGTTAACACAATTTGGCATGCCATTTGCTAAATAAAAAGGGAGGTCAATTTCTTGGCTAAAAAATCTTTAGTTGTAAAGAATCATCGTCCAGCAAAATTTTCAACACAAGAATATTCACGTTGCGAACGTTGTGGACGTCCACATTCTGTATATCGTAAGTTTAAGCTTTGCCGGGTTTGCCTCCGTGAATTAGCTCATAAGGGCCAAATTCCAGGCATGAAAAAAGCAAGCTGGTAATTATAAAGAGTCAATAAGGAGGTTAATTCCACATGGTCATGACAGATCCAATCGCAGACTATCTAACACGTATTCGTAATGCCAACATGGTACATCACGAATCATTAGAAGTCCCTGCTTCACGTATGAAAAAAGAAATTTCTGAAATTTTGAAACGCGAAGGCTTTATCCGCGATTACGAAGTGATTGAAGACGACAAACAAGGTATCATCCGTGTATTCTTGAAATATGGTAAGAATAACGAACGTGTTATCTCTGGTTTGAAACGGATTTCAAAACCTGGTTTACGTAACTACGTTAAAGCTAATGATGTTCCTAAGGTATTAAATGGCTTAGGCATCGCAATTATCTCAACAAGCAACGGTGTCGTAACTGACAAAGAAGCTCGTGAAAAGGCTGCCGGCGGCGAAGTACTCGCATACGTTTGGTAATCTAAACTTAAAATAAGGAGGTGTCATAACGTGAGTCGTATCGGATTAAAAGTAATCGAAGTTCCTGCAGGTGTTACCGTTACTAAAGACGGTGAAAACATCACAGTTAAGGGACCTAAAGGGGAACTAACACGTCATTTCAGTCCCGTGATTGAAATGCACGAAGAAGGTAACCTTATTAATTTCACACGTAATAGCGAAAGTGATCGTGCAATGCACGGTACTATGCGTGCTAACTTAAACAACATGATTTTGGGCGTAACGGAAGGTTTCAAGAAAACATTGGATCTTATCGGTGTTGGTTACCGTGCTCAATTGAAAGGCAAGATTTTAGTATTGAACGTTGGGTATTCACATCCAGTTGAAATGGAAATCCCAGAAGGTATTACAGTCGAAGTGCCATCAAACACAAACATTACTATCAGCGGGATTAGCAAACAACAAGTTGGCCAATTTGCAGCTGAAATTCGTGATGTTCGTCCTCCAGAACCTTATAAAGGTAAAGGTATTCGTTATACTGATGAATATGTTCGCCGTAAAGAAGGTAAAACTGGTAAATAGAGCAGCTTAAGCTGTTAAACGATATTAAGAGGTGAAAATTGTGATTACAAAACCAGACAAAAATAAGACACGTCAAAAACGCCATACACGCGTTCGTGGTAAGATCTCTGGTACTGCTGACTGCCCACGCTTGAACGTTTTCCGTTCTAACAAAAACATCTACGCTCAACTTATTGATGACGTAGCGGGTGTGACGCTAGCAAGTGCCTCAACATTAGATAAAGAAGTAAAAGCAGAAGGTACTAAAGTCGAACAAGCACAACAAGTTGGCGCATTAATTGCACAACGCGCTGTTAAAGCCGGCCACAAAGTTGTTGTTTTTGATCGTGGCGGATATTTATACCATGGTCGTATCGAAGCTTTAGCTACAGCTGCTCGTGAAAACGGACTAGAATTCTAATAAGGAGGAAAACCATTTATGACTTACATTGATCCAACTCATTTAGATTTAGAAGATCGCGTTGTTTCAATCAACCGTGTTACAAAAGTTGTTAAAGGTGGACGTCGTCTACGTTTCGCAGCAATTGTAATCGTTGGTGATAAAGACGGTCACGTAGGTTTCGGGACAGGTAAAGCACAAGAAGTTCCTGAAGCTATTCGCAAAGCCGTTGAAGACGCTAAAAAGAATCTTATCAATGTTCCTAAGGTCGGAACAACATTACCTCATGAAATTATTGGTCGCTTCGGCGCTGGCCGTGTTCTATTAAAACCAGCCGTTGAAGGTTCTGGTATTGCTGCTGGTGGTGCTGTTCGTGCCGTTATGGAATTAGCAGGAATCGATGATGTGACAAGTAAAACATTGGGTAGTAAAACTGCCATCAATGTTATCCGTGCCACAATTGACGGTTTAACTCGTATGAAGACTGCTGAAGAAATTGCAGAATTACGTAACGTATCTGTAGAAAGCTTACAAAACTAGGAGGATAACTGAACATGGCTAAATTAAAGATTACTTTAAGAAAAAGTGCTGCTCATCGTCTTCCAGAACAACGTAAAATGGTCAAAGAATTTGGCTTGAACCGAGTAAATAGTTCTGTAATCAAACCAGATGATGCTGCAACTCGCGGTGTGATTTTTAAACTCGCACATTTAGTAACAGTCGAAGAAATTAAAGACTAATTTCAACATATATTGCAAGGAGGTGCGCACAATAATGAAATTACATGAAATGAAACCTAACGAAGGTGCTCGTAACGTTCGTAAACGTGTCGGCCGTGGTACTTCTTCAGGTACTGGTAAAACTGCTGGTCGTGGTCAAAAAGGCCAAAAAGCTCGTAGTAAAGTACGTTTGGGATTTGAAGGTGGGCAAATGCCTTTATTCCGTCGTATGCCAAAACGGGGATTCAAGAATATCAACCGTAAAGAATATGCGGTTGTTAACTTGAATGATTTAAATCGTTTTGAAGACGGTGCAGAAATTACTTCAACTGTTTTAATCGAAGCAGGCATTGTTAAGAATGAATTATCAGGTGTTAAATTATTAGCGAATGGCGAATTAAACAAAAAATTGAACATTAAGGTAAGCAAGTATTCTGAAGCTGCAAAAGCTGCTGTAGAAGCTGCTGGCGGTTCAATTGAGGTGATTTAATTGCTAAAGACACTCAAAAACGCATTTAAAGTAAAGGAAATCCGTAGTAAGATTTTATTTACTCTAGGCGTTTTGATCGTTTATCGTTTAGGTGCACAAATTACGGTGCCAGGTGTGAATGCTGGTGCATTGACGAAGCTGGGGTCGACTGGGTTGATCCCACTGCTTGATACCGTTAGTGGTGGTGGCTTGGCGAACTATTCCATCTTTTCGATGGGGGTTTCACCGTTCATCACTGCCCAGATTGTGGTTCAATTACTACAAATGGATATTGTGCCTAAGTTTGTTGAATGGAGCAAGCAAGGTGAAGTTGGGCGACGTAAGCTTAATCAAGTAACGCGTTACTTAACCATCGCCTTAGCGTTCATCCAATCGATAGGGATTACCGCTGGCTTTAACTCACTCAGTCAAATGGGTTTGGTTAAAGATCCGGGGATTAAAACCTTTGTTAGCATCGGGATCATTTTAACGGGTGGTACGATGTTAATTACATGGTTGGGTGAACAGATAACGGATAAAGGCTTAGGAAATGGTGTGTCAATGATTATCTTTGCAGGGATTATTGCACGCCTTCCAAGCGGTCTTTACCAAATCTTCCGCGAACAAGTCTTGAACGCTTCAAAAGGCGATATGTGGAAAGGTGTCTTATTCATCATCGGTTTGCTGATTGCGATCCTTGTAATCGTCACATTTGTGACATGGGTACAACAAGCAAATCGAAAGATTCCGATTCAATATACGCGTCGTGAAGCTGGTGCAGGTGACAATAGTTACCTTCCGCTTAAAGTCAACGTCGCTGGTGTGATTCCGGTTATCTTCGCCAGTTCATTTATTATGACACCTCAAACAATCTTGATGGCCTTCCAATCAAGTCATGGGGCAGATACCTGGTTTAAAGTATTATCAGATATCTTCAGCATGCAGACTGTGACAGGCTCGATTGTTTATACGGTGCTCATTGTTCTCTTTACCTTCTTCTATGCTTTTGTTCAGGTGAACCCTGAAAAAGTTGCGGAGAACTTGACTAAGCAAGGGAGTTATATTCCCGGGGTTTGGCCAGGTAAAGGGACCGAGAAGTATCTTTCTAGCGTATTAATGCGTCTTTCAACTGTCGGGGCGGTGTTCCTTGGGGTAATTGCACTATTACCGCAATTAGCAGCAAACCTCGGTGGCTTACCTCAATCAATTGGTTTGGGTGGGACAAGTTTACTAATCGTTGTTGGGGTTGCACTTGAAAGTACACGTCAACTCGAAGGGTTACTTATGAAACGCAAGTATGTTGGATTCATTCGATAAGTAATTATCGTTAAAAAAGTATTGAATCCTGGTTTTAAATAGGAGGCAAAGACATGAATCTCATGTTAATGGGACTTCCCGGCGCTGGTAAGGGAACGCAAGCTGAAAAGATTGTTGACGCTTATCATATTCCACACATTTCAACTGGTGACATGTTCAGAGCTGCTATGGCAGATCAAACAGAACTTGGGGTTAAAGCTAAGTCATTCATTGATAAAGGTGAATTGGTACCAGATGATGTGACGAACGGAATTGTTGAGGAACGTCTTGCACAAGCAGATACTAATGTAGGTTATCTCCTTGATGGTTTTCCTCGGACTCTTGATCAGGCGGATGCTTTAGCTGCCATTACTGATAAATTGAACAAACCTTTAGATGGTGTGATTAACATTGATGTTGATCCTGAAATCTTAGCTGATCGTTTATCGGGTCGCTTTATTTGTAAAAATTGTGGCGCAACATACCACAAACTTTACCATCCAACTAAAGTTGAAGGGACATGTGATCGTTGTGGCGAACATGTTTTCTTCCAACGAGAAGACGACAAACCTGAAACGGTTAAGAATCGCTTAAAGGTCAATATCGAAATGAATACACCTTTACTTGATTATTATGAAAAACGTAACCTACTTTATACGGTAGATGGGAATCAAGAGATTGATGATGTGTTCTCTGCCGTTCAAAAAGTACTTGATACCATTAAAGACTAGTCATCAACTCAAGTGATCCCACGGTCATTGTTCACGTAAAAGCCTGACTAGTTGTTTGATGACAGAATTCTCAGTGCTTTTAAAAATTTAATACTTGTGATATAATATCTCGGTATGACCACTAGCGGTGAGTGCGGAGAGCTCTCACCATTTTTCTGTATGAATTTTCACAACCACAAGGGGGTACTTTTGCGTGGCAAAAGATGACGTCATTGAAATTGAAGGTAAAGTAACTGATACTTTACCAAATGCAATGTTTAAAGTAGAACTTGAAAATGGTGCAGTTATTCTGGCACATGTTTCTGGCAAAATCCGCAAGAATTACATCAAGATTTTGCCTGGGGACCGTGTGACAGTTGAATTGTCACCCTATGATTTGACTAAGGGACGAATTACGTATCGCTTTAAATAAGGCGTAAGGATCATATCAAGGAGGTCAGTCGATATGAAAGTAAGACCATCAGTAAAACCAATGTGCGAACATTGTAAAGTTATTAAACGAAAAGGCCGCGTTATGATTATCTGCGCAGCTAATCCAAAACATAAACAACGTCAAGGTTAATATTAATTAAGCAGGAGGTGCAAGAATGGCACGTATCGCAGGTGTGGATTTACCACGTGATAAACAAATTGTGATTGCTTTAACTTATATTTTCGGTATCGGAAATACAACTGCCGTTAAAGTCTTAGCTGATGCTGGCGTCCCAGAAGACGTCCGTACGCGTGATTTAACGCCGGATCAAGAAGACAAGATCCGTGCAGCAATCGACAAGGTTAAAGTTGAAGGCGATCTTCGTCGTGAAGTTAGCTTAAACATCAAACGTCTACAAGAAATCGGTTCTTATCGTGGCATGCGTCATCGTCGTGGTTTACCAGTTCGTGGTCAAAACACGAAGAACAACGCACGTACTCGTAAAGGTAAGAAAGTTACGATCGCAGGCAAGAAGAAATGATCAGTAAAAGGAGGTTATAATTTATGGCAAACAAGAAAAATGCTCCACGTAAGCGTCGTGTCAAGAAAAATATCGAAGCCGGCGTTGCACATATTCACTCAACATTTAACAATACTCTTGTGATGATTACTGATCCGCATGGGAATGCTGTTGCATGGTCATCTGCTGGTTCATTAGGTTTCAAAGGTAGTCGTAAGTCAACACCTTTTGCTGCTCAAATGGCTGCAGAAGCTGCTGGTAAAGAAGCCATGGAACATGGTATGAAATCTGTTGAAGTTGCTGTTAAAGGACCAGGTTCTGGCCGTGAAGCTGCAATCCGCTCATTACAAGCAACTGGTTTAGAAGTTACTGCTATTCGTGACGTTACACCGGTTCCTCATAATGGATCTCGTCCTCCAAAACGCCGTCGTGTTTAGTCTGGGCTACGCTTCATTTTGAGACAAACTGAAACGTGTTCACGTATAAACACTTCTCGTTTTGAAAGGGGTAAAAGATAAGAATGATCGAATTTGAAAAACCAAACATTACAAAGGTTGATGAAAGTACTAACTACGGTAAATTCGTTGTAGAACCACTTGAACGTGGTTATGGTACGACTTTAGGTAACTCTTTACGTCGTATTTTACTCGCTTCTTTACCAGGTACTGCTGTCACAGATATTCAAATTGATGGTGTTTTGCATGAATTTTCAACAATTGATGGCGTCTTAGAAGACGTAACACAAATCATTTTGAATATTAAAAAATTAGCACTTAAATTGCATGTCGAAGAAGACAAGACAATTGAAATCGATGTTAAGGGTCCGGCAACAGTTACTGCTGCTGATATCATTTCTGATGATGACGTTGAAGTCTTAAATACTGATCAATATATTTGTACAGTAGCTGAAGGCGGCAATTTCCACGTGCGAATGACAGTTAAAAAAGGCCGTGGTTATGTTGCTGCTGATCAAAACAAGTCAGACGATATGCCAATTGGTGTTTTGCCAATCGACTCAATTTATACCCCAATCAGTCGTGTTAACTATCAAGTAGAAAGTACACGTGTTGGTCGTCGTAACGATTTCGACAAATTAACACTTGATGTTTGGACAAACGGTTCCATCAGTCCTAGAGAAGCTATTAGCTTAGCTGCGAAGATTATGACAGAGCATTTGGCAATCTTTGTAGATCTTACTGATGAAGCGAAAAATGCTGAAATCATGGTCGAAAAAGAAGAGACACATAAAGAGAAAATGCTTGAAATGACAATTGAAGAGTTAGATTTATCAGTTCGTTCATACAATTGTTTGAAACGTGCTGGCATCAACACTGTTCAAGAGTTAACTGACAAATCAGAAGCAGATATGATGAAAGTTAGAAATCTTGGTCGCAAGTCGTTAGAAGAAGTTAAGAACAAGTTATTTGATCTTGGCTTAGGCTTACGCACAGAAGAATAAACTGATAAGAAGGAGGGACTCCATTCATGAGTTATCGTAAATTAGGTCGCACAAGCTCACAACGTAAGGCAATGTTACGTGATTTGACAACTGATTTAATCATCAATGAACGTATCATTACTACAGAAGCTCGCGCCAAAGAAATTCGTAAAACAACTGAAAAAATGATCACTTTAGGTAAACGCGGTGATTTACACGCTCGTCGTCAAGCTGCAGCATTCGTTCGTAACGAAGTAGCTGATATTCGCGAAGAAGATGACGCTGTAATCGTTCAATCTGCTTTACAGAAATTATTTAGTGACATTGCCCCACGTTATGCTGAAAGAAATGGTGGTTACACACGTATTCTTAAAACAGCCCCTCGTCGTGGTGACGGTGCATTAATGGTGATTATTGAACTTGTTTAATCACAAAATGATTTAGGTCATTTGATCGATGAGACAGGGCGTTATGATGGTGGAAGTACTCCGAGTCTAGTCCTAAGGTCATACTGGCAATATAGTATGGCTTTCATCGATTGATGATTTACATAAAATAACGTCTAATTCCGAGTTAAATTGGAGTTAGACGTTTTTTGTGTTGGACATGCTTTGAATAAAGGGTGACTAACAAAAGCGTTATGGCTTATTCTATGATAAAATAATACCAGAGTGCGTTTTAGGCGTGACATAGCTAAACGACAACAACCGATTTGAAAGATGATGACATTCGGCAAGATGGCCTGAAGCGCAAAAGAGCACATGAATCTATTCCAATGAAAATACGGGTTACTAATCATGAACGAGAAAAAAATAATTCAAGTTGAACACTTAAAATATGAATACCCACAATCTGAAGGCCATTTAGCACTGAATGGGCTTTCGGTCAGTATCAATGCCGGTGAATGGGTCGCCATCATTGGTCATAACGGCAGTGGTAAGAGTACCTTTGCGAAATCGTTGAACGGTTTGTTAGATTTACAATCGGGATCAGTCACGATTGATGGGTTACCATTATCGTTGGATAACGTGTGGGCTATTCGCCAGAAGATTGGCATGGTCTTCCAGAATCCGGATAATCAATTTGTCGGTGCAACGGTCGAAGACGATGTGGCTTTCGGTCTCGAAAACCAAGGGGTAGCTCGCACTGAGATGATTGAACGGGTTAAAGATGCGCTTGAGCGTGTTGGGATGCGTGACTATTTGAAGCGTGAACCTAGCCGTTTGTCAGGCGGTCAGAAGCAACGCGTGGCCTTAGCCGGTATCATTGCCCAACAACCTGAGATTCTGATTCTCGACGAGGCCACTAGCATGCTTGATCCAAAAGGTCGGGAAGAAGTCCTCGCAACAATTCACAAGTTAAAACAAGAAACGAACATGACCGTGTTGTCCATTACCCATGATATCGATGAAGCCGCCAGTGCGGACCGCATTATTATCTTGGATAAGGGGCAGGTGTATGATCAGGGCACGCCGGCCGATATTTTTGCGTATGGACAACGTTTACTTGATCTAGGTTTAGATGTCCCATATCCGGAAAAACTTAAAGCCGCGCTAAATGAACGCGCTATCGAAATGCCAACGGATTACCTCACAACGGAAAGGATGGTTGATTATTTATGGACATTACATTCAAAAATGTAAACTACACTTATCAGCCAGGCACACCTTTTCAAGGAGTGGGGCTAGAAAATATCAATGTGACCATTCCAAGTGGCTCATATACGGCACTGATTGGCCATACAGGTAGTGGCAAGTCGACATTGCTCCAACACCTCAATGCACTCTTAAAACCAACGAGTGGCGTTGTACGGATTGGTGAACGCGAAATTACCTCTGAAACGAACAATAAAAACTTGAAAGCAATTCGTCAAAAAGTTGGCATGGTTTTTCAATTTCCCGAAAGCCAATTATTTGAGGCGACGGTCCAAAAAGACATTGCTTTTGGTCCGCAGAACTTTGGTGTACCGGAAGCTGAAGCCCTTGGCCGCGCTAAAGAGATGATTGAACTTGTTGGCTTACCGGCCGACGTGATTGATAAATCACCGTTTGATTTATCGGGAGGGCAAATGCGGCGGGTTGCGATTGCCGGTGTCTTAGCAATGCAACCGGAAGTGTTGGTCTTAGATGAGCCAACTGCCGGCCTTGATCCTGTTGGGCGGCGTGAGATGATGGCACTTTTTGAAAAACTGCATCGTGAACAAGGCATGACGATTGTGATGGTGACGCATCAGATGGATGATGTGGCTAATTATGCTGATAATGTTATTGTTTTGGAACATGGCAAACTGGCGAAGACTGGGACACCACGCGAGATTTTTGCGGATCCTGATTGGTTAACGGAAAAACAACTTGGCTTACCAACAACGACGCAGTTCGCGCAAGCCTTAACGCAAAAAGGGTTTGTCTTTGATCAAGTGCCATTAACTGAACATGAGTTAGCCGCCTTATTAGCGGAACAACTACCGAAGAAGGCGGGGGTTGGACATGAATAAATTGATTCTAGGCCGCTATATCCCTGGTGATTCTGTGTTACACCGGATGGATCCCCGGGCGAAGTTATTAGCTAGTTTTTATTACATTGGTATCATCTTTTTAGCACGTACCTGGCAAGCGTATGCCTTGTTACTTGTTTTTACGTTAGCGCTCATTGGAATTTCCAAAATTAAGCTTGATTTCTTTATTAAAGGCGTTAAGCCGCTGTTATGGCTCATTTTATTTACTGTGCTTTTACAGATTTTCTTCACCCGTGGCGGCCATGTTTATTGGCAGTGGGGGTTTCTGACACTTACCCAATATGGACTGATTAATGGCGCCTACATCTTCATGCGCTTTGTATTGATTATTTTCATGTCGACCCTCCTGACATTGACGACACCGCCGCTGTCATTAGCGGATGCGATTGAATCAATTCTCAAACCACTCAAAGTAGTTCATTTTCCCGTGTATGAAGTCGCATTGATGCTATCAATTGCGCTGCGATTTGTACCGACATTGATGGATGAAACAACCAAGATTATGGATGCGCAACGTGCGCGTGGGGTTGATTTTGGGGAAGGTAATTTATTCCAACAAATGAAAGCAATTGTGCCGATTTTAATTCCGTTGTTCGTCAGCAGCTTTAACCGGGCTGATGATTTAGCAACGGCGATGGAAGCACGGGGCTACCAAGGTGGTGAAGGCCGCAGTAAGTATCGAATTTTAAAATGGCGGACAAGAGATACTGTGGCGTTTATCACGATGGGGCTTTTGACCGTCGCATTGTTGCTCTTAAGATAACGCAAAAAGGACGCTGTCTAATCAAAAATGGTTGATTTAACAGAGTCCTTTTTAGTCAGCTTGTTTTTTTGAAGCGGCGTTTCAACGTTGAAGCACTAATGCCAGTTTGGTAACTAATTTGAGCGTACGTAAATCCTTCTTCACGCATGTCTAAGGCTGCTTGAATGTCATCATCCGTATAGGTCGTTTTACGGCCTTCGGAATAACTCGGATTGGTGACACGGGCATTATGCTTTCCTTCCTGGGTGCGGGTGAGAATCATATCACGCTCAAATTGCGCAAAAGCGCTAAATAAGGTGAAAATGAGTCGTCCGGAAGGGGTGTCTTCGATGATACCCATGTTTAAAATATGAATCTTAATGCGGGCTTCAAAAAGTTCCTGAATGATTTCCAGTGCTTCTTTAGTATTTCTTGCGAAACGATCAAGTTTTGTAACAACGATGGTATCACCACTTGAAACTCGATTTAATAGTTCATTAAATTTGGGACGATCAACAGTAGTTCCGGTAAATTTCTCGCTGTAAATGATGTCACAGCTTTCTTCCTTTAATTGACTAATCTGGGTTGCTAGACTTTGTCCGGCAGATGAAACGCGTGCGTATCCGAACTTCATTACACAATTCTCCTTATTTCTAATTATAATAATAATTATACAGCATTTAAGGTCATTTGATATTAAAAATACAGGGTGAACGCATTTTTTTAATAACAGTCATAAAGGGATTGCTACTTTTCAGAAAATTCCTTAGAATAGAGTTACTAACTTTTAACACAAGAGGGATAAAATGACACAACGGTATCGCGTAACAGTTGCCTATGATGGAACCGATTTTGCGGGCTTTCAAGTGCAACCGAACCAACGAACAGTGCAAGGCACATTAGAAAAAGCGCTGACGAAGATGAGTAAGGGTGCTGATATTCAAGTGTATGGTTCAGGCCGGACGGATGCAGGTGTTCATGCGATGGGGCAGGTCGTTCATTTCGATTATCCGCAGGCATTACCAGCAATCAGCATGTTGCGGGCCCTCAACAGCCTTCTCCCCCTTGATATGGAGGTTGTGGATAGTCAATTAGTGGATGACAGTTTTCATGCACGCTTTTCAACGGTTGGCAAGCGCTATATGTATCGGGTTGATCTGGGCCATTATACGAATCCCTTCAAAAGACGGTATACAGGTCATTATCCATATCCAATCGATGTTGACCGAATTAAAGCAGCACTGCCAGATGTCATGGGGACGCATGATTACACTAGTTTTGCCGCTTCTGGTGGGGTCATTAAAGACAAAGTCCGGACGATTTATGATGCAACCGTTGTTTTCGATGAAGCTGAAAATGAACTTGTTTTTGAGTTTTATGGGAACGGCTTTTTGTACAACATGGTGCGGATCTTAGTTGGTACTTTATTGGAAATTGGCAATGGTCGACGGGATGTCCACGATTTTTTGCGACTGTATGAAGTTAAGGACCGTCAACAAGCGCGCTCAAACGCGCCAGCAAGCGGTTTATACCTTAAGACCGTTTATTACGAAACTGATGAAAATAATTGAGATTCAATTGACTTAATCGTGAAATTACGATACTATAGTATCTGGTATTGTTTGCCCCACGATAGGCCCCGGAAACTTATTGAGTGTCAAACAAACACAGAATATTGGAGGAATAAATCGTGCGTACAACTTACATGGCTAAACCAGGCGAAGTAGAACGTAAATGGTATGTGATCGATGCAACAGATATTGCATTAGGTCGTCTATCAACTGTAGTCGCTTCTATCTTACGCGGTAAAAATAAACCAACATTTACACCTAACGTTGATACAGGTGATAACGTCATCGTTATCAACGCTGAAAAAATTAAATTAACAGGTCGCAAAGCAACTGACAAGTTATATCATCACCATAGTAACCATCCTGGTGGTTTGAAAACGCGGACTGCTGGCGAAATTCGTGAAAACAACCCAGAACGTTTAATTGAAATGTCAGTTAAAGGGATGTTACCTAAGAACTCATTGGGTCACAACCAATTCTTGAAGTTACACGTTTACGCTGGTGGCGAACACAAACATCAAGCACAAAATCCAGAAGTCTTAGACATTACGGATATTATTTAAGGAGGAAACTATAGTGGCTCAAGTAACTTATATCGGTACAGGCCGTCGTAAAAACTCAGTAGCTCGTGTACGTTTAGTACCTGGTACTGGTAAAATCACGATCAACAACAAAGATGTTGCTGATTACATTCCATTTGCTAACTTGATTGTAGATATGAAACAACCTTTAACAATTACTGAAACAACAGATAGCTATGATATCTTGGTAAACGTTAAAGGCGGTGGATTCTCAGGCCAAGCTGGTGCAATCCGTCATGGGATTTCACGTGCTTTATTGACAGTTGACCCTGACTTCCGTCCAGCCCTTAAGAGCGCTGGTATGTTAACACGTGACCCTCGTATGAAGGAACGTAAGAAACCAGGTCTTAAGAAAGCTCGTAAAGCTTCACAATTCTCAAAACGTTAATATCAATTCGATATTATTCGGTTTTGCAAAACACCCCACACCTTATGGTTGTGGGGTGTTTTTTTGATTTGAGCTTCTCTAATACACTATTAATGTATGTTAGAGGGATTTTTGCTATGCTAAGGGTAGTTGAAGGAGGCTTTTTTTATGGATCGGTATGCCGTTATTTATAATCCCCACTCTGGTCACAACAATGGTGAGTCGGTTGGGCAAAAAATTGAGCAGGCACTCATTAAGAATCAACACAAGGTCGAACTGATGCCAACCAAAGGGCCAAAAGATGCGACGCGCTTAGCTAAAAAAGCGGCCCAGGCTGACTTTGATGTTGTAGTGGCTGTCGGCGGGGATGGGACCATTAACGAAGTTGTTAGTGGACTTGCAGCGTTAGATCAGCCCCCGTATTTAGGCATTGTACCTGCTGGGACCGTTAATAATTTGGCGCGGGTTTTACAAATCCCGTTGGATATTGATCAAGCGATTGAAAATCTACAGCAGGTTCATTTGCGCCCACTCGATGTCGGGCAAGTGAACGATGATTACTTGATTAGCACAATGACACTGGGGATTTTGGCGGATGCGGCTTTAAACGTTACCCAGAGTGAAAAGCAAAAGTGGGGGCCGCTCGCTTTTTTAAGCAAAGGGATCCATGCATTGGCCAAGCATCAACATTATCCATTAACGATTGAAACGCCTAATCGGCACTGGCAAAAAGACACGCAATTCTTGTTGGTTGCGCTCACGAATTCGGTTGGTGGCTTTACCAACTTTAATCCTGAGGCACAACCCGATGATGGTTATTTTCATGTCTTTGTTGCGCCCAAAATGTCATTAGCACGCTCAGCGATGATTCTGCCTTATTTCTTAACGGGCAATTTTAAAAAGATTCCGGGGATGACCTACTTTAAAGCCAATGAAATCACGATTACTACTGATGATCAGGAGCGGGTGCAAACGCGCATCGATGGTGACCCGAGCGCCAAGTCACCATTAAAGATGCGGCTCTTAGAACATAAGTTACAAGTGATTACACCTGTTCCGGATACCAATAAGAGTGCCTTAGAGCAATTAAAAAAACAGCTTGATTTATAGGATTGGGTTACATTATTTAATAAATAGTTAAAGGCATGGGAGTCATGCGGGAGATTCATTAAAAAGTCAGTCTTTCGCTCGATAGACTAACCGTTGTTCAATATTATATAATCGCTTTAAAGTAGCGATGGTAGTCAATCAGATGAGGAGCGTGGCATGATGAAGGAACGGTTTAATAAGCAACAAGTGAATGATGAACGAAATCCAGAATTTGATTCTTTTTTTGCAGAAGTCTTGCAGAAGTTGCCCCAAAAATCGGCAGCGGTAATTGCAAAGTCTTTTAATCAGTCCAAGGCCTTGGCGGAAAAGACGATAGCTAAGAGTCGCACCCAGTTTGATGGGGTCTTCGAAGACTTCTTAGTCGGGGTGGATACTCAGATGCGCAAAAAGGCCCACAACATCATTCATGCCGCATCATTAACAGCCGCAATTATTGGCTGTTCACCAATTCCGTTTTCCGATGCATTCTTGTTGGTGCCGGTTCAATTAACGATGATGGCGCGCTTGCACAAGCTATTCGGTCAATCTTGGTCGGCCAGTTTGGGCAAGAGCCTGTCGAAAGAATTGGTGCTCGTGGGCTTAGGTCGGAGTGCGGTCGGCAATATTCTAAAATTAGTGCCAGTGGTTGGGACCGTCAGTGGGGCCGCGGTGAATGCGACTGTTGCGATGTCGATTACCGAAGCGCTTGGCTGGTTAACGGTTAAGATGTTAAACGATGGCGAAGATATCTTCAATGATGTGGTTTCGTTCAAAAACCAATTCAGAACGCTGTTTGGATTGTTGCGCCGCAAGTAGTTATTTTTGAATTGACAGAATAAGAACCAATTGATTTAATAAACCTGCATCACTAATTTTTTAGGGAGGCTAATCAGATGCCTAAAGTACTAATTGTTCACACGAATGTTACGCGTTATCAAGGGACTACCGATCCAACCGGATTATGGTTGGGAGAATCTGCAGAGTTCGTTAATGAATTACAAAAAGCGGGGCTTGATTACGATTTTGTCAGTCCTAAAGGCGGCTTCGTTCCGCTTGATCCACGGGGGATGAAGTACACGGATGAATCAATTCTGACCATCTATGAACAACCGGATTACGTGCAACGGGGGTTAGTCGCAACGCTGAAGCCAAGCGATATCAATCCAGCTGATTACGTTGCGATTTACTATACGGGCGGCCATGGCGTGATGTGGGATTTTCCTGATAATCCAGAATTACAAACAATTGCCCGGGAAATTTATAATCACGGTGGCTATCTTGCGTCCGTTTGTCACGGAATTGCGGGTTTACTACGCATTAAAAATGAAGACGGTAAGTATCTGATTGCTGGTAAAAAAGTGACTGGGTTTACCACTGCAGAAGAAATTATTGCGGGGAAGAAAAAAGTGGTGCCATTTTTAAACCAAGAAGTGGCATCTCAAAGCGGTGCCCAATTTGTGCAAAAACGGTTCTACAAACCATTTGCTGTCCAAGACGGCCAGTTGATTACGGGGCAAAATCCATTTTCTGTACGGGAAGTGACGAAGCGCTTGATTCCAGCCCTATCTAAATAACGGTTAGGCATTTTTTGAATTCTATGCTAATCTTATAGGATGTAGAAAAGTGAGGAATCAGAAGATGAGTGAAAAACAAACACCAAAATTAACGCAAAAAGAAAAAATGCAAGCACTAATTGATCAGAAAAAAGGCGGCGGCAGATCAAAACAAACTGACGTTGCTAAAAATGATCGGACAAAGATGCGCAAAGGACCCAAGATTTTTAACGAAATCCACTGGTAAAAAACAGAGTGCGTCATCAACGATTAGCTTCTGAGCATTAGCCTAATAAGGCGGATGATTGCTGAAAGCAATCGTTTGACTTGTGTAGCTAAACGCAGCAGTATGCTTTTGAAAAGCACGTTTTCGGGCTAGGGCAAATTTGTCCTAGCCCTTTTTGATGTGGCGCGCTATGATATAGACAACTTATTTTAAAGTGATTGGAGTTTCAATATGTCATCCTTAATAGATCAAATGCAACACCATGTTTCAGTTCGCGATTTCGAAGCAACCCCCCTTAGCCCGACAGTGAAGCAGCAGCTCATTGCGGCAGCTCAAAGTGGATCTTCTTCGAATTTCGTTCAGGCCTTTTCAATCATTGAAGTGACTGATGTTGCGATTCGTGATGAAATTGCGACGATTTCTCAGAGCGCGGCGTATGTTAAGCAGACGGGGACGTTCTATGTTTTTGTCGCAGACTTATACCGCCAGGCCACTCTTCTAGAAAAAGCCGGCCAGTCATTAGCTGGCATTCAAAATATGGAAGCCTTATTAGTCGCAACGGTTGACACAACCATCGCGGCTGAAGATATGGCAGTCGCGGCCGAATCGTTAGGGTTAGGTATCTGTTATATCGGTGGCATTCGCAACGACATTGCGCGTGTCGCTGAACTACTGGGGTTGCCCGCGTATACGGTCCCGCTATTTGGCTTAACAATCGGCATTCCGAAGACTAAAAATCAGGTTAAACCACGGTTACCCCAAGCTAATCAAGTTGCACAAAATCACTATGATGTCTCTCAAGCAACGGATTTAGCACAATACGATCAACAAATGCAAAATTATTATGCTAACCGCGGGCGTAATCAACAACAAACTGATTGGTCGACCAAGAATACGGCCTTCTTTAGTGAAGTGCGGCGACCAGCAGTGGCGCGCTTTTTGAAAAAACAAGGGTTTACTCTAAATTAAATCTTCTTTTTAAGCATGTAAGTTTACTTACTGTGGATAAACATGTCATTGTAAAGAAAAGGAGATATTTACAATAAAAAAAATTTCTGTACTACAGCCAGATGTGAATAAATTAAAAATGGCGATAGATCAATTACCATTTGAGGTAGTTTGTTTTTATACAGTTATTTTGGAAAAAACTTACAACGAAATTTATGTTAAACAAAAGCTTGATATTGTAACATCAGAAATTTTAAAAAATGCAGAGAAGGCATTACAGGATATTCCTAATTTTTTTAGAGAGTCTTTAAAAATGTTGAACGAAGTAGATTTAGTGAAAATAGAATATTAGTTAAGCTGAATATTCAAAGATGATAAAAACGTTGATAATATTTTCTAAAAGTGGTCTGCTTTATTCCTGGCCATCTGGTTTTCTGCTATTGGGATAGTAGTCGGTGTCGGCGGGTACTTTAGGCAGAAGCGCCGGTTACACCTTTATCGGTAATGAGGTCAAAAGACAATCAGTTTGCTGATTGTCTTTTTTGAATGTCCTACAAGCTTGGATATGCGATAATAAAGTTAGCTAAATGTAACCGTTAAATCGATAGAGGAGTGATCACAATGAGTTTAATTGATGTGCGCCATGTCGCCAAGCGTTATCAGATGGGCGAGACGACTATCGTGGCCAATCACGATATTAATTTTACAGTCAATGCAGGTGAGTTAGCAGTGATTCTTGGCCCAAGTGGTGCGGGAAAATCGACAGTGCTGAATATTTTAGGTGGAATGGATACCCCCGATGAAGGACAAGTATTAATTGATGGGGTTGATATTGCGCAGTTTAGTGCGCGCCAATTGACGGCGTTTCGACGAACTGACGTGGGGTTTGTCTTTCAATTTTACAATTTAGTGCCGAATTTAACGACGCAGGAAAATGTAGCACTAGCAACGGCCGTCGCACCCAATGCCTTAGATGTTGAGCTTGTTTTGCAGCAAGTTGGGTTACAGGATCGATTGCAAAACTTTCCGGCCCAACTGTCTGGCGGAGAACAACAGCGCGTCGCCATTGCGCGGGCGCTGGCTAAGAATCCGAAACTCCTCTTATGCGATGAGCCAACTGGCGCACTAGATTATGAAACGGGCAAGCAGATTCTTAAATTGCTACAAGAGGTCAGCCGGCAACAGCACCGGACCGTTGTTTTAATTACACATAATGCGGCGATTGCGCAGATGGCCGATCGTGTGATTCACATTAACGATGCGCGTGTTCGGTCAATTGATGTGCAACCCAACCCACTTCCAGTTGAACAGATTGAATGGTAGGTGGCTAATATGCAGACACGCTTATATTTACAAACCACATTCCGCGATATTTTACAGACGTTTGGGCGGTTTGTTGCGATTACGCTGATTATTTTAATGGGCGTTTTATTGTTCGTGGGGATCAAATCGATTGGCCCGAATTTAGAAGAGACTGTCGACCATTTTGTCACCACACAGCGCGTATCTGATTTACAGATTAGTGGGACCGCAGGCTTAACGCAACAGGATCGGACGGTCGTCGAAAAAATACACGGTGTCCAAGCTGAATTGGGTTATCAGATTCCATATCGCGATGAAGCGCGGGATGTTAACTTGCAATTATATAATTACCAACCAACTGCGCGGCAAAATCGCTTAACGTTGACTGCCGGGCGTTATCCGCAACGACCAAATGAAATTTTAGTGGATAATGCGGTGAAGACGCACTATCCACTGGGGCAGACGATGGCGATCAAGAGCCGCCAATTACTGATCCAACGGTTTAAAGTGGTCGGTTATGTCGATTCACCGTTATATATCGACCGTAAGGAACGGGGCACCGTCCCAGTCGGGGATGGTCAGCTAGATGGCTTTATGTATTTGCCGCAAAAGGCATTTGCCCCCCAACCGTATTCGGTGATGATGGTGCGCTTTAGCGATTTAGATCGCCACAGTAGCTTTTCACAGGCTTATCGCACCGGCATTGCGACTAAAGAGACCCAGATGATGCGCCAATTAAAAGCCCACCCAACGCATCCGCAGCAACAGTACCTACTAACTGCGCGCAGTGCCAATCCGGGCTTTAATGAGTTTACGAGTTTGTCGGATCGCATCGATGCGATTGGGAATGTCTTTCCGGTCTTTTTTTTCTTAATCGGAATTCTAATTACCTTTACAACCATTACGCGGATGATCGAAGAAAATCGCAAGGAAATCGGGACATTAAAGGCACTGGGCTATCGTAATTGGGAAATTGCGCAGAAGTATTTACTATACGCGCTATTAACAGGCAGTATCGGGGCGGTGCTTGGGACCATCTTGGGCACGAAGTTATTACCATTAGTCGTTTACCGGATTCAAAAACCGGTTTACATCTTCGCTAATTACCCAACGCATTTTTGGGGAATTCCTATTCTGTTGGCCATCGGAGCGGTCATGATTGCGACAGTTGGGGCAACGGGGTATGTTTTAATCCGTGATTTGCGCGCGAAGCCGACCCAATTACTACGACCAAAAGCGCCAAAACCGGGCCAACGGATTTGGTTAGAAAGAATTACACCGCTCTGGCAACGGTTGAGCTTTCATCAAAAGGTTACTTATCGTAATCTTTTTCGCTATAAAGCACGAATGATTCTGACTATTTTAGGCATTGCTGGTTGTACCGGGCTAATGGTTGCAGGCTTTGGCTTAAAGACGTCAATTGGCGAAGTTGCCAATCGCCAGTTTAAGCAATTGATTCATTACCAAGCCATTGTGACGCTCAAAAATCCCAATAAGCTAACCCAAACAAAAATGATGTTAGCGCAGACTGAGAAAGTCCGTTCTTATTTACCGGTCACAATGACCCAAATTAAGTTCAAGCAAAAAGGGGTTACGGATCAAGCGGCGACAGTCTATGCAGTCGCTGATCAGGCCAAGTTGGCGCGGTACGTTGCTTTAAAAGCTCCACGGGAACACCGGCCGCTAGCATTACCGAAAGATGGTGCGGTGATTGCCGCGAACCTCGCTAAAACCTATGCGGTCCAAAAAGGCGATTGGTTAACCTTGCAAACGGCACAAGGTCAGCGTGCCCGAATTCAGGTTGTGGGTATCAGTGAAAACTACCTTGGCAACAGCGTCTATCTCCGCCAATCCGCTCTTTCAAAAACGCTACAACAACCAGTTACGGCCAATGCCTATCTCGTGCGTACCGCTAAGATGACCACCAAGCAAGAAAAACAGTTGGCAACCCGTTTGCAACAGACAACGGAAGTGGCCGCTACGACGTTTATTAGTGATCAAGGGGCTAAGCAAGCAACGGCGAGTGCTAATTTAGACCCGATCGTTTTGATTTTCATCGGATTATCAGCCATTTTAGCGTTTGTCGTCTTGTTCAACCTTACCAGCATCAACGTTTCAGAGCGGGAACGTGAATTGGCAACAATTAAAGTACTCGGCTTTTTCGATCGAGAAGTGACAGCCTATATTGTGCGCGAAAATGTGATTTTCACCATGATTGGGATCGTGCTTGGCTTTGGAATCGGTAAATTACTGACTTGGTTTATCATTACGATGGCGTCCTCGGAACAAGTGGCCTTTCCCCTCATCATGCCAGCTAGCGGCTACCTAATTGCGGCAGGGATGACGGTGCTATTTTCACTGATTGTGATGGGGATGACCCACCGTAAGTTAAAAGGAATTGATATGATTGGAGCATTAAAGGAGAACGAATAAAAGGTTTAGCAAATAATGCTTTTTTACAAGCCTGTAATGTGACGATATGGGCAGATGCTTAAATTTTTGAAGCCGGCAAGCTTAAATGACGGACATTTTAGAATAGACTACCTAAATAGCAATGCTAGTTAAAGACCCAAAAGCTGAGGCCATTTCGGCTCAGCTTTTTTGAGGCAGATACTTTATAATAGAAGTATTACAAACATAAGGAATGATGCAAATGGAGACGACAGTGATCATCTCAATGCTCTTTCGGTTGGCCAAAGTCTTTGATGACATGGGCAAGTTATTGTTTAAAGCGCATTTAGATGTGCCATTGACGTTTGACAGCGCACAATCGCAGACCTTATTACGCCACAATAACCGCTTAGCGTTTAGGTATCGACAACTGAAAATAAGTAAAACGAAACTGCTAAATCAATTATTGGCAACAGTGGGGGGTGATCCCTATTTGTGGAATAAGTTGAAGCGACTACAAGCATTAGATGCGGCAAGCTTAGCCGTTTCATCCAAGCCACAGTTTAAGCGGCAACGGAAGATTAATCGATTAAAGCAACTGATTATCGATCTGCAAAATGAAAAAATTAATGAGAGTACGGTTTTGACAAAGCAAGCACTCGCCTACTTGTACCATATTGCACCTGACAAAGTGGCGGCCACAAGTAAATCCGGACCAGTATTAACCGATCCGTTTGTTAGCCGCGCCTTTAAAATGGACATGATGGCCCTCAATTATTTGGATCAGTATTTTAACGTGCAAGAATTGCAATATTATGTGCAATATCTGGTGTTTATTCACGCGCATCAAGCAGCAGAAGCGGTGATTCACTACGATGCGCGGACGGTTTTGCCAAATGCCAAACAAACTGGCTTTTCGGCAGTTGCCTATTACATCACGATTAACCGCCAGTCGTACACTTACATCTCATATAAAGGGACTGAGGGGACGATGGACGATCCGCGGATTAAGTCGTTTACGCAACGGCTGGATAATTACGTCCGTGAGAGTTATCAGGATTGGAAGTATAATATTGATGCGATGCTGATTGGCAATACTGAAAATGATGAACAACTTCAACTAGCGCGGCGGTTTACCCGCTATGTAGTTCGCCGCGTGCGGAAGATTAATCCAGCAACAGTCATCTATGGGCTAGGGCACTCGCTTGGTGGGCATTTTGTGCAGACGGTTCAATTACTGGATGAGCCGTTTGATGGCGGCTATACGTTGAATGCCGCACCGGTTCAATTGAAGCAGATTAAGCATTATCGACCGGATCTATTGTCAGCTTCAGAATGGCAACAATTATTCGCCTTGACTAAGCATAATAATACACAAGATCCGGCCGTTGCGATGCAAGTGCATGCCATTTTAGGCCACGAGTACGCCACAATCGAAAACGAATGGTTTATCAAAGATTTAACGCGGATCTATTTTGGCTTTCCATATACGTTTTACATCGGGACGGCGCGGTATCTGAATGTTAAAAATTGGCAATACCCGTTCGTGGTTGATGTGGCACCCTATCTTCAAAAAGATGAAATTCGGGCGTATAGCCAGTTCTGGGGTAACCTAATTCGTTACTTGAAGCGGGTTGAGACTAAAAACGGGTCATTGATGTTGGCAAGTCTGATGACATATGGGTTGCAGACATTACGTGAAGTGTATGCCGCAATTAAAACTGACCAAGCCCAAAAGATTTTTGCGGCGTATGCGCATTATTTATATGATGCCCATATTTTTAAAGACACCCCTGTTCAGGTACAAGCCAATTTTGAACGGGAATTGTCACGGCCCCGCACGGCATTGCGGGTGTTACAAAGTGAATGGCCATTTTTGAAGAGCGTCAACAACGAGATGGTTGAAGCCGTCATTTTCTTCCATACGATTGAAGGCGCCCAGTACTTTACACGCTAGACAGATGGGATGTTAAACAATGGATATTTATTTAAAACAAGCAATTTTACAAGTGGTTGACCGTGAACTTGGGGATCCAATTTACTCGCAACAGGGATTGGATCTCACCAACGGCAACACGCGCGACTATTTAATCAACAAGATTAAAAAATTATCGTCTGCTCAGAGTAAGACCGGCGTATTGCGTCAAGATGCCGCGCTTGCATCAATTCTGCGCGATGCGACAGCTGATTTTATCGGCGTTAGCCAACGCTTGGTTGAAAAATGGTACACGGTCTATCAAAAAAGTGACGATGCACCGAGTGCGGATGCGTTTGTTGTCTTGTATGAACAAGACGCGCAAGCTTATTTGGCTTTTTTAAAGGTCGATTATCATCAAGCATTCACCCACTATGTGAACGCCGAAGAGGGCCCATTGATGAATCAGTTGATCATTCATCAATCAATCTTATCGAATAAGACCCAAAAGGCAGATGAGGGGTTTGCGATTAATCTGCAGACGTTTGGCTTTGAATTGATGGAGAAGAAGTACACCTTCTCCGGTGAAAAGATGCCGTATTTATCAACGAACGTGATTGAAAGTGAGCCGGCACCATCGCTAGAGGAAAACGTTAAAGTCGTAAAAAAAGCAGCTGAAAAAATCGGGAAGAAATTTGAAGTTGCCAAACATGATGTTGTGGCTAACGTCAAAGAAGCCATTTATAACACGCTTGAAACCACGGGTGAAATCGACCCGCATCAGATAGCAACTAAGATTTTTAAAGACAATATTTCGGCTCAAAGTGAATTTAAAGCGGAGATGACCGAAAATGTGTCAGCCGAACCGGCGCCCATTTCACCAGCTGTTCGCGAAATTGCTGAGAAGAAATACGGTAAACAGAAACTAAAACTTTCAAATGGCATCGAGCTAATCGTTCCAATTGACGTCTACCAAAACCCGGCACTCTTCGAATTCGTTAATCATCCAGACGGGACAATGTCGGTAGAAATAAAGAATGTGGAAGAAGTAATCAGTAGACTATAGCGAAAGCAAAAAAGGCGGTTTGATCATCAAAATGATGATTAAACCGCCTTTTTGGTTGGCCTTTAAAGCCTAACTTGAGAATATCGAATAATAATGTTTACTCGATGTGGGCAAATACGGCGTATTGCGATTGCTGGCGTGAGATATAGCACTTTTTGAAAAGTTTCATCATTTGTGTCAGCAGCTTTAATTGCGCGAATGATTTAGCAATGGCGATATCAAGGTGTGAAGGTTGCGGCAAGTTTTAAAATGGTGTTATTAATAGTTATTTTACAAATCATACTTTTTTGGAATGATGGTTAATTATTTATAATCCTATCATGAATCCTGAAAATGGCTAGTATAACGGTAATTATATAAGTATTAGATTATGTTTACATGTCATAAAATATAATAGCAAACAAGTTAAAAAAATAACAAAATAAGCTGAGGCAATAAAAAAATTTTTTATGTGCGAAACGCTTACAGCACCAAAGGGTCTTTTGGAATAAGGAAAATCTAATTAAATATATTACTTGCACCATCGAAAAAGAAATGATACATTATTCACATAGCAGAGATAATCAACGTCAACGACTAATAACTGTCGCTGCTAAAAAATATAAAAACGCACTTGGAGGCGAAAATATGATTAAAAGCTCAAAATTGGTAAATTTGGTGTTAGTATCATCAACAGTATTAGGTATGGTGGCTAATGCAAGTATGGCTAGTGTTAATGCTGCATCAAATGGATCAACTGATGTTACACAAACTTCTAAGATAGCCAACAGAGGTGGCATTAATGTCATCACGAAAGGCGCTACAACTTTTGAAGGGTCTAATATGTTGGAAGGGGTTAAGCTATCTAATGATTTTTCGTTGACTTCAGGGACATTACAAATTAACTATACCGGGACAACTCAATATTCATTGACGATTGGCGAAAAAACAAAAACCTTTGTAAGTATGCCAGAAGAATTTAAACCATTAATGCAAAAAACGACAGCAGATGGGAAAACATTCCTAGACTATATTGAAGATTCAAGTTACTTCTATGCTCCAAATAATCTCGGTGAAAAGAAACATACTTACCAACGTAGCGACATTTCGTATGATTCAGCGACTAATACTTTAATTTTTCAAAATCAAGTCAGTTTAAATAATTTACTTGGAGGTGAAACGTTAGAAGCGCATATCTTTGTTGACTTAGGGCAAGCTATTACCGATTTAGGTGAAAGAATTCCAGATGCTTATAATCATTCAAATTATAAATTCCAATCAACAGTTGTCACAGATGATTCACTTCCTGATTGGAATATTATTGGCGACGCAGAAGCGGACGGCTTTATCAACTGGGATAAACTAGATAAGGGCTGGACAATTGTCAATCAAATTCCGACGATTAGTGAGCCTGTGACTGATACGGATACAGAGATTATAGGGGGCAACGCACCAGCAGGTTCAACTGTCACAATTCGTGCAAATTCTGAAAACGGTCCAGTGGTTGGAACCGCTATTGCAGGTGCCAACGGAACTTATATTATTAAAAATATTACGAAACAAAAAGCAGGAACGGTTTTATACGCAGAACAAACAACTGCCTTGGGGACTAAAGGTTATGGTAAAGCAACTGTGGTCCATAACAATTCCAAGCCAGCAGCACCAGTTGTAGATAATAAAAAAGTTGTTTGGGGTAATCAGATTTCCGGTAAGATCGATATTCCTGGTGATACAATTCAAGCAATAAATGGAATGAATGGTAATGTGTATAAAGTTGAGATAAGTGCGGATGGGACATCGTTTACGATTGATACATCACAAGTTGATAAGTCCGATTTACCAACAAATATAGAAATTACAGAAACAAATGGTGAGCTAGTTAGTGATAAAACAACTGTGCTCGTATACCAGAACGCATAAAAATAATGACAAATAAATGAAATAGCATGTCATGAACTGAACTCTCGATGTTGGATTAAATCCGGTATCGGGGGTTTTTATTTTTACCTAAAAGAATCAAAGAAGGGCGGTGCAATTATCAAAATGATGATTGCACCGTCCTTCTTTTCTTGCGCTTTAAAGATTAACTTGAGAATATCAGAAAATAATTAAATCATCCTCAAAAGAGCCTGTAGCTAAATCAATCGATACAGGAATAATGATTTTTGAGGTTCACAACTCATAAGTTATGAACCCTTCGGCATAAAAGAAGTTTACACCATTATTTAAGGGTATACAAGTTTATTTTGAGGAAACTGTTCGTATTAGATAAAGTTTCGGACGCTGATACAATCGCGATTTAGCGCCTTTTTTTCGGAAATTTTTAAATTCAAAAAAAATATGCGGTCATTTTTATGTAACGCATAGAAAATATTAATGGAGGTTCACAACTCATGAGTTGTGAACCTATTGTGTTGCTATATATTTTAATAAGCAATGATGGTTAAATAACTAATATTTACTCACGTAATATATAAATTCTTTGGAGCTTAACCTAGGGAAATAGCTACATATTAAAGGTAGTTTTAATGAATATAGTTAAAATAATGGAAAAAAGTTTTAAGGGTATTAGAACTGGGAGGAAATTTGATATGCAAAAGAGAGTCATATATCTAATTTTAGCAATTATTTTCTTAACTACTATAATCGTACAGTCATTTGGCAATGCATTAGCCGTGGCTGTGAACGAGGAGACGATGACAGCAAATACGACTTCTAAGATTGTGAACCCACGAAGTGCCATTAAAGCAGTAGCGGATTCGTCACATTTAGAAAGTAGCAGGTCAAGAGTTCCAGAGTCGACTAGTCAATCGGTTATTCGAAGTGAAGCTAAGCAGTCAGTTGAAAAGTCAAGTTCAAGCAGTCAATCGAAAAATGTGAGTGGTTCTTCAAAAAATAACACTATTAATAAGAAGAAATCGGCTGAATCAAGATCAATTTTAATTCAGCCTAGGGTAATTGGAGAGAAGTATCCAGACTTCTCAAAATCATTGATCGGTCAGTCGGGAGTAACTGCAGTTGATCCTACAAATACGACAGAAGAAATCGCTTATCCTAACAATGCTTTTCCTAATTATATCCCAGGCGTTTCATCCCAAACTGTGCACGGATTAACAATGGATGAAAATGGAATCATTGATGGTTCGCAACTGGACGGTACTGAAAATCATAATATTTATTATTCGAAAGTAATGTCTTATACAGATAGCAATAACAAACATCATTGGATTGATATTAAGGAATCGTTCATTGCATTAGATAAACGTGGTTGGAATGTGGGTTTAAGTAATTTTAAACCAACAACTAAATTTCTTTGGAATTTTACAACAGGATTAGGGGATAAGACAAATAGTGCAATGCCAGGAATGCTAGGTATTGCAGATACCTTAGGAACTCGAGGCGTTAAGGCGTTTTATCCAGCGGCTGGAAAATATACTTCTGGCGCGTCGGGAACAGTCAATCCACCTGATTTGTATGATTTTAATCAGCCTGTAAAAGTCAAGTTAGATTTTATAGATAATGCAACTAAACAGCCTATTAATATTTCGGGATTCTTAACCTTAGGCGATATGGATCATCGAAATTATATTGAATTTTCAAAGAGTGATAATCTTAGTAAAGTTTATGTAACAAATGACTCATTATTGAAAGGAACGACGACTGATCCCAACTTAACGAGAATTGTAAATGGTCTTGGTAATTGGGATTATACACCTAATGGTCCTGCTTTGAGTGGGGACTATGATGCTCAGGGAAATTCAGTTACTAGTGATATCATAAAACCTAATAATACACGAGCATGGGCGACAGTCGTCTTTGACAATGTTAATACTTTAGACTATACGGTTAATGACACGGGTGAGTTAGATTTCCTTGCAAGTGCACTTGTTCCGGTTGCATTTTCAGCACCAGCTAAAGATGGCGATGGTGATGAGTATAATAGCAAGTGGGATGACCAAACGATTCAGTTTAATATGGTTGCCACGTTGCCTTATCGAGGAAGTACAATTCATAACCCGCAGAGACCAGATACAGATACAGATACAGGATCAACAATATCAACATTTAAGCAATCGACTAAGTTTGAATTAACTGATCCGATAGATAGTAATTTAAAAGTTGATACGGTAAAAGTGCTCAATCAATTGGGGAACGATGTTTCAAATCAATTTACAATTAAAACAACAAACAATAAAGTAGTCGCAACTGCCACTGCGGCATTTTTAGCGGATGAAAAAAATTACGCTCAACCGTACACCTTAGAGATTGACACAACGGTTAAAGCGGGAGCGGATTTATCAGCGTATCAACAAGTTGATGCGAATAATAACACATACGCCATGATACCAAACACTGGACATATGTCGGTTATTAAAAAGGCTGGTGCTGCCGAAGAAACTTTCGACAGTAACGTAGCTTATGGACATGTTAAAGCACCTAAGGTGGTCAAAGTTACAGCAACTAAGCAAGTCAAAAATATTACTCAAAACGAAGCTACTTATGCGGATAAAACAGAAGCAATGAATGGCGATCAAGTTAGCTATCTAGCTACTTTTAAAGTTGCTAATGCAGCTAGAGTAGATAAAGCAATCGCTGCTGGGACGGTCATTAAGGATGTACTTGATAAACATTTAACGGTGGCCGCCAAAGCTGTTAAAGTCACTTATTTTGATGCCAAGGGGACCGTATTAGGAACCGAAAATGTTGATTTTGACAGTAATCATGAGTTGAAGACTACTAAAGATGTGCCAGCAGGGGGTTCAATAACGGTTGAACTCACAGCAAGGGTTAAAGATGATGGGACGACGACTGAAATTGATAATACGATGAATATCAGTGGGCCAAGTTTAAGTGCCCCTACAGATACCAATAAAGCCGTCATCAATGTCAAACCGGACGTTACCGTTGACAGTCCGATCACGCAGGTTGTTCAAAATAGAACCCAAAATGGTGCTAAAGATAAAGAAATTACTGGGAATGTAAATGACACGGTTTTATATACTTTTAGCGCGAAAATGACGGCCGTTAAGGCGACCCAAATTAGCAATATTGTATTTACGACTAAGGAAAATGACAGCAGTCATAAGGATAGCAGTGGCGAATTGACGGAGGATAAATCTGGGGATTTCATGTACAGAGTTATTCGTGGTACGACAGCATCTGCATGGATGGCAACAACTGGAGAAGCAATCAAGAATGGTGATGGTTTTAAGATTTCAGTGCCAACCATTAACTTAGATGCAGGTGTTAACCAAGTTGAAGTTATGTACTATAGAAAAATTAAAACGACACCAGATAGTCAAAAATATATTTATAACGATGGTCAAATTCAAATTGGCGCCTCAAAAGCTATCCCAAGTAATGCCACGCGGATTAAGTTAGCTGAAGGAGAAACCGTTATTCGATATGTTGATTTAGATGAAGACTTAGCAAATCCGGATAAACAGCCGACCCAAATTGCGCCTTCTGTTAGCGCTAAGGGAATGCCTGGTAAAGCTTTCTCAACGGTTAATGCAGAACGAGTTGCGCCAAAAGTTATCGACGACTATACAGTAATTGCGGTTACTGAAGATGAAGATTTAACTGCTGCGCAATGGAAAGCAGCTTATAAAGATGATCCACTATTCAGTAGTAAAAAACGGGTTATAACGTATGGTTATAAGAAAAAAATGCTCTCAATTGAAGCCCCTAGTTATTGGGACTTTGGGCACTATAATCGGAATCAACAAGATACAACATACTATTTAAACCCACAAAAAGAACCGCAAGAAGTGACTGTCGCTGATAATTATGGCGTCGACTCATGGCAACTTCAGGTTCAGCAAGAGCATCAGTTTATCGATGATCGTAAACAGGAATTGACTGGTGCAGAGTTACGTTTCAAACAGGGCAATGTCGAAGCTGAAGCGACGAACACTGCTAAAGGTGAGATAACTTCAATTGATTCATTTGAATTAACACCGGGTAATGCTGTTAAAAACCTAATGACCTTTACTAAAAAGGGCGTTTTCCAAAATCGGGATATTAACAAGGATCAAAGTAGTGCCACTAATAGATATACTGACCCTGGTGAGGGTATCTGGCATTATAAATTTGGGACTAGAAAAGAAGCTGGTAACAGTATTGGATTATATGTACCAGCGACGACTAAGCGAGGTAATACTCGCTATACGACCGTGTTAGATTGGTCATTGACGGTTGCGCCATAGGAGGAATTAAAACGTGTTTAAGAAAAAATGGTTACGAAATATTATATTAGGTATTGCATTTGGGATTATTGGGGGAGTTAGTCTTTCACAAACAGCTCAGGCAGCGGTTAAAACAGAGAATGCAGATTTTGAGATTCAGCCGGTTATGCCCGAAGGACAAGTTGATACCAGTTTGAACTATTTCGATGTGCATTTTAAACCAGGCACGACGCATACCATTAAAATGCGAGTCCAAAATTTTACAAATCATAAAATTACAGTTAAATCAGAATTGCAAAATGGCATGACTCAAATCGGCGGTGATATGAAATTTCAAACATCCACAAAGGGGTTGGATCCAAGTTTTAAATACCCGCTAACAACCTTAGGTTCTGTTAAAAAATCAGATCGTATTCTACACCTAGGGCCTCAAGAAACAACGATTATTGAAGCCACCATTAAGATGCCGGAAGAAAAGTTAAACGGCTTAATTTCAGGGGGCTGGCATTTTATTGAATATCGGAGTAATACCGATAAAAATGAACAAACAGTCTCAAGTAATTATGCTTATATGATTAGTGTTGTTTTGAGAGGTGAGCATTATCGAGTTTATCCAGAGTTAAAATATGTTTCAGCTCAACCAATTTTATATGCCAATCGGCCTGCAATGGGGATTAAATTAAGAAATCCGCAACCAATGATTTTAAAAAAGGCGAGCTTCAAGGCAGTTATTTCTAAAAAAGGTCTCTTTGCAGATAAACGGATTTATGAAAAAACGAACTCAAGTATAGCTTCGAATTCAACGGTTACCCTACCGATTTCATGGGACTATGACACGATGAAGCCGGGCACTTATGAAGTTGCAGTCAAAGTTAAGGGTGAGAATTTGTGGAATAAATTGCCAATGTCATGGACCTTTAAACGGACATTTAAGATTACCAAAGAACAAGCTGACGATATTAATAGACGGTCAGTACAGCGACCAACCAATAGTTGGTTGTATATTGCTGCTGCTACTGGGGTTGTTTGGTTAGTAGCTGCATATGGCTTATATAAAGTATTGAGAATCGGGTAATAGAATGCAAAAATATCGACGTTGGTTATTAATAATAATGACGACAGTGTGTTTGACCCTGATATTAGGTAGTGGCGCCGTTCAAGCTACTAAGAAAAAAACCACCACTATTCCAGCTGAAAACAAGGCAACTTTTATGATCATGCCAGAATTGCCAACTGATAATCTTAGCAGTGCTAAAGCGGGTTACTTTAATCTACATTTAAAAAAGCACCAAAAAAAAACAGTGCGGATTAAGGTTTACAACCCAACGAATCAGGCGATTAATATTTATGGTCAAGTGAAAGATGCAACCACTAATGATGATGCAACGATTGATTATCTGGGTACCCAAAAAATTGATACTCAGTTATTAAAACACCCAGGTAGCGAATTAGTATCAGTTCCTAAAAAAACGGTACTTCCTGTCGGGGCAACCAAGTGGATCACAATTAAAATCAACAATCAAAGTAATTTTAGGGGTATTAAGGCGACGGCTATTAATCTGAGTGCTACGCAATTTAATCAAAGTTCAGCAGTTAAAAATGCTTACAGATACGCGATTGGGTTGATACTCAATGGGCAATCACTGCCATCGAAAGACTATCAATATTTACAATCACCACGGATTAAAACACGGTTTGTCGCAAATAGGAAAGCTGCAATTAGTATTCGCCTTAATAATCCAGATCCGATGTACCTTCAAAAAGCGAAAATGCAAGTGACATTAAAAAATCAAAAATGGCATTTTATTAAGTATGAACGCACCTTAAAAAATGGTAAAATCGCGCCGAATTCAAGTTTCTATTTAAATCTGTTATTGGGTGGTAAAAGGCTCGTACCAGGAACGTATAAAATGAAGTTGCATATTGCAAGTAAGCAGTATACAAAAAACATTAATAAGTATGTCGTGATTACTAAATCGCAAGCCAGATACATTAATCGGTATAATGTGGCTTACCAACTATACCGTAACTGGATTTTGGGCAGTGGATTGGTCGTCATTTTAATTGGTAGTTGGATTGGTTTCAAGGTTTTAAGACGAAAGAGGGATTCAAATGCAAAAAATGATTAATAAGTTAGGCTATAAAAAAGCCAAATGGAGCATGATTGCGCTGGTCTTGGTATTAACAATCATGCTAGTTGGTAGTATTACAATGGCGGCGATTAGCTACCATAACTATAATGTATACACCACAATTACCATGTAAGTTCAAACGACTTACAACGAATTAAAACAATTTAGGTTATAGTCATATTTATCGTTTACACATAGCGATAAATATGATATAATAAAAAAGCACTTTATGTGTAAAAATTAATAGGGAGGAATTTCTCGTGAAATTCACAAAATTGACAAGCTCAGTATTAGCTGGCGCAACATTACTTTCAATCTTAGCATCAACAGCATCATTTGCTGCAACATCAACAGCCGGATCACAAGGTGTAACTGATGACAATGGTGGCACACCATTACCAATGTACGATAAAACAGTTGCTGGGATTTCATTTGGCGATAATACTAACAATGGTAATACCGGTTACTTACGTCTTCAAATGGTACCTCACACATTAGACTTTGGTAATCATACATTATTTGATGGTTCAAAACCTGATTTTACAGCTGATGGGTTAAACCTTGCTAAAGCTGATAATAACCGTAACCCTAACTACGAAAGTAACGGTACTAACCAAACAGCTATTTTAAATACAGAAGATGCTAAATTAAGTGACGTTAAAGGTAAAGCATGGGCAACAGTTGTTGACAAACAAATCACCCGTACAGGTACTGGTTATGATGCAAATACAACACCTGCGTCAGGTTCATGGGTACTCTCAGTTAAGTCTGTAGATGCTTTAACACCAGTTGATGATAAAGGTAACCCAATGGCAGCTGATGCAATTACAGGTGCAAAACTTAGCTTCGCAGATACACAATATGGTAGAACACAAGAAATTTTTGGTTTAACCGGTGAAACACAAGATCAAACATGGGCTAAAGATTCAACAGCAACAGGCGTTAAAGCTGATGATAAAGATGTTGCTAAAGATGCAATTGTAAGTAACTTCAGTACACCATTAGCTGCTAACGGTGCTGACATCACAGTTGCTTCAGCAGCCGATGGCGAAGGTCAAGGTGCTAACGTCTTTGGTTGGAGCAGAGAAAACATCAAATTAACAATGCCTAAAGATGCAACTGTTAAGAATGCTATCTACAAAGCTAACTTAACATGGACATTGAGTTCAACAGTTGCATAAAAAAACTTTAATCCAATCTGAATCAGATTAGATTAAAGCTTTTAACAAAGGATTTTAATAAAAGTGGTCGGTAGTTTGCCTTCGGAAGTAAAGCTACCGGGCACTTTTACTACATAAGCAAGTTTAACACAGGCCGTTGTTTTTTCAAAAGAGGGCATTCACAGGGGGATAAGATACATGCAACAAACGAGTGGAGTCGCATTAATGAGTCAATGGTATTTAGAAGGAATGTATATCATTCAACAATTGAATGATATCTGCCGGAAACATGATCTGACTTATGATCAATATCTCGTTTTGGAACAAATCGTTGAAGAAAAACGAAATACACCAAAACAAATTGCGGATACTTTCAAAACTTCGGCACCCGCTTCTTCGCGCAAAATTAATATATTGCAACGGAAACGATTCATCGAAAAAATTCATAATATCGATGGCGACCAACGGACTGTCGAACTTGATTTAACGGCATCTGGCCGCCAACATTATGAAGCTGCGAAAAAAGAATTAGCAGTTAAAAATAGTCAATTCAAGGCTGCGGATATCAAACAATTAGCGGCCATTAAAGAAAAATAAAAAATATCGATAAGAACCAGAAGGGCAGCAGCTATGATTCAGCATAGCTGCTGCCCTTCTTGATGGTTAATGGGTACGCGCTCGTAATGCGGGGAGCAAAGTCCCTGTTCGAATGCTCGGTGGGCATAATTGGTTTACCGTTCGGCTAATGGTGGTTGGTAATAAGACTCATTCTATGATAAAATAAAGATACAAATTAAGAATTCGGTTGAAGCATTGTGCGTTCAAGATTTCCTTCTTTAGGGTGGTAGAAGGGAATTTTGGCGCGCTTTTTTTATGGAAAGGAAATGAATCAATGGCAACTTTAGCAATTATTTTAATAAGTACTTTATTGGCCGGCCACCTTAGCAAACGGATTCAAATGCCGGCGGTGATTGGGCAACTCTTGGTGGGGATTATTCTCGGCCCTGCATTATTCGGGGTCTTACATGAAAATACTTTGATCCACACGTTTTCCGAAATTGGGGTCGTCTTATTGATGTTCATCGCAGGCTTGGAGAGTAACTTGACCTTATTGAAAAAATATTTTAAACCAAGCTTAGTAGTCGCCGTCTTGGGGGTGATTGTACCAGTGGTCAGCATGTATGGCATGAGTTTGGCCTTTGGTATTAATCAACTCGAGAGCTTATTCATCGGGGTGATTTTTGCGGCCACTTCAGTATCGATTTCAGTCGAAGTTTTGCGTGAATTAAACGTGCTAGAGAGTAAAGAAGGGACGATTATACTAGGGGCTGCGGTGGTCGACGACTTATTGGCGGTAATCATCTTGAGTATTTTGACCAGTCTTTTCGGGGCGCAATTGGCTACGGCTAGTGCAACCCATATGCGTTTAGGCTTAAGTTTATTGCTTCAAGCGTTATTCATGGTCGTGGTCTACTTTAGTGTTAAATGGCTTGTGCCATTTGTTATGCATCTGAGTCGTCGTTTGTTAGTGCCGTATGCCAGTACGATTACGTCGTTAATCATTTGTTTTGGTTTTGTCTGGTTCGCTGAGGCCGTCGAATTGAGTGCAGTCGTTGGTGCGTTTTTCGCAGGGATTGCGATTTCCCAAACCCCATACAAAGAAGAAATCAATCGCCATATTGAACCGATTGGTTATAGCGTATTTATTCCGGTCTTCTTTGTCAGCATTGGTTTATCAATGAACTTAGCAAGCTTGAACAACCATCTCCTATTCATTGCGATGTTAACCGTATTAGCGGTTTTCTCGAAGTTAATTGGGAGTGGGCTCGGTGCGCGGTGGATGCACAATTCACCTCAAGGCGCTTATACGATTGGTGCGGCGATGGTTTCGCGTGGTGAGATGGCATTGATTATCGCGCAGATTGGGTATAATGCTAAATTGTTGAGTGCAGTTTATTATTCGGAGATTATTTTCGTTATTATCATCACCACTATTTTGGCACCGCTGATTCTCAAAGATGCAGTGAAACGCCAATTAGCTACTAAAATCGATTAAGCGCAACCGTCAGCAATCACGTATCTGGCGATGCTGGACAACACAACGAAGAATTAATCAGCGAGCTCTATCAAGGGATGACTGAAGATGTTCAAGAAGGTCGCTACTTCGCTGTGAACCATTGTAAGATCAAGCAATCGGCAAGCGGATCAATTTTGCATAAACATTCACTAATTATTCTGATAAGTAAACATTTGATTTTATGAAGCGTTTTCGTTATAATAAGACTATAGTTAAATCAATTAACGAGGTGGAGTGGATATGGCGATTCAAGTAGGTGATTTAGTTCGTGGCCAGTCAAATGATATTATGTCTGCGACTTATATTGGTAAGGTCATTGAGAGATGTGAGGAATCTGTGCATATCTTAATCTTGAACTATGCACCAACTGATCGGTATACGGTCCACGAGTTGATGCAACGAATTCTAGTGGATTCGCATCAACTGCGCACAATTTCGTTAACGAAATAACTGCCCATTAATCATAGATTTCTCCCTAATGAAGAACGATCTTTCTTTCAAGGAAAGGTCGTTTTTTTATGAGCCCAAGCGTTCTGTTTGCAAAGGTAGCGCTTGCATTTGATTGCGAACTCACTTATAGTGAAAGATGAGCGCTGGTAGGAGGAATGTGTAGTGGTTGAAAAAAGAAAGTTAACTGAAACAGATGAAGCAGCATTTTATGCATTAGCCCAATATGCGTTTAACAAACCAGATAGTGCTAAACGCCAGGAATTTTTCAAGCAATTATACACACATAGTGCCGGGGTGGGGATTTTTGACGACGGCCGCTTGGTAAGCGGCTTATTGGCAATGCCCTTTGACGTCTTACTCAATGGGCAAACTTTTAAAATGAGTGGGATTGGTTATGTTGCCAGTTACCCTGAGTTCGCGGGCCAAGGTGGGGTTACGGCATTGATGCAACGCGCATTTGAACAGATGCGCGCAGAAGGTGTAACACTTTCATATCTTGCGCCATTTTCATATGGCTTCTACCGCCGGTTTGGCTATGAACAAGCTTTTGATCAGACGCACTTTGAAATTCGAACGGCTGACTTGCCACGTTTACAATTTCCGCAGAGGGTAGGGCGTGTAGTGCGGATGACGTTGGCCGAAGCGGTGCCGTTGATTGATTCGTTCTTCAATCAGCATCCGTACAATCAAGTCGGCGGCATACAGCGGAGTGCTTGGTGGTGGCAATACACTGTTATGAAGCATCGTAACTGGGAAGTAGCGCTTTATCGAGACGACACAGAATGTGTGGCGGGATATATGATCTATATACGCCAACCAGATACGTTTGTGATTCAAGAATTGATGACGTCGACCGTTGCGAGCCAAGAGCAGCTAATACGTTTCATTCTTAAGCATCAGTCAGCTTATACGACAATTCAGTATGCGAGTGCACTCACAGAGCCATTAGCTGATCTATTACCTGATCCTAGAATTGTGAAGACGACAACCGTCCCGTATATGATGGCGCGGATTGTATCACTAGCTGATTTTTTCGCGCGTTATGCCTATCAAGTGACGGAGCTGCCTGCAGTAACGATTGCAGTTCAAGATGATTTTTTACCTGAGAATGCCGGTTTGTGGCAGTTGAGTATCCATGCAGGACAAGCCACTGTAATCAAGTTGGCGACGGGGACTGCGGACATTGCCGTGACAATCCAAAATCTAACTAAGGCGATGTTGGGGTATCGTTCACTTGAGCGTCAAGCGCATTATGGTCGTGTGCAGGGGGCACAGCCGCAAATCGCACAACTTAGTGCGGCATTTAGCCAGACGAAACCTATGTTATGGGATTATTTCTAATTGAGTATCAAAAAAGCCAACTATCCAGATGTTACCTGAATGGTTGGCTTTTTGAATTAAGCGGGTTGGACAATCTGTACATTGGCCGTTAATACGCCGGCAGCGGGGATATCGCAATTTGGCATGGCTACGTCTAATTGCTGCGCATTAGAAGCAGCGAAGGTCCCAGTATCATTGACAACGCGGTACCATACTTCGCCAGTACTTAATGTAATTTTGATTTGGGCACCACGCGGGATAACGCCCAAATGCGCCGCGACCCCAGCATACATGCCACCAGGCATACTTGTTGCCCCAAGCACTGCCGGATCATAAAAGGTTAATTTGAACGTTCCTTTGTCAATTAAGGTTGGTTCAACCGGTGCTGGTTCAGCAACGGGGGCTGGTGTAGGAGCTTTTATTTCTGCGGCATTGGGATCCGGATGAATCGGACAGCTAACCGGTTGATCTGTTGGGAGAACAGTTGCGTGTTTGACCAACGATGGTTCAGCGGTTTGGGCAGGATGTCCCGTGAACTGTTCGAGGGCTTTCGATGACATAACTTTTTGGATAGGATGGTTCGTCTCGGGTGCTGCTTCATTAGTTAATGCGGCACGTGCGATATTCGTTGTGATTAGCATCAACCATACAAGGCTGATAGCTAACAAGAATGGTTTGTTATGAATAATAAAGCGTCACTCCTAGGTAAGATTTGGAACTAGGAGAGTATATCAATGCTGCATGTCAATTAAATAGCAGTTTCTTTACAGAAATGGGGTAGTTTGTCATGTTAGTTACATATTTGTAAAAGTTAGCGGCTTAATTAAAGGACGTCACGATCGCGTTGGTTGGTGGTAAGCCGCCGATGGGAGTGCTATCATTCGCTATGCTAGCAAAACAGTGAAAAGCAGGGCAACGACCGTTAAGATCGTTGCCCTGTTTTTTAAAATTAGATGAGAAAATAGCCGAATACGCCTAAAATAATTAAGAATAAAAAGTTCATGCCAGTGAAAACGACGAGGAACTTGCCGAGGTCTTTGCCCCAGCCTTTCTTGAATCGTTTGTAAGCAATCAAATTGGCAAGTGAGGCGAACATTGTGCCGACCCCACCGATGTTGATGGCTAAGAACATTGCGTGGCTATGGTTAGTGAAGCTTGAAAGTAGAATTTCCGTTGGGACGTTGGCAATCAATTGACAACTGATGATTCCGGTAATGTAAGTTTGTTTGGCTGTTCCGACAATTGACCGCATGAATGTCGCAATCGTTGGGATGTGACTTAAATTCCCAACAGCAATGAAGAAACAAAAGAATGTTAGTAACAAGCCGTAATCGACTGTTTTGAATAATTTCGGATCAAACGCTAAAATGGCAATGATGACCAGAATGGGTGTCACCCACAATGGAATCAGCGAGAATACTGCGAGGAAAACGACAACCGTTAATGGTACAAAATACCAAAGGGGCCCTTTTTCAACTTCGACGGGATGCAAACCATGAAGCTTAATCGGTTCTTTTGGAAAAAGGAAGGTCGTTGCTGTCAACATCAGGACGCTGACAATCAAGACGGGAATTGAATATTCGAAGAAATGGCGAATTGTCATATGGTAAAACGAAACGAGGAAAATATTATGCGGGCTCCCAAACGGGGTTAATGAAGAACCGAGGTTCGCCGAAATTGTAATAAGCGTCACTGGTAAGATTGGTGAAAATTCAAGTTGCCGTGCAATTAGGATGAATAACGGTACAAATGTTAAGACCGTCATATCGTTGGTTAAGAACATCGCGCCGACAAACGTTAGTGCTAATAACATCTGCATCAGGGCTCGCTTAGAACGACTTTTGACGATTAATTCGCGGGCGAAGTAATCAAGTACGTGGAGCCGTTGATAAACTTGAACGAGCGTCATAATACAAAAGACGCTGACAATCACGTGGAAATTAACGTAACTAAGGTGTGGGCGGTTGAAAAATGAGGTGACAATGGCTGCGATGGCCGCCGCTAAGAGTAGTTTGTCATCTAAGAAAAAATCTCGGATGTTCAAAGCAATATTTTTCATATAGATTCAATTATCCTTCTTAATATAGTTATATTATTCAAAAAAGCACTACTACAATTCTAGACTGTTTACGGGGATAAAAACAGAAAAATTTACAATATATACACAATTTTTACAATCGGTAGCGTTTGATTCTAGTAAACGTGGTTGACTGTCTCGCTTAGCGTTCGCGGTTTTTAATTTAAAGAATTAAGTGGTTTTACTGCTTATCATGACTAAAATTAGGTATAATATAAATAAAATATAAACGATTAATCATTATTAAGAAGGTGGAGCAGATGAAAGACGCCCCAAGACATACAATCATCTTAGGAATAGTGGCCACAGTGATTACCTTTATTTGTGGCATGCTAGTTTTGAAGACGATTTTGAATGTTAATCTATGGCTTGCGATTCTAATCAGTGCAGTGCTAGGCTTATATGTCGGGTTTAATGCATTTTATAGTACGTATTTAGCAGAAATGATCAAAATTGAAGTGGCAAATCAAGGATTAACAAGCCAAGATTTAGCGACAATGATGCATGGTAAGGCCAAGGACTATCCAATTATCCGTGGTGAATTACGCTTAATCATCTCGCGGCGCAAGCGCGCACAGTTATTAGCGAAGTTGCGCGCGCGGGTGCGGTAAGGGTTTTGCATGAACGATTGTTCTGTGTTAGGATAGGACTAATTTACTGAGAAGGTGCGATGGACATGTTAATTGAACGACCACTGATTATGAAGCTTAGCTCTGTACATTTGAAGATGACGCATCGTGCAGAGCCTAATATTGATTAAAAGTCATCTATAGGACATGACTGGATTGAACGGCTGGGGACAGTGGTTTATTTGGAGAATGACTATAGATGAAGTGGTCGATAGTCAATGATTGTAATCATGACAGGGGTAGCGGATGCTGCCCCTGTTTTTTATTTGGAAAGAAAGTAGGAATAAACAATGAGTATTTTAAAAGTCGAAGGCCTCACCCACCAGTTTTTAGATAAACAACTATATGACGACGCAGAGTTTCAAGTTAATAAGGGTGAACATATGGGGATTACTGGCCAAAACGGGGTTGGTAAGAGTACCTTAATTAACATTTTAACGGGGGCCATTCTCCCAGATGCAGGTAAGGTAGAATGGCAAAAGAATCTCAAGATTGGCTATCTTGATCAGTATGCAAAGTTAGCCCCCGGATTATCAATCTTCGAATTCTTGAAGACGGCGTTTGCTGACCTATACACTAAGGAACAATTAATGAGCCAGTATTATGCTGACTACGCAGAGCATCTGGATGACCAATTGCTTGAAAAAGCCGGTGCGCTCCAAGAATACCTTGAAGCTAAAAACTTTTACGATATTGATACGCGCGTGATGCAAGTAGCAACTGGTTTGGGGATTGATGCATTAGGGATGGACCATGATGTCGCCCAACTAAGTGGCGGTCAACGCTCGAAGATTATTTTGGCGAAACTACTATTAGAAGAACCTGATATGCTGTTACTAGATGAACCAACTAACTATTTGGATACCAACCATATTGATTGGCTAAGTGATTATCTTAACCACTTTGAAGGCGCCTTTATCACAATCTCCCATGACTATGAATTTTTGGAACGTGTGACAACCTGTATTGCCGATATCGAGTTCGGTAAGATTACGAAGTATACGGGAACCTTGCAACAAGCCTTCCGACAAAAAGAAGCGAATAAAGCGAGCTATCTAAAGGCCTATGAGAACCAACAAAAGAAGATTGAAAAAACGAAGGCCTATATTCGCAAGTACAAAGCCGGTTCTCGCTCAACGATTGCCAAGAGTCGGGAGAAACAATTGGCGCATATGGATATTTTGACCCCACCAAGTAATCGTGTGAAAGCTAACTTCCGCTTTCCGTACCATGCAACAGCCAGTCAGATGCTATTGACGACCAATGATTTGGAGATTGGTTATGATCGTGCCTTGCTACCAGCGTTGAATTTTTCAATTGGTCGTGACCAGAAGGTGGTCTTGAAAGGGTTTAATGGAATTGGGAAATCAACGTTGCTTAAAACCATCATTGAAGAAATTCCCGCCATTAATGGCGATTTTGAAGTTGCAAGTACGGTGCGGTTTGGTTATTTTAAGCAAGATTTAAAGTGGCCGAATAATATGGCAACACCATTACAATATCTGCAAGGTGAATACCCTGATCAGAAACAAAAAGAACTACGGCAAGTTTTATCGCGAACAGGATTAACAGCTGAAGAGGCGATTAAGCCTTTAAAACAACTCAGCGGTGGTGAGCAATCAAAAGTCAAGCTTGCAAAACTGCTATTAACATCGAGCAATTTTCTTCTATTAGATGAACCAACGAATCATTTGGATGATGATACGAAGCATGCCCTCCGAAAAGCCATTCAGGAATTTGAGGGCGGGGTTCTGTTAGTAACGCATGAAGAGGACTTCTATCAAGGTGACTGGGTTGACAATATTTTGGATGTTGAATCACTTATTAAACAATAGGAATCGCTAGTAGCTTTGGAAGGTTATTGGTAACGACGAAACGTTGCTGATAATTTTTCAAAGCTTTTTTAATAAAGGGCTTGACCACGCCTGTTAATCTTGGTAGTATATAAAAGTTGTCTCGACGAGGAACGGATGGTTGTTAACTCAGCGGTTCGAAAAAAATTAAAAAAACACTTGTTATTTAAACCCCGTCGTGGTAATCTATTATATGTTGCTTACGAAGTGATAACTTCTAAGTGATTGTTAATAAAAAAGATGTTGACGGCTATCAAGTTTTGTGATAAACTTAAAAAGCTGTTTTAACACAGTAGACCTTTGAAAACTGAACAAAGTTTCGACAAACCAAATGTGT
>NZ_CAJOCF010000007.1 GCF_905332535.1 Latilactobacillus fragifolii
TCTTGTTTTGTTACTTAATTTATTTGCTAGCGAAATTGACTTCGCAAATATGTTTTGTGCCCCGAAGGGCGACCCTACACATTTGGTTTGTCGAAACTTTGTTCAGTTTTCAAAGGTCTACTGTGTTAAAACAGCTTTTTAAGTTTATCACAAAACTTGATAGCCGTCAACATCTTTTTTATTAACAATCACTTAGAAGTTATGACTTCGTAAGCAACATATAATATGTTATCACATCTCTAATTAAATAACAAGCGTTTCTCAAAACTTTTTATTTAATCGACGATACCGTTTATCACTAATCAGATCGCTTTTGACAACTTTATTAGTATACCAACTTACAGCCCGCGATGCAAGGATTTTCTGTAAACAAATAACCATTATCTTATAACAAAAAAGGACCCTAGCTATGCTAGCGTCCTTCCCTTCAATTTTCTACTATTTAAACGTAGAGATTTTTAACTTGTTTTTGTAATTCTGGATGTGCTAAAAATTCATCATAGTTCGTTTCAGCACGTTCGACAACGCCATTTGCTGATACTTCAATGATATGATCCGCAATAGTTTGAATAAACTGATGATCATGTGATGTAAAAACTAACGCACCCTTAAAATCAATCAAAGCATCATTCAATGAAGTAATTGATTCCAAGTCCAAATGGTTAGTTGGATCATCTAATAATAATGTATTAGATTTTTGCAACATAATCTTTGATAGGATACACCGGACTTTTTCTCCACCTGAAAGGACATTAATCTCTTTTGTCACTTCATCCCCTGAAAAGAGCATCTTTCCTAAGAAACCACGTAAAAAGGTATTGTCGTCTTCACCTTTAGCGGCAAATTGACGTAACCAATCTAAGATGATGAGTTGATCATCATTAAAAGCCGAGTTCGTATCTCTTGGTAGATATGATCGTTGACTCGTCACACCCCATGTCACCGTTCCTTCGTCAGGTTGTACTTCACCGGCTAAAATCTGCATTAAGACAGCAGTAGCAACGTCATTCCGTGACACAATGGCTGCTTTTTCGTCCGGTTTCACTGAAAAACTAATGTTATCTAAAACTTTAACACCGTCGATTGTTTTTGAGACATTTTCAACCCGTAAAAGGTCATTTCCTAATTCGCGTTCAAAATCGAACTTAATGAATGGGTATTGACGGGAAGAAGGTTGAATATCTTCTAATGTAATCTTCTCTAATTGTTTCTTACGAGAGGTCGCTTGTTTTGATTTTGAAGCATTTGCACTAAAACGCGCGATAAATTCTTGCAATTCTTTGATTTGTTCTTCTTTTTTGGCATTAACGTTTGATTGTAACTTAGCTGCTAACTTACTTGATTCTAACCAGAAGTCATAGTTCCCAACAAACAGCTTGATGCGCCCAAAGTCGACATCACACATCATTGTACAGACTTGGTTTAAGAAATAACGGTCATGGGAAACAACAATTACGATATTCGGGAAGTCTGCTAAGAAATCTTCTAACCATTCAACTGAGGCACTGTCCAAACCGTTCGTTGGTTCGTCCAATAATAGAATATCCGGTTTCCCGAAGAGCGCTTGACCAAGTAAAACCTTAATCTTTTGCCCTTCCATTAATTCACTCATTTTCACATGGTGTAAAGATTCATCGATGCCTAAGGCTTGGAGCAATTGAGCAGCTTCTGATTCAGCATCCCAACCGTTCATTTCTGCAAACTCAGCTTCTAAATCAGCAGCCTTCATCCCATCTTCTTCAGTGAAATCAGCTTTAGCGTATAAGGCATCCTTAGCTTGCATTACTTCATATAACTTCTTGTGACCTTGGATCACCGTCTCTAACACTTCGAATTCTTCAAAGGCGTAGTGATCTTGATTCAAACTCGACATCCGTTCATTAGGACCCATTGAGATGTGGCCTGATGATGGCTGTAACTTACCTTCTAATAATTTTAGAAAAGTTGACTTACCCGCACCATTGGCACCGATTACGCCATAACAATTTCCAGGTGTAAACTTCAAATTAACATCTTCATATAACTTACGCCCAGAAAGCGTTAAGCTCATTTCACTAACAGTTATCACTTAATTCCCTCACTTTTCTTCCATGACTCTAAAAAGCCAACCGTTTCATGTGAAACGGCTGGCTTTCTACCATTGACAATATATGCTTAACTCTAACATATCTAATGACTAGTTATCAACTGGCCTATTTGACTTTGGCAATCTTGCCTTGTTGAATGTATACACTTAAAATCCCGATATCGGCCGGATTGACACCACTAATTCGGCTGGCTTGTGCGAGTGTTTCGGGTTGAATTTTTTGTAATTTTTGGCGACCTTCTGTGGCAAGTCCTTCAATCGCATCATAATCAATATTGGCTGGAATTTTCTTAGCTTCCATCCGTTTTAACTTCGCAATTTTAGCTTTTTCTTTATCGATGTAACCAGCATATTTGATTTGAATTTCAACTTGTTCCACAACCCGGTTGTCGATTCCTTCGACTGCTGGGATAAATTGAATTAAATCAGCATACTTCACTTCTGGTCGTTTCAAGAAATCACTGGCTAAAACACCATCTTTAAGTGGCGCTTCCCCTTTAGCAGCTAAAAAGGCTTGGATTTCTGGCGTTGGTTTCAACCGAATGGTTGCTAAACGCGCTAATTCGGCTTCAACCGCTGCCTTTTTCACTTTATAACTATTAAAGCGATCATCGTTAATTAAGCCTAATTCATGCCCCTTTTCAGTTAAGCGCAAATCAGCGTTATCGTGCCGAAGCATCAAGCGGTGTTCCGCACGTGATGTTAATAGTCGGTAAGGTTCATTAGTTCCCTTAGTAACCAAGTCATCGATTAACACACCAATGTAAGCTTCACTACGGTCTAAAATGAATGGCTCACGACCCATTTGTTTAAGGGCCGCATTGATGCCGGCCATCAAACCTTGGCCAGCAGCTTCTTCATAACCGGAGGTCCCATTCATTTGACCTGCTGTATAAAGGTTTTCGACTACTTTAGTTTCAAGGGTTGGTTTTAATTGCCATGGTTCAACAACATCATATTCGATTGCATAACCTGGACGCATCATTTGAGCATTTTCTAAGCCTTCGATGGAGTGAATCATCTTGTGTTGGATTTCTTCCGGCATTGACGTTGAGAAATCACCAACATAATATTCTTCTGTTTCACGACCTTCTGGTTCCAAGAAAATTTGGTGCCGTGGCTTATCCGCAAAGCGGACGATTTTATCTTCAATTGATGGGCAGTAACGTGGCCCCACTCCTTCAATCACGCCGGTAAACATTGGTGCGCGGTCGAGGTTGTCGCGAATCACTTGATGCGTTGCATCATTCGTATACGTCATCCAGCAAGAGAGCTGATCTTTAAGATAGGCACTATCAGGTGTTTCGAAACTAAAGTGGTTCGGTTCCTTGTCACCGGGTTGTTCTTCCGTCTTCGAAAAATCGATGGTTGTCCCGTCCACTCGTGGCGGTGTCCCTGTTTTAAAACGGGTCAACACAAAGCCATTATCTTCAAGACTTTCTGAAAGTTTAATAGAAGGAATTGAATTATTCGGACCAGATGAATATGTTAGTTCCCCGATAATAATCTTTCCACGAGAAGCTGTCCCGGCCGTTAAGATAACACTATCAGCACTGTAACGGGCCCCTGTATTAGTGATAATCCCTTTGCAAACACCATCTTCAACAATTAAGGATTCGGCAATCCCTTGACGAAGTGTTAAATGTTTCGTTGTTTCAATTGTCCGTTTCATCGCCCGGTGGTAAGCATGCTTATCGGCTTGGGCGCGTAACGCGCGGACAGCTGGACCTTTCCCCGTATTTAGCATCCGCATTTGAATATAAGTTTTATCAATGTTGCGCCCCATTTGTCCACCCAAGGCATCAATTTCACGGACTACAATCCCTTTAGCAGGCCCCCCCAATGATGGGTTACATGGCATGAAAGCCACCATGTCTAAGTTAATCGTTAATAGTAATGTTTCACGGCCCATTCGTGCAGCAGCCAAAGCCGCTTCAGAACCTGCATGGCCGGCGCCAACAACAATTACGTCGTAGTGCGCTGCATCATATTCTCGCATGTTTTGTTCTCCTTTAATATGGTTCTAGTTCTATTTCCCTAAACAGAATTGACTGAAAAGTTCCGTAATTAATTCATCTGGTGCTGAGTCACCAGTAATTTCACCAAGCTTGTCCCAACAATTAGTCATATCGATTTGCACTAGATCAACTGGCATCCCAGCAGCGATGCCACTGATGACTTCATCTAACGATTGTTGTGCTTGATTTAATAAACCAATCTGGCGGGCGTTGGTAATCATTACCGTACTTTGACTATTTTCAATGCCACCAAAGAAGCGTTTGGCGATTTGGGCTTCCAGATCAGTTACCCCCTCACTTGTTAAAATTGAGGTTTGAATAATTTCGTCTGCGCTCACTAGTGTCTTAAGTTCATTTAAATCTAACCGGTTTGGTAAGTCGGTTTTATTCAAAATAATAATTCGTTTCTTATCAGTTGTCGCCGTAATTAACTCGCGATCTTCAACTGTCAAGGGCTCGCTTTGGTTTAAGACCAGTAAAATCAGATCGGCCTTGGTAATTGCTGCGCGACTTCTTTCGACCCCAATCTTTTCAACCTTATCTTCGGTATCATGAATCCCTGCTGTATCAACAAGTTTCAATGGTACCCCACGGACGTTAACGTATTCTTCCAAAACATCACGCGTGGTTCCGGCAACATCTGTCACGATTGCCTTATCTTCATGTAACAGATGATTTAGTAAGCTTGATTTACCAACATTAGGCCGGCCAACAATTGCCGTTGCCAATCCTTCGCGTAAAACCTTACCTTGTTGCGCTGTTTGAAGTAGTTCACCAATCCGCCCTTTAACCAATTCAGCTTTTTCAAGTAAAACGCGCGTTGTCATCTCATCAGTATCGTATTCTGGATAATCAATATTGACTTCGACTTGCGCTAATACTTCTAAGATTTCTTGACGCAAGTTCTTAATCAGGTGTGCTAAACTCCCGTCCAATTGGTCTACAGCGACTTGCATCGCCCGATCAGTTTTAGCGCGGATCAGGTCCATCACAGATTCGGCTTGCGTTAAATCAATCCGCCCGTTTAAAAAGGCCCGCTTCGTGAATTCACCAGGTTCAGCCATTCGAGCACCGTAGCTCATCAATAATTGTAAAATGCGATTTGTTGCGACGATGCCACCATGACAGTTAATTTCAATCACGTCTTCGCGGGTAAACGTTTTGGGAGCCCGCATCACGGAAACCATAACTTCGTCAACAACTGCATTGGTTTTAGGATCAATAATGTGGCCATAATTAATAGTGTGGCTTGCCACTTGATCAAGATCTTTGCCACGATAAATGCGTTTAATAATGGCTAAACTCTCATCCCCTGAAAGACGCACAATTGAAATCGCCCCCTCACCAGGCGGTGTTGAGATCGCCGTAATCGTATCAAATTCTGTGACTGTCGTTGGCATTTTAAATGCTTCCTTTCCAAAATAGTTGCATAAAAAAAGCGCTTAGCGTCCACTCCTCCCGTCATTCCGTAAGGGGTGGACAAAGCACTTTCACTACTTTATCGATATTTAATTAATTTCATTATACACGATTTTTTTAGAGCGTCAATTCACAACACCTAAAATGGCCGCGCTAACTCCACTACGATTGACCGGCGATTGCCTTGGCCCTCAGAATGGGTTTGAACATGGTGATTGGCAGCTAGATGACCATGCACAATTTTTCGTTCAAAAGCTGGCATTGGTTCTAAAAAGACTGGTTTACCAGTCGCAACAACTTCACGAGCCGCTTTATCGGCAAGGCGACTAATAATTGCGGCTCTTCGTTGACGGTAATCACCGACTTCTAAGATAATCGTTTGTTTCCCCTTCATGTGATGGTCAAAATAGGTCTGTGCTAAGTATTGAAGCGCGTTGATTGTCTTACCGTGCTTGCCAATCAATAGACCTTCTTTATCAGTTTTTAAATGATAAGTCGTACTGTGATGATCGTGGGTCACATGAATGCTAACCGGGGTGCCAATTTGAGCCGTGATAGCTTCCAAATAGGCGCTTAATTTTGTTTCCGTTTCCGCATCACTTTTCTGTTTTTGCGGCGTAGTGGTTGAATGGTCAATTGGGGTTGGTTCAACTGGGGCGGAAACTGGGGCGGGAACGCTTTGTTTAGGCTGACTTTGTTCATTGGGCGTCAGCCGGACAACTGCTAGGCGCCGGCCAAAACCGAGAAACCCTTTTTTACCGGCTTCTAATACATCAACACTCACTTCTTCCCGCGTTAGGTGCATGGCTTGTAACCCTTCATTTATCGCTGCTTGAATATCGCTACCTTCATATGTTGGCATTTCAAAACCTCCAATCAATTTGGGCACTCTAATTAGTGTGAGCGCCCGATTCCCGTTTATTATACCATGATATACCAATTTAAAAATAGCATGGCATTATCCAAGGTAAGCCGCTGTTAAAACTAAGAATTGTTGCACATCTGCTGCGATACTATCTGCCGCTGCTTGCCAAAAAGTACGCTGCGTTAAATCAACACCGAGATGTTTTTGTGCTAATGCTTCAGTTGACATATTGGCAGTATCACGTAACAGTGCAATATAATCTGCTTCAAAATTGGGCATCGTCTGGGCTTTGGTGTAAATCCCCATTGAAAAGAGATAACCAAACGTATATGGGAAATTATAAAACGGTACGTCATCAAAAAAGAAATGCTGTTTATCCGCCCAGAATAATGGATCATAATCACTCAACGCCTCCGCATAGGCTTCTTTTTGTGCTGCTAGCATTAGTGCCTTTAAATCAGCAGTGGTTTGCAACCCGTTTTGGCGCGCTGTATAAAAACGTTCCTCAAATAAAAAGCGCGCATGAATATTCATAAACATATCAATCGCATTCGTGATTTTTTGATCCAATAAATTAATCTTAGCTGCTGGGCTTTGCGCCGCTTTAACCGCCGCATCGCTGACAATTAGTTCCGCAAAGGTTGAAGCTGTTTCTGCAACATTCATCGCGTAATCTTGTCGCCAACTTGGCAAATCATTAATCATCATCGTATGGAACCCATGCCCTAATTCATGTGCCAATGTGGCGACACCGTTTGGGGTCCCATCAAACGTCATAAAAATCCGAAAATCATTAGTTTCAGGTAAATCGGTCATATAACCACCAGGTTGTTTACCTGGCCGATTTTCAGCTTCAATCCAACGATTTTCAAACGCAGTTTGCGCCACTGAAGCCATTTGGGGACTGAAAGCTTTAAAATTCTGCATGATAAAAGCGGCAGCTTCATCATACGTGTAGGTTTGTGGGTGGAAATCCCCCACAACCACTGGGGCCCACGTATCATACCAAGCAAGCTGATCTTTTCCCATCAACGCCGCCTTCCGGTTTAAAAAATCAACAAGCGGCTTTTTATTTTGACTAACGACCGACCACATCGCTTCTAAGGTTGCGGGTTGCATGCGACTTGCTGCTAACGGTTTTTTCAAAAAGTCTGTCGTCCCGTGTGCTTGATAATCCGTTAAGCGGAAACCAGCCAAATGATTTAAAGTGCCCGTTAATAATGGTGAATAGCGATCCCACATCTGATACCACTTTTGAAATACTCGTTGGCGAACCTTAGGATCTGGATCAGATTCAAACTTATTCTGTGCTTGCCCCGCCGACAAAGTCGTCTCACCATCTTGCACCTGAATTTCAGCAACCAATGCGTCGTAATGTTCACTCCAACCGGTTAGCCCATCCAATGCGAATTGCTTGATTAATCTTTCCGTTGTTTCATCTAAAAGTTCAGCGCCGTTCGTTCGTTTTTCACTTAAATTGAACTGAATCGCCTGGAATGCAGGTGTCGCTAAAACGGTTTTAAAGTCAGCATCCGTCAATGCGACTAATTTTTTAGTGAGTGCAACATCAATTTGGTTGGCTTGGTTAGCAAGCGCATTGATTCGTCCCATCATCGGTGCGACTTGCGGGTTACGTTCGTCCGTTGATTGAATCATATTTACGAAACTACCCGTTTGTTTTAACCCGGCTTCAATGGCTTGTAATTGGGTCGTGATTTGGGTCAGCATTGTAAATTCGGGCTGATCGTCAGCATACGTCCAACGCTGGACCGATGCTAATAACGGGGCCATTTGCGCAGTCAAATCCGCCAATCGTTGCGCCAACGCGGGTGAAGCAAGCCCCCCTGCAAAAATTGGTTCTAAATGCCATTGTTCTGAATAGGTCATCTGTTTGTCCTCCACTTTTAAATGATTGCGCTTATTATAGCGAAAATTCATATCAAGCGCGATTAATTCACCTAAACCCATTAAATATTTTGACTATTAAATCAGAAATATAAACAACTATGATAACGCGCCCAATATTGAACCACCAAAAAAAGCCGGTGCCCAATATTGGGCACCGGCTCTTTTGTCTAACGTTTTTTCATTGCTTTCTTACGTGCTTTAGCAAGTGCTTTTTCACGCGCACGCTTCTCTTTTTCTTTGGCTTCACGTTCCCGACGAATCTTGAATGGATTTTGAATAACCATTGTTTGACCCACTGAAAAGGCGTTCGTTACCACCCAGTAAATTGAAACGGCAGACGCGATATTCATTGCCATCACAAAAATCATGATGGGCATTACCCATAACATTGCCGATGAGGCAGCGTTCTTCGTTGGTTGAGCCATCATTGTTAAATAAGATGTCCCAAACGTAAAGACGGCTGCTAAGATAGCCATAATAAAGTAAGGATCAGCTTTACCAAGTTGCATCCATAAGAACGTGCCACTCTTTAAAGCAGCGGTCCGATAGATAGCTTGGTACAAAGCAATCAACACTGGCATTTGGACCACTAGTGGTAAACAGCCCACAACTGGATTAACGCCCGCTTTTGCGTATAGCTTTTGCGTTTCTTCACGTAATTTTTGTTGTGTCTCGGCATCTTTAGAAGCATATTTCTTTTGAAGCGCTTGAATTTCTGGTGCAACTTCTTGTTGTTTGAGCATGCTCTTGCTTTGCCACCAAGTTAATGGCAAGATAATCACCCGAATGATGATGGTGAAGGCCACAATTGCCCAACCATAACTGCCACCAAAGATGTCTGCTAACCATAAAATAAAGCGGGAAAAGTTATAAATAACATAATGATCCCAGAAGCCAGTACTGCTACTGTCAACCGGTGATGTACTACATCCCGCTGCGATTAGCATGAATAAGACCAGACTGGCCACTAATAATAGCCGTTTGCGATTTTTTGAACTCACTGTAATCCCTCACTTATTTAGAAGCGGAATCTGCTTCTTCCTTTAATAGCTTTGCTAATTTTAAGACATGCACTAAATTCTGTTTGGTTTCCGCCATTGTTAGTTGATTAGCGCCACGTCTTGCGATCACTAAAAAGTCGACAGTCTGTGGTAACTCTGGCTTCAACTCCAACAAGCTCTGGCGAATGTAACGTTTAACCCGATTACGCATTACTGCGTTACCCACTTTTTTACCTACGGACAGGCCCACTCGAAAATGCTTTTGACCCGGTTTTTCCAATTGATAAACCACAAAATTACGGTTTGCAACTGAATGACCGGCTTCAAAAACCGTTTGAAACTCCTGTTCTTTTTTGACGCGGTACGACTTTCTCATAATTCACTCCGGCATTTCATTTAATTAATTGAGGATAATAAAAAAACCACTGAAGCATCAGTGGCCTATGCAGATAATACTTTTCTGCCTTTAGCACGGCGTCTTGCAAGTACCTTGCGACCGTTCTTAGTATTCATACGTTTCATGAAACCATGAACACGTTCTTTATGGCGTTTCTTTGGTTGGAAAGTTCTCTTTGTAGTCATTATATTGGCACCTCCTAATTGACTATGTCTATTGTTCCCATATCTGAGAAACAACGGATGATAAATACCACCTACGACATTCACTAAAATATAATAGCATATTTCAATAAAAGTTAAAACACTTTCCATAAAAAAACAGGATAAATATTCTTATCCACAAAAAAATAAATCATCGACTTTCTTGTGGATAACTATTTATCACAAACCAGGCGCATTTTGCCATGCACAGATTACTGGGTGATTTATCCAGAAAATCACAGGGTGTTATTATGTTATCCACAAGTTGATTTTAAGGTGTGTATAAGTTGCTGAAATCTTTTATTAGTGAGCATTGAATGCCCACATACTTTTGTGGATAAGTATCAAAAATGCCATTTTTTTTTGTTTTCCACAGTTGCTTTTAAAAGTTATCCCCGGCAGTGTGTTCAAGTGGATAACTTTTAAATTGATTCTTGTGGATTTTGTTCTTGTTGTGGAAAACTTTTTTTTAGAATGCTAGAATGTAGATAGTCTTTCTTTATTGAGCTTTTTTCAATAAAGTGGTTATTTTACGTAAGGAGGACACGCTACATGCCTGATCTTCAGGAACTTTGGAACTATTTGCGGGAAGAATTCCAAAATGATTTAACCCCCGTCGGTTTTAATGCTTGGATTAAAACTGCCAAACCGCTTGCTTTTAGAGCCAATGAAATACTGATCGAAGTGCCATCTCCTCTACACAAAGAGTACTGGGAAAGTAATTTGGCCACTAAGGTCGTTGAAGGGGCCTATGAATTCGCAGAAATTGAATTGACCCCTATTTTTCTGTTACCAACCGAAGCCGAGCAACTTCAAGCTGAAAAACCAGCTGAAGAACGTAGCCTGACCAAAGCTGAAACCCCAACCTTTTTACGCGAAACGCATTTAAATAATAAATACACGTTCGATACGTTTGTCACTGGGAAAGGTAATCAGATGGCTCATGCGGCAGCACTCGTTGTTTCAGAAGAGCCCGGCGTTTTATATAATCCCCTCTTTCTATATGGTGGTGTTGGTTTAGGTAAAACCCATTTGATGCAAGCTATCGGTCACCAGCTATTACTCGCTAAACCTGATACAAATGTCAAATATGTGACAAGTGAAGCTTTTGCCAATGATTTCATCAATTCGATTCAAACTAAGAATCAGGAAAAATTTCGTCAAGAATACCGTAACGTTGATTTATTATTGGTCGATGACATTCAATTTTTTGCTGATAAAGAAGGGACGCAGGAAGAATTTTTCCATACCTTCAATGATCTTTATAATGATAAAAAACAAATCGTCTTAACATCTGATCGGTTGCCTAATGAAATTCCTAAGCTCCAAGAGCGGTTAGTTTCACGCTTTAAATGGGGCTTGTCCGTCGACATTACTCCCCCTGATTTGGAAACCCGAATTGCCATTTTACGAAATAAAGCCGACACAGAACGCCTCGAAATTCCAGAAGATACTTTAAGCTACATCGCTGGTCAAATTGATTCTAACGTCCGCGAACTTGAAGGTTCACTGGTGCGCGTCCAAGCTTATGCAACAATGCAAAATGCTGAAATTACAACTAGTCTTGCCGCCGATGCCCTTAAGGGTTTAAACCTCAATGGTAAATCGAGTCAACTCTCAATTGCTAAGATTCAATCCGTAGTCGCTAAGTATTACAGCCTTTCAGTCACTGATTTAAAGGGGCGCAAACGCGTTAAAGAAATTGTGCTCCCACGACAAATTGCTATGTACTTGGCCCGCGAAATGACCGACAGTTCGCTTCCCAAAATAGGCCAAGAATTTGGGGGCAAAGATCACACCACGGTTATGCACGCACACGAACGGATCAGCCAAGCTTTAACAAGCGATCAAAATCTAAAAGATGCCATCTTAGATTTGAAGAATACCTTAAAAGGCTAAATGGGGGCTGTGGATAAAGCCAAAAGTTATCCTGAGAGTTGTCCTCAACTTATCCACAAGTGGAAAACTACTAACTCTTTTGCTTTTCGCCGTTATCCACAAGTTTCACAGGCCCTACTACTATTACTTAAAATTCTTTTATAATATATATATATTCTTTCGGAGGTTTAACATCTATGAAATTCTCAATTAACCGCACCCTATTCATTAAATCGCTTAATGATGTGCAACGAGCCATTTCAGCTAAAACGACGATTCCTATTTTGACAGGGTTAAAACTGGTTCTTTCCCAAGAAGGACTTACTTTAACCGGTAGTGATGCGGATATTTCAATTGAAGCAACCCTTGCTAGCAATGATGAAAAAAATCAATTGATCGTGGAACAAACCGGTGAAATTGTTTTACCAGCCCGCTTCTTTAGTGAAATTGTCAAAAAATTACCTGAAGATCAGATGACGGTGACTGTTGGTGACAACTTCCAAACAACGATTCGGTCAGGTAAATCAGAATTCACGATTAATGGCTTAGATGCGAATAGTTATCCACACCTACCGGAAATTGCCGGGCAAAATCCGTTTAGTATCAGTACTGACGTGCTCAAACAAGTTATTCACCAAACCGTCATTGCCGTTTCTAACCAAGAAAGTCGGCCAATCTTAACAGGGGTTCATTTGGTTTTAAACGATGGCGAAATGTTAGCCGTGGCGACAGATAGTCATCGTCTTGCACAACGGAAGCTAACTGTTTCGGTGCCAAGTGATGTGAACTACGATGTCATTATTCCTGGAAAGAGCTTAATTGAACTTTCAAGAACATTAGCAGACGATGTTGAAACCGTCGAAATTCGGATTGCTGAAAATCAAGTGCTCTTCAAGGCTGGTAACTTAGCCTTCTATTCTCGTTTATTAGAAGGCAATTACCCTGATACTGCGCGTTTAATTCCGACTTCTTCAAGTACGCAAATCGAATTCAATGCACCAGTTCTATTAGCTGCGATCGAACGGGCCTCATTGTTGTCGCATGAAAGTCGCAACAATGTTGTTCGATTGACCTTAAATACGACGGATAATACGGCAATCATCTATGGGAACTCACCAGATGTTGGGAACGTTGAAGAAGCACTCCAATTCGAAAATTTAACGGGTGAGGATCTTGAAATTTCATTTAACCCCGATTATATGAAGGATGCGCTCCGGTCATTTGGGCAAACAACCGTCATGATTAACTTTACGGCGGCTTTACGCCCATTTACATTAGTGCCAAGTGAAGATCAAGAACATTACATTCAATTAATCACACCAGTTCGGACATTCTAACGACCAAAAAACGCCTCATCCAAAAATGGGGCGTTTTTTTTGCGCTAAAATTAAAATAAATTCGTTTACAGCGTTTTCGGATTAAGTGAGTAGGATAAGGTTAAAGTAATCAAAAACGCTCAGAAAGCATTTTAGCTATGTTTATTTGTTTTTAAGGCAAAAAAAGTCTATAATTATAAGGTATAACGGATCGGTATTTGCGCAGTAATTAATATCGTTAAGAATGGTGGGTTGAGTATGGCACAAGAAATTAAACTTGAAGCCGAATATGTTACACTCGGGCAACTCCTTAAAGAGGCCGGTGTGATTGAAACAGGCGGGCAAGCAAAGTGGTTCTTAAAAGAAACAACGGTTTTAGTAAACGGAGAACCTGACGATCGTCGTGGCCGGAAGTTGTATCCGGAAGACGTCGTTGAGGTCCCTGATAATGGCCAATTTGTCATTAAACAACAAGAAAGACTGTAGACGACTATGTATTTAAGCGAACTCCAGCTTGATCATTATCGAAATTACGAGCAAGTGGATGTCCATTTCTCACCAGATATTAATGTCTTGATTGGGGAAAATGCACAGGGGAAAACGAACTTGCTAGAAGCCATTTATGTGCTAGCTTTGGCCCGTTCGCACCGGACAAATAATGATCGCGAACTAATACAATGGGATGGTGAATATGCAAAGATTACCGGCGTGGTCCAACGTCAAATTGACCATATCCCATTGGAATTAGTGATAAGTCAAAAAGGTAAAAAAGCGAAGTTTAATCATTTAGAGCAGGCTAAGTTATCCCAATATATTGGCCAATTAAACGTTGTCTTGTTTGCACCGGAGGATTTAAATATCGTGAAAGGTTCGCCAGCTGTCCGGCGACGCTTTATCGACATGGAATTCGGTCAAATGAGTGCGAAATACTTGTATAATATTTCGCAATACAAAGCGATTTTGAAACAGCGGAATCAGTATTTGAAACAGCTACAGCGACGCCAGGCTAAAGACTTAGTCTACCTAGGCGTGTTGTCCGACCAGTTAGCCGCTTATGGAGCGGAAGTCACGGTTGCGCGACGTGCATTTTTGCAACAAATGGAGAAATGGGCCCAGAAGTTGCATCAAGAAATTACTAAAGAGCGGGAAGTTTTGACGTTTAAATATCAAAGTCAAATGCCAGATGACCAACTGACACGGGATGTCGAAGGGATATACCAACAGTTTCAAGCGCTATATGAAGCGCAGCAAACACGAGAAGTCGAACAGGGCACAACATTGATTGGTCCCCACCGCGACGACGTGTTATTTTTGGTTAATGGTAAGGATGTGCAGTCATTTGGCTCCCAAGGCCAACAGCGGACAACTGCGTTAAGTGTTAAATTAGCGGAAATTGACTTGATGAAAGAACAAACTGGTGAATATCCCGTCTTATTATTGGACGATGTGTTATCCGAGCTTGATGATTTACGCCAAACACACTTATTGAAGACGTTCCAAAACAAAGTACAGACGTTCTTAACGACAACTAGTCTTGAAAATGTCAAAAAAGAAATTATCAGTGCGCCACGGGTGTTTACCGTAACAAATGGCACCGTGACAGTGGCCGATGCAGCAATAAATTAGTCAAAAAACGATCAAACGGAGGTTTTTTTCTTGGCAGATGATCAAATGAATCAAGAGACAGAAGCACAAATGAAAGCAAAAGAAGAACGCGCTAAAGCTTATGATGCCAGTCAAATTCAGGTGTTAGAAGGCCTGGAAGCCGTTCGTAAACGACCAGGGATGTACATTGGGACAACGAGTTCTCAAGGGTTGCATCATTTAGTTTGGGAAATTATCGATAATGGGATTGATGAAGCACTGGCTGGTTTTGCGACAGAAATCAATGTGGTTGTTGAACCTGACAATAGTATTACCGTTACCGATGATGGCCGGGGCATTCCAGTTGGGATTCAAGCCAAGACTGGCAAATCGGCACTAGAAACCGTCTTTACGATTTTGCATGCTGGTGGGAAATTTGGCGGTGGCGGCTACAAGGTATCTGGTGGACTGCATGGTGTTGGGGCTTCAGTTGTGAATGCCTTGTCAACGGAATTGGATGCAGTGGTTACCCAAGGGGGGAAACGCTACTATATCGATTTCAAACGGGGGAAAGTGCAAACGCCAATGAAGGTAATTGGTGACGCACCAGCCCATGAACATGGCACCAAAGTTCATTTTGTACCCGATGCTGATATCTTTACCGAAACAACGGTGTATGATGATAAAATTTTGACGACTCGGATTCGGGAATTGGCCTTTTTAAATAAAGGCTTGAAGCTAACGTTTACCGATAAACGGGCCGAAACACACGAAAAACTTGAATTCCACTATGAAGGTGGGATTAAAAGCTATGTTGAGTTCTTAGATAAAAAGAAAGAAACCCTTTTAGATGAACCAATCTATGTTGAAGGTGAACAAAACGGAATTACCGTGGAAGTTGCTTTGCAATATACGGATGATTATCGAACAAACTTAATGACCTTTGCCAATAATATTCATACTTACGAAGGTGGGACGCACGAATCTGGCTTTAAAACGGCGCTCACGCGGGTCATCAACGACTATGCAACAAAGCAAAACATCTTAAAACCCAACGACGCGAACCTTTCAGGGGAAGATGTCCGTGAAGGTTTAACAGCTGTCGTCTCCGTTAAACATCCAGATCCTCAATTTGAAGGTCAAACGAAGACGAAGTTAGGCAATGCCGACGCACGGACAGTGACTGATCGGATGTTCTCTGATCATTTCACGAAGTTCTTGATGGAAAATCCATCGATTGCCCGCCAAATTGTCGATAAAGGTTCGTTGGCCGCTAAAGCCCGGTTAGCGGCTAAACGTGCCCGGGAAGTTACCCGTAAGAAAAATGGCCTTGAAATTTCTAACTTACCAGGGAAGTTAGCCGATAATAGTAGTAAAGACCCTGCCATTTCAGAATTATTCATTGTCGAAGGGGATTCTGCTGGGGGCTCAGCCAAATCAGGCCGTTCACGTTTGACGCAAGCCATTTTGCCAATTCGGGGGAAAATCCTGAATGTTGAAAAAGCTAGCATGGAAAAAATCTTAGCGAATGATGAAATTCGAACCCTATTTACAGCAATGGGGACTGGTTTTGGTCAAGAATTTGACGTTTCTAAAGCCCGGTATCATAAGTTAATCATCATGACTGATGCCGATGTCGATGGCGCCCATATTCGGACGTTACTTTTAACGTTATTTTACCGTTACATGCGACCAATCGTTGAAGCCGGCTACGTGTATATCGCACAGCCGCCTTTATATCGGGTTAAACAAGGGAAAATGATGCGCTACATTGATTCTGATGAAGAGTTACAAGAAGTGTTAGGGACGCTCCAACCAAGTCCTAAACCGGAAGTGCAACGCTACAAAGGGTTAGGGGAAATGGATGCTAGCCAATTATGGGAAACAACCATGGATCCTGAAAACCGCCGCATGTTGCGGGTTAACGTTGAAGATGCCGAAGAAGCGGATCAAATTTTTGAAATGTTAATGGGTGATCGGGTTGAACCTCGCCGGATTTTCATTGAAGAAAACGCCGTTTATATGGATCCAAAGAGCATCGATGCATAGCGTGTTCGCCACTTAAACGGACACATTGAAAGACTGACTGAGAGGGGTTTATAGATTAATGGCAAACGAAATTGGCCAAGACGGTCGGATTGAAAACGTCAATTTATCCAAGACAATGCGTAAATCATTCCTAGAATATGCAATGAGTGTCATTGTTGCGCGTGCCTTACCAGACGTTCGTGATGGGTTAAAACCTGTTCAACGCCGAATTTTATATGGCATGAATGAATTAGGGGTCTCCCCCGAAAAGCCGTATAAGAAATCTGCCAGAATTGTTGGGGATGTTATGGGGAAATACCATCCACATGGGGATTCAGCAATTTATGAAGCTATGGTGCGGATGGCACAAGATTTTAGTTATCGTTATATGTTAGTGGATGGTCATGGGAATTTCGGCTCTGTCGATGGTGATGGTGCTGCTGCAATGCGGTACACCGAAGCTCGGATGAGTAAGATGGCTGTCGAAATGTTACGTGATATCAATAAGAATACAATTGATTATGTACCGAACTACGATGAGTCAGAACGTGAACCCGCTGTTTTACCAGCCCGGTTCCCGAACCTACTCGTTAACGGGGCGACTGGGATTGCGGTTGGGATGACAACCAATATTCCACCGCATAATTTAGCCGAAGTGATTAGTGCATTACACATCTTGATGGATAATCCAGATGCAACAACTGCTGACTTGATGGACGCCTTACCTGGTCCTGATTTTCCAACTGGTGGGTTAGTGATGGGGAAATCTGGTATTCGCCATGCGTATGAATCCGGTAAAGGGACAATCACCCTTCGCGCTAAAGTGGATGTTGAGGTCCAAAAAAACGGTAAAGAACGGATTATCGTCACTGAAATTCCATACATGGTTAATAAGGCCAAGTTGGTCGAACGAATTGCGGAACTAGCTCGCGACAAACGGCTTGAAGGAATTACCGATTTAAACGATGAATCGGACCGTGATGGGATGCGCATTGTAATTGATGTGCGCCGTGACATGAGTGCTTCAGTAGTTTTGAATAACTTATATAAATTGACACCATTACAGACGTCATTTTCATTTAATATGGTGGCGATTGTTGATGGTGCCCCAAAAGTATTGAGTTTGAAAGCAATCTTGGAACACTACTTAGTGCATCAAGAAGAAGTCATTCGTCGCCGGACTGCATTTGATTTGAAAAAGGCTGAGGCACGGGCACACATTTTAGCTGGGTTACGGATTGCTTTAGACCATATTGATGCGATTATTCAGATTATCCGTGGTTCCAACACAGGTGATGCGGCTAAGGTCTTGTTGATGGAGCGCTATGATCTATCAGACAAACAAGCGCAAGCCATCTTGGATATGCGTTTAGTCCGCTTAACCGGTTTGGAACGCGATAAAGTTGAAAATGAATACAATAATTTGATGACTTTAATTGCCGATTTGAAAGATATTTTAGCCAAACCAGAACGAATTAAGAAGATTATTTACGATGAATTACTTGATATTCAAAGTAAATTCGGCGATAAACGTCGGACAGAATTATTGGTGGGGGAAGTGCTTAGTCTTGAAGACGAGGACTTAATCGAAGAAGAAGATGTTGTGATTGCTTTAACGCACAACGGCTATATCAAACGATTACCAGCCAGTGAATTCAAAGTTCAAAATCGTGGTGGTCGTGGGATCCAAGGGATGGGCGTCCACGATGACGATTTTATCGAACACTTGCTTTCGACTTCGACCCATGAAGTGCTCTTATTCTTCACCAATACCGGGAAAGTATATCGTGCTAAAGGGTATGAAATTCCAGAATATGGGCGCACTGCTAAGGGGATTCCAATCATTAACTTGTTAGGGATTAATTCTGATGAACGTGTTCAAACTGTCGTTAATGTTGGTAAAGAAGTTCAAACTGAACAATCGCTCTTCTTTATTACCCGTTTGGGGACGGTTAAACGGACAGCTGTTTCTGAATTCGCCAATATCCGTAGCAATGGGCTGAAAGCCTTGACTTTGCATGAAAATGACGAATTAAGTAACGTCTTAATGACTGATGGACAACAAAACATCTTTATCGGAACGCATAACGGTTACGCTGTGTCCTTTAGTGAAACAGCTGTTCGCTCAATGGGGAGAACTGCTGCTGGTGTGCGGGGGATTCGGTTACGTGAAGGCGACTATGTTGTCGGTTCTGACTTACTCATTCCAGACCAAGAAATCCTTGTGATTTCCGAAAAGGGTTACGGTAAACGGACACCAGTTGCTGATTATCCAATTAAGGGCCGTGGTGGTAAAGGGATTAAGACTGCCAATATCACTAAAAAGAATGGGCCATTAGCTGGGGTGGCAGCCGTCACTGGTGAAGAGGATATTCTCTTAATCACTGATACTGGCGTCTTGATTCGCTTCAAGGTCGCTAACGTTTCACAAACTGGGCGGGCCACACTTGGTGTACGTTTAATCCGGGTGGATGACGAAGCGAAGGTGGCAACAATGGCGAAAGTTGAAGCTGAACCAGATGACGCTGAAACACCAACCGTACCAAGTGATAACGTCACTGATACTGGCTTAGCACAAGTTGATGAATTACTTGCACGAGCTGAAGCCGATCAAGCGGCATCAGATGATCAAGATTCAGAAAATTAAGTCAATTAAAAAAATAAAAATCGTTTCTGCGTAAATACACTTGTAACAACTGTTACCAAGCGTGTTAGTGGCAACGATTTTTTATTTTAGATTGTATTTTAACGGCCGTTATGATAGAATTTTATCTTGTGAGTATCTGTGATTTAGACACAGGGTCTAAATCGTGAGGCTAATTTTTATTAGTCAGTTACTCCTTGTTCTTACACAGGTAAGAACCTAAAGTCCATAAGGAGGTGAACAGTCATGGCTCAATCAAAATACGAAATTACTTACATCATCTCAACAACAATTGATGAAGAAAGTAAAACAGCCCTTGTCAACCGTTTCGACGGCATCTTAAAAGACAACGGCGCTGAAGTGATTGATTCAAAAGACTGGTCAAAACGTCGTTTAGCTTATGAAATCAACAATCAAAACGAAGGCATTTACCATATCGTAAATGTTTTAGCTGATAATGATGAAGCTTTAAACGAATTTGATCGTCTAGCTAAGATTGATGACGCAATTTTACGTCATATGATCGTTAAACGCGAAGACTAATTTTGAATTGTAATTATTGAATAGAGGGGAGCTGACAGAATGATTAATCGAGTTGTACTCGTTGGTCGGCTAACACGCGATGTTGACTTACGTTACACGTCTAGTGGTGCTGCTGTTGGGACTTTCTCAGTCGCAGTAAATCGTCAATTCACGAATGCTAATGGTGATCGTGAAGCAGACTTTATCAACTGTGTCATCTGGCGTAAATCAGCGGAAAACTTCGCTAATTTCACTAAGAAAGGCTCACTAGTCGGAGTTGATGGCCGTCTACAAACGAGAAATTATGAAAACCAACAAGGTCAACGGGTATACGTAACCGAAGTGGTCGTTGATAACTTCTCATTGTTAGAATCACGGACAACAACGGAGCAACGGCAAAGTGATGGCGCAAGCCAAAACTTTAACAGTAATCAAAGCAATGGTAGCCAACAATCTGGATTTACCAGCCCTCAACAATCGGGTAATCCATCAGCTGCTAATAATACTCAAGCCGATCCATTTGCAAATAATGGCCAAGCAATTGATATTTCAGATGATGATTTACCTTTCTAAAATAAACTGTTTTGGAAGGAGGAACTTTCAATGGCTCAACAAAGAAGAGGCGGCAACCGTCGTCGTCGTAAGGTTGATTTCATCGCTGCTAACCACATCGAATATATCGACTACAAAGACACTGATTTATTGAAACGTTTTATCTCAGAACGCGGTAAGATTTTACCTCGTCGGGTATCTGGTACAAGTGCTAAAAACCAACGTCGTTTGACAATTGCAATCAAACGCGCACGGATTATGGGCTTATTACCATTCGTTACAGAAGACTAATCAGTCAACCAAAAGACCTACTAAACAGTGTTTAGTAGGTCTTTTTTTGTGTGCGCTAATAGGGGAACATGGGATTAAATTCCGGATTCAAAGCGGTAATTATAGGGCAATTGTGCTAAAATGAAGGTAGCATTTTTTAAGTTTTAGTAAAGAACCAACCACACAGACTCAATGATAGATGAACAAGAATCAGAATGGGATCTAGAATTAAGGAGTTTACATGAAAAATAAGTTTAAACAATTAAAATTACCACAGTTTTTAGATGATACTCGCCTGCGAACCGTTGCGCTTATTTTGTTGGGCCTCACAGCGGTTAGTTTGGTATTTGCTGCGATGTTAGATTGGCTCATTGCCCTGATTTTATTCGTATTATTAATTGGGACAGTGATTACCGTATTGTATGCGATCGAAACGGTTACTGAGAATACAGCTAAGTATGTTTCGGACTTGTCGTATCGCATTAAACGTGGCGAGCAAGAAGCTTTAATCAAGATGCCAATTGGGATTTTATTGTACAATGAATTAGGTGAGATTCAATGGACCAATCCTTATTTGCAGAAGTATTTTGGCGATAAAGAAGTTTTAGGTAAGCCGCTTAAAGAAGTCGATTCTGAATTGGCCGCATTAGTTGCGCAAAACGAAGAAGCTACTGAGACCAAAATCGTCCATTGGGGCGATAATCAGTTCCAAATCATTATCCAAGAAAATATTGGGGTGGTTTATCTACTCGATATTACACGCTATGCGGCCATTGAAGACCGTTATAAAGATGAACAAGTAGCCATTGGGCAAGTATTTCTAGATAACTATGATGAAATCACCCAGACAATGGATGATCAAGCTGTTTCTAATCTAAATAACTATGTCACTAACGAGTTAACACGCTGGGCTAATCAATTTCAGATGTTTTTGAAACGCGTTGACGATGATCATTTCTTCGTTTTAGCGTATGCCAAATCATTACACGCCGTTGAGCAAGAGAAGTTTAAGATTTTGGATGAAATTCGCGAAGAAACATCCAAACAAAACTTCCCATTAACGTTAAGTGTTGGGTTTGCGTATGGTGAACCCGATTTAGCTGTGTTAGCAACGACTTCACAGAGTAATTTGGATTTAGCTCTTGGTCGTGGTGGTGATCAAGTCGTTGTCAAAGCGAGTGAAGGACAAGCGCGTTTTTACGGTGGTAAGACCAACCCGATGGAAAAACGGACGCGGGTTCGGGCGCGGATGATTTCGCAGGCATTGCAAGAAATCTTCAAACAAGTGGATGAAGTCTTTGTTATGGGCCATATTCGTCCAGATATGGATGCATTGGGGGCCTCATTTGGGATTCGCCGGATTGCCGAAATGAACGGTAAGAAGTGTTACGTAGTCGTTGATCAAAATAATATTCATACGGATATTCAACGCCTTTTGGAGGAAGTTAAAGCGTACCCTGAAATTGCGGTGGAAGTGTTGTCTCCCGAAGAAGCGCTCGAAAAAGCAACGACTAATAGTTTATTGGTGATGGTCGATCATTCCAAACCATCAATCACAATGGCACCTAAGTTGTACGCGAAGCTTGCTCAACGGACGATTGTCATCGATCACCACCGTCGTGGGGAAGAGTTCCCAGAAAATCCAATGTTGGTTTATATCGAGCCCTACGCCTCTTCAACGTGTGAGTTAGTGACGGAAATGTTTGAATATCAACCGCAAAATGTTGCGAACATTAACAAGTTCGAAGCGACAACGATGTTAGCTGGGATTACGGTTGATACGCAGTCGTTTTCAATGCGGACTGGGACCCGGACGTTTGACGCAGCCAGTTACTTACGTTCAGTTGGTGCCGATGCTTCAATGGTCCAACACTTGTTAAAAGAAAATGTCGATAATTACATTCAAAAGAATCATTTAATTGAAACCATTGAAATGGTTGAACCAAATATGGCATTATGTGTGGGTGAGGACAATCGGACTTATGATCCGGTCATTGCAGCACAAGCAGCAGATACTTTGCTGTCATTGTCCGGTATTGAAGCAGCGTTTGTCATTGTGAAACGCCCAGATGGCATGATTGCTATTTCAGCGCGGAGTCTAGGCGATGTGAATGTTCAAGTGATTATGGAAAAACTAGGTGGCGGCGGTCATCTTTCCAACGCGGCAACCCAGATGGCAGATACGACTGTTTCGGAAGCTAAGGCGCAGCTATTAACGGTTTTAGCAGAGTTATTTGATCCGGAAACGGACGAAGAAGCAACAAACGATTAATGAGATAAGGTGGTTAGAATAATGAAAGTTATTTTCTTAGAAGATGTACGAGGCAAAGGTAAAAAAGGCCAAGTGAAAGATGTGCCAGATGGTTACGCTCAAAACTTTTTAATTAAAAATGGGAAAGCAAAACCGGCAACACCAGCTGCTATTAGTGCTTTAAAAGGTCAACAACATGCTGAAGCTAAAAACGCAGCTGCCGAATTAGCCGAAGCAAAGGTATTAAAAGCTAAAATTGAAGACGATAAAACAATCGTTGAAATTCAATCTAAAGCGGGGACGGATGGCCGGCTATTTGGTTCAATTCCAAGCAAGCAAATTGCCCAAGCATTGGCGCAACAGTATAAGATTAATGTCGATAAACGAAAAATTGACTTACCAGAACCAATCAAAGCGCTTGGTTACCGGAATGTTGATGTCCGAATCCACCCTGAAGTGACAGCCACGATTCGGGTGCACATCGTAACTGAGTAATAAAATGAATGATTAAAAAGACCGTGATTAGCACACCACTATCACGGCTTTTTTTAATTGCTGATTGGTCGGTGTCTGTTGCTAGTCACCGATATTTTGAGTAAACTAGGGAGTAATTGAAGTCGATTAACCAAAGGAGTAAAAATGGTGAATAATGAACTAATTGAACAAGTACCGCCGCAGAATAATGAGGCGGAACAGGCCGTTTTAGGGGCCGTCTTTATTAGTGGCGATGCGCTCGTCGAAGCAATGGAATATGTTACCGCCGACGATTTTTATCGTAAAGCCCACCGTTTGATCTTCGAAACGATGGTTGAATTAAACGAACGGGGTGAAGGCATTGATGCGGTTACTTTAAAGAGTGCCCTTGATGCACAGAACCAATTAGAAGATATCGGGGGTATCGGTTATTTAGCTGAGTTGGCTGAGGCTGTCCCAACGGCTGCCAACGTGGTTTACTATGCGAAAATTGTTTCTGAAAAAGCGATGTTACGCCGCTTAATCCAAACCGCTCAAAACATTGTAGCAAAAGGTTACGCGCAAGATGAAGATGTTACGGATATTTTAGATACCGCTGAAAAGGAGATCATGGACGTTTCCGAACGTCAAAACAAGGCCGGTTTCAAACCAATTTCAGATGTCTTAACGAGTTCAATTGAACAAATAGATAAGTTATATCAAAATGAAGAAGAGATTACTGGGCTGTCGACGGGATACCGCGATTTAGATAAGATTACCGCGGGTTTACATGAAGATGAATTAATTATTTTGGCGGCCCGTCCCGGGGTTGGGAAAACCGCGTTTGTTTTGAATATTGCGCAGAATATTGGGACGAAAACCAATGAGAATATTGCAATTTTTAGTTTAGAAATGGGTGCCGAGCAACTTGTTAACCGGATGTTATGTGCCGAAGGGAGTATTGACGCTAATCATTTAAGAACAGGGCAACTCGACGAACTTGAATGGCAGAATTTAATCGTGGCCATGGGGAGTCTTTCTAAAGCAAATATCTATATTGACGATACGCCCGGCGTGAAAATGGCTGAAATTCGGGCGAAATGCCGGCGTTTAGCTAAGGAAAAAGGGGGCGTTGGGCTCATCGTCATTGATTATTTGCAATTGATTGAAGGGTCCGGCCAAGAAAATCGGCAACAAGAAGTCTCGGCGATTTCACGGCAATTGAAGAAATTGGCCAAAGAATTACGAGTACCAGTCATTGCGCTTTCCCAACTCTCTCGTGGGGTTGAACAACGACAAGATAAACGACCGGTCCTTTCAGACATTCGGGAATCCGGATCAATCGAACAGGATGCTGATATCGTTGCTTTCTTATATCGTGATGATTATTATCGTGATGAACCTGGAGAAGATAGCGATGATTTCGGTGGTGGCAATTCGCCAGCACCGGCGACCCAGCAGTCGGATAATGCAGATGTTGGGGAAGTTGAAGTGATTATCGAAAAAAATCGTGCAGGTGCACGGGGAACCGTCAAATTACTCTTTGTTAAGACGTTTAATAAGTTCTCATCAATTTCGTACGCAGATCAATAAATACATTAAAAAGGGGGCGGACAATGTTGTCCGCCCCCTTTTTTGCGTGAGACTAATTATTTTTGTTCAGCATGTTTTGCAGCCATTAATGAACGATAGTTGAATAGTAAGTTTAAGATGACAGCGCTGAGACTACCGACTACTAAGCCGTTACCTAGAATGGTGCGAACACTGGTTGGTAATGATTGGAGAAGCGTTGGATGAATTGCAATCCCTAAGCCTAAGCCGATTGAAACGGCAGCGACGAGTAAGTTACGGTTATCATCAAGATCGACTTTGTGTAACATCTTAATACCTTGAATGCCAACCGTTCCGAACATAACGACCATAGCCCCGCCTAAGACGGCACTTGGAATAATGGTTGCGACTGCTCCAATCTTAGGCAATAACCCTAAGATGATTAAGAAAAATGCTGAGTAGTAAACTGGCTTTTTCGTTTTTATGCCTGATAATTGAACGATTCCAACGTTTTGTGAGAACGTTGAGTAAGGGAATGTGTTGAACAAGCCCCCTAAGATTGCGGCAATCCCTTCAGCACGGAACCCCCGTTTAAGATCATTGCTAGTAATGTCGCGACCAACAATCTCACCAAGGGCGAAGAAGACGCCGATTGATTCAATCATGGTAGTTAGAGCAGCCAATGACATTGAAACGATTGAGGACCATTCAAAGCGTGGAGTTCCAAAGTAGAACAATTCAGGTAATTTGAACCAACTTGCTTGCCCCACTGGCTCTAATGAAACAATCCCGATAGCAGCAGCAATTAAGGTGCCCGCAATAATCCCAATTAAAATGGCGATTTGTTGGATGAAGCCGTGTCCCCAAATGCTAAAAATAAGAATTAAAGCAATCGTTGAAAAGCCGGCAATTAGGTTTGGGGTACTCCCAAATGATTTAGCGGCAACATCGCCACCCCCTAAGTTTTGGAAGGCAACAGGAATCAATGTGAACCCGATTAATGTAATGAGTGAACCTGTGACAACTGGTGGGAAGAGCCAACGCAAACGTGCGAATAAGCCAGAAACTAATAAAATGAAAATGCCGGCCCCAATAATACTACCGTACATAACATCAATTCCAAGCTGGCTGTTAGTGCCAATGGCGGTTAATGGGCCAACGTACTCAACAGCACAACCGAGGACAACTGGTAAGGCAATCCCGGTCAGTGGGGTCCGTTTTAATTGTAACAAGGTCGCCACCCCACACATGAAAATATCGACTGAAACGAGGTAAGTCATTTGTGCGGCATTAAAGTGTAACGCGGCACCGACTAGTAATGGGATTAAAACATCACCAGAATACATCGCTAGAAGATGTTGTAAACCGAGAATGGCCGCTTTAATATGGGGAAGCTTTTCATTATGATTAATTGGCTGTGCTGAATTTGAGTGTATGTCTGCCACGAGGGTCCCTCCAAGAAAATAGTTAAAATTTAGTTAACATTTAGTTTAGCACACGCCAATAGTGACTTCAATTAGAATTTAGGTAAAAAACGAATATAATATTCTTAAATAATATCAATAGTTCGTCTTTATCCTAAAGCATATCGGTGGCTCGATTACAAAAGGGCTTTCTTACTGAATGATTCGCTTAAAACGGGTAACAATTGTTCTTAAATTACCAATTATACCGTTTCACATGAAACGGTAGTCTGAAAAATAGGAAGAATCTTGTTTTTTTCGGGTAAGTACGTTAAACTAAAAGGTATATGTGAAACAATAATGTTCCACGAATTGAACGCCTACTTTTAAAGGATATTTAAGGAGAAATAATGACACCAGCGGGTTTTGCAGCAACGTTAAAAACATATAACATTCAAGTTTCACAAGCACAGATGAAGCAGTTTGAATTGTATTTCAAACGGCTTGTGCAAGTGAATCAACAAGTTAATTTGACGGCTATTACGGAACAAGAAGCAGTTTATCTCAAGCACTTTTTCGATTCTGTCACGCCTACGCTATATTTTGAAAAATTACGCACCGATCCTTTAACTATCTGTGATATTGGTGCGGGCGCTGGGTTTCCTTCGTTACCAATCAAAATTCTCTTCCCGCAATTGAAGATTACGATTGTTGATTCATTAAATAAACGGATTCACTTCTTAGGGGAATTGGTCCGTGAATTAGGCTTATCTGACGTGACGTTGGTCCATGATCGGGCCGAACTGTTCAGTAATCCGAAGAGTGCGTATCGGGAACAGTTTGATATCGTGACTGCCCGGGCGGTTGCTTCATTAAATGTATTGGCAGAATTTTGTTTACCAGCTGTTAAAATTGGCGGGCAGTTTATCGCATTAAAAGCGAGTCAAGGTGCTTCTGAATTAGCAGAAGCTAACTTCGCAATCGAAACCTTGGGTGGCCAGTTTGCACAAGACATTGCCTTGACGTTACCAGAAACAAATGATCAACGGCATCTCATCGTGATTGATAAAGTCGCATCAACCCCTGCTAAGTATCCACGGCGGGCTGGTGTGCCAGCTAAAAAACCGTTAATGGCTAAGGAGGAAAAATAATGGCACTCTCATTTTTTAATAAGAAAAAAGACGATAAAAATATTAATCAAGTAATCAAAGTGCCGGTTTCAGCAATTGTACCTAACCGGTTTCAACCACGAAAAGTATTTAACGCGGATAACATTGCCGAATTAGCAAGTACCATCGAACAACACGGCTTATTACAGCCGATTATCTTACGGGAATATGAAGATCAAAAATATGAAATTATTGCCGGTGAACGACGTTTTCGAGCGATTCAAACCCTCAAATGGGCTGAATTACCAGCTATTGTGCAAACCATGGATGATCACGAAACAGCTTCAATGGCCTTGATTGAAAACTTACAACGTGAAGAATTAACCGCCGTTGAAGAAGCTCAAGCTTACAAGGACCTAATGAAATTGAACGATTTTACGCAAGCGAGCTTGGCCGAAAAGATGGGCAAGAGCCAATCATTTGTTGCTAATAAGTTGCGTTTGTTAAAGCTCTCACAACCTGTTCAAGAAGCGATTATGAATCACGAAATTTCTGAGCGCCACGGTCGCAGTCTTTTACGTTTGGATGAATTTAAACAGCAAATGATTTTACACCAAATTTTAGCTGAACAATTAACAGTTAAGGATACCGAAGCGTTAGTTAATCAGACGTTGAAGCCTGAAATAGAACCAACGGAAGAGACAGCTGATTCAACAAATGACAACTTAAATGAAGCAACCACTAAGGCTAAAAAAGCGAATGATAAAGCCAAAAAAGCAATTGCGCATGATACACGCATTGCCGTCAACACCATCAAAAAATCAGTTCAAATGGTTGAACAAAGCGGGATTGCTGTCAAAGCCACCGAAGAAGAACAAGATGATGTTTATCGGATTATGATCGAAATTCCAAAGCAATAAGGGAGGCTCATTATGGCACACGTTATTTCAATTGCAAATCAAAAAGGTGGCGTTGGTAAAACGACGACGACGATTAATCTGGGCGCTTGTTTGGCGGATGCTGGCAACCACGTGTTAATCATTGATTCGGATGCACAAGGAAATGCGACAAGCGGCATTGGGGTGCAAAAATCCCAAGTCGAAAAGGATATTTATGATGTTTTGGTCGATGAATTTCCATTAAAAGAAACAATCATTAAAACGTCACATAAGAACTTAGATATTGTACCAGCAACAATTCAACTTGCAGGCGCGGAGATTGAACTGACATCACAGATGGCGCGTGAAATGCGCTTGAAGTTAGGGTTAGAGCCGGTCTTAGCTGATTATGATTACGTTTTGATTGACTGCCCACCGTCATTAGGACAGCTTTCAATCAATGCTTTTACGGCAAGTAATTCAATCATGATTCCAGTTCAAAGTGAATACTATGCTTTAGAAGGATTGAGCCAATTATTAAACACTGTTCGTTTGGTGCAAAAACATTTTAATCCCAACTTAGCAATTGAAGGGGTGTTGTTGACGATGTATGATGCGCGGACGAATTTAGGGGCCCAAGTGATTGAAGAAGTGCGTAAGTATTTTGGTGATCGAGTTTACGATACAATCGTGCCACGGAATACGCGTTTAGCAGAAGCACCTAGTCATGGCGTATCAATCATTGATTATGATCCCAAATCACGGGGCGCTGAAGTTTACCAAAATTTGGCAAAGGAAGTGTTAGCAGCTCATGGCAACTAGAAATGGCAAAGGATTGGGCCGCGGTTTGGATGCAGTATTTTCTGCGTTTGAAGGTCCTAATAAAAATCGGACGGATGAATTAGTCGAAGAAATTGCACTTGATGACATTCGGCCCAATCCCTATCAACCGCGTAAGACATTTGATGAAGCGGCTTTAGCTGAATTAGCTACGTCAATTAAGAAATCGGGCGTTTTTCAACCAATTATTGTGCGCAAAAGTATTAACGGTTATGAATTAATTGCTGGTGAACGCCGGTTCCGTGCATCGAAGTTAGCCGGAAAAACAACGATTCCAGCTATCACCCGTCAGTTTGATGAATCCGCAATGATGGAAATTGCGGTCTTAGAAAACTTGCAACGTGAAGATTTAACACCGTTAGAAGAAGCCCAAGCTTACGATACACTTTTGAAAAAATTAAATCTGACGCAAGCAGAAGTTTCAGAACGATTGGGTAAAAGCCGGCCATATATTGCTAATTACTTGCGTTTATTGGGCTTACCCAATGATGTGAAGACGTTATTGCAAAACGGGGCCCTCTCGATGGGGCAGGCGCGGACGTTACTATCATTGAAGAAAAAAAGTCAGATTAGCGCCTTAGCGAGACGCACGATTGATGAAGGCTTAACAGTCCGGCAACTGGAACAGTTAATTAATCAAATGAACCAAACAAAAGCCACGAAAGTGACGAAGACGAAGATTAAATCACCGTATATTCAAGCAAGTGAGAACCAATTGATTGATAAATTCGATACTAAGGTCAATATTGCAATCAATAGCAAGGGACGGGGAAAGATTGAGATTGATTACAGCACAGTCGATGATTTAAACCGGATTCTGGCATTGTTAGATGTGAATATCGATTAAAGTGAGGAGTCGAGCTAGATGTATACATTAGGCGATCTCGTTCAGATGAAAAAACAACATGCCTGTGGCACCAATCGCTTTGAAGTGGTGCGACTAGGGATGGATATTCGAATTAAGTGCATGGGGTGTGGTCACGCCGTCTTATTACCGCGCCGTGAATTTGAAAAGAAACTCAAGAAAAATTTGGTGCCCGCAGCACAAGTCATTGTTGCGAATGAACCACACTATCAAGAGCTGAAACAAGGTCCCAACCAAACTAATTTTTAAAGTAAAGGAAAGTGTAAAAAACTATGTCATTAACTGCAGGAATTGTAGGATTACCCAACGTCGGAAAATCAACGTTATTTAACGCCATCACAAAAGCAGGCGCCGAAATGGCAAACTATCCATTTGCCACAATCGATCCGAACGTCGGGATGGTTGAAGTCCCTGACAAGCGTTTAGATCGGATTCAAGAAATTATTCCGGCTAAAAAGATTGTGCCAACAACTTTTGAATTTACAGATATTGCTGGGATTGTTAAGGGGGCTAGCAAGGGTGAAGGACTCGGAAACAAGTTCTTGGAAAATATCCGGCAAGTCGACGCAATTGTGCATGTTGTCCGGGCCTTTGACGACGATAATATCACCTCTGTTACTGGAACGGTTGACCCGTTAGACGACATTGAAACAATCAACCTTGAATTGAGCTTAGCTGATTTAGAAAGTGTCACAAAGCGCTATGCGCGTGTCGAAAAAATTGCGCGGACAAAAGACAAAGATGCTTTAGCGGAATTCGAAGTGCTTAAAAAAATTAAACCCGTTCTTGAAGAGGGCGGGGCCGTCCGGTCTATTGATTTTAATGAAGACGAGGCTAAATTAGTTAAAAGTTTCTTCTTATTAACGTCAAAACCCGTTTTATATGTTGCAAACATTGCTGAAGATGCGATGGCTGATCCTGATAGCGTGGACTATGTTAAACAAATTCGTGCTTTCGCAGCTAAAGAAGGCGCAGAAGTAATTGCCATCTCTGCAAGAACTGAAGAAGAAATCGCTTCATTAGATGATGCTGACAAAGCCGAATTCTTAGAAGCCGAAGGGGTCACTGAATCAGGTTTAGATAAATTAATCCGAGCATCCTATCACTTATTAGGGCTTGCAACCTTCTTCACCGCTGGGGGGAAAGAAACCCGGGCATGGACTTTCCGCCAAGGCATGAAAGCCCCACAAACCGCTGGGGTAATTCATTCCGACTTCGAACGGGGCTTTATCCGGGCTGAAACAGTTTCGTTTGCTGATTTAGATCAATATGGGTCGATGCAAGCTGTTAAAGAAGCTGGCCGTTTACGCTTGGAAGGTAAAGAGTACATGGTCGAAGATGGCGACATCATTGAATTCAGATTTAACGTTTAATTATAATCAAGGAGGAAGACAATTGGCTAAAAATGACCAACCAGTAGTAACCGCAGAACCAGTTGATATTGATGGATTAGAAGCAAAACTCAGTAAGAAAAATGCGGACTATTTATTTAAATTCAAACGCGCATTAAAGGCTGAAGAAGTGTCTGCCGAACGCCAAACTGAAATTTTGGCAGCGATGCTACCAGAAATGTTGGCAGAACAACATAAGGGTAAACCAGCAACGCAATTATATGGTCCAGTAACAACTAAGATTAATCAATTGTTGCACGCGCCCCAAAAGCCTAAACAAACATCACTTCAGCTTCAAATGCTTGATAATGGCTTAATCTTTTTAATTATGTATTTGGCCTTTAATGGCATTGCAGCTTACTTCTCAAAAAAAGGTTCAGCAACTAGTATTGGGATTACATCAATTGTCATTACAGCTGCACTTGCTGGCGTTATCATGACTTATCCAATGCGCTATACGCAAATGCCAAAGGAACAACGACCACCATTTTGGAAGATGGCCCTTGTTGTAATTGGGTTAACATTAGCCTTTGTTGCAGCATACGGTGTGACAATCCTGATTCCAAGTTTCTTAAATCCAGTCTTGCCACCACTTGTGCAAATTGTGATTGCGGCAATTTTAATCGGCGTTCGGATTTACATCAAACGCCGATTTAAAATTACAGGTTCATTCTTTGGTTAATATTACCTGGGAAATAATGGCGATTGAGGAGGATTTGAGATGATTAGCACTGAAGAACGGCAAATTGGGGCAGTCAGTACGTTGATTGTGGCCCCAACTGGTCAAGAAAAAGTTTTATTACCAACGGTCTTTGTATATCACGGCTGGACGCATCGTAAGGAATCAGAATTAATGGTTGCGCACTTTTTAGCCAAGGCAGGTTTTCGCGTGGTCTTACCGGATGCGAAGTATCATGGTAAGCGACATGGTAGCCAGCTTTTTTCTGAGTTAATGTTTGAATTTTGGGACATCGTGATGCAGTCGGTCACCGAATTTGGTGAATTGGTTGCAGCTTTAAGTCATGAAGGAGTGGTTGATCCGGAACAAATCGGTGTCACTGGGACTTCGATGGGCGGGATTACAACGGATGCAATTCTTACCCGCTATCCGAATGTCAAAATTGGGGTTGATAAGATTGGCGCACCAATGCCGGTGGCACTTGCTAAATGGCAAGTCAGTCAATTACCCGATGCTTTGCAAACCAAGTATCAAGCGGCTATTGCGGCTACTTTATCACGATTAGCAGCCTATGATTTGTCATTACACGTTGACCAATTAGCAGGGCGGCCTTTGCACTTCTACCATGGGACAGCAGATACGATGGTCCCGTACCAATTCACGGCAGATTTTGTGGATCAGATTAAGGCACAACCTAATCCAGCAACGGCGCTAGTATCGTTAACGACGGAAGAAAACGGACAACACAAAGTGTCAGATGAGGCACAACTTAAAACTGTGACGCTCATGCAACAGTACCTACTTTAAAAATATGAAAAGCCGCTAGAACGTAAAGTTCCGGCGGCTTTTTTTATTCGAACACAAAAAAACCAGTCTTGGGGAGACTGGTTTTTAGTAGATCCGAAGATCTAAAAAGGAGTAAGGGGTACACGTATTATTTTGGGGGAATAATACGTGCGTGGTAGATTGTGTCTACCTTAATTTTACTTTGGAGGAGTAAAATGAAAAAGTTAAGTAGTATGAAATAGAAAAGATTCGCTTTTCTATACTCAATACTATAATGGGAATTTGTGAAGATTTTGTGACCAGCGGTTTATAGATTTATGAAAAAAGTAATAAGGAAAGTTTAAGGCCCAAAGAGTATGCTAAAATGAAGGTACTTTATAAGAGATAGCGAGATGATTGATATGATAAAGGGGACCGTTTTATTTGATTTGGATGGCACGATTGCTGATTCACAAGAAGGTATCGTGAATGCCTTAGAATATATGATTGAAGAGTTATCCTTACCGACAAAAACCAAAGCGGAATTGGTGACGTTCATTGGCCCGCCCCTCAATGAAACGATTATGCGGGAATTTGGGCTGAACGAAGATGCTACACAAGCAGCCATCAAAGTTTTCCAAGCGTATTACGCGCCGAAAGGGTTATATGAAAATCAACTCTATCCTGGCATACGTGAGGCGCTAGCAGCATTGCAAGCACAGGATTTACAACTGGCGATTGCTACTTCGAAACCAGAACCGTTTGCTAAGAAGGTCATCGATCATTTAGAGTTGAGTGATTACTTTAGGGGCGTTTTTGGGGCAAGTGTCGATGAAATAACCCGGGTTAAAAAAGCGGATGTCATTACCTATGCTTTATCAGAACTTGGCTTATCACCACAGACCGCCCCATTATTGATGGTTGGTGATCGCCAAAATGATATCTTGGGTGCTAAACAAAATGCAATGGATGCTGTCGGGGTTAGCTATGGGTTCGGGACAATCCCAGAACTTAAAAAGGCGGGGGCTGTCCAAATTGTCCAACACCCCACCGAGTTAATCACCTCATTACCGGCTAATCTTAAAATTTAGGCATGTTGTTGCGCGTTAGTAACCATTAAGGTATAAATCCGCGCGACGTCCTTAGAATTACCACGAAGCTCGTAATCGGCGATAAACGGTGCGTCGAATTGTTGGGCATACCGTTTGGCGGTTAAGCAATATTGTTCGTTAAAGTTGCGGTTACCACTGCCGATAACGCCGTAGCAAAGGCGCGCGTTTTGCCCATAAGCGATGTACTCGCCTAAACTATTGGTCATCAATTCTTTAACGCCGTTATCAATGCCATTGCCACCGTCTAAGTAAGTTGGTACGAACGCATAAAATGGTTCAGTCTCCGCTTTAAATGGGGTGGCATCTGAAATTTCCCTGATGGTAATGGTTGGTAACGCCGGATTATTGGCATGTTGTTGCGCTGCGTAGTCCTGTAAGTCCGTTACAAATGAACGTGTATTACCAGCAATTGAAATATAGAGAATCACTAAATTTTTTAACATTGAATGGCCTCCTGTGACTGATAAGTTCACTTTAGCATTTAATGATTGAGAATCCTAGTCTTGAAGTTTAATCGGGTTCGTGAATAGAAAGGTGTATAATCAATGGAACCAATTAGTCGTTTGAATCAAAATCAACCAAGAGTACGGCCGCATCGTGGCTTAAGTCGCTTCTTGACGGTCTTAATTTTTCTTTGCGTTTTCTTGGGGGTTGGTGGCGTGATTCTCAGCCAGACCATCTTAGAAGAATCGTTTACGCAAAAACAACTCAGTGAACCAAAGACGTTAGCAACGATGACTGACAAGATTAACACGGTCTTATTAGATGCAGCACAAAAAAATGGGCTACCAACTGAAGTCCAAGTCCAACTTTTAACCAAGGCCGATGTGAAGACCGACTTAACGAAGACCATCCACAATGTTTATACGGGGCAAGAGGCACCATTGCCGACAACGCAGATGATGGGGCAATTAGCCGGGCATCTAGAAGCAGTCGTTCCTGAGAATGCCCTAACGAAGGCGCTCATTTCAACGGCTGTTGCCGCAGTACAACCACCATTACAGACCTATTTGACAAATCAAATTGAAACGCCTTATTTAACGCCACTTGCTGCAGGAATGACCGTTGCTAAAAACGTCGTGCATATCTTGACGTGGGTTGCGATTATTATGGGAATTGTCCTAGTGTTAGTGCAATGGGGGCTAAGTGGTCAATTCCGGTATGTATTAGGGAGCGTTGGTGCGAGCTTTGCCTGGAGCGGCTTATTTTTGGCATTAGGGACGGTTGTCATTAAATACAGTGGCATTGTCGAACAAGTGGCTCAAAAAGCGGGTGCGTTTAATCAAACCGTGAGCGATTATGGGACGACGGTCTTAGACCATGGCTTACAGACGAGTACAATCGTCTTAATTGGTGGTGCGATTGTCTGGCTTGTTGCAGGGCTTTTCCAAAGATTATGGCATTAAAAAAGATGACCTTTGCGGGTCATCTTTTTTTAATAGGGGGTAATCACAATTTCGTGGTTCAAGTAGTTGGCCATGTAGATCTGTTGAAGGCTGTAGCCTTGCTGTTGAATATCAGTGAGGAGCCACTCTTCGGACTGATCAAGTAATTCGAGGGCTTCGCGATTGATTTGACCATCCATAATCAGCGGATATTTGATTGTGGCGTCGCCCTTTTGCGTAATGGTCAATTGCCCGTTTTGTTCTAAAATTGCGCGACTAACAGTGCGAAGATCACTAACTCCGGCAATTCGCAGCTTAAATGACAGATCCTGTGCTGATAAGCCATTCTTAGCAGCCGTTTGAACATCAATGTGGCCGTTTTTAATAATCGTTTGCGGATTACCAATTACCCAACGTTTAATAAAGCGATTGTGAGTTGTTAGAAACTTCATTGTGAAGACAATTAAGGTCCAGATGAGTAAAACGAGTAAGAATTGGAGGAGTGAGATATCGGCGTTATAAATCATACCGCCGACAATCCCCCCAAGAACGTAATTTTGGAGCTGATCAATCCCACTGCTAGGTGCTAAATTGCCCTTACCAGAGAGATTAATTTGTAACACTAAACAGAAGAAACCGAAAATTAATTTAATGGTGATATCGAAATAAGATGGCATAGTAAACTCCTTAATCTTGGTAGGTGATGTCTTGGTTGATCAACTGCGCTTTTTGGAGTTGATAACTGGTAAAATTGTTATCAAATACGACTTGATAGTCTTGGTGATTGACGCGCACCACCATATTCTGTTGAAGCGAAGTCGTGTTAACAGCGATGGTTTTAAGACGCGCTTTCTGAGTGGTTGCCACACTCTTAATGAATTGAACCATCTGGGCTTGTTGCGAGTGAGCGGTGTTGAGCTGTTGAATGCGCGTATATTGAATGCCGGCAAGTAAAATGCCCACTAAGCCGAAGATAATCAGTAAATCACGGTACTTTGAATCTGAGCGGTGGCGAAGATACTGGATAAAAAAGATGATGATTAAGCTGGCGGTGATCACTGACAAACTTAATTTAAGATAGAATTCGAAATCATTCTGGTTGCTAAAGTATGAATACCGATAAAAAAGCATAATGACCTCCTTAATAAATGGTTAAGCCTATTGTAGCACACTGGCTGAGCAGATAGATTGTGTCAAATTTAAAACGGCGGTAGACTGAAAGCATGAAAGGGATGGTTGATATGGCATTAAAAATAACACCTGCAGCAGTTGCGAAAATCAAGGATAAGATGACACCGGGGCAAAAAATTTTGTTGGACTTGGATGATGGTGTTGGCCCATTTTCAAACGTTGGTTATTGCGCGCTGGATACGAACTTTAGATTGCTATTAGTACCTGCGGATGCTGATATTAAAGATTATCCAGACGAATTTGAATCAAACTTAGGGGCTGTTTACTACAAAGATTATGCAGCCGGCTATTTCGATGAACATGAAGTATTAGACGTTAACGAAAAGAATCAAATGTTAACCTTGAGTAATAATAGCGGCTTAATTGATGGTCATATCGCAATTGTCGTATTTGAAAGTGAATCAATGGTGCATTAATGACTTTGGTGGCGGACAAAAGATTGTCCGCCGCTTTTTTATTGTTAGTTTGTACTTTATCGATATTGGTGAGATAATGTCAAAAACAGTTTTATTGAGGAGTCTGACATGAAAACAGCGATTGTGACTGATAGTGCGGCGTATTTAGATCCACAAGTTGCCGCCGATCATGATATTACTGTGGTACCAATTACCGTTATTTTTGGACAACAAACTTATTTGGAAAATATTGATATCACGAGTGAAGCCTTTTATACTAAAATGCGCACCACTGAAAAATTACCAACTACTTCACAAATTACAATGGGACAGATGCAACAGGTTTTTGATCAATTGATTAAAGCGGGCTATGATGAAGTAATTTGTATTCATCTTTCAAGTGGTATTACGAGCTTTGTCAATAATCTAACCGCCTACGCGCAGTCGGTTGAGGGGATTGCGGTATATCCTTTTGACACCAAGATCACGAGTGCCGGTGAAGGGTTCTTGGCCTTGGCCGCTGCGCGGTTAGTTGCCAAAGGTGAACATGCGGCAACAATCATACCGAAGTTGGTGGCTTTACGGGCAACAATGGGTGTTTATTTTGTTGTGGATGATTTGAGTCATCTCTTGCGAACGGGACGGATTTCGAACAGTGCGGCCTTTGTTGGCAATCTTTTACGGATTAAACCAATCTTAAGTTTTGATGATGCCGGCCAAATTGTCGCCTTGACGAAAGAACGCACTAAAAAACGGGCGTTCCAAAAGGTACTGGCAGATTTTAAAGTCGCGGTCGAATCTGTAGATTATCCGGTACGCGTTAGCGTGATTGATGGGAATAATCCGGAAGAAAGTGCGCAATGGGTGGCAACATTGACGGAAACATTCCCAGGAATGCCGATTGAAACCAGTCATATTGGGCCCGTGGTCGGGGTGCACACCGGCGAAAAAGTAATGGGACTTATCTGGAGTCGTGATTATCTCGCATAAGCAACAAAAAAAGACTTGCGTATCGGCGCAAGTCTTTTTTTAATTGGTTTCGATGATTGAACTGTTGGCGCTATTGGGTTGGGGGTCACTTGTGACCTCAAACCAGTCGATATAACCGCGATTGAATTCGACTACTTTTAATGTGAATTGATTGATATGAATGATCGCACTTTGTTGTAAGTCGGTGAAGTTTTCTAAGACATAACCAGCCAGGGTTACGCTATCTGAGGCTTCGAAGGCATCGATTTTTGTCTTGAAGAAACGTTCAAAATCATAGAGTGTCGTTTTCCCGCTAACACGGTAACGGTTATCATCTTCTTTAATGATGTATTCATCAGAAACATCGTCAATTTCGTCTTTGACGGTTCCGAATAATTCTTCGTAAATATCTTTATCAGTAACAATCCCACTAGTTCCACCGTATTCATCAACGACGACGACGATTGGGGTTTGCTTATTGATCATTTGATTTAATAAACTGTGAATAGGTGTTGCCTCTGGTACTGAGATAATTGAACGGAGTAATTTGCTGACGCGGATTGAATCATCGACTTGTGCTTGGCGCACTAAATCATACGCGTAGACGTAGCCGAGAATCTTATCCTTATCGTTTTCAGCAACCACTGGGAAACGGCTAAAGCCTTGTTGTAAGTAGTCTTTTAAAACATCTTTAACTGTGTCAGTGATATCAACAACGTAGAGACTTGTACGATCGACCATCACATCTTTGGCAATTCGATCATTAAAGTCAAATGCCCGTTGCATGTAGACTAAATCGTTACGATCTAATTCGCCACCGGTGACGGCGTTTTTAGAAAGACTGATGATTTCTGCTTGGGAAAGGACATCGCTCCCTTCTTCAGCGGGTGAAAAGCCAATTAACTTCACAACGCCCGTTGCGGAAATATTGAGTAACCAAACAAATGGATAGAAAATGATGTGACAGTAATGGAGCGGTTTAGCAACTGCCATTAACATCTGCATTGGGATATCGATACTGATATTTTTGGGCACGATTTCCGTGAAAACCACTTCTAGATAGGTTAAAACTAATACGCCGGCCACCGCGCCGATGATGTGTAAGCCGCCGTTTGAAATTAGGTGCGTGAGTCCGAGTAAATCGACTAGGATGGTTTCGACGGTTGATTCACCAATCCAGCCCAAAATAATCCCGGCAACACTGACCCCCACTTGGGTGGTTGATAGATACTCATTTAAGTTCTGTGTCATTTTAAGCGCAAGCTTTAATTTTTTAGGACTACCATTTCCCGAATGGATGGCATCTTCTAAAGCACTTGGCCGGGTTTGGACAAGTGCGAATTCAGCAGCCACGAAGAAGGCGGCTAAAAAGAAGGTGACCAACATAACGAATAGATTAGTGAATAACTCACCACTTGACAAAATAATTCCCCATTTCTTAACAATCTAGTTCTATTTTACCATTCTCAAGCTTGAAACGGTAAATAACGTCGGGCTTTAGTCCGATTTTACCGGATTCAATAATAATGAAAATACCATAATTTAGGTAAGAGGTAAACTAAATTGTTAAATATCTAAACTAAAACCAGTTTTGTTATCTTTTATCGATGATCGCTATTTAAAAAAGCCACTGGATAAGTGGCTTTTAAAGGGGCTCTAGAATGTTGCAGTATCAGGATCTTGTGCGTGACCGACAACGCCGTCAAGCGCATCAATTACGGCCATATCTTCGTCTGCTAATTCGAAGTCGAAAACTTGGGCATTTTGTTCAATGTATTCAGCGTGGACAGACTTCGGTAATGGTAAAAAGCCGTGTTGTAAGGACCACCGCAAAGCAATTTGTGGAATTGAACGTTGGTATTTGTCTGCTAATTCTTGCATTTCTGGGACACTGAAAATTTTACCGGTCCCAAGCGGGCTATAAGCTTCTAATAACATGTTATGTTCGCGTGAGTATTGGGCTGTTTCTGGTTCTAATTCACCAGGTGCTAGGAAGAGTTGGTTGACCATTGGTTGCACGCTTGCAGTCTTTTTGAGTGCTTCTAAGTGGTGCACGCGGAAGTTGCTAACACCGATGGCCCGGACTTTACCAGCTTTGTAGAGGGTCTCCATTGCCCGCCATGTTTCGGCGTTGGCTGTTTCCCAATTTTCACGGTAATCAATTGGGTTGGGCCAGTGAATCAAGAGCAAATCAACATAGTCGGTTTGTAATTTCTTGAGTGATTCTTCAAAAGAGCTGATGGTTAAATCATAAGTGTGATTACTATTCCAGATTTTAGTGGTTAAGAATAAATCAGAACGATCAACGCCACTAGCTTTGATGGCCTCACCCACACTACCTTCGTTTCCGTAAGCTTGGGCAGTATCAATGTGGCGGTAGCCTACCTTGAGGGCCTCTTCAACAGCAGATACAGCTGTTTGGCCATCTGGTGTTTGCCAAGTCCCAAAGCCAATTTTAGGGATTTGCACGCCGTTTGTGAGCGTGTATGAACTAGTTAAGTTAGACATCTTAAAACACTCCTTTATCAGTTTAGAAATTTCTAATTATAGTTACAGTTTACTTGTTTTCAATCCAGATAGACAGAAAACAGGCTTATTATTCCCCAGGAAATAAAAGTGGTTCATTATAAGCTAAGCAATTTGGATTGGAGTACAGGGTCCACAGCGTAGAGGTAGAGACCGTTTCTAGCACGACTCATCAGAACATAGAGACTGTTGAGAATAATTTGGCGCTTAGCGGCTTCTGGATCAGTGAGTTGCGTGGCACCAGCAAACGCCGCTTGGTCTTCGTAATATTCAGGGCGAATGACTAGCCGTTCGGTTTGCGGATCGTAGCTGACAGATGGGCCGATGATTACGCCAGCGTAGTTGAGATCAAAGCCTTGAATGGTGTAAACAGACCCCACTTCGTCAATACTATCTTCTCGCTCCGCCCAGTACGTTTTGGCGGTTGGTTGATAACGATCCCAACGTAATTTGAATGTTGGGGTTTCAACGAAGTGGTCGTGGCCATCGTTGAGTGTCGCGGGGAAGTCATAGGTGGCGAGCATTCGTGCAAGGCCACTTGTTTGATTTTTAAAGCGAATTATTTTGTAGAGTTCGTTAGCATCGGCGAACACTTTGAATTCAAAGTGTGGATCATGTGGGATAGGAGCCACTTGTCGCTGATGGAAGGCTTGCACCCAATTTTCGACACTTGGGTGGGCTTGCATGCGAAACTGGTGGGTGAGTTGTGCAATTTGGTGTGAATCAGCCATAACTCGCTGACGTAATTGTTGCAGTTGCCAGTAGCTCTTTACCTTGAGCACTTGTTGCTCATCAAAAATCAGAATCATAATCCGACTATGCCTTCGAATCTCATCAAGTTGATTCGTTTGAGTGAAGTGGTTATAAGGATCAGGTTTGGTTAACAGTAGATGGGCCTCATCTACGAGGACGATATCCGCTGGTTGTTGTTGTTTGGCTGCCTGATTGATGAATGTCGTCGGACGTTGAAAATCTTTTTTCAATAAAACGGGGGCAGTGGATGTGCCGCTTTTATAGAGTTTCAGCATTTCTGGGTGGTTGACCAATAGGACGTTGTGACTGCCATAAAGCGGCGACGTTGGCGTTTGACGTGCGAGCGTCTGTAGTGCCCTGAAGACGCTACTGAGAATGACACTCTTACCCGTGCCTGCTGCACCTTGGATTAAGAAGGTTGCATGTTGAGCTTGTGCGTTTGCTAAACAGAATTGGATGACTTGTGTTTGTAGTGCTTTTTGTTCAGCCGTTAATTGATTGGCAGGCCGATTGAGTTTGTAAAGGGCGCTATTTTGGCGCTGTGCATTTGGCAAAATAAAGACTCCTGTTCATTCATTTCAATAAAAAGAGCCCTAGTAGATGCAGAAATAACATCGTCTAGGACAGGGGTTTGTTAATCGACAAAAATTAATTGGAATTCGTGGTGGGTTAAATCAAGGTTCACAGAGACATGGCGGTTGAGGTCAGCCACGATTTTGCGGGCCAAGGTCACTCGTTCTTCGAAACTGCTGGCAAGTGCAGCAAATTCAGTTTGTTTAAAGTCGTAATTTTCAGTGATAAAAATCGCGTCTGTTACGTATAACAGATTATTTTCATCATGGCGGGACCCGCTCCTTAAAACCGCGTCGATATAATGATAAAGTTGAGTTGGTGCAAAATTTAATGGTTGGTCTAAAACGGTTTTAATCTGAAATTCAGGTAAATCGTCAACCATTTGTGCATTGAGCGTAACTTGCGTTAATGCTTGATACAATTTCATAGTAACACCTTCCTAATGTTGAAATTTAAGACCGAGCTTGTGGCGCTTCTAAATGGCGTTGAATAAAACCTAATGTTATATCAGCGATAATCGCCATCAAAGCTGTTGGTAACGCACCGGCGAGGATTAAAGCGCCACCGTTAGTCGCATTAGTCCCCCGGATGATGATATCGCCAAGACCACCGGCACCCACAAATGCGCCGATGGCTGTAATCCCGATGGCGACCACTAAGGCATTGCGAATCCCTGCCATAATGACCGCCAATGATAAGGGGAGCTCAACCATCCGTAACAGTTGCCAACTGGTCATGCCCATCCCGATTCCGGAATCGATAATATTATCAGAAACATTTACCATTGCGGTGTAAGTATTTTTGATAATCGGTAGCAAAGAGTATAAGAAAACCGTTGCAATAACGGTTCGTCTGCCAAGTCCTAAGCCAAGCATAATGATTGAGAGCATTGCTAGTGAAGGGACTGTCTGGATGACGTTCGCTACGCCAATTATAACATTACTAAGCTTTTTCCGGTGAGCAATAAAAATTCCTAAGGGAATCCCAACTAACGCGGCAAGTAAGACGCCATAAATCGAAATCAAAAAATGCTGACTAAATTGCCGTAAAACGTAACTCCCATTGTGTTGAAAATAATAGGCGAGTTGCTGCCAAGAATTTAAATTAGTCATTTAGCGGCTCCTTTCCGGAAATAATTATGTTCCTGAAGAAATTGCTTTGCAACCACCGCCGGTTCTAGCAAATCGTTATCGACTTTAAAATTAAGGGTCTGCATGGTATCAAGATCAATTTTACCATCTAAGCGGTGTAACAGTGGCGCTAATGCCGGTTGCTCTTTAAGAATTTGATCAGTCGCCACTACGCTAGCATCGTATGGTGGAAAGAAGTGCCGATCGTCTTTTAAGACTTTTAAAGCATAACTTTTGATTCGGCCATCAGTTGAGTAGCCTAAGACGACGTCCATCTTACCAGCCGCAAGGGCACTGTAGACCAGCCCAATTTGCATTGGCGCAACTTTCTTGAAATCATAGCCATATGTTTTTTTAAATGCAGGGTAGCCATCACCTTCATGGTTTACCCAAACGGAATCGACACCGGCTGTTAGTTGATCGGCCACTTTACCGAGATCGCTGACGGTTTCTAAATGATATTTTTGGGCGGTTGCTTGCGTCACCATAAAAGCATAGGTGTCCGCAAATCCGTAAGAAGGAAACCATGTCTGGTTATAACGGTCTTTGAAGGCTTTTTTAACGATTTTTTGGGCTTTTTCAGGGTCTTTAGTGGGCTTCATTTTTAAAGTCCCAGTAAGCTCGGTCCCGGCATAGCGACTAGCAGCAATGTCGGCGTCACCACGAATCAGGGATTCATGTGTAACCGTTGAAGAGCCCAGATTATTGATTAAAGTCACTTTATTTTGGGTTTCATGAGTAATCAACTCGCTCAGGATATTAGCGAGAATTTGTGACTCAGTTGTGCTTAAAGAGCTAATGCGAATCGTTTGTGATTGATGGTTTAAAATACCAAGTGACCGACAGCCACTCAACAGAAGGAGACTGCCCACTAATAGTCCGCAACTAGTAATGAATTGGCGTATTTTATGCATAGGAACCTCCTTATCTGATTGCAGCGGGGGTCAGTTGTTTTTCCAACCGGCCTAAGCCAAAATCGACTAGCAATGCTAATAATGTAACGGGAATCGTTCCACCAATGATTAGATCCGGTTTGAAAAGATTCAAACCGTTGAAGATCAAGTCGCCAAGCCCACCGGCGCCAATATATGAAGCAAGGGTTGCCCAAGCAATCACGTAAACGGCAGATAGGCGAATCCCGGCCATAATAACCGGGGTTGCCATGGGGATTTCCACTTGCATAATTGATTGAACCGGCGTCATGCCCATGCCTTTGGCGCTGTCTTTTAGGATTGGGTCAACATCGTTCATACCAATGTAAGTGTTCCGTAAAATAGGAAGTAGTGAATAAATAAAGAGGGCGATGATTGCTGGTACTTTGCCAATCCCAAAGAGCGGAATCATTAAGGCTAATAGTGCCAACGAGGGGATAGTTTGGAGCATGCTGGCAACTGCAATAGTGACCCTGGCGGTTTTAGGAAAGCGCGTGAGGGCAATCCCAAGGGGGACTGCAACCAGGATGCCGAGGACTAAGGCGATTGTGGAAATGTAGAGTTGTTCCCAAGTTTTAATCAGTAAATCAGAGCCATGTTCTGTTAAAAAAGTGAGCATCATCGCTTCCTCCCTTTCTATTGTTGGTCGGATGCTGGTTCAGCTTCGTCAGTAGCACCCCAAACAGCATCGTAAACGACATCGACTAAGGCTGTCCGAGTGACAATGCCAACAAGTTGGTGGTCATCGTTGACAACGGGCACGTATTTCCAGCCCCGTTTAAGAATCCGTTCGATGGTGTCCCGGACTAAATCATTTTCGTTTACGTAGCTTATCTTGGTAGACATAATGTCACCGACGCTAGTTGCATTTTTATAACGATGGTCGATAGTTTCAATATCGACGCGCCCCTTTAAATGCTGATTTTCATCGACAACCAATAAAGTATCGACTCGGCGTTGGCGCATCAAGCGAATCGCATCGACTAATGATTTACCTGGTGTGATAGCCACCGGACGCTTAAGCATGATTTGACCAACAGTTTCAACATTTGGTTTGGCTTCAAGCAAACGATCATGGCCGATCAAGTCTTCGACGAACTGGTTGGCCGGATTACGCAAGATTTCGTTGGGCGTTCCCATTTGGATGATTTGTCCGTTATCCATGATGGCAATCCGTGATGCTAATTTGAGTGCTTCGTCCATGTCATGGGTGACAAAGATAATCGTTTTACCAAGTTCTGATTGAAGTTGTTTTACTAAATCTTGAAGTGCTTCGCGGGTAATTGGATCAAGCGCCCCGAATGGTTCATCCATCAAAATAATATCTTGTCCGGCTGCCAGTGCGCGAATAACCCCGATTCGCTGTTGTTGCCCGCCTGATAACTGGCTTGGATACCGGTCTAAAAATTCCGCTGGCATTTCTACTAATTTTAGTAATTCGCGTGCCTTTGCATACCGTTTTTCTGGCGGCCATTTTAAGAGCTTAGGGACAATCGTGATGTTATCTTCAATGGTCATGTGCGGCATTAGGCCAATATTTTGAATAACGTAACCAATTTTTCGGCGTAATTTAACAGGATCGACATTGGCGAGATTTTCACCATCTAAGGTAATCGTTCCTTTGGTAGGATTAATCATGCGATTGATCATCCGCATGGTGGTTGTTTTCCCAGAACCAGACGTACCAATCAAACAAATAAATTCACCTTTATCGACAGTCAAACTGATGTCATCAACAGCTTTGTTACCACCGCGATAAAGCTTTGAAACGTGATCAAACATTAGATAATGGGTCATAAGGAACCTCCTGTTGTACTAATTGAAAAATCAGCGCTATCTAATGAACATGTTAGGGACGTAACATGGCGCTGTCAATGAATACGCTTTACGAATAGCTGTGAAAAAGCCGGTGTAACGGAATTAAGAACGTTACACCGGCTTTTGATTAGCCTATTTATTGAGCACGATACAAAATGAAGTGGGCGAGTAAAGCGAGTAACTGATAAGCTAATGCTAAAAGACAAACAGCGACCCACCCATTGAAGCTCCAAGCCATCGCTCCCAAGAATGATCCGGAAGCACCACCCATGAAATACGCGAACATGAAGACGGTATTGTTGCGACTGCTAGTGGCTTCACCAAGCATTTGGACTCGGGTTTGATTGGCAACTTGGCCACACTGATTACCGACATCTAATAAAACAATCCCGAACATGAGAATCGGCATGAAGTGTCCCCAGAATAAAAATAGAAGGTAACTGATCGTCATCATAAATAAGCCAATAGCGATAATAAACCGTGGTGATTTAACATCGGCCAAGCGTCCGATAATGGGGGCAGCTAAAGCACCAGCTGCTCCAAGAATTGCCAATAGACCAACGGTACCACTACCGAGATGATAGGCGGGACTGGCCATATAGAAGATGAGCGTTGACCAGAAAATACTAAGTGTTCCAAACATGAAAAAACCGTTGATGGCTGCTTCGCGCAACAGCCGTTGGTGTGCAACGAGTCCGGGAATTGAGCTAATTGTTTGCCAGTAACTTGGGCCGTTTTTAGGGCGGGCATCCCTAGGTAATTTGAAGGCTGCTAACAAGATTAAAAGGGCAATGGCAATGGTGGCGATGAGGTAGACCCAACGCCAATTAATGTAACTGCTAATAATGCCACTAAAACTGCGAGACAAAAGTACCCCCATTAGAAGACCACTGAGAATTGTGCCAAGCACTGCGCCCCGCTTTTGTGGTTGGGCGAGGACGGCTGCATATGGAATGATGATTTGAGGGACAACTGAGGTGAGCCCAATCAGCAAACCAGTCAGGGCAAAGAAAATGAAATTTGGGGCTAAGTAAGCAGCTAATAGGGATAGTAAGGATAAGCCAAGCATCCGCAAGATAAGTTGGTAGCGGCTCATCACATCACCAAATGGCACGATGAGTAACAAACCAAATGCGTAACCAACCTGTGTTAGCATTGCAACGGTCCCGACTGCACCATTTGTGACGTGAAAAGTGGTTGCCACGAGTGCTTGAATCGGTTGGATGTAGTACAGATTAGAGACAGCAACACCGGTAATAAAAGCCATCAAGAGAATTAATGGCTGCGTAAGGACTGTTTTTTGCGAAGCACTATCTGATGACATACTGGGGAGGACCTACCTTTCTGAATAACGTTCTTTGAGAATTTGAAGGGCATTATCGAATTCAACTTGGGCTTCGGGTTCTTCTTCGCGCTGTGCGGCTTTTTCTAAAAAGTCGAGCATCTCCGGTGTCACGTCACGGACTAATTGACTGAGCGCCCAAGCCGCAGTGCCACGAATGACTGGTCGGGGATCAGTATCGATTAGTGCTAGCAATTTCGGAATTGCTGTGCGGTCTTTGACATTGGCAAGCGCGATGATTGCGTTCCGCTGAAGGGGCTTTTTACCACGCCACGAACCAGCAAGGTGTCCAAATTGAAGTTTAAACTGTTTATTACTAATGGTTAACATGGGTTGCAACTCGGGCATTATGGATTCAGGATCGGGCTCCATATCGGGATGAAAGTGAAAGTCTTTGCCCTTATTAAACGGACAAACTTGTTGGCAGATATCACAGCCGTAAATGACACTACGAATTTTTGGTCTAAATTCTTCGGGCATGAATCCTTTTGTTTGTGTTTGATAGGATAAGCAACGTTTAGCGTTGAGTCGGCCATCGCCCATTAATGCCTGTGGTGGACAGTAATCGATGCAGCGCGTGCAGCTACCACATTGATTAGCCAACGGTGTGTCTGGTTCAAAGGGAATGTTGGTAATGATTTCACCAAGATAGACATAAGAACCGAATTCGGGCGTTATTAAGAGGCCGTTCAAACCAATGAAACCCAGTCCGGCCCGTTGCGCAACTGCCACATCACTTAATTCACCTGTATCGACCATCGGTTTAAACGTAATTTCTGCATCTGAATCAGCAAGCGTTTTGATGGCGCTAATCAATTGATTCATCTTGTCACGCAAAATATCGTGGTAATCAATGCCCCACGAAGCACGGGCAAAACTGCCACGTTTAGCACCAGTTCGCGCGGGTTTATTGGTAATTTTTGTTGGATAGGCGAGGGCAATCGCGATAATTGATTTGGGTTGATCGAAAATCAATTCTGGGTAAAGGCGTTCTTCAAGAATTTTATGTTCGAAGCCGGTCGAATGACCATTTGCTTTTTGTTCCTTCAGACTTGCTTCTAAATAATCAAAAGGCGCTGCTGATGTGAAACCAATTTTATCGATACCGATGGTCTTGCTCGCCTCAATGACTTGTTCTTTTAAAGTGGGCATTTAAAGCCACGCTCCTTTTCAGGGTTTCATGTGAAACAAACGGGTTATGCTAAATAAATTTTGCGCAGGTCAGCTAAGTCGTGTTGGCTTAACTGAAGATCGTGTGTTAAGTAGTTTTGTATCGAACCATTTGCAGCTTCAATCGCTTGTTTGGCCGTATCGAAGTAATCTTGATGAACCGTTAATAATGACTGATAACTCTGGAATACAGCTTGATTCTGTGTTTTTTGTTGAAGTTTTGTGAGCGACTGAGTCACAAAAGCAGCGGAAGCTTGATTCGTTAGTAAGTAGTCTGTCCGGATTGTTTCTTCTGGAACACCAAGGGCACTTAATAAGAAAACAGCGCCCATCCCGGTGCGATCTTTACCAGCTGTGCAGTGAAACAGGAGAGTTTGGTCTTCCTGATCGTTAGCAAGCAATAAATCAAAGAAGTGGCGGTAAGCCTGCTTGGAGTGGGCTTGATTAATTAAGTCGCCATAGACTTGAATCATGTGTTGGTGCCCACTTTGGGGGTCTGTACTGAACGCTTTAAAAAGATCAGTTTCAGATGCCGTACTAGCTGTTTCATCAATTTTAAAAACAGGTAAGGATTCATAGGTAGCATTTTCAGGGACCTTGTCAGGTGACTTGGCAATTTCTTCAGGCGAGCGAAAATCAATATCATAACGTACGCCATAATGAGTTAAATAAGTTAGATCATGTGAGGTTAAGTGGGCTAAACTAGCAGAACGTAAGACTTTGTGCCATTTAAGGGTCCGGCCGTCTTTTGTTTGGTAGCCACCCAATTCCCTAAAGTTATGACCTTTTTCAAGTGGCAAAATACGGGGAGGCATATACGTCAACTCCTTATCCAATGATACCAATATTGTAGCATATTTAAGGGGCAATCAACTTAACTTGTCAGTATGCGGGGGGAAACAGTATGATAGAAGTATTAAGAGTGGAGTGAGCAAATGATTACGTATTTTGAAATGACACCGGGGGGCCAGTTGGTTGAAGGAACCTCTGAAAAAAGTGCCGACTGGATACATTTTGAAGCACCAACCAAACATGAAATGCACCACTTCGCTAAAAAATACCACTTACCAGCGGTGTTATTTGAAGTGGCACAAGATATTAATGAAGTTGCACGTTATGAAACATTTACGACGCAAACTGGTGAAGTGTTGACGCATATTTGTTTATTGGTACCAGTTAAAACCCATGATTCAGAAGATCATGCGGAATACATTACGCGGCCTTTTTCGTTAATCATTAGTGGCCAGACATTGTTGACTGTCGGCCACCAACAGGCCGAACTTATTGATGAAATACTCACGTTAGAAGGCCTTGATGGCCAAATTGAAACAGTTGCCCTAAAGAGTGTTTCGGCCATCTACCAACGGTATCTAGCGGCATTAGCGGTCGTTGCCCAACAGATTGAACAACTAGAAGAAAATGTGCATGTTTCGACACGCAATCGGTTGTTGTATGCGCTCAAGTCTCTCAAAAAGAGTGTTGTATACCTGGATTTGGGGCTCAAGAGTAATCAACAGATTATTCCGCAAATTAAGGCCAGTCGCTTATTTGAACGTGTAGCCGGCCATACAGACTTACTGTATCGGATTGACCTGCAGTTTGCTAAGTCGGATAAGGCGATTACCACTTATCGTGAATTATTAACACAACTAAGCGATTTACTTTCAGATATAATCTCAAATCGCTTGAATAATATTATGAAGACACTGACATCACTTTCAATTATTCTAACGGTTCCGACAACGTTAGGTGGTTTCTGGGGCATGAACGTGCCAGTCCCATTAGCTGAGAGTAAGTTAGGGTTTCTCGTGTTATTGGGATTGTCATTAGTTATTAGTCTTGGTGTTGGTTGGTGGTTAAAAAAGAAAGATTACTTCTAACTTAAATTTTTCACGGAAGCGCTTAGCTTTTTTCCTTGAATTGTTTTTCCAAGCGGTATATGCTTGAAATGTAATTGGTGTGTATAGAGAAAGTGAGATGGACAACATGGTTCAAGAATATAAGAGAATACTCGTCCCAGTTGATGGCTCTGAAGAAGCTGAATTGGCACTAAATAAAGCAGTGCGGGTTGCTAAGATGAATCAGGCCCGCTTGGATATTTTGAACGTTTTGGATACTAAGCAATTTGCAGGGAGTTATAGTGGCATGCTTTCAGGAGACGCTATTTTTCAAATCTCTGAAGATGCACAGAATTATCTCAATAGTTTAAAATATGATATCCAAACTAACGATGGTTTGAAAGATGTCGAAATTCATGTGCGGTTTGGTAATCCTAAGAATATTATCGGGCGCGACTTTCCAGTAGAATATCAAACTGATTTAATCATGATGGGCTCAACTGGCTTGAATGCTGTCGAACGGATGTTGATGGGGTCTGTAACAGAATATGTTAACCGCACAGCGGTCTGTGACGTGTTAATCGTCAAGACTGACGTTGAAAATCGGCCCTATCAAAAAGCAAGTGAGAAAAAATAGATAACAATTTCAAAGGCTAAAAAGAGTGAATCCTTTTTAGCCTTTTTGCGTAGTTTAATTTAGGAGGGGTCACAATGGCAAAAGTTGATTGGATGGATGATTCACCCGAATTATTGGCATATTATCAAACGGAGTGGGGCCAACCAGAACATGATGATCAACGGTTATTTGAATTATTATGTATGGAAATGTATCAGGCTGGCTTGAATTGGCGAACCGTGTTGAAAAAGCGTGCCGCTTTTCGGCTTGCGTTTAAAAACTACGAAATCGCTAAAGTAGCGCAGATGACGCCAAGCAAAATTGAGCAGTTAATGACTAACCGCGCGATTATTCGTAACCGCGCTAAGTTGAATGCGACCGTCAATAATGCTCAAGCAGTCCTTGCGTTGCAAGAAAGCGAAGGGAGTTTTGATCGGTATCTATGGGGCTTTGTGAATGGGAAGCCGATTGTTAATCGGCGTCGGACTTGGGCGGAGGTCCCCGCCAAATCAGAGCTATCGACACAAATTAGCAAGGATTTAAAACGGCGGGGCTTTCAATTTGTCGGACCAGTCAGCATCTATTCGTTTTTACAAGGGGCTGGCTTGATTGACGATCATCTGATATCTGAATAACTTTTTGATGCAGTCAGTCGCGCTAATATTGCGGATGGTGTATTATGGAGAGATAGTATGCATTTAGATTAATTTAAAGGAGTCTCACATATGATACAGGATAACGTTCGCCAATTAGCAGATTGGTTAGAAGAAAATATGGCAGCAATTGCCGATCGTAAAGTGCAATTAAATCCAGAAACTGTTTTTGCTGTTTTGGATGATTTTGGCGTTTTAAATAACCCCGTCGTTAAATATTTTGATATTACAGAAGAAACCTATTATCAATCAGAGTCAGATCATAAATTAACTTTATCAGATGACCGCAAATTACTGATTGATGTGACCGATCGAATTATGGTCACCCATGTGGATGGCGTTTTAGCTGATAATAAGGTCAACTTTGAATACAGTCACGAAGCGGTATATGAAGATCAATACCTCGTTAAGCGCGATTTAGAAGTATTGACATATGGGTTGGCTGTCATTGGGGCAGTGGCTGCAACGGTTAAACATAACTTAATCCAAGCTGATTTGTCTAAAGATGCTGTGTTGAGTTTAGCTTTGGCTGCGCAAAACATCGCTAATTGGCAAGCAAAATAATCCAGTAAAGGTTGGCAAGTTAAATGGGAGCAGTGTTAGAATTGCGTGATTTTTCGCAAAAATATCAGCGACGACAACTTTTTAAACGCCTCAATTTGCGGCTTGATCGGCAAGCTTGTATCGCAATTACAGGGCAAAATGGCGCGGGTAAGACGACGTTGCTCAACGTATTAGCGGGCTTGACGAATATTGAACGCGGGACGCTTGAGATTGCACCGAAGATGCGAATTGGCTATATGGCTGAACAACTCGCACCAAACGGACTGACACCTAAGACTTATTTGCGGATGCTAGGAGAATTAGATCAGTTTAGTAACCGGAATTTAGAAGATCAGATTAATGAGTTAGCTTATGAATTTGGGTTAGCGGCGGCACTCAATAGACCGTTAAATCAATTATCACGCGGCAGCTTGCAAAAAGTGAACTTTGTGCAGGCGATTTTGCGCACCCCGGATATTTTATTGCTAGATGAACCCTTGGCCGGCCAAGATGGAACGACCCAGATGCGGATGATTCATTGGTTGAAAGACTACCGCCAAAAAGGGGGCGCCATCATTGTTGGCACTAACAATGCTTTTTTAATCGAACAGTTGGCCACCGAAATTTATGAACTAGATGCGATGCGGCTATTGCCGATTGAAGAATTGCCGCAACCGGAAGAAAAGGTGATGCGGTTAGAATTTGCAACTACACCACGGTCGCTCGCACTCCCGGCTACTTTACAGCAGTTAGCCTTAAAAATTGTTGATGGCACACGGTATGTCATTTTGTATGCAAATGTCAAAAATAGTGATGAATTAATTCAAGTCATGTTAAAAAGTGGTTTTAGTCTAAGGGGGTTACGTTATGAAGTCCTTTAGGGCACAGTTACGGTTGCATCAGAAAATGGTCTTTGATAATGGTAATCTCTGGGGCCCGTTGCTATTTTGGATAGTTGCTTTATTGGTTAATTATGCGGCGCAACCACAAGACTTTGTCGGTAGCCTCGCCACGTTAATGATGACGTTATTTGTCTTATTGACGTGGTTGACCTACAGTTACATCAACCAATTTCCACTCCAAATGGAAAAACTCTTAATATTAAAATTAAAGAAGCAGCGCCGATTTTATCTGAGTCTAATTAGTTACCTCATCTTATTGGGCTTATTCTTTGTTTCAATGGGGATAGGTAGCTTAGCAATTACGTATGTGCTTAATGGCCACCAAGCTTTCAATCGGACACTTAACTGGTGGGACTGGTTAGGCGGGGGCTTAATGTTGACGAGTATTTTACCCGTTTCAGTGATGACTGGTTTGTTCTGGCAACGCCGAATTTTAGTGAACCGCCGGATGGCTGGGACATTGACCGTTTTGATGGTGGTCCTCGGTAGCTTAGGCGAAGCGATTGTTAATTATTGGCACCCTTATCTTTATATTCTGGGGATTTTACCGCCCGTTTCGACAATGGCGCAACTCTTTAATACTTTGGGACATATCTCGTCAGTTGATATTTTATTATCATGGGCAATGAGTCTCGGTTATAGCTTAGTGCTATTATTGATTGGCCAATTAATTTTAAGAAGACGTAAATTTCTATTTTAAGAAGCTGACAGACCGCTAGCGGTTTGAAAGCTTCTTTTTAAGTTAAATTAAGCGGTTACGGGTGAAAAAAATTTAAAAATGTGGCATGATTAAAAAGAATTCAAATTCTAAAAGGAGCTTTTATAATCTATGACAAAAATTGCAATCGCTGGCTCAGGCGCAATGGGCAGTCGTTTTGGTTACATGCTACAATCAGCTGGAAATAATGTTGTGTTACTTGATAATTGGGCAGAACATGTTCAAGCAATTAATACCAATGGCCTAACGGTTGTAGAAGCGGGGCACGAACCCGTTCAGGTTCGAATTCCGGCTGCTTTGCCAACGGATATTAAAGAAGTTCAAGACGTCATTATTTTATTCACAAAATCGATGCAACTCGTTGATATGTTGCAAGCTATCAAACCCTTAATCGGTGCCAAGACAAAAGTAGTCTGTTTATTAAACGGTCTCGGGCATCCCGAAACGATTGAACAATACCTCCCTAAAGAAAATATCTTTGTGGGGATTACACTTTGGACGGCAGGTTTAACGGGCCCGGGCGCCATTACGTTGACAGGCTCAGGCAATGTTGAGTTACAAAACGTTGATCCAAACGGGAAAGAAGCGGCCCAAGCATTAGTCGCCTTGTTGAGTGCTGCCGGCTTAAATGCGCAATATAGTTCAGATGTGCTGTTTTCAATCTGGCGCAAAGCATGTGTCAATGGGACGTTGAACAGTTTATGTGCCTTGCTAGATTGCAATATCGCCCAATTGGGTCAAACCCCACAAGTCCAACAACTCTTGCGTTCAATTGTGGCAGAATTCTCAGCGGTTGCTGCAACAGAAGCTGTTGAATTAGATGTTCCAACAACGGTTGCCCATATTAGCAAGATGTTTGCACCAGAACAAGCGGGTGGTCATTACCCTTCAATGCATCAGGATTTAGTGCAACACCACCGTCTAACCGAAGTGGATTACTTAAATGGCTATGTGGCACGTAAAGGGGCTGAAAAACAGATTGCCACCCCAGTCAACCAATTAATAACCACATTAATTCATGCCAAAGAAGCATTATTAATTAAATAAATGAGGAGTCTTAACTTATGACTGAAAAACGCCAACTAAATATCGAAGTTGAATCAATGCACTATCAAAAATTATTAATTGCTATCGATGATGATGATACAACTTCATCAAAACGGGCTTTTAACTATGCTTGTACCCTTGCTAAGGCCTATCAAATTCCGCTAGGGATTGTCAGCATTTTGGAAACCGGGGATTTGAACATTTATCAGTCGCTTTCACCAAACGTGGTTGAAGGGCGTCGTCAAGAAATCGCAGCTGACCTAGATGTTTACGTTCAAAAAGCGAAAGAATTCGGAGTTGAAGATGTAACGCCAATTTTAAATGAAGGCAATCCAGGACACGTGATTGTTGAAGAAGTCATTCCTAGTTTCCAACCAGACTTGGTCATCTGTGGTTCGAAGACGAAGCCGTCTAAACATTTAATTGGGACCCATGCGAGCTACTTAGCGAAGTATGCACCATGCTCAGTCACCGTTGTACGGTAAAATAAGTATTTGGAGATCAGATGAATGATAGAATGTACACAATGCCATATTAAATACGGGCCTAAATTGCACCAGTGTCCCAATTGCGGCCAAGTGCACCAATCAACACAAGCAAAACAGCCAAGATCACCACTGCACCAGTACAATCAATTTTTAGTGCGGAGTTTAAAACAGCCACTAAAGGCGCAATGGCAGTGGGTCAACCCGTGGTTTGGCTTGGTCACGTTTGGTCTGGTGCTATTAATGAATACCGCAACAGCTAGCTTACTCATTGCTAGTTGGTCAGAACAAGTTGGTGCAGTTGCTGGCGTGATGGCATCTCAAGTCGTCTTGCGACAACGGCCCAATTTATTACCGCTTGATATGAAGGCCCTTGGTGGCCAATTGTTCATTCTGGTAGTTGTCGTGGGGATCGGCTTTTTTCTCAAGCGTTACTTATTGAAAAAGACGACAACCAACTTGCGCGCGTATCTAACGGAGATTAGTGCATACAGTAGCATTAGTGTTATTTTGGCATTCGGTGCGCTGTTGGCGGCTTTATGCTTCGGGATGAGCGCTATCTGGTTCGTCTTAATCATGGTTGCCGTCATGTACGTTAGTTTGAACATTGCGGTTGGGATTAGTTTATTTCAAACGCGATGGGCAGCTTTTGATCGCGTTTATGCCATCTTATTATTTGAAATTTTAACCCATGTTATCTTAGCAATTGGCATAAGCCAAATCGTGATTTTAAACCTGCTAACAGGGCTCTAAAAAATAAAAGTGCGTATTTTGGGACACTTTTTCAAAAGAGGTTTATTATTAGAGTTGTACAAAAGAAATGGGAGGTTTTTAATATGGCAGCAGCTATGGAAAAAACATTGGTTTTAGATATGAAGATGTCAGAAGCATTTGATTGGAGTGACGATAGCACAATCGTCCGTGATGCTTTGTGGGATCACTATATGGAAGCCAACGGCCGGAACACGGATAAAACCGTTGAGGCAATGAAACCCTATCTTAAGATGAGCGATGCAGAAGTCAGAGAAAAAGCAGAAGCGCTTTTAAAATAAGGCAATAAAAAAGCCCCGATAATCATTGTTGATTATCGGGGCTTTTTTTGTGAAACGTAATGCCTGTCGTTTAATCTAATGAAGGCTCAATTACTAAACGTTGTACATATAGTCTCTTGTCATTGGGAGGTCGCTTGCACTTGGTCCTTTTGATAATAGGTATTGAATGACGTCAATGTTCCCAGATTCAAACGATGAGGCACATGCTTGGAGATAGAGGTCCCACATACGAACGAATTCAGGCCCTGCTTTTGGCAAAATAACGTCTTTTTTGGCGTTAAAGTTAGCAGTCCAGATTTCTAGCGTTTTTTGATAGTGGCGCCGGAGGGGTTCCATGTCGGCAATTTGTAATCCGGCATTGATAATGTGTTGTGTATTTTCAACTAAGCCAGGAACGTAGCCGCCGGGGAAAATATACTTATTAATCCAAGCGTTACGTGCGCCACCTTGTTGACGGGTAATCCCGTGAATGAGGGCGATCCCGTCATCTGTTAGATAGTCAGCAACGTCTTGGAAGTAAGTACCAAGGTTTTCTTCACCAACGTGTTCAAACATCCCGACACTGGTAATGTAATCGAATGGGGCATGTTTGAGTTCACGGTAATCAACGAGTTGGACACTAGCAACATCGCTAAGGCCTTCGTCAGCGATTCGTTGTTGGACGAAATCATATTGTTCTTGGCTCAAGGTAATGCCGACAACTTTGAGGTGATATTCTTTAGCGGCAGTTAACATGAGGGTGCCCCAACCACAGCCGATGTCGAGCAATGTTCGATTAGGTTGTGGATTGAGCTTACGCAAAATATGATGCACTTTATTAATTTGCGCTGTCTCTAAATCATCAGTTGGGTTTTCAAAATAAGCACATGAGTAAGTCATTGTTTTATCCAACCAAAGTTGGTAGAAGTCATTGCCTAAATCATAATGGCTTTGGACATCTTTTTTACTTGCCTTTTCTGAATGGGATTGTTTCGGAATCAGATGAATATAGCGACTATTACGCATGAAACTGTCGGCGCTAGTGTAAGCCGCCGTTAATAGTTTTTGAAGTGGGGTATCTGTTGTATCACTTGTCACTTCAAGGTCGCCAGACATGTACGCCTCGCCAAGGGCTAATGACGCGTTGCTGGACAATTGTTTGATGGGAATTGCTTTTTTAAAAGTAATTGCTACTTCAGGCTCTCCAGAACCATAGGTTTCCGAGCTGCCGTCCCAATAATTGACGGTAACCGGGAAATCAAAAGAGTGTTGTAGTAATTTCTTGTAAAAAGTTTTTTCTAACATACCGAAAATCCTTCCTAGGTGTAAATTTGAAGTACCAGAGTAGTATACGACTATTTTTAAAAAGATGTAAGCCGCGACAATCAGAATTCTAGAATATCCAATTAGTTCGAAGTGTTGTAAAATAATGATATAGGATTGTCATAGGAGGAAATTGCGTGAGTTTATATCAAAAATTTGTAACGAATCAGCAGTTAAGACGGGTTGTGGTGCTCTTAACCCTGATAGGAGTTATCTATGTGTTACGTTCAATGATGAACATTATTTTGCTGACGTTCATCTTTACTTTTTTAGTGACGCAATTAGTACGAAAGGTTCAACGGTATTCAAAAATTCCGCCGGCCGCAGTAGTCGTGCCACTTTATATGTTGATTATCTTTTTGGTATATCTGGCAGTCACAATTTATGTGCCCCAGATTGCTAAACAATCCATTAAACTCGGTGAAAGTGTCTATAATTTTTACCAAAGTCCGTCTTTTGATGCCAATCAATTTATGCGAACAATTGGTGATTATATGAAACAATTTAACTTGACGGACCAGTTAAAACACGGTGTGTCAACTATTGTTAATTACATTACCGGAATTGGCACAATGGGAGTCACCATTGTCTTATCGTTTATTTTGAGTTTCTTTTACACGATTGAGTTAGATCGATTGCCGCAATTTGGAAAACTCTTTTTGAAGAGTACTTACGGCTGGTTCTTCCAAGATATCATGTATTTTGCTAAAAAATTCGTGAATACCTTTGGCGTGGTGATTGAAGCCCAAATTTTTATTGCAATTGTGAATACAGTGTTGACGACAATTACGTTAACGGTAATGAAAATGCCCAATATTCCAAGTTTAGGGATTATGATTTTCTTATTATCAATGGTACCGGTTGCAGGGGTCATCGTTTCGTGTGTGCCATTGTGCATTATCGCTTTTTCAATCGGTGGCATCCAATATGTGGTTTATATATTAGTGATGATTTTAGTGATTCATGCGCTAGAAGCATATGTTTTGAATCCGCGATTTATGTCGAGTAAAACCCAGCTACCAATTTTCTTCACGTTTGTTGTTTTGTTTGTCGCTGAACGTTTCTTGGGGACATGGGGGTTAATTGTTGGGTTACCAATCTTCACGTTCTTTTTAGATGTCTTAGGTGTAAAGACCATTCAAAAACCAGGTCAAAAATCTAAAAAAGCGCCTAATTGACGCGGTTCGAATCTGCAACAAGAGCAGCCAATTGATTAAGGTCGATTTGCAATTCGATAGCCACAATAAACAACGCTTTTAGTGAAGGAGCAGCGCCTTTTTCCCACCGGAAGATCATTGAGCTACTAATCTTGGTATTGTATTTTGCGCTGAGTAAATTGGCAAGTTGTTGCATTGTTAAATTCTTAGCAGTTCGCTTATCGTGTAGTAATTGTCCGAACATTTAGCACCGTCCTTTTTCATAAATTTAACTTATAAGTTTAATTATATGACAAATGACGTCAATAAGTGAACACTTGAGACTAAAATTTTTAATTGACAAAGTGCTTACATTATCGTAACATTCCTAATGTGGAACGGAATTGATAATGTTTCTTGGGGGTGCTGAATATGGCAGAAAAATTATTTGTTCTATCAGGTTATTTAAAGAGTCATGATTTGAAACAGCAAGTTGTTGCCGATGTATTAGGCAAAACCTTAACGACGGCTAATCGTAAGATTAGAGGTAAGATTCCATTCACCGTCAAAGAAATTCAATTGTTACATGATCGCTTGGGGATTCCAATCGAGGTGTTTTTTAAAGAATAGTTCCTCATCAGGAACTAAGTAATCAGGTTTAAATGCGCCAATAAAAAATAACCCTGTAGACTGAAAATTGTCTACAGGGTTATTTTTATTGGTTATTTTGCTTTCAGAAGGTCTAATTTACCTTGAACAATCATTTCGCAAAGATCAGGGTAACTGATACCAAGCACTTCTGCTTCTTGTGGAATTAATGAAAGAGGCGTCATACCAGGCAATGTATTACCTTCGATTACGTGTAAGCCATTTTCAGGACTCCAGAAAAAGTCGATGCGGGCGTAGTTGGTTAAACCGAGTGCTTGCATGGCATCAAGTGCCATTTGTTTCATCGCTTCGTGGACATCATCAGGTAAATCGTTTGGTGGTGTGACGAATTGGGTGGTGTTGCCGGTCACGAATTTGTGTTCGAAATCATACCAGCCGTCATTGACGACAATTTCGATGGCTGGTAATGGTTGCCCATTAATCACGCCAAGTGAAAATTCGCGGCCTTTAATGAATTCTTCAATTAAAGCTTCACGGTCGAAACGAAGGGCATCTTCAACGGCCGGTTGTAATTCAGCTTCATTGTGGACGATATGGGTCCCAACACTTGAGCCACCGTTACTTGGTTTTACCACGACAGGATAGTCAAATGGGACTTCTGGCATGGGTTGATCCCGATAAGCAGCGACGAACCGAGCGGTTGGAATTTGGTTATATAATAAGATTTCTTTTGAAACCTTTTTACTCATGGTAATACCAGCTGCGAGGGTGTCGCTACCAGTATAAGGAATCCCAAAGAGATCGAGAACCGCTTGAACTTTGCCGTTTTCACCGTCGCCACCATGAAGGGCGAGGAAGACAATATCAGCAGTTTTACAAATCTCTAAGACATTCGGGCCAAAGAGTTGTGTTGAACCATCGGTACGTAATGCGTTGATGGCGTCGTCTGTTAAAACTTCGTCGCTGATGTCGTAATCTTTTTCAACAGGTGTTGAAGAATAAAGATCATCGATTGATGCGACGTCGTGCAAATCATTTCCTAAGAAAAGATCAACGAAAGCAACGTCATGGCCTTTCGTTTGTAATGCATTGGTAATTTTGTGCCCAGACGTTAACGAAACGTTACGTTCGGTACTACGACCGCCCGCTAAGACAACAATTTTCATATGAATCTACCTCCGAATATTTTTGGAACCTTAAGTATAGCACAAAACGCTATTCGGCGGGTATTAAAAGCTGAAAAATCAGGTGTCTTGTTTAAAAATTGGCACTCGATATTCGTGAGTGCTAATTACTTGCAATTCGTGATTAACGGACTAGAATAGAGTTGTAAAGATTAAGAAAGGAAGTTTTAGAAATGGCAAACGAATTAATGAATGGTCGTCAAAATTGGCTAGATAGTTTTGGTGGAGATGATTGGTTTAAGAACTTGAGTCAGCAATTATTCGCAATGTCGTCTGAAACGGATAACTTACTCAAAACAGATGTTAAAGAGACTGACAAGGATTATCAATTAGCCGTCGATTTACCCGGACTGGATAAGAAAGATATTCACGTGGATTATCAAGATGACACACTAAAGATTAGTGCCAAACGCGACAGTTTTGCGGATCATAGTGATAGTCAAGGCAATATCATCCGCAGCGAACGGCATTATGGGCGCTTTAGCCGTCAATTCTACCTACCTGGTGTTGACCGGGATCAAATCGATGCACAATATCGAGATGGCGTCTTACAATTGATGTTGCCGAAGTTAAGTGAATCAGATCAACCAACGAACCCAATTGAAATTCACTAATTAATTACAAAAAAGCTACAGCTACTGAATTTGCGGTATACCCCAAAAGTTAAAGTAAATATTTAGTTGTCTTTTCTAGGCGGCACGTTGTCGGTATTTTACCGGCGATGTGCCGCCTAGTTTCATTTGAATACGTTTTGTATTGTAATAGGTTAT
>NZ_CAJOCF010000008.1 GCF_905332535.1 Latilactobacillus fragifolii
TAAAAGGTGACGAACAACAGCGCAATAGTTATATCGATGCTTTAGAAGCAGGTAATAAAGATGGCAACATGGATCCTTTTGTCGATTATATTGCAGACAAAACCGAAGAAACATTAATTCAACGCAATGAAATTCTTGCAAGAAACGAAAAGAATATCGAAGAAGCAGCAAAGGAAACTAACCTAAGGCCTAAATTCCGTGATAATGAAAATGATATAGAAAGATAATGCATGTGAAAGGAGTAGCGTCTATGGTAGATAATACGGCACTCGCAAAGTTTATTACATCTTTAGGGTCACTAAACGGTTATGGCAGTACTGTTTTACAAACAAAAAAAGCGTTAGATGAAGGATCAACTAAACCACTACGCCAAAATGTTGACGATATTGCAATCTTTCAAGATTCTTTAAAAGGAATTGATGCCATTAAAAAGATTGGTTTTTCTGCTGATGGTATTATTGCTATTAATAAAGCATTCAATAGTGATTCTGATGAACAACCTAATATGCCTGGCCATTTAAGGAATGCTTATTATAATGATGATGATCGTATTGCCATTACGATTGACGAACATGCTCGTGAATCATATTTTCCTCCTGAAGTTGTCACAAAAAATAATCTTGATGAAATTGTTGATCGATACAATGACTCGGATAAATCAGAGAGAGCTGCTTGGCGGGTTTTTGCTGATTTATCTAAATTACAACCTTTTCAAGATGGCAATAAGAGAACGGCCTTGATTGCTGCTAATGCAGCTTATGGTACTTTAGAAAATGGAAATTATTTAACATTACCGTTTAACGATCTTGATCGTGTCGACTTTGTAGTCGGATTAATGCGGTATTATAACGCTAAAGATCCACAAGCTGAAGAAGCAGCATTTAAAAGAATGATGAGTGTACTACCTTCTAAGCAAGAAAGACAACTTGAATTGAGTAAGCCGATTGTTCAAGAAAACAAAAATGAGTTTAAAACCATTCGCTATAAGCGTGAATTGAATCAGTCAGACGATATTGGTTACTAGAAACCTGTAGTTAGAAAGTAGTTGTGGTGGTATACTAATTTTATTAGAATTACAAAAATTAAGGTTATTTATGGGAGAAGAAAATGAAAAAAGTGGTAAGTATTTTATTGCCTATGGTTGCTGTAATATTAGTACTTGTAGGGTGTGGTAAAAGTAGTATGATGGGCGAAAAAAAGACTGTATCAGAAGTTGATCGATTGTTGACTGAAAAAGGGCAGCAATTTCAGTTAGATTATATGCATTTCGAAGTAAAAACACCCAATCATATAACCGCTACTGATACTACTAATGGATATAAAAATTATCTTTCATTTGAAAAAATTGATACTACAAATGATAAAAGGTATGCTATATACAAAATTCAAAGTACTGGAAATGGACCATATAAGTTTTTAGACGGTAAAACAGCGGCATTAATAAAGCGAAACAAAAATAAAAATTCTGTCCTAACTATTTGTATAGGAAACAAGAAAAAGTTGACGACTAAAAGAATTGATAGAAATATACAAAAAAATCAAAATGTACAAGGTGGCAGCACCTACGATCTAAAAATTCAGAAATAAAATTGATAAGTACGATGAGAGCGTCAAACATGTGAACAGTGGAATTAAAATAGAAGAATAAAAAAAGATACCCCTTTTACAAGGGGTATCTTTTTTTGGAAAGGATTTAATATGAACAATTTTTTACTGGCCACCGCATGGTGGGGTGACAATGATGAGGAAGCGAAGACGGCCCTTAAATTTCTAACGAAACATTCAGATATACTGCATTATCAGGATTTATGGGGCTTTATTCTCGCAAAGTGTAAGTGGGGTATAATTAGATTTTTCTATACAATCAATGAATGGTTGGCCAAACTGATGCCGAGAGTGTTTGATTTAAAAGGCTTATTACATGATGCCGGTTTTACTGATTTAAATTCAGCGATTATTAATGGTGGGATAGTTGCGGCTTTAATGGGTTTTTTCTTGACATGGGCGTTTTTTAAAAAAAGTTTATTTCCCAACAGTTCAGAATCAGTCAAAAAGATCATTACACAGGTCTTTATTGCCGTTATTTTAATTGGTGGTACTGGTTCAATTATTGATACTTTATTTGATATATCCGAAAAAACATATACCTCAGTTACTGGTGAAACAACTAAGAATGATTTGGCTATGACGTTGATCAAAAATAATACAACCGATTTATTTAAAGTGGCTGATAATGGTTGGAAGAGCGATAAAGCAAGTCAGAATAGTTTAAATAAAGATAATTTTGAGAGTTCTGATATGTCAGCTATACTGTCGTATAAAAAAGTAGATGAGTTAAAAGAAGATAACAAGGAAATGGGCTACTTGGCATATAGATCAAATTACGATACTAATGGAAATCAAATTGCTACTAAAATTGCTGATGATCAAGGACTAATCAAAGTTTATGATCCCGGCTATGCACGTTATTCAGCGAAAGGCATTGTATTAATTCCAGGACTAGGGGCTTTGGCAATCGCCAAAGCCTTTATTTTGTATATGACGATCTATACAATTCTCTCCATTGGAATTGCGGCATTAATTGCACCTTTTGTCTACGCGACAGATTTAGAAAGTGGCAAACGTACTAAGGAAGTCATTAGTGATCTATTGAAAATGATTATTCTAATTGCCGCTTTAGGGATTGAATATAAGTTTTATGTCATTGCGTTAAGTTATATCGCAGATAAGTTAACCGATCCATTGCTATATGTCTTGGGTCTAATTGCGGCGACAGTCTTGCTACTATTTGGGTCACAGAAGTTCTTAAAATATTTTGGTGTTGATACATCAATTAAAAGCTCCGGATCAGGTTTATTTAAAGCGGCTGCGGCAACAACAGTGGCGACACGATTACTTAAAGGTGCTGGAACGAAAGGTAAAGAAGGTATTAAGTCAATTAAAGACCGGAATAGTACACCAAACGATGGTGCAACAGCTAGTCTAAATAATGGTGGAGGTTCAGATGTTAATACTGGTGATACAGATAATGCTAGTGATTCAATCAAGAAAACGAATATTCCAAAGGCATTAGCAAAAACAGCTGGTTATATTGGCGTTCGTGGAGTTGATGGTGCATTTCAAGATGGCACTGGTATGGCTAAAGACAAGGTTGTTGATACAAGTAAAGCCGTTGTCAACGGTGTAAAAGATAAGGTTGACGGTATCAAAGATAAAGTTGGTGGAGCGGTTGATAATATGAAAGAGGCTTATAAGTCAGGTCAAAATACCGGAGTCGATAAATATAGTCAACATATGGGTAAACCTGGAGTGGATAATACCCCAAGTGAGATAACGATGACTCCAAGCGGCGGTGGCACTTTACCAGAAGTTGACACAGCAGCTGAAGTAACGCCAACAAGTGGATCTAATACGCCAAAACAAATGTCTAAAGACTTACCAGCTGGCAGTCAAGGACAAGCCGCTGAAGCTCGTGACCAACAAACAACGTTACCAAATCCTAATGAACAAGCAGCAAATAACAAGCCAGTTATGGAAGCACAAGACACTGATACACCACTTAGTCCAAATCCTAATACCCCAAGTGCTGATTCGGAAGCGACTAATGACAAACAGGTTGCGCGTCAAAAAGACCTGAACGAGGTAGTGCACCCAGAAACACCAGCAGTACCTGCTCAAAGTCCGGTTAATGGCCAAAGTGATCAAAAAACTGTAACTGCGCCAAAAGAGATAAACGCACGTCAACAAACAGCTAAAGCACCGGTTCCTAAAAAGGCCCCTAAAACTAAAGCTGAAGTTCAACGTCGATTGGAGGAAATGAACCGTGGATAAGTATTATAATATGAAAAATATTCGAGATGTTAAGCTGCCAATGATGATTGGGAGTATGATACGGTTATTCGACATTATTATATGTGCTGTAGTTCCAATCCTCGTTTATAAATTAACCGAAATTTTTAATATGAATTCTTGGCAAATGCTAGGAATTACAGTTCTTTCATTCTGTCTAACAATTTTTTTAGTTAAACATAGTTCTCACAATCCTAAAGAACCGAATGCTAAGCTACTATTATATGGCTTTGTAATGGATCAGAAACACTATTATGCGTTAGATCGAATGCACAATTATGCTAAAGATTTAGATAACTATCGTAATTTTAAACGAAATGGAGATTACTAATGAAAAAAATTGAATCAGGATTAAATGAACCAGTAGGCTCTTTTTTTAATCACAAAGGAGATACGTCAATTCTCAATGCAGTACCTTACAAACGTTGTACACCTGAAGGAATTGTTATTAAAAAAGATGATACTTGTCAGGCATTTTTATCTGTCAAGACACTTGATTTAGATTCAATGAATGATGACGAGCTAGCAACTTTTGCAGATGCTTATACGCGCCTTAACAAGATTTATAGTGAACCGCTAAAGTTAATTTCAATGTCGCGTAAAACAGCCGTTCCTAAACAAATTGGATATTGGAAGCACAAGAGTCAAGTTTCCGCTAAACAACTGGTCACTAATCAGAATACTGATAGCGCTCGAGTTATGAACGAGATTAGTCGTTCAACGATTGGTAAGCTAGAAGATATCGAGAAAAATAAAGTCGATCTAAAGTTTTATTACATTGTGTTTGCTGATAGTCAACAAAGTTTAATTAAAAAGATTAGAGTTTTACAGGCTGTTGGGAGTCGTGACTTTGGTCTTCAGATGTGTAATAAAGAAGAAGTCACCCATATTCTTTATCGTATGAATAATATGAATGATGAAAGTGAATAAAACAGTATTTAAAAAGTGCTAGATTGAAAAAAGGAAGTAGCTTCTAATTAGAAGTTACTTCCTTTTTCTTCTTACGTTCTTTTAATTTTTTTAACAGAACACTAATCACGAGAATTTCCCAAATAATCAAGTTAATCATTCAATGCACCTACTTATTATTTTCTTTTAACTGCAATATAACACTAATAAAGCATCAACAATCTATAGTTTACGAATAATTAATAATAATAAAGAAAAATTAATGCTGAGAGACGCACGAGAAGGTCGAGTTCGTTTAATAAACCGGTGGTTGGTGGCGAAAAGACTAATAATTCAACTTACAAAAAGAATAATTACAAATATACAATAAAAGAGGTAAAATAAATGGCAAAAGAAGGTACAAATCAAGCGAACCCATTACTTAAAAATGGTCAGTGGCAAATTGAAGACCACACGCAAGGTCAAGATTGTAGTGAAGCATTGTTATTTATGATGAAAGATCGTGATCATGAATTTGCACTGCCCCTATCTGTTGTTTTGAGCTGTTTGCGGGTAGCTGAAACAGAAGGTTATGTGCCATCATTGTCAGATAATTGGTGGATAGATGTAAAAAATGCCTATTAGCTAAATGAGGTGCTCGATTGGATATTTTTAAATTAAAAACTGGCATTAACCCAGCTTACAAAATTACTAAGGTGAATTTTGAAGAAAAAACATTGAAAGAAGAACCTTACGTACAGAAACAGGTCAATACAGTATCATATTATGCAGTCTGCCCTAAATGTGATAATCCAATTCAGATTGTTGGGTTACAAAAAAATACAAGTGAATCTGGTAGAAAACCGTATGGCAGACATAATAAAGGTGACGTTATCGGGTTAGCCCCATACTCTGAAATCGATTATTTAGAGTGCCCTTTTTCTAATCCTAGCTGGGTCAAAAAACCAGGTAAGCGTAGTCCTAAAAGCCCATTAGCGAATAGGACGTTACGCGCTATGCGTGATTATTTTGACTGTGTTATCAAACTATTGGAAGAAAGGACGGGGTTGAGGTTTAGTCGTAACTTAGCGAAACAAATGTTGGAAAGTTATTTATTAGATGAAGGCTGGTTATATCGCCAAGCGACACTTAATAATATTCCCTGGATATTAGGCGAAAGTTCACCGGCAATTCCTTTATTTGGACGATATCTTTATAAAGACAGTGCTTTAAGTCAAGCTATCCACACTAAATGTACGGATATCGCACTAGAACCAGCAGCGTATTCCGCAGACTTGGTTCAAATTAGAAATAAACCAGGGCAATTTATTCGCTTGGAATTTATATTTTGTAATCATCAACAAACGATTAAAGGCGAAAGTATGCAAGAAACGATTGATTTTTGGGTTTTTTCCAAAAACAATGCTGGACATGTTGATACCATATTTAGAAAAACAATCCCAATTGAAGCCAACGATCTTGTTAATTTAATCCAGGAAAGTGAACATCGAAATATTCAATTACTCGCAATTGCGAAAGAACTAACAAAAAATTATATATAAAAATGAGGGCCTGAATCTTAATAGATTCGGCTTTTTTAATACAATCAAATAAGGAGTGAACAACATTTGTTAGAAATTATTGATAAAATTCGTGGACAGGCGGGTATGCCGCTTGATCCGCATAATAAATTTACACGGAAGCAATTAGTGAACCTAGAAAAAGAAGGCTATGACCTAGATTGGTTGAAACAGATTGCGCCACAAGGTGGCCTTTATTTCGATGAAGTCTCCGGAGTTGAAAGTGATGGGTTATTTAACTGTTTAGAAATCAATGGCTTTAGTAAGTTACCGAAGTTTGCCTGGTTGTCGGCCATGATGAACAATCAATATACAATTTCAACCCTCGATACAATGACTGATCCCAAAGATAAATTAATCAATGATATTGAAGCTGGTTTGAACGAACTATTGGATCGCTCACAGAACGCTAACAAAACCATTGATCAAGAAAAGTCTAAATCGGAATATTTAGACATGTTAGCTTACGCCGACGCTTTAACCCAAGGTGGGGAAGTCGCTAAACAAATTCGTCTGAGAATCTATATCTACGCACCGACAAGAGAGTTATTGGAGGAACGAACCGACGCTATTCGTACCGAAATCCAAACTTATGATTATAAGGCGAATGTCTTCTTATTTGAGGCTAGCCTTCAATACCAAGCGTTATTCTTAAATCTAAAAGAACAAAAAGAATTATTAAATAATCGGACCCCATTCTCAATCCGCAGCTTAAACATCGGTGGTGGGCTACCATTCCACCATCAAAGTTTACTGGATAAAAACGGCTATCCTTATGGCACCACCCAAACGGGTGGTGCTTTTATTTGGGATATTTTCGGTAAAACAAACACCCGACTATCTTATAATGGTGCCGTCTTAGGTATGATGGGGGCTGGTAAATCCAACCTTTTAAAAATGATTGAAGAAGCCATGACTGGCGCTGGTAATAAAGTCCGGGCGATCGATATTGTTGGTGACTTTAAGACTTTAACTAAGAAACAGAACGGGGCTTATGTTAATTTGGACGGTTCGGACGGTATGATTAACCCTCTAGAAATCTTTGCCACAATTATTGATCGCGGGACTTTCAAGGTTGATGAGGCCAAGTCCTTTACCCAAAATATTTCACGTATTTCGGATCAGTTTAGGTTTCTAAACCCCAGTTTCAATAATTACATGATTCAACAATTAAGAACTTACTTGAGCCAATTCTATATGACAACTGGACTATTACCGAAAGATTTTCAGACTAATCCGCAATTTAAAATAACGGGGCTGAAGGCTGAAGCATACCCAACATTAAGCGAATTTTTGGCCTATTTAAAACAAATACGTTTACCAGAAAATGCGACACCAAATCAGTTGGAAGCGTTAGAGTCGATTAAATCAACAGTGACCGATGCGATTACGAGTTATGGCAATATCTTTGATGGCCACTCTACAATTTCAGACTTATCAGCAAAGCAAATTGTTGTTTTTGGTACAGGTGAACTAGAAAGCCAAGCGGCTGAAATCTTCCACTGTCAGATATATACTGCTTTAACCATGATGTGGAACCATGCCTTGCAGAATGGGATTCAAATGAAGTACTTATATGATCAAAACAAAATCAAAAATGAGGACATTATTCGTTGTATTTTGTTCCTCGATGAATGCCACAATATTGTCAATACTAACATGTTATTTGCTGTCCAATTTGTTTCGCGATTTGAACGTGAAATGCGTAAGTTCTTCGCCGGATTATGGCTAGCGACACAATCACCAGAAGAAATGGTCCCTGAAAATGCGACTGGCGAAGCACAAGCAGCGATTAAAACGGTGCTTCAATTTACACAAAATAAAGTGTTGATGCGAACTGATTCTAGTACGATTCCGGCCGTTAAACGCCTGTTAGGAGATTCAATTACTGATTCAGAATACAACATGTTACCTAGTCTGCAGGTTGGTCAAGCAGTCGTTAACCTAGGCGCTAAGGAAACGTATAAGGTCCAATTTGAACCCGACAAATCACAATTACGTCGCTTCGAAGGTGGTCAATAGTCAATAAACTTATGAAAAGAGGTTGTTTTGATGGAGGATCAGAATTTTGATGGTGAGCTAAATAAGAACTTAGAGCTTTTAAACAAGATTCGAAAAATAAAAAAATGGTTGTCTTGGTCGACAATTATCGTCGGACTAATCAGCGTAGCAATTGCGTTTATAGTCCTTTTTACTTTTATTGCCATTGTTGGCGGAGCTTCTCAAGATAACAATTCAGGCGATAACATCAATAATGGGCCGGTTACGAACCTAAATTTACCTGCAAAGGTCGAAAGTTATCGCAGTATTGTAGTAAAGGAATGCAATGATCAGGGCTGTCCGGACTTAGTACCATATGTTTTGGCTATAATGGCTGTTGAAACTCGAGGAGAAGGTAGTGACGTGATGCAATCGTCAGAAAGTCAAGGACACGCCCCGGGTTATTTTAGTCCGCCGGAGAGTATTCACTATGGTGTTATGGCCTTACACAACTCACAAAAAACCGCTCAAGCACATGGCATTGATATGAGTGGTGTACTGTTGGGATACAACTTTGGGTCAGGTTACTTAGAATGGCTTGCTAAACAGGGGCTGACACATTCCTCTACAAAGACCGCCGATGTGTACTCTAAAACAGTTGTCGCTCCAGCATTAGGCAATACAACTGGTGCCACTTATAGCTATCCAAACCCAGTCGCCATACCTTATAATGGCGGCTTTTTATATTTAAATGGTGGTAATTTCTTTTATGATTTACTGGTTGGACAGTACTTGAAACAAGGTGGTGGTGCTTCTCCATCAGGTAATAAAATCCTAGATGAAGCTCAAAAGTATCTAGGGATTCCGTATGTATGGGGCGGTCATAATCCCGCAACGGGCTTAGATTGTTCTGGATTCGTTGGTTTAGTTTTAACTAACGTTACTGGCAAGCCTTATCCAATGTATACTGTATCGCTTGAATCATGTGGCACTGAAGTACCATTAAATCAAATTCAAGCAGGCGACATGTTGTTCTGGGGCGCTAAAGGTGCGAGTCACCATGTTGCTTTTTACATGGGTGATGGCAAGGTCATTGAAGAACCACAACCGGGTGACGTTTGTCATATTCGGACATATCATGATGGCAATGAACCCAACTTTGCGGTTCGGCCAAATCTTTAGTGAAAATCATGTCAAACTTTAATATAATGGAGGAAAATAATGGAGTTGAACGTACTAATGAATTGGAGCGCTATTGTAATTTCAGTACTAACCCTCTTTGGGATACTATATAAGGCATCAAAAGACACTAAAAGTTTAAGAAGAGATCATAACGACTTACATCGAGATAACACTGACTTAAGATTTGATCACAATAATATTTTAGATGTAGCCAAGAGTGTCAAAAGTGATACAAACAATCTTAGCCATCATCAGGGCGTTATTCAAAGTCAAATAACTATCCTATTAGATGAACGTAAAGAGAAATTTAACAGGTTAAACGGCCTGACTTATGAACAAAATAAAGTTAACACTGCTCTATCAGAAATAGCGGTATTTAACGAAGTTATGCAGCGAACACAAGCTGATAATCAGCGATTACTTGATGAAAAGCGTCTTTTAGAAGTTAAAGTTCAAAACCTAAAACAAGAAAATGAAAAGTTAATATTAGCGTTGGCAAAGTATCGTCATAAAGATAATCAATGCTCACGAGACAATGGTTTTGAAAGATAAAATCATTGTTTTAGTTAAAAAGAACCCCAAAGCGGGTTCTTTTTTATTTTCACAAATTTATTTAAGAGGTGTCAAACATGAAAAAACAAACAAGTTCAGTCAATCTAGTTTTAGTCGGGATTACCTTAGTGTCTTTTATTATTGCATCAATGAGTGGCTTTGCTTATATGGCAAGTAAAAGTGATTTTAAAAGTCAACTTGCTAATCAAAAGAATACTTACCAGCAGAAAAGTAAAAACAACAACGTTGCTTTAATCGCAAAACAGAACGAGATTGACCAGTTAAAGCGCCGAATTAGTGCCGACAATAATCAAAAAGATTCAACCACGACAGCGACAATCAACGACAATGCAGCAACAACGATTGACCATTTTGTCCGTACGATTCTTGGTGGCCAATCGGCCGCAACCATGCGGAAAACCTTAAAGCCACTTGCAACTGACGGTGTGATTCAAAAAATTGCGCCAGAAAATGTGAATGAAAAATATGATAACCAAAATCAAAGCGCTAAAATTTCCTTCCAAAATATTCAAATTTACCAAGCTTTAAACAGCGATTCTCAACAACCACAATACTATGTCGTCGCCAATTATCAAGCCGATAAAACGATTTTAAAGATGCGCATGGTGATTGAATTAACCCAACAAGCTAATAAAACTTTAATTAGTCGCGCAACCTATGACATGCAAAATACAGCCAATGGAGGTGATTCAAGTGCCAACTAATGATAGTAAAGCGCAAGTTATAACGGATTTAAAACGGCGCTTTGATTACTTTGAAGGTGAACAAAAAACCATCATTATTAAAAAGTTTCTACGCGAACGCCCACATGCAAGTGGTAACGATTATCAAAAAGTAGAGGTCGATTGGTTTGACTATGAGCCTGATTATAAGTGGTTGTTAGTCAGACTCCATGCTTCTAAAAAATACGCCCGGATTCTTTTTAGGAATGTTCATGACTGCTTTATTAAAGAATACGGAGGTGATTAAAGGTGGCCTATCAGAAAGATAAACACCGCAAGTACTACAAAAGAGTCTTATCGTTTTTCTTAATCGGAATTTTAGCGATTAGTTTAACCGCCTTTTTTAGAACGACTTCGACTTCCAAACACAATACAACTAAGACTTTACCATTTATTAGTAATGAACACTTTACGTTAGTTAAACGGGATTATAACCCGCAAACGAAATGTTTAAAGATTGCTTATGCCCTCGAAAATGACCTTGATAATCAATCACAAGAGGCAAATCAAACAACAACGACAACTGATGCAATTGAGACCCTCAGTAATATCAAATATCGCACCAATGTGCTCTCAATTACTGACCCTGGTCATCCGTTAAAGCACACCACGGTTAAAGTTAAGGATGATTTTATTGAACTTGTTGTCGACCAAGTACCCGACGATTTCAAACTCATTAAAGTGCAAATTGCGCCGGAAGCGATCAACACTAAACTTGATACTAGCGCACTGAAAACTGATGCAATCTACACTTTATATATTTTACAAAAAGATTTTAAAACAACGCATGCAACCCAAATGAACACCAAAGCCATTCAAACTAATGACTATTTGAGTTATAAATCAAGCGTTCTAAATACAAAAATAAAAAAATTGGAAACTCAAAATGCTGGTTATAATCTAGATATCAAGCAAAAACAAAAACTCATTAAGACCATTAAGTCTGATATGCAATATGATACTTCAGATCAAAAAGAAACCCATGAATCACAAATTAATGGTTACAACAATACTATCGACCAAGATAAACAGTACCAATTAGATAATGACCATACGATTAAAAAGTTGAAACAACAGTTAAAAGAGTTAGAAGAAAATAAATTGTAAATATAGGAGAATATCGCATTAGATATACCTAAAAACTGTATATCTGATGCGATATGTATCGTTTGAGATACTGCACGCTAAATATTGATATAGCAATGTTTAGCGCAAGGGATACATGTATCTTTTGCGCTCGTTTTTTTAGGGAATTTGTCCCCAGATTTTATGTTTAGGAAACCCATAGGCACAGCCTATGCCCCACCTTTCTTATGAAGGTGGGGACAGTTTCCCTTATGCTCTTTATTACCAAGATAAAAAGAAAGGATTTGATGACTTGCCAGAACTTAAAATAAGAAATGTTAATCAAAGGACAATTGACTTTTTAGACCAGAAAGCGAAGGAAGTTTCCAAAATTAATGGTTATAAAGTAAGTCGCAATGACTTACTAAAAACGATTGTTGAAGGTTATCCGACACAAGAGATTTTGAGGTACAAAGAAGATCACTTCGACCAAGCAGTTAAATTAATGACAAACAAACTACAGGAGTACATCGACAGTAACGATGCTTTAATTAAGGCTCTGCTGTTTGACGATGAAAGGAGTGGTAATCTTGATGACTAGTTTAACTTTAAAACATTTGCGCTTATCAGATGGGAACATAGCCTATCTTGATGGCTACATTCAACAACACGAATTAGTGTCTAATTATTCCGAAGCGCTCCGTGATATTTTGATGAACGCTGAATTAAATGACACCAAAACCGAAAAAAAAAATTCAGCGATTGGTAAAGAAGTTTCGATTTTATTAGAAATGTTGAAAGAGGAATTAGGTGAAGCCGCCTACGACTCGGCCAAAGAAGTTGTTGAGAGTCGCATTAAACGGCAGGTGACTAAAAATTCTAATCCGAAGAAAACTAAAGTAGCACAGACCGAACTACAGGACACTCAAACAAAACAAGATACCTCTTCTAAACCCGATGAGTTCGACGAACTATTAAAACGTAAATTAGGTAGTCGGCCATGAGACCAGGGATTATTTTAACGTCAAAATTTGTTTTACCGCAGGCCAAGGATTTTCAAAAATATATTGATTATCTGACCCGCCAACAAGCTCTATTAAAAAATGAATCTCACTCGATTAATGACCAAATTGAATTAAAACGAATTGAGGTAGGTCTCGGTTCGCTGTTTAATGAACCTGGTGAAATTGAATTAAGTTCAAATTCGAAAGACCCCAGAGCGCTGGAAGCAGAAAAAATTTTGAGTGGCCAATATGACTTTGATCGATATGATGTTTTAGATTTTTCTAAAATGGTTGGATATATGTCTCGCCAACAAGCACTAGAAAATAAAGCGACGCTATCACCATTAGAACAAAGCGAGTTAATCCGGATTAAATTCGCACGGGATAAAATTAGTCATAAGACTGTTAAACCTGACCGACCATTAAATGGGGTGTTCAGTTTAGAATCTGATAGGGTAAAACCGTCTGATTTAGAAGCCATCAAAGACAAGTTTATTACTGGCCAAAAGAACGGTTCTGTTCTATACCAAGATGTCGTAAGCTTTGATAATCAGTTCTTAAAACGCAACGGCATTTTGAAAGGGAAACAAGATCTAGATGAAGATAAATTAAAATCTGTCGCGCGCGACATGATGACTAACTTTTTTGAGAATGAACAACTACAAGACAGTGGCTTTTGGTTCGCTAGTATCCATCGCAATACCAAGCACGTGCATATTCATTTTGCAACGATTGAATTGCACAATACCCGGGAATTGATGGACACTAAAATCGGTGACCACACGTTTAAACAACCCAAGGGCAAGCGACGTTTAAAGACAATTGATCAAATGAAACAAACCTTTGTTAGTCACTTATTGAATCGTGATGAAGAACTAAAGCGTATCAGTGAACTAAGAAACCAAACGACGCTGGAAGCCAAAAAAAAAATGGCCCAAGTCGCCGACCCCAAAACCATACGCCTATTAAACGAACTTTATCGGAGCTTACCAAAGGACCGCAATAAATGGCACTACGGTGACCCCAATAAGTCATCTAATCGCAACCAAGTTGATAATCAAACTAGAACAAGGCTTGATCAGCTAACGAAAAGATTAATGAAAGATAACCCAACCTACAAGGAATATGTTCGCTTAGTCAAGAAGGAATATGTCGTTAGCCAGTCAATTTATGGTGAGTCAACACGCGATTCTAAAAACTATGAGAAAAATAAGCTGGCTGATATTAATAAGCGCATGGGCAATGCCATCTTGAACGATTTAAAAGATTATAACAACACCGCTCGTAAAAAGATACGCTGTTTATCAAAAACCGAATTTGATAAACAGCGCTTTTTTAATGCAAAAAAACAAGCAACACCGAAATTATCAAATCAAATTTTACGTCAACTTAAACGCAGCATGAATGAGGACCTAGAACATTATCGGGCTCGCCATGCTTATGAAAAAACACAACGCGAGATTGATTATTCAAATGGTTACTAACTAGGAGGTTTACTTAATGCCAAATTATAATAAAGAAGATTTTGAAAAAGCAAAACAGGTTGATATTGTTGAGTTCTGTCAAGCAAACGGCATTGCTCTAACCAATGATGGTGAACGTTACTATCGATTGGCTGATCATGACTCACTAGTAATTGATCGGCGTAAAAACACTTTCTACTGGAATTCACACCACAAGGGCGGTGACGCAATTAATTTTGTTCAAACAATCATGTATGACGACGCGCCGCACAGCAGTATTAAGGCAGTTGAAACACTATTAGATGAAGATAAAAATTACTTAAAGACAGAGCAGGTACATTTTGTTGCTGAACCTTATCAATATCAAAACAAAGAAGTTGACCGGTTTGATCGTGTGCCACAATATCTGCATGAAGTTCGCGGGATTTCGAAAAAAACGATCAACGAATTTTATGAAGCCGGTATTTTAGTGCAAGATAACTTTGGCAATGCCGTGTTCAAATGGCACGGGTCTAATCCAAATGAAATTGTTGGGGCGAGTGAACAAGGCACCACGATTAATTATGAAAAATATGGTAAGCGTGGAACACGTAAAATCATTCAAAAAAATTCAACACCTAATTTTGGTATGAGTTATCAAATCGGGGAACCCCGTAACTTAAAATTTTTTGAAAGCTCAATTGATACTATGTCATATCGTGACCTACACCCTGAGCTAAAAGATACCCTGTTAGTCTCGATGGAGGGTTTAAAACAAAACGTCGTCAACAACTATTTAGTCAATAATATTAAAACACGCCAAGCTGCACCCGATTCGATTGAAATTTGTGTCGACAATGATGAAGCAGGCCAAAGATTTTATGAAGATCTTGCTAAAGTTGAGTATACTTGTCGCTATGATGATCGCGACGTTCGTTTTGAAAGTGGGATACCAAATGAACCAGATTGTAAAGATTACAACGACGTTTTAAGGAAGCAGAATAAGCAACTTTCAGCAGAAAAAAATGCGGCGTTATCTTCTGAAATATCACCTGATGCACACTTCATTGATGTTTTAAATAAAGTATCAAACAAAACGCAAGTGGGTAAACTAAAAACCACTCCTGGTCAACAAGTTAGTCAGCGCTTGAATCAACTGTCAGCCAGATTAGGTATCACAGTCCAAAATAATTTGTCCCCCCAACAGTTCACTAAGCAATACGGCCAAGAAGCTGGTGTCTACTTGCAAGATAGTCGCGAACTTTTATTAAATCCAAATAATTCTAAAGATCAAAATGCCACCACCATTATCCGTGAATTAGTGCATCAATCATTTAATCACCCTGAACAAGCACAACTAAACTTAAATACTGAATTTATTGAAAAGCAACCAGTAGCGATTAAGCAATTAAACGCTGACCTGGTTGCTTTTTCAATTAGTCATGGTTTGAATTTGGATACAAAAAACCTTGTCGATCGGATTAAAGACTGGCGTTATGAAGAGCAACCGTTAGAAAAACTAAATCAAAAACAACAATTAATGATTAAAGATTACATTTCTGAAACTTTACCAAAATTCGAAAATCATCTAGCGGCTGACGAACAAACCACTATTGAATCAACTAATGAATTAAACACGTCAACAAACAATCAGACTACTAAGGAGGAAGAAATTCCTATCCAACAAGAACCTGAACCAGAAGTTGAACAGCGTAATCAGTTAGTAAATGCGGCTGAGGAAGAAACAGCTCAAGCGTCTCAAGCAACCGCCACTATTTATGGTAGCGACTTCCACGAAACAATCGAATCAGTCATTAAAGACCGCTACTCAGAGCCTGAAATTAGTCGTCGCGAAGTTAAGCCTGGTATGACCGAAGAGACCATAATCTTTAATACCGCCTATCAAGAACATGAACTAAAGGTCCGTTATGGTCAACAAAACCAAATTGATTTAGGTCAGAATCACCAGTCTGAAGATGGTGTGACGACCCTCAGCATGTCAAGTGATGACCAAGAAGCGGCGCTTTTGAAGTCTTTGATTAGTAGTCCCCGATTAAGTTTCCAGAAAATAACATATACCGCCAATAATGAAACTACTAGCGAGGTGCCATTGACCAAGCAAAACCATCACCAAGTCGAAAATGAACAAGAAAATGGACTTTAATTAAATAACTGACAGAGAGGTGCCTAGTAGGCACCTCTCTTTTTTTGCAGAAAGGACAGACTAACATGACAAAAACAACTCTTTACCACGGTAGCACACAAAAATTTTCAGAATTTGATTTAAAACATCTAGGCCAAAATGGTACGGCGCAAGGCGCAGGTATCTATACGACACCGGACCAAGATGTCGCAGCTATGTACGCTCAGCTGACTGATGAGCCTGGTTATATCTATCAAGTTGCCAGTGATTTAAAAAAACCATTATCGCTAGATCGCATGACTGTTAGTGACCAAGAATTATCAAAGATTATTGATCAACTTCATGAAGAAACCGACCTATTGTCCAACTATGGGGACGTTGAATATTCTGGGTATTCACTCGTAAAAGATGAAGCACTTGAGCTTTTACGTGAAAACGACAACGATGTTGATCTATTTAATGATTTAGCTTCAGCAACTGGTGATCCAGAAATAACTGCTGAAACTTTTGAATCTGTTGGCGACTATACGCACATTATCTCGCATGACCAGACACGTTTGAATAGTGATGTCTATACAATTTTGAATCCAAAGAATGTTGAAATTACAAATATCGAATCTACTAATTATGAAAAAGAAATTCCTGAAGAAATTAACAACTGGCTGCAACAAGATTTAGTACCAACACATGGAAAAGGAAATGATAAATTTTATATTTCTCAAGAAGAAGGAAAGCTTATAATCTCAGATGTCTTATCTATGGACGGAGACGTAAGTTATGACTTAAATAGAAAAGGTATTGAACTTGCAGAAATAGAACAAGAAATTTCACGGCATTTTAAAAACTACAAATCAATCGATAAATTTTATGACGACGCTGAGATTTCTACAAAAAACATGACAACTGAAAGGGAAGCAAATAAATTCACGACAATTGATGCAAGGGCAACAATCTATAATGGTGATTTCCATCAAGAAGTTGAAACGTTAGTTCAAAAGAACTATCAAAACACCACAACTAAGACAAACGAACTTGAACCAGGTATTTATCACGAGACCTTACAGTTTGACGCTGATGGTCGCCAACGACAATTAACGATGCTTTACGGCGAACAGAATAAAGTGGAACTCGGTATGGACCAGCTATCCGAAAATGGGACCACTACTTTGAAAATTGGTGGTGATCAACAGGGTGGCCAGATTATTAGAGACTTATTAGATAGTCCACAGTTGGCTGATAAGGAAGTTACTTTTACGCCGAATGACGCAGTACATTCTGAAATGGATTATCATTCGCCAAACCGAACAAAAAGATCGGTTGACCAATCTATCGGCATAGAATAAAACAAAAAAGCCCCGGCCTCAACGGTCGGAGCTTTCAAGTATTAGTATTAGCGAACTAATATAAAGAAATTGAATGAAAAAATATATCTTAGGCGTAATTAGTATAATATATAAAGTTAGCTTGAATTGCAAGCCTAACAGAATAGGAGTTATTAAAATGACTATTTATGGTATTTTAGCGGAAAAGAAAGACGCTGCCACTTATATGGCGGAAGCACTCGGAACCATTACCAAAAAGGACTTAAAGAATGGCTATATCGAAGTTAATCAATCTATTTTAGGCGGAAAAGCGGTTATAACATGGCCAGACGGACATGTTGTAGGTTTAGCGGATATGGCTAGTTATGGGGATCAGTACACAAAATGGGACTTAGCTAATTTACCGTTTTTACCAACGCATTATCGCTTTGAAGTCGCCAAGGAAGGCTATAAGCGAAAAAAGTTCAACAATGTTAAGGCAGCGCTCCAAACGGTTGATGAGATTATTATCGCGACTGACGCTGATCGTGAAGGTGAGAATATTGCCTATTCAATCCTTATTAAGGCAAGACTTAAATCAAAAATTAAGTGGCGCCTTTGGTACAACAGTTTACAAAAAAGCGAATTCCAACGAGCTTTTAAAAATCTATTACCGGCTTCCAAGACATACCCATATTTTGTGGAAGCTCAAACTCGCCAAATAGCCGATTGGAACGTTGGGATTAACTTAACTCAAGCCTATACGCTACACTTACAACAAGCCCACTTAAAAGGCACATACACAGCAGGGCGTGTTCAATCACCGGTTTTAGCGGAGGTTGTACGCAACGATCTTGCGATTAAATCCTTTAAACCGATGCCTTTCTATCAGTTAAAAGGAAACCATCAAATTGATTCCCAACAAGTTATTGAATTTAAACATGATCAAAAATTCGATACTAAGGACGAATTAATGCACTTATTAGCCGAAAATAACTTGTCTGAAGATGTTCATAACTTTCAAGTCAAAGAGATCAAAACGGAATTAAAACACAAAATTGCACCAAGATTATTCGACCTAGCCGGTATTCAAAGCTATGCAAATAGTCATTGGCAATTTGCTCTCGACAAGACATTAAGTCTAGTTCAATCTCTATATGAAAAGAAGTTGGTCTCTTATCCACGTACGGCTTGCGAATTTATTACGAATGGTGATTTTAACACTTTAAAATCTAATTTAAGCCAATTAGCGCCAATCGTTGGGGTTGAATTATCAGAAATGACCAATCAACTCCCACGACTGCAATATGTTAATGACCAAAAGGTGCAGGAACATTATGCACTGATTCCCTTAAAGCAAGCTAACATTGATTTAACCCAACTTTCAGATGATGAAAATAAGGTTTATAAAGCCATCGTTCAACGAACTTTAATGATGTTTATGGCAGACTACGATTATGAAACCACCAAAGTAACTTTAAAAAACAAACAAGTGACCTTAGCACAATCTGGTATTACGCCTGTTAATCAAGGTTGGCACCGATTTATGAATAGTGATAAACAAGAAAAGGTCGTGTTACCAAGCTATCAAAAAAAACAAACGGTTGAGGTGACTTTGCGAATTGAAGAAGGGGCTACAAAACCACCTAAGCGCTTAACACCGGCTTCATTAGGTGGTAAAAACAGTTTAATGGAACGGTTAGGTCTAGGGACCCCAGCGACGCGTTCTAGTATTGTGGAAGGCTTAATTAAACGTGACTATTTAACCGAGAAGAAAAATCAACTGTTCCCAACGGAAAAAGGCCGGCTATTTTATGATTTAATAAAAGATGATTTACTGGGGTCACCAGAAATGACCGCTAATTGGGAAAAAGCCCTGTCTAAAATTTCTGAACAAAAAATGACACAAGAGCGCTTCTTAGAACAAAATAGAAACTATATTGAATCAGCTGTCGCCAAGATTAAAAGCCAACCTATTTCTAATAAACTAGTCACAGCCGTTAGCCATCAAAATGAGCTAGCGATTGGGACCTGCCCCAAGTGCCAACAGGGGAATGTTGTACTGAAGCCCAAGCTCGCTAAGTGTGACAATAACAAGTGTGACTTTATCGTTTGGCCAACCATCGCTAAGAAGAAATTAACCACCAATCAAATTAAAACCTTAATTACAAAAGGTAAAACTCGCTTAATTAAGGGATTTACCAGTAAAAAAGGTAGCAAGTTCGATGCCAGATTAAAACTTGATGCCGATTACCGGGTCACTTTTGATTTTGAGCACAAAGCATAAAAAGCGCTTATCCCTGAGATAGGCGCTTTTTAAATTTTATTGAAATGAGGAATCTCCAGTGAAAAAAACAATGAATCCAATCGTAAAGACTATTATCATTATCATGTCAATTTTACTACTGTCAGGGCTAGCTTTTGTCAGTTACTTTTATATTCAAAAAGGCAAAGCCTACCTCAATAGTATCGATTTTGCTTTAAATAAGATAACTAACATCAATCCCAATGTTAGCTTAGCTGATCAGAGTTATGACGGGGCTAGTCAGGCCATGCGGGTGGCCCCCAGAGGGAACCGAGAGAATAAACCAAACTTTACCGCTGCCGAACTTAAAAACCAAGCTGGCTTAGCCTTATCACCGCTAGATGCCTTAGGTCGAGTGGGAACTGCGACGGTTACGTTAAGCAAAGCAACTCTTCCTAAAAAACCACAAGAAGCCACTAATTGGCAAGCAACCGGCGACTCCGGTAGTCAAGAACTCCAACATAATTACTTAATCAGTCCAATGTTGTATAATAGCGCTAATGACCAACGTAACCAGGTAACAACCACCAAATCTTTACAAAAACCCTATAAAGTGAAGTTTGAAAAGGGGGTTAAGAATTATCTTGAACGGACAAATCATCATGTTGTTTATCGCGTGACACCCATCTTCAAAGATAATGAGTTATTAGCTAGAGGGCTTCAAATCGAAGCGCAATCTGTTGAAGATCAACAGATTAAATTCAATGTCTATATTCTAAATATCCAAGATGATCAACAGATTGACTATCAAACAGGGAGCGTTACAAAAAATGGCGATCAAGGAGCTAACGCAGCGTAAAATCATATTTACTGGCACTTTACAAAGTTTAAAACGTAAGGACGCTAAAGCGCTGGCAACAATGTTAGGTGCTCAAGTTCAACCGAGTATGAACCAAAAGCTTGATTATGTTGTTGTCGGGGCCATTCAAAAGACCTTACTAGATGAAAGTTCAACTAAAAAGTTAACTTACGCTAATATTACTGAAAAACAGTTTTTAGAGTGGGCAGCCTATAAGCTAACTAGTTGGTCATATAACAGTTAGTACTTCCTTAAAGTCAAACGAATATTAACTACTTTACCTGTTCTGAATAGAAAAATCGGTCTGTTTCGGGGTGCAAGCGGCGGTGGCGGTTGGAGCGCAGCGCCCCCGTTAATTAGGGGTGTATGACGCAAAAACCACGTCATACACCCCTAATTTAAAACTAACCTTAACCCTAATCAAAAAAGCGCTAGAACCCTTGATAACAAGGTTTTTCTAGCGCTTTTGTATGGTATAATAGTTACAAGCAGTAAGTTAATGACGGTGGCTAATCTCCATGAAAGTGGGGTGATGCCTATGGTTAATAAGTGTTACTCCAGAAAGGAGAACATGTCTATATATGATGCTCTAATGCTTGCAATTACATTTGCTAGCTTAGTAGTTGAAATATTGAAATTTAACCAAAAAAAATAACCGTCTCAACTTTAGCCGGTTGACGATTATTTAGGTTAAACTATTTGATTTAAAACTACGCTACCGTCTTAAACGGACTGCGAGGGAGCTATGTTGTCGCATAGCTCCTTTTTCTATGCCTTTATTATATCACGAATTTATTACTTATGATACTAATAGAATTCTCCATTTTCATTGATTTTGCCAGATAAATAGTCGTCGATTTCAAACCTTTCATTCAACCAGTTAACAGCTTGAGATAAGGTTTGAAAATCTTCTGTGAATGCCTGACCATTTATATTGTCAATAGCAATAAACCGCCCGTTAGCTTGAACAATGTATTTACCATATAATATATCACCAACAGTCTGATTTTGATAATTCTCCAATAAGTAACTTGCTTGAGATTGTGTAATTAAGTTAATCATTTTTGCCACTCCTCTCCACGCTCTCTTGTCATTGTGGCAACTTGTGTTTCTTCGTTGACATACGGTAGAATTTCAATCATTGCGCCATAATAAAGCTCGGCACCTTGTTCCATATCCACAAATTTTATTTCTATCGGAATGCCACTTTTTGTAAAATACTCAATCATAGTTCTAAACTCTGTTTCGCAGTGATATTGACTTGCTACGTACTCTAACATTTCGTAAAAGGACTCAACATTATTCGTATAAGACCAACGTCCAGTGCCATCAAAATCTATTGACAATTCATACACGTCTTTTATTGCATCTTCAAGCAAGCTTATACTGTTTTCAAAATCAATATAGGTTTCATAATCAACGTAGTTTGCACTCAATGAAACTAGTTTTAAAAAGGTCTGGACCGCATAGGCTCCATTGAGTAAAAGTTCTTCGTTAATGACAATCTGTCCTTGTGCTGATGAAATATTAGCCATTATTTTAAAGCCCCGCTTTCTGACGCGCCAGTATCGCGTATTTCTTTATACAATTCTAAATATTCAAGGTCAATATGTTTAGCTTTCTGCTCCTGAAATTTAGCGTAGGTCAGCTCAAGTGACTGATATTCTTCAGCTTTAATCGTGCTTGGTTTTACTTTCATGTCGATACACAATAAAGCTTGCATGAACCATTTAGGATTTTCATCAACTAATGTCTTCAACGTTTTGTAGTAAGTATTTAGAAGATTTATCGCGATACTTTCTTCAACTAATTCTTCGAATGGTTTACTTAACAATTCTTTATAATGCTTTGTAGGCACACGTGTTTCTTTGTATAAGAAAGTCATATCTGACATTTCTTGTGCCATTTTAGCCATTGGTAATTTAGTAAAATCGTCATAATGTGTTTTCATAGTAACACTCCCTTTTAATTTTTAAGCTAGCTTACGCTTTCTTAAGAAGCGTGGAATAAAAATAAGACAACCTTGCGAAACAGCGTGGAGCACGCGTAGCGCTTGAGGTTGTCTTATTTTTTTGGAACGCTAGGTTTTTTCTTTAATGGGGTTCCTGGACACCAGGAACTTCATTTTGGCTTTAAAACAGTCGCTTGCGACTGTTAGGTGTTCGTGCGGTGGAGGTGGTTGGAGCACGATAAGCCTAAACAACAAATTACGAAATGAGGATCAACAATGAAATTTAAAAGTTTAACATTATTTGCGCTCTCTTCTCTTTTAATACTAAGCGGCTGTTCTCAAATTACCTCTAATAAAGCAAATAGTGGCTATTCTGACAAATCTAGGGAATTATAAATCTTTGGCTGACAAAGACTTTAAAAGCGATTCTAGCGCTTATAAGTATATCGAATACTGCAATCTCAATCTATTCAATTGTGCCGCTACCGCATATTTATCAAACAAGTCTATCAATACAAAAAATCCCGTAATCAGCAGTGATTACGAGATTTTTTCCTTTAATGTATATTGCTAATGTCATCAATCACACAAGTATTTTCATTCGATATCTGCATTAAAAATTATTGGGTTATATAATTACTTTATAAAATTAGTAACAACCCTTGGTAATTAGCGTTAATCATTATATATTAATACACACTTTTGCAACGAAAAAAAATAAATGATATGGTAATAGAGTTTAAGGGAGGGATTTTATAGACAGGAGTGGCAAGAAACCATTTTAAGGTAATTAGTAATTTATTACTCGTCCTAATAAATTGATGGATAACATGCAAGCCATTAAACCATTTTCAAGGGGAGTTTAATTATTGGAAATATTAAAAACTAGTCGTATTAGTGGGTGACATGTGTTAGAAAGGTAATCTAGCACAAAAACATTGCGCAAAATTATATTGAACAGCCAGCAATTGTGTGCTAAAAACTATAATGATTTTATAGGACGTGTAAAATGAATGGTCAAAATAATTTAATAACATGGTTTAGAGTTAATCAAAGGGTCCTAATAGAGTTAGAAAAAATAACAGCATCTTACTATATCAGTTTTTCATCTTTTGTTATGATTGATGTTCTCTACAGAAAAGATTATTTAACACCAAAAGAAGTTTCTGAAATTCTAATGATTTCAAAGCCAGCTACTTCTAGAAGATTAAATATTTTACAATCACATGGCTATGTAAAAAAATTTAGAGGAGACGATGACGATCAAAGGGTTATCAAATTGGCTGTTACAAACAAGGGAAAAGTAATGTATCTAAAAATTATTAATAGCTTGAAAAAATATATATTACTCACGTGTGAAGACATTCAAAACTTAGAAAAGTTATTATCGGAAGTTAGCCAGCTTATAAATAACGCCTAACGTATACCTTGTTTTCTTTAGTATTTTATGGTGGAAAGTTTCGCATATACAACTGATTCACACATCAGTTTTTTGGAAATTATTTAAAAATGATAACAAGATAAATTTTTACAAACCAATATACAGTAATAACTTATACTATCATGGAAAAATATGGTTAATTGGAAACCAATAATTCCGAAAAAGATTTACTAATGATTCTTCAAGTTTAATAGCAAATAGTTTAGTAATTCCAAGTATCGTATTATTCTCCTTAAAGTTCTTAAAGTAAATATTATGAAAGAGTGATAAAAATGAAACTAAGTAGAAGCGTCTTGTTTTTTAGTGGTATATCAACTTTGTGTTTATTGTCATCAGTTACTGAAAGTCCAGATAAAGTAAATGCTAAAACACCATCTTCACAAGTAAATTCAAATGCAAGTGTAACATTTAAAGCAAATGATAATACAGTAGGCCCGGTAGATCCAACAAATCCAGACAGCAACTTTACCCCTGATAATCCGAATAAGCCAAGTAATCAAAAAGGGCCTTTATCAATTGATTTTGTATCAGTGTTCAATTTTGGGGTACAAGACATTACAACTAATGATAAAACATATAACGCAGCTTTAGTTACAGGGAAAAACAAATCAGATACAGATTCAGTTGATAAGCCAAATTACGTTCAAGTAACTGACAATACTGGTGAAAGTTTAGGGTGGAAATTAAGTGTAAAACAATTAGACCAACTTAAAAATAATTCTGATGAATTAAAAGGAGCTCAAATCAAACTTTCAAACTTAGAAGCAATCACTTCTAGCAGTTCAAACGCTATTAAGCCAACAACAAATTCAAATGTAATACTAGTCCCAGGGAATGCTGTACCCATTACAACTGCTGAAAAAGGCCAGGGTGAAGGGACATGGGTAACCCGTTTTGGATCTACCGCAGAACAAGGAAAAGAGTCAGTACAATTATTTGTTCCTGGTGCTTCTGTTAAAAAAATTGGAGCATACACAGCATCATTGGAATGGTCTTTAAATAAAACACCAGATAACACAGTTGCATAATAATTTATTACAAGTATTTTGGAGGATAACAATGAATAAATTAATACTTTCCAGCTTAACGCTGACTGGATTCTTTAGCATTAATACTTTACAGCAAGCAAATGCTGCAAGTAATAATCAATATAATACTGACGGGAAAATTAATTATTTACCCTCGGCTAACTCAACCAAACCTGTTGACCCCACAAATCCTGATCCCACACAGCCTATTACACCTCAAAATCCTGATGGAAGCAATGCAACTCCAGGTACAAAAGGGCCGTTATCTATAGATTTTGCATCAAGCTTAGACTTTGGCAGCCAAGCCATTGTTGCAACAAATAGAAGCTACAACGCATTAGCACAGAAATACACAACAAATTCCGGTACATCAACAAGTGGCCCAAATTTTGTTCAGATTACAGATAATAGAGGATCTTTTAGCGGATGGAAATTGTCTGTAAAACAAGATACTCAATTTAAATCTGCCAAAAAAAATATTAGTTTAGATGGTGCAAACTTAACATTTAATTCTGGTATACATGTCAGTCAAAATACAAGTGACGAAGGTATAACAGCAACTAATAGTTTTACCCTCAATCCAGGTGAAGAGGTTACTTTGATGACTGGTAGCCCTGCAAACGATTCTGGAATAAACGGTACCGGTGGGACTCATATTTTAAGATTTGGAAACAATACAAGTGACTTATTAGTAGACGAAAAGAACGGTGACGGAAGTGATCGAGGAGTTACTACCTCAGCTATTAAATTAAATGTTCCAGGAAAAGCTCCTAAAGTCGCTGATAACTATACAACAAATCTTAATTGGATACTCTCTGATACTCCAAGTAATACTAACTAATAATAACAAAAAAATTAAGGGATCGAGAGTAATAGTCTTTCGGTCCTTTTTATATAGACTAGGAGAGTATAGTATGAGAAGAAAAATTATTTATTCCTTATTCTTATTAATATTTTGCTTACTAAGCAAAAAAAATATAGCCCAAGCAAATGAACTAACATTTTCAGTATCACCCATAATACCTGAGAATCAGATAGATAAAAAAGTTGGTTATTATAATTTACTACTAGATAATGGTAAAACTCAAGATCTGACTATTAGAGTAGAAAATACATCAAATGATAAAATTTCAATTAAAACTAATATAGTATCTGCAAAGACAAATTCTAATGGTGTAGTAGATTACAATAATAGAAAAATAAAAAAAGACTTGACGCTTAAATATAATATTGAAGACATTGCTAAAACACCTAAAATTATAACACTAAATAAAGGAGAATCAAAAGATATTAAAATCCATTTAACAATGCCTTCAGAAAGGTTTAATGGTCTTATATCTGGGGGAATTAATTTTAAAGACATAAGTACAGAGCAAAAGACGGACATAAAACATAAAGATAGTGTTTCAATTAACAACACCTATTCGTTTCAACTGGGACTACTTATAAGGAATGATACAACACCAATAAGTGAATACAGTAAGCAAAAAAATGGGCTTAAACTTACAAATGTTAAACCATCACAAAGTAACTTCAGAAATGTGATAGATATTAACTTTCAGAATCCCCTCCCTAATTATTTAAACCAGCTTGCTGTTAAAGCTCGAATATACAGACACGGTAAAAAAAATATTTTATACGAAAAAAATAGCAAATTGATGCAAATGGCTCCTAACTCTAATTTTAATTATTCAATTTTATTGGGAAACGGAGAAAAGATGATTCCAGGAAAATATACCATGGAAGCCGAAGCATACTCTGAATTGAGTCCTACGGGTAAGTACAAAGCTAAATTTAAACAAGAACATTTCGAAAATTATAAATATAGATGGAAATTTAATAAAGATTTTATTATTACTAGAAAATCAGCTGTTAAGTTTAATAACTCTGATGTCACTATTAATAAAGTTAATTGGGCATTAATATTTATTATATTAGTAATCGGTTTATTAGCTATGTTAGCTATTATACTCTTCCTTCTACTATTGAGAAAAAAAAATAAAGAGGAAGTTACTGTAGAGCAAATCATATTAGATAATAGCGGAAGTAAAACTGTTATCTGTAGAACAATTACGTATAAGGAATATAAATATTTGAAAAATAACGGCACAGATATAGCCATTATTAGTAAATAGGACAACATCTAAATGGAAAAGATTACCTACTATCCTTATACGTCTCTTACTCGTAACAACTTTCTTATTAATTCTTCAATAAGTAATCTGAATAAGAATTTAAAAATAAACTATTAGAAAAGGATGCAGGATATGACTAAGTATACAAAACTGTCAATCGTAACATTTATACTTATCGCTTCTTTATTAAAGGTGGAGACTTGTTTTGCTGATTCTACAAGTCTACGCGGTATCACCTCAATTAATGTAACATCATCAAGTCAAAATGCTTTATCTCTCCAGCATTATCCATCATTTAATTTTGGAACATTTCTAATTGGTAAAACAAGTTCAGCCACAACAACTAGTGATTCAACGTACTCAATTCTTGACTTAAGGGGTGGAAATGATGGGTATAAAATTCAAGTTTCAGTTAGTGATTTTAAATCAATAACTGCTCCAAATAAAAAATTACCAATCGTTTCATTGACAATGACTTCCGACAACAATAGTAACGGACATTTAAAAGGAGCAAATAGTGTAGATGTGCTGAATAAGCAAGGAATTATTATAATAGGAGACAAAGATTCAAATGGGGTACAGACATCAGGTTCCGTGACTTTATCGTTATCTTTAAACGAAAAAAATAGTTCGGTTGCCCCAGGTGAATATCGGGCAACAGTTACTCACAACATTATTTCTGGTGTTTAATAATAAGATAAGGATGTGAACAAAGTGAATAATTTTAGAAAAGTGTTAATTTTATGTACTGCACTTTTACTAATCATAGCGTTTGAAAAAAAACAAATACAGGCAGCAACTATAGATGGTGCCATTGATACTAATGGACTAGTAACTGGAGTAAAAGGAGCAACTTATTATAATGTGTCTTCTTGGAAAGATATGTTTGACACATATAAAAACGTAACACCGACCAATGATTCTAATAATACTGTTTATTTCAATGTAATATCTGATTTACCCGGTAATAATAGTGTTTTACAAGGCACTCCAATTATAAGTAATAAAAGTGTAAACATAAACGGAAATAATCATAAACTCTACTATGATAATGATACTAACTATACAACAGGACTTAATGGGCAGAATAGAAGTATTGGTTTTTACGCACAAGGAAGTATCACTGATCAAACAAATGCAACCATTAGAAATGCTACTTGGATTAACAATCAATCCTCCGGTCTATTCCCTGCTTCAGGACCGTCAGCCAAGCTTAACCAATATTATATAAATATAACTGAATATAACGGTGATCCATATAATGCCGCATCACCTATTAATAACGAAGGCGGGAAAATATTTTTCTCTGGAAACAATAAATTCGATGTCTTATATGGTGGAGCTATTAACGCACCAGGTACTAATCCTGATACTGCTTTCGAATGGATAAGGGGCGGGAAATATATTGAAGTTTTAGATGGACAGACTGATGTTAATTTAAATGCACTGATCGACCAAATGATTTATCCAAACGGAGTAGGCACAGGACAAACTATTAAAATAGATGACAATGCAAAGATGAATTGGAATAGCGGTCAATACTACTCACTGTACTATGGATCTGCAGATACGGGTCCTTTAAATTGGATACTTGGAAAAAATGCAGAGTTTAATATAAAAGATATAGGAACTGCTTCTAACACTGGAAGATGGTTTGATTCCACTAATTTTACTACATGGAAAATTCAAGCGGGTACAGGTTCCAAGCTTACTGCAGATACAGCTGGCGGTTCGATAAATCTTGATGCATTTTTAACCAACGTTCAGTGGGATTTTGATAAAGGTAGTGAACTATTCTTAAATAACAAGGGAAAGAACAATTTATTCACTGGTTCTCCTAGAGGTGATTCAAAATTTAATTTTAAAAGTGCGGATCAAGTTACTCTTTCATCTACGTCCTCACCAGTATTTTCAAACAGTTCTAAAGTTCCAATAAACTTTTATGATGAAGGTCTGCGATTACATGCATCTTCACAAGTTGTTAACACAAATGACACTGTTGATGACCGGACTGATTATTCAGGTAATGATATTTGGGAACGAGTTGCAACAGGCACTATACCAAGCGATTTTAATACTTCAAATATGCGACCTAATTATACAAATGATACGTTAAACTATTTAAAAACAGCAAAATATATTAGGTGGTATCACCCTGATGGCTTACTGGCTAATAATTCTGATACCAATCGAGTATATAATATTGATCTTAATAATCTACCTAAAACAGGTGCTTTGAGTGAATTGATCCCAGGCAATTCAGGTATGCAACTCAATATCACCGACGATCGTGGAAGCACACCTAACTTTTCAGTTCAACTAACAGAAGTTTCTAATAACACGCCAACAATGACTAAATATTTCTGGAAAAATACAGAGGAACCTAAATCTATTCAAGAATTAGGAAGCATACCTATTCAAATTGCATTAATAAACGATGACAATAATTTACCAAGTAATGTTTCAATGACTATGGCTGGTGGAAACTATCAGTTTAATTATAAGACAACTGAAGGTCTACTAGTTAAAGCTAATAATAAATTAAAATTACAATCTAATAAAAATAATGCTACGTTTTTATACTCAATAATAAACGGGGTGTAAAGGCCTCTGGAAAAGAGAGTTCGAAAATGTTTAAATTAAAATTTAACTTTCTATGGATAGCAGCAACGCTAATAATAATAATATTTTGTATGAATAAAAACATTGTCTCTGCAAGTAAAGTAGAATACGGAATAGCTACTAGCAAGGAAGAAGCGACTCTTAAGAATAGTTCAACTGGATTTTTTGCGGTTCCAATAGATGAAGAAAAGATAAACACGATAAATGGTAACTACTGGCAAATAAATACAGTTCCTAACAAAGAAATAACGCTAAAAATAAAAATTATCAATTCTGATAAAAAAAATAATTTTCTAGTCTCTGTAAATCAAGCTGCTACAAATTCAAATTTAGTGGTAGACTACAACTTGACCCAAAAGAAAATAAAAAGCAGTTTTTATAAACAAGTTCCTCTAAACTTCAATAATGCAGCAAAAGTAGCAGGGAACAAAAACCATAAAGTAATTAGGTTAGATAGTCACGAAACAGCTATTATCCCTATTAAAATTAAAATACCAAAGAACAATTTTAACGGTAGTGTAGTTGGAGGAGTTAATATTACTAAATCTATGACTCCAGCTGAAGAAGTAAATCTTATAAATAACACCTTTAGATTTACTTATGCTGTTGTTTTAAACCAAGGAAAACATCACAACCAGAACACAAACTTAAAGACCAACTTTACTAATAACTCAAAATTTAACAATATTTTAAACTTTAATGTTACTAATAAGAATATGAATATATTGCAAGACATTAAAGCTGTAGGGACAGTAACTCAAGGGATTCGAAGTATTTCAAGCGTTAAGCTTGATAAAGGCACCATTACTCCTTTAACTAGATTCTCTTTAAAATTTGCTGCTAATAACCCTTGGAAAACTGGTGAATATAATCTTAAACTTAAAATTTATAGTAACAAAAGAGTAATTAAAAATATAAATCAAACATTTTATATTAAACCCAATGGGAAAATTATTGAACGCAAGAATAAGAGTATAATCGGATATTTCAAATATCAGAGACAGAAACTTTTGCAGAATTCTCTATAATAGTGAATAAATTAGTCTTATCAAGAATCAGCAATGAATTCTACTGAAATTTTAATTATTGAAAAGGTCTTAAAAACTAAAGAAATTGATACTAGATCATCTTTAAAAAAAAGCATCAGATTATCAAATAAATTAACTTATCAAAGACTTGTGAACACTTAACTTTAGCCTAGCAGTCATTTAAAGTGAGCTATACGACAAATAAAAAAGGATGGTACATCATGGAAAAAATTGATGTCGAATTATTAATTGATTGGTATGTCGAAGTGCAAAACATTGTTGGTACTTTAGATCAAATTGCGGCTACCTATAATTTAAACTTTGCAGCATTCAGGATACTAGATCAGATATATCAAAGTAATTCACTTTCGCCTCGAGATTTATCGGAAATCGAAAAGACTTCTCCACCAGCGGTTTCTCGGAAATTAAATCTATTACAAGTAAAAGGTTATATTTGTAAGCGCAGAGATGATCCTCACGATCAACGACTTGTTAAACTTGAAATTACGACTAAAGGTAAAGAAGCCTATTTTGCAATTAAAGAATCCCTAGATGCTAAGTCAATTGAAATCCTTTCCTATATTAAAAAGGCGGAATACCGCTCTATCGATAGAAAAAGTAATATTTAAAAAAGCTCACAGAGTACCGTATAGCCTTTAGACGACTATTAGTTTATAATAGTTTCATTAATTTGGGGAATTTAGCGCCCGCTACAATAACGGATCAAATTAATGATTGTTGTGAGGTTATGCAGGTAGTACTGCTCTTAGCAGATGTCTCAACAGGTGAGTCTATCTTAGTCTTATTGCTTGCTATTTTTGCAGTTGTTAATATGGTCCCAACTACTATTAATTTTAGATTTACACATGTCAGATGGCCATTAATTATCGTCATAGCAATTACCCCTATACTAGAAGCCTTAATGTATGGCTCATAACTTCACTGGAGAACCATCAATAAACGAGTTGTATATTAATCAAAAGCCGCCTATTAAGGCGGCTTTATAATTTTATCATGTAACCTCGAACAAGTCTCAATTACTGAACAGTTTTTGAGACTGAATCAAAAACGTGTTATACTAGGATTTATCGAGTCTCATATTCTTAGTCTCACAAAGGAGCGATAAATTTGGCTAAAATTTATGGTTACGCACGGGTTTCAACTTCGAGTCAAAATTTAGAAGAACAAATTGCGCAACTTGTCGACGCTGGTGTTGATCAAACAAATATCTATTCAGAAAAGTTTACTGGTACAACAACTCACCGGCCAGTTTTTGACTTACTGTTAAATACAATCTCGAGTGGTGATACTTTAGTGATTACAAAACTTGATCGCTTTGCCAGAAACACACGTGAAGCCTTAAACAGCATTGAACCATTGTTAAATCAAAATATTAGTATTAAAGTGCTTAACTTGGGAACCATTGAAAATACGCCAATGGGTAAGATGATTGTTCGAACCCTGCTATCTGTAGCCGAAATGGAGCGGGATATGATTGTTGAACGAACACAGGCTGGTAAGGAGTATTCTAAAAAACACAATCCTAACTTTAAGGAGGGCCGGCCGAGGCGCAAGATTGGCCCACATGAAATGGCGATTTATGAATATTATCAAAATCATTCAATCAAAGAAACAGTAGAGGCTTTTAACACTTCTAAAGCAACGCTCTTCAGGATTAAGCAACAGATTGAATTGGAAACACTGCAAGGATCCTAAACATTCAAAAAGCGGGTTTAACACCGATAGTCGGTATTAAACCCGCTTTAATTTTGGTATAATGACACCCGTAGTAGTTAGTTGCAAGCACGTCCCCTTCGTCAACTCAAAATTGACTGTTTGGAGGTGGCTGCATGCAAAAAAACAATGAGGAGATCGGCTGTGAATTTGCTATCGCAAATTCTCGTTGCGATTGCCCCAGTAGCTTTAAAGGAAGCTATTGGTTGGGTAAAAGCACGAAAACATAAAAAAAGACGCTAATTTAAATTAACGTCTAACAACTTATTGCAATACTACTACATGAGCGAGGTACTGGCCGGTACCTTGCTCTTTTTTTGCGTAAACTTATTATATCACATAATTCTTAAGAGTGTAATTCCTCGTATTCATCAGAATAAATAGCTTTACGGATCTTTCCTGCAAGCCATTTTAAAATAAAGTAGCCAAAGATCAAACTGTAAAATATGAATTGTCCTACTAATTGAACAGTCCAAATTATTGCTTGAAAAATATAAGGTAACGCTGCAAAAAGAAATGAAAACACTCCAAATACTGTACCTAATATAATGCCAATTATTGCTCCAATGGTAGCACCTAAAGGTGATATTAAAAACCAAATCATAGATATTCCTCCGTGTAGATGCAGTAGTGAATTTTCTACGGCTCTCCATAATAATTTGTATACATGGTGATTTCAATGTATTAAAAATTTTGAAACGCAGCTAAATAGACATTATAGAAACAATATCAAATGTATACAAAGTATACTCAGTAAACTTTGTATACGAAGTTTACCAATTATATTTATAGGCGCTTACCGTTTATTTCGTATTTAAATATATTGATACTCTATCTATGCAAACATATACACATGTATACATATATATATGTTTGCATTTTTACATGTTTGCACAATATTACAGCAGCTCTAACAATATATCAGATTGTTTCGTATACATGTATACACATATATATGTATACATGTATATCGCACGCTATGTCTTACCCTTTAGCTTTCATTTTTACATCTTTTTCCTCTAATGTTGCCACTTGATTCTTATAGCTTCTTTTCTCATCTTCACTCAGCTGGTCTATAAAGGCATCCAATGCACGATCGATTGCCTCTTTTTGCGACTTAACTATACCTATAATAGACAGTGCTTCTGCTTTATTTTTAATATGATTGTTGATTCTAACATTTGCATAGTAAGTCACACTCTCAATCTTACTACTACTTTTGTCGTTTGTTTTATCTAAATCACTTAAGCTCATAGGCTGCGCTGGTTCAATTCGCCCTCCACGATCTAGGCTATTTTGTCTTGTTCTATTTGAATTTAATAAACTACCCATTTTCAATCGCTCCTATTCTGCTAATCATTTCTGTAGCAACATTTTCATACACATTTTGTACCGCATGGTCAAATTGATCTTTAAACATAACTCCTGTAACGTCGTAACGTTTAAGTCGCTCCATATTTTTAATTGTAATATCAAATATATTTTCTTTTCCAAATAATTCTTTAGCAACTTCTAAAGTGCTGTTATCTACTGGCGCTCCATTTTTCAAAAGAACTGGCAATATACCAATCAAATCAAGCGTCGGCGCTTTAAATGTATCAATAACTTGTTCTTGCATATAATTGATGAAAGCTTCAGCTCCTTGCAATGATCTCTCTTGCGTCTGTAGTACAATCACACAATAATCTGAAGCATACAAAGCACTATCCGTGATTAATGAAATTGTTGGCGGAATATCAATTAAAATATAATCGTAAGTTTCTTTGAATTCTTTCAATAATTTTGAAAAATACCAAACTCTTTCATTATAATTACCACTTACTGTTTCCATGAAACGTGGATATAGAGAAAAATCCGCACTAGAAGGCAACACATCTAGGTTAGGAAGTATATTAATAATTGTTTGACTTAAATCCTGATCTTTAATCCCAGCCATCAAAGTTTTGTTAAATGAGACGATTTCATTATCGACGTTTTCTTTAGTTTTAAGATAAAGGTTTGTCGCGTTTCCCTGAGGATCAAGGTCAACTAATAATGTTTTAAGATTTCTTCTAGCAAGTTCAATTCCTACCATTGTGCTCGTTGTTGTTTTACCAGTTCCGCCTTTGAAATTACCAAATGTAATCACTCGACTGCTCATAAATCCCACGCTCCTTATTAAATAGTACATGTATACATTACCACATACGAAGAAATAATCAAGTGGTAATGTAAAAAAGTATTAATGTATACATTAGTATTTTATGGGCATGTTCCTTTTAAAATCAAGGTTTTCACTATCCTTTTAATATACATGTACACATTATTATTTTTAAACAAGTATACACGGAAGGTATTTTTCTATATTAATGTATATTTGTATACATTAATATAGATTATGCCTTTACATTTCTCTTTTAATAATTTATTGTTAACTTAAATAAAAAAGTCACCACGAATGGGGATTCGTGATGACCTACTTCAGAAAGAAATTATCTGTCTATTTCTTTTTTCGATGCCTTTAATTATAAGTTATTTTCCTAAAAATGGCAATACCTAAAGGCTTATTTGAATGTACATAAAAGTAGGTTAATGTGGCTTTCAAAAGAGTTTATGACCATTTGTCAGACTCGCATTTGCATTTGCCTACTCTAAAAAAATTAGAGCGAACTCGCAAATGCGGGTTCGCTCTTTTTAATTTAAAGGAGATCACTATGAATAATCAACCTAACTACTACAACATCAAACGCCAATATGCGCTTAAGTTTTTTCAGGTACCCAAAGTTTTTATGACCAGCGACAAGTACAAAAAATTAAGTGCTGAGGCAAAATTAGCTTTCGCTGTCTTATCTGATCGCCTACAGCTATCCATCAAGAATCACTGGTACGACCCTGAAGGTAATATTTATTTCATCTACACAGGAGAACAGCTTGCCGAAATACTAGGTTGTGGCCACTCAAAAATTACTGCAATCAAAAAAGAATTAACGGCTGCTGATTTGTTAGTCATGAAACGAATGGGGCAAGGCAAAGCTAATCGTATGTACTTACTTGAACCGGAAATTACTGATAGCGATATTTATGGCATCGATCAACTTGAAACAGCTGAAAATCCACTCGCAGAAGAAGTTGTAAACATTGATTTACCAACATCTATGAATGATGAACAGCCTGAAACCCTTGATAAATCTAGATTGCTGAAAAACAGTAATCTAGATTACCGAAAAACGGTAACTAGTGATACTGATATTAATAATACTGATTTATTAAAAAACATAAATACAGATTCTTTAGAAGCAGATACTATCCCTGATCGCGAAAAATCAATTATCAACCAACAAGACGCTGCGCTATTTAAAACCCATTTGAATAACGATTCAATCTTCACTAAGCAACACTTACTAGATCTAAAACTACTATCCGTCAATGACTTTGGAACCTTTTTGACCCTCCAACAAACTGTTCTACGCGCCAAAAAACAGGCTTTAAATGCTCATAAACTGCAAAGCAGCTTATTTGATCTACACGATTCAGATATTGCGCTGCCTATTCATGAAACCTTGATGCGTGCGGTACAACAAGTTCGTTTAAACAAAGTAAGTGACATTAATAACTATCTCTATAGCGTCGTATATAACGAATTTGAGAAACTAGGAAACGCTAGATGTATTGCGAATTCAGAAGCAGGAAATAGCCCGCTCTACTGGGATTAATACGTTGCTATTTTACTGTTAGAAAATTGAATTACTCAAAATTTATATTGCAACTAATCTCACAATTATGTTATGCTTATTCCGAAAATAAGAACATGTGTTCGATTTTCAGGGAGGATTAAACATGGCTGACAAGTTCAAGGCTGATAAACAGCGAGCTCAGATTAAACAAGAAACAGATATAAATGGGCGTAAGGCGGCTTTAAACAATGCTTTGAAAAAAATTCAAAAAAACTTTGGTGATGGTGCTATTATGCGCATGGGAGACAATAAAGCCACAAATGTCGAAGTAGTACCTTCAGGCATTTTATCGCTTGATCTAGCGCTAGGTATTGGTGGCTTCCCGAGAGGGCGTATTATCGAAATGTATGGTCCGGAGAGCTCTGGTAAGTCAACAGTCGCAATGCAAGCTGTCGCAGAGGTCCAAAAGCGCGGAGGAACAGCTGCGTATATTGATGCTGAAAATGCCATGGACCCAGTCTATGCACGCAAGTTAGGGGTCAATATCGATGATCTGTATTTATCCCAACCTGATACCGGCGAACAGGGTCTTGAAATTGCTGATGCTTTAGTAAACAGTGGTGCGATTGATATTTTAGTCGTCGATTCTGTCGCAGCGTTGGTGCCTCGTGCTGAAATTGAAGGCGAAATGGGTGACGCACATGTTGGGTTACAAGCCCGGCTAATGTCGCAAGCCTTACGAAAATTATCTGGATCTATCAACAAAACCAAAACCATTGCGATTTTTATTAACCAAATTCGTGAAAAAGTGGGCATTATGTTTGGCAATCCGGAAACAACACCAGGTGGTCGGGCATTAAAATTTTATGCATCAGTTCGCCTAGAGGTTAGACGTGGTGCAAATATCAAAGATGGCACGGAAACCATCGGGAATGAAGTACGCATTAAAGTTGTGAAGAATAAAGTTGCCCCGCCATTTAAGGTGGCTGAAGTCACTAACTATTTTGGCGAAGGAATTTCATACATTGCCGATGTTTTAGATAATGCTGTCGAACAGGATTTGGTTGAAAAGTCAGGCTCCTGGTATCGTTTTGAGGACGAAAAATTGGGCCAAGGCCATAATAATGCTGTGCAGACTTTGAAAAATGATCCTGGCAAGTTTGAACACTTGAATGAATTATTGCGTGCTAAATTGTTCAACGGCTCTGATACTGCTGTAGACGATAAACAAGATCAAGATACAACCACCAGTGCTGGTAAGAAAAAAACACAAGATGAAAAAGCTGGTAAGACGCCAGAATATGGCACTGCACGCTTAGATTTGGAGAAAACATTTGAACTTGATTTAGAAAAAGAAGTCCAGGCTGAAGACAGTGAAAGGGGCGAAGAAAATGATTAAATTTAAAGTGCGGCCATTAACGGGTGAAGAAATTAAATCATTAATTCGTTATCATCAGTGTGCTGAAGCAATTAAAAAGGCTGCCTAGAGGCAGCCATTAGTACATAAATAAAGCTTACAAGGAGCCATCAATGTACCACAAAACGACGACGGATAGTTCACCACCAAAAAAATAATTTCACAAAAAAGTTTGCGTTTATTAAAAAAGCGTGGTAACTTTAAAACAGTTAAATGCCATCACGAATTGTTTAGTTATTTTCGTGTTGTTATAAAAGTGGATAGACACAAAAAAAGAGGAGCGACCCAGTATTCCGTTTTGGCGAACGGATACTAGGTGTAGCTCAACAAAGTAGCTAAGATACTTACGTTGAACCTGCTCCCCTTTGAGTTAACACTTTCGTGCAACCCGTTCTTAAGTATACAAGACTACGACTGGTTTTTCTATGGATTTGCATGAATTAGTGCCTAAATTTTTAGGTCATGTTCTAGACGTCAACGACGTTAAAATCGACAGAAGCCACTAGTGGGATTGGATCTTACCAATGGGTGAAGTGAAAGCAAAACTCAAGGGGGCCCGCAACGAAGTATGTTGCGGGCCCCTTTTTTTGTGGTTGATTTTCTGAAAATCAACGTCTATCTGCTTTTATAACAACACGAACCTAGCTAAATTTGTGAACATTAACTAAGTTTTAGCGATTAAACAGGAATGAGAGGAAACACTATGGCAATATGGCAACCACCGAGGGGGAGATGTCGATTATTAATTTGTGACTTAGAAAATTATATTCAAGACGAAACCAAGTATGTATTGCATATTAAACGTTCAGCGTTTAAAAAGAGCTACAAGCAAAAATGTCAGGTTGGGAATGAATTATTAGTTTTACAAGGAACCCAACCGATTAATGAACAGCTGCGCGGAATTTTTATTATTGACGGTTTTCGAACGACTGCCGCCAGTTCAATGATCTTCGCGCATAAAATTTTACAATCGGAGGCTTAATTAATGACAAAGACAGAAGTTAAAGTAAAGAAACGTTCCAAGTTCAAATATCGACAAGTATTTACAGTAAGTGACCTACTAATGGAATCCTATAGCGTTCGAACAATCACCGGGAGAATTTTAATTAACCTAGGGAATGGATATTTTGTTGATCGGGATAATCCGCAATATATTAATTCTTTAGACTTAGTTTATCGCAACGCAAAAACTGTAATGAACGGGAAACACAAGCTACTAGCGAGACGCTTACAGACAACTGATGGCACACGATTAAGACGAATAGTTAGTTGTTGATTTTATAAAATAAGGGGTGTTTAAAACGTATAGATTATTAGATCATTATTTAATTAAGCCTAACCGGAATACTAATCAACTACCAGTTGGTATTGTGAATGGAATTTTACTATCGATCCCACTGTGGACTGTAATTATTGGCTTTGTATTGATGTTTCATCGTATTTTAAGCGATTAACTTTTAACTGTTGCTGTTTGCAAATATTGAATTTGCAAAAATTTATTGTTTTTTAATTTATAGTAAATGGTTCTTTGAAAGCTGAATAGAGTCATCACCTAGTGGGCTGCACACTGGGCAGGTGAGTAAGTATGACTTAAAATTTAAAATCTATGGAATGCAGCTGGGCGTAAGGAGCGCCCGACAACTATATTTAGTTGTCATGAATGGCTGAAAGCTGAAAGATGTGTACGGTTGTGAGCGCCGTGTCTTGATGTGTAACTTAGGGTTACCATTCGGGAAGTAGCGGCCATGATCTAATACGGCACAATATCTGATGTGGAGGTACCCTGATATGCCACGACTCAAATTTATTTGACGAGCGTATTAATGCGACATGCCAAGACCTCGAAAGAGCGAGCGTTGTCTACCGTAGTCGAAGTTTGGCGATAATGACTAAAAACGCCCTAGTGTGGTTTACGGTGCGACCAAAAACCGTGATTAAAAAATGTAGTACTTGATTTACAAAGTCAACATTTGTAAACAGCAGCGGTTAAAAGTAGAAGAAATAATGTTTAAAGAGAAATCGAGCTAGCCGGAATCGAACCGACTTCAAGCGAAGGCGCTTAGTTACCAAAGCTACAGCTCATTTTGTATAAGTAGTTTTCTTATTTAGATTACAAAGTTCATTTTAGCGGTAAGAATTGAAGTTTTTTTGAATTAAAGCTAAAAAAATATTTAATTTACTGATTGGAGAAAATAAATGTTAACACAAACAGAAGTCCCATTAATTAAAGAACTCATTGACAATATGCGCCGATGGCATCTTGAAAGAATTACCTTAAAGGAGTATAAGGCCAGGGCATTAAGAAAAGGACATGAATTAACGCCTAAAGAACTGCGACTATTATCAGAACAAGCCCGAAGAAGTCGCATTATCCGAATAACTTATCGGCAAGCGACTAATAAAATTGAAACGATTTTCACCCTGCATGAACCTTTGTGAGGGTAATTGATAGAAAGAAGGAGTGTTTATGTTAAAGTATCATGTCGAAAGACTTGGGTTAGAAGATGGTCATCGTTTTGGTATATTTGATAGTCGAGATACACTGTTAAACCAATTTATTTTTAAAAATGAGACTATCGCGCTTCACGTTTGCGAACTATTAAATCAAGATAATACAGCATCTTATTAAAAAAAGTGGGCCACCTTCTAATCTTTTAAATTAAAAGGTGGCCCACTTTTTTTGTGGAGGTTTTATGTTAGCTAAAGGCAATAAACGGATTAAAGCTACTTTAAATCAAGATAGACAAGCAAAATTAAAAGTAATACAAGCGGCAACCCATTTATCTAAGTCGCAGCTTTTTAGTGTTTTGATTGATCAGAACTATAACTTACTGAAAGCTGGTTTTGATTTGAATATGAAGGAGAGAAAATAAGTGAGATTAAAAATGGTTTGGATAATCGGCATTATTGTATCGCTTTTCATTGCTGTTCGCGGTCTTTGGTTTATGAATAGTAGACATGTTACTGAAAGGACATTTAGCTATAAAGTTGAATATTTAGGTTCATGCAAAAGCGACAATAAGTCGCAGCAATACTTTTATAAAATAGAAGGACAAACAGGTGTTTATAAAACAGGTATTAAGCCTATCTTTTATCAGGATTTACAAAAGCCTATGCCAATCAAGATTGTTCAGGCTGAAGAACTTGTATGGTACGGGAGGTTCTGGGGTATTGAAAATAAATTACCGAAAGTGAAGTATATTAATACTAATACAGATAACATTAAGTTTAGCCTACCAATTAAGGATAAGAATAAAGCTTACGTACCGTTTTATAAAAACGGGACTGAGAAAGATTTCTCGGCATTTTTAGAAAAATTTGGATATCACAAACATCTGAATGAAATTTCATCAGGACTGTCTATCTTTTGGTTACTTTCAGCTGTTATCTTATTTGCACTGAGCGGAGCGTTTTTTCTAGGAAGCCTGGTATCGTGTTTTGTATTTTGAGTGATTATATTTGTAAAAGGAGAGTAAAAAATGCTAAAGAGAATAATTAATATGGTCGTTTCGGTATGGGGCGACTTTTTACGTTGGTGGAATGCGATTCCCCAAGAGGTACTGTCGACAAAATTAATGCACCATTATGAAGTTACACGTTTTCTAATGAGTACCGAAAGTTTTATTGCGTTTATAGGGGTACCATACTTGTATATAAGACAATACTGGAATCAATTCTCGATCCATGTTCAGGAAAATGTTCAGGGCACAATTATTTTAGTTAATATTGCGGCTGTCTTCGGCGTTGCTTATTTAATGATTATCAATGGGAAACTTTCAACTCCCTTCCGAATGAGAGCAATATTTGCGTCTTTGATTGTTATTAACAAATTCCTTTTCTTTGGCTGTACGCTTTATGCTGCAGCTAATAGTGGTGGCATAAATAATGCGGCTCCTGGACCGGACATTCTGCTGTATCTATATCTATGGTTCCTTTTATACTGCTACTCAAAGGTTATTCAGTGGTTAATTAAGTTGTCAGTCAACAAGGATATTGTTTGGTCAGAAACCGCTGTTGGCAATACAAAATATTTTAAACTTGATAGCGTTTGGCGGCAATACAATCAAATGACAAGGCCTGATAGAGATATGTACCCTGTTGGTATATCGCAAGAAGAAAAGGACGAATTTGATAAAGAACTTCATCGATATCCTGAAAGTGTTAATACTAATGAATATATCGCAAGAAAAGCAGGATTGCCCAAACAATTAGTTCAACAGGCAAAAGAGTTAGATCGATTTGGTGCATATTCGCTACCAAACGTTCAATTAGAAACACCATGGCCATTAAGGTACCAATTTAAAGTCCCTGTGAATTACTATATGCAGCGGACAGCGATTGTACCAAAGAAACGATAAATACTAATAAGTTATGGAAGGAGAATTTGATGAAAAAGAAAAAACGGCGTTTTGGCGCTAAAAAAGCAGCAAGGAAAAAGAGATTATTATGGTGGTTATTGGTTGGACTACTCGTATTAATCATTGGTAGCTTTGTGACCAATAAGGTTTATCAACACCATGAACGTCAGGCGCTTGAAGCAAATATTTCCAAAATTAACCCAAGACGGTCTGTTGAACAAGAAAATAGGCGTAATAAGGCACTTCAACAGCAAATTAAACAAAACAAAGTAACACCGAAATCCACAAGTTTTGACTTTACTAAAGTGAAACCAATTAATTACGCCGATTCTAAAAAAGCACAGAAGTATGCAAGTCAATATACGCATACTGGCATGATTAGTATTCCGGAAACTGGAGTGCGAGCTGCGATTACCGAAGGTATGAACAACTACGCTTTATATAGCAGCGTTGGCACCGCAAAACCTAACCAAACAATGGGTACTGGTAACTATGCTTTGGGTGGCCATAATAATTACAATTATGGTCGAAATGGTTATCTGTTTTCAACGTTATCAGCTGCAAAAATTGGACAACGGATCTATCTAACAGATTTTAAACAAGTTTATGTATATCGAATCTATGATCGACAAGTAATTAATGCTAGTCAAAGTGAGATTATTCAAGATGATCAAGCTACAGATAAACAACCAGTGGTTACATTGTTCACTTGCTGGTCTCCAAATCATGAAGTTTCAACCAATAAAAGGTTAATGATTCGAGGTCAGTTAGAATCTAAAAATTCGAATATTAATAATTTTTAAGCCTAACAGTAATTGTTGGGCTTTTTATGTAAATGGAGGTGTCATTATGAGTAATTTGACTTTTATTAGAGGTCAACCCAAATAAATTGACCCTAGCAAAAAATATATAGAAAAAAGGGGATTTACACATGAAACCTGGAAAAAAAGTTAAAAAAATTAGTATGGTTATTGCTTTATCGCTGACAATTTCGGGCACAGCTGCATCTGTATGTTTGCCTGTTTTGAATGCGCATGCTGATAATTTGAGTCAGACTAAAGGCACCCAAACGGCGGCCCAAACGACTACTGAACAACAAGTCTTAGATGCCGTTAAAGCTGCGAAGGCGGCCGGTGTTTCGGTAACAGAAAAAACGCGGACAAATAAGACGGTGGCTTCAAAAGATTATGAAGCGACCAAGAAGGCGGTCTCTGATGGCTATGCCCAACAGATTAAAACGTTAAATGACCAAGCAAACAAGCAAAAAGCACAAGACGCTAAGTACCAAAAAGATTTAGCGGACTGGAATGCTAAATACAATAATAATAATGACCCAGATGGAACAGTTGATCCTGACAGCTTAATTCAAAAGCTGGTGCTTAATTCAGAACCCGATGCAAAAATGAGTGTTAAAAATTTAAATCCAGATAAAGTTGATGCACGAGTGCTTAGCGATCAGCAACAAGACCCTAACTTTGCAATTTTCGGTGAAGGTGATGGCCATCAAAATCAGGTATTAGGTGCCTATGCAATGTCGGCTAAAGGACGGAATGATGTGGACGGTAATCTCGGAGAAGTCACGTATACGAATTTAAAGAATTCTGAATACAACGGTCAAAAAATTGCTAAAATCGTCATTACTTTTTCAGATTTAAAATTAGGTGGTAATTATACTGTCGTTAACCAAGGTCGACCAAGTGTTCTAGCGGCTAAAGATCCGTATGTTACATTGTCTTACTTTAACACAAGCTCTGTAACCTACGCGCCTAAATATTACACAGAAGATGGGAAGCAGATTAATTTTTCAGAAAAACACGCCTATATCAGCTTAGGATCACTAAATTCAAACGGTGGTGACTATATTGAAAAGGCGCAAGTTTTAACAGGCGGTAAAGCATTCACCTTCAGTGGGTCTTCCGTTTCTGCACATACAGACAGTGTATTATATTCGGATAAAGCGAATGGTGATGGGACAATCCCTACAGAATATCAAGGCTGGGATAACGCTGGTTCGTCCAAAGCGGCCTACGGTGCGGGTCTTGTTTCGGTAAATAGTTCGAACTTTAAAGTACGGTATTTCGTTGACAAACCAGAGAACGGACAGTACGTATGGGCCAAAGCTGGCACAACACTACCTCAATCAATCGTTCCCCCTAAACCAGTTAAACCGGCACCTTTAAAGGCTGATTATCAGTTTACAGACATTAAAGTGACGCCAGACCAACCGAACAAAACCGCTGATAAAGATGGTAACTCGGTATTAAAAGGTGACGTGATTACGCAACACATTAGTCAGGCAACAGGTGTTGGTAATGATAATACGAAGTATTGGGTTGGAGACGCAATTTTCTATGATAAAGATGGTAAATTGCCGGTTAAATATGATTTAAAAGATTTCACGGTAACCGATAGCAAAGGCAAAGATGTGACAAAATTATTCAAGTTATCAGAATCAGACGGCACAGTTACGAATAAGAAAGCTAAACTAATCAAGGCAACACCTATCAATGGTAAAACTTTGACCGATGACACCTACACACTGAATGCCAAAGAAACAGCGATTGGTGATTTATCTGCTGATAAGATTACCGACGTAGGGATTTCAATGAGTGGAAATACTGGTGAACACAGCTATCCGCAAATTAATCCAAAAGCTGAAAAACATTGGACAGATGGTGATAAATCTACAGATAACCAAGCCTATATGGCAGGTGATTTAGCAGACGCCACGGTTTCAACAGATTATCCTGATCAAACAAAACTAGTTAATAAAATAACAAAAATTGGCTTAGTTGATGATTACAGTAACTTTGCTAAATATGTTGATTACAAATCATCGAAGGTCTTTGAAGGGACTAAAGAGGTTACGGCTGAATACACGATTACTAATAAAGACGGTAAAGTAACTGCGGTGCGAAAAGACCCAACAAAGGCAGCAGCTGGAAAAGCGAAACTTGTGACAACCTTTAAGATTAAGGAAAACGTCCCGAGCGGCACAGTCTTTACTAACTCCGGATCTTATATCTTAAATGATCTTACAACACCATCTGATAAACCTAAAATCAACACATATGATCCAAAAGCGGTCAAAGATGTCGAAGCAGGAACGGTTAAAGGCGATACTGATGCTACGATTGATAAAAAAGAAGTTAAAAAGGGCGACAAGATGACTTATATCCTATCAAGTGACGACTTGCCGGCTAACCGTAAAGATGATATTAAATCACGGGTATCAAAAGATCCATTGCCAGACGGTGTTGAATATAACGATTTTAAGGCCTATTTACCAGACGGTCAGGGCGGTTACACAGATGTGACAAAAGATGTTACCTTGAAGGCAGACGCAACTAAACACCAATTAGAATTTACAGAAGGCAAAGCGTTATTAGATGGTTACAACAAGGATAAAACAAAGGCTGCCAAAACGGTAGTAATCGATATCTACGTAACAGCAAGCAAAGATAATGTATCGTTCGAAAACACATACACGTTAGATACAAATGACCATACTGATACCTCTAATAAGGTTGAAAATCACACAGGTAAGGCCCCAGAACAACCAAAACAAGATTTACCGCAAACTGGTAGTCAAGTTGGACAATCAACTCTATGGAGTTTCCTTAAAGGTTTATTTTAGCACTTACAAATATTAGTAAGTGCTATTTTTGTGCCTTGAAAGGAGGTGGTAATAATGGCCAAAAAGAAAACCAACAACGATTTGATTGTCGAACGGTTGTTAAAAGATAAAGGTATGTCTCCTAATGAATACCGTAGATCTGTCATTGTTAAAGCTGGGACAGCTTTATTGCAAGGCGATACACCAGAAAACAAGCATTTGATTGATTTGTTGGAAAACTATTATAAGCAAGAAATGTATGAAGCAGCATTAATTAAAAAATTAAATATTAATAAAGGGAGCGAAATAAATGTTTGATTCAATTTTAACGAAAGCAATTACAGCTAATCCACTGGTTTTAGGTAATATTTTTTCTGGTGCGACTACTGGGTTCAAGTCGTTACAAGGTGAATTAAGTCTGGCAGGAACAGCTTTGGCTGGAGTTGCATTAGTTTGTGGTTTTGCAGCACATTCGTTAGGGCGAAAAGCAAGCGCTGAGGGAAAAAGTTTAATTGTTAATGGTTTGATCACAGTTTGTGGGATTGCCTTAACAGGTGCAATTATTTCTTATGCAATCTCATGGAGTGGACAAGGATTCTAAAAAGGATTGACTAGCCTAGTCGGTTTCGTCGCCGGCTAGGCCTTTTACCCATTAATTAGGGAAATAAAAAAATCGAGGAGTTGAGGTAATGTATAGCGTACTGTTTACTAGCGTTAACAAAAATATCAAAAAAAGTTTAGGGATTCCCACTAGAAGAAAAGGCCCGCTAGGCTTACTTAGTAAGCCAGAAATAGGGCTTGTAGAGGCCGATCAGGCCCTGTTAGCCATGGTTAATTGGTTAAAGGAACATGATCAAAAACAAACTTATATTAGCTTTGAAGTGATTTCATCTAAAGATGATGTCATTTGGCCCTTTGAGAATATTAAGTTATCAGCGACCGATAAAGGAACGGAACAACCATTAATCGCAATGAAAGTCGGTGAGGCTGTGGCCGAAGCTAGTCCAGATGTGGAGGAAGAAGATATTGCTTTGCCTGGCCATCTAACCGAACAATTATTAGCGGAAGAAAATGGTCAGGTGAATGTCGATGAAGAAAAACCTTTCAACCATTTGTTTTCTAAAACTGACGATAAAGACAACGCAAAACTAGCAACTAGTAATCAATCGTTAGCGGATATTAAAACAACTGAAGCAAATGTTGACTCTACCGAGAAGACGCCTGATATCGATCAAGTAATCAGTACCCAACAAGCTGCGATTGATGACCCATTTGCTGATATTGATGATGAGGAAGAAGACATTGCTTTACCAGGTACCACAGCTGAAGTTGATTTGAATAAACCTACTCAGCAAGATGACCATGCAGAACAAAACGATAGTAACGTTGATTCATTAGAAGATGAAGCTCAACTCGCTAGTGTAAACCAGTTTGATTATGCTTCATATGTCAACGCTGCGGTGGAAAACAATAGTTTGATTGATTTGAATCAATCAATATTAAGTCGTTCAGGATTTTTTGAACATTTTAATTTACCAGAAGATGTTAAGAGTATTGAAGTAAGTGACCAATTAGCTTTAGAAAAACATGACTTTTTAGAACAAGCTTGGCAAAAAGCACATATTGAAAGTATTGAACGGGATTATTTAACTCGAGTTAATAAGGTAAAAGCTGATTTACGCGAACAACTGGGGAATTACTTAAAAGAGCACACTGATCCTAAAAAAGTCGATGATTTAATCAATGAAAAGATTGCCGCAGAAGCTGAGACTGCCATGTCGCAATTAAACGAAGATTTAAACTTATACAAAGAGGAACTACTGAAGAGTGTCGAAGCTCAAATTACAGCGATTCAAGATAAGGCTGAAAGTGATAAGCGAGCCTACAATCTAGAAATCGATGAAGAAGCTAAAAACGCTATCGATCGATTGAAGTCGGATTTCGAAAAAGACAAGAAATTAAAATTTGATGAGCTTTATCAAAAATATGATACTAATCAAGAACAAAAACGCTCTGAATTAAAGGCAATGTTTAAAGAAGAGCTCCACCAACAACTAACTGAATATCGAACAAAACAATTAACTGAAGTTGAACGAAAATTAGCTAACATTTCAGCTGACGTAGCTAATCAATATGAAAAGATTCTGACAAGTGTTGAAGCCAACTTAAATGACCAACTACCACAACTAAAAGCAAACGTTAATGAAAAACGATCACTAGAGTTACAAGAAGAAGCCGTTAAAGTTCAAATCGAGGAAAAAAATCAAAAGATTAAATTACTGGAAAAGGAATTGCAGGCACAAAATAAAAAAACAAGTCAAAATACCGCACCAGTAGTTGTGGTTCCAGGAAATAAAGAATCAAAAAGTGATAATAAGGAGTTAGTTCAACTTGTTGAAAAGTTGGTGGCTGACAAACAGTCACAACCAGTTGCTGCACCAGAACCAGTTAAAAAGCAGGGACATAAAAGTGTGATTGCTTTAAGTGTTGCCACTGGGATATTAGCACTATCTAGTTTAGGACTGGGTGGTTATACCGTATTGAACAACCAACATAACCAAGAACGGATTAATCAACTAAATCAACAGCTGATTAATAAGACTAATGCGACAACGTATAACGCTAAGGACGTCAAAAACACTAGCAAAACAAACAGTTTGGAAGCTTTATTAGCAAAGAAGTTGTATGTTGATGCTTATTCTAAATATCAAGACGAGGATAGCTTAAATAAGATTGCGAACACAATGTTATCTAATGGTGATTTAACAGCATTAAAAACATTCAATAAGAAGTTTGATTCAACAGCTGGCCAGATAGATCAAGCCATTCTAGAAAAAGATAATGCTAGATTAAAAGTTTTGAATAACCAGTTATCAGATAAGCAAAAGGATCAGTTAACAGGCCAACAAGTTAGAGCTTTATCAGAGGCTAGATAATATAAGCAAAGGATAAAAAAACCAGCTAATAAAATAGATGGTAGTAAAGCAGTTATCATTTTTGGCAACTGACAATGAATATAGTAAATATATCGTAAAAAATAATAGCAGTAAATTATGGTTAGTTGCAAAGTACGACGGTTTTAAATGGCTTTATCTTGTGATAGTTCGGCACCGGAACTTATTACTTGGCTAATTTGTATCGCCTGAAACTTCTGGTTTTTTCGATATGACATAATCGTTTGATAATTTTCTAAATTATCTTGGTTTATAACACGATATAAATCGATAGTAGTTGAAATATATTGTTGAAATGCATTATTTAAATTCTTTTTAAGTTCTAAACAATCATTTTCGACTGGAATTTCAATCACTAATCTTGAGAAATGCTTTAGTACTTGAAGGTTTTTATAAAAACGCTTTTGAAGTGATGGTAAATTTTCATCAACTAACGCTCTTCCAGTAATGATATGTTTAGCTGTTTTGACATATTCACTAAAAACTTTTTCAAAGACAACAAGCCTATTCGTTACTTGGTTCAAAACGGTTATATACTCCAAATGATTTAAAACTTTGACATTAATCGACATAAAGATACCCCATTTCTTAAAATATTTAACAAATACAATAGTATCACTGCGGAAATGGTTTATCAAAAATAACAATTTTTTTATAATCAAAATACGATAGTAAAGTAGCAAGAATTAAATTATAAAAAGAGAGGCGTTAAAATAGTTGAAAAAGAAAACAAAAGGCAGAAAGTATAGAGGTAAAAAGTACCTATCACATGCTTATGAGTATGAAGCTGCGGGCGAAAAATTAGCAGAATCGCCCGATCAAAGCATTAATAAGGTTCGCATTATTGCTTTGATGACTGTGCCGATTTGGCTATTTTTAGTCTATATAATGAATGGCGTATGGTCGCTTGGTTATTTTTTAATCCACCAATTAAATATGCAAGTAGGATTTTGGAGCAACTTTAAAAAGGCAGCGCAGGGTTTTTTACTAAAAAACTATACGTTGCCTTTTTTTGTGGTCATAATGACATTATTAATGGCAATAGGCCTTGCGACAGTTATTGCTTATAAATTTTATTTTGTTAAGAAAAAGATTGCTTACGGCCAAAAGGGTGACGGACGGCTTAATACGCTTGAAGAAACTCAGGAACAGTTTAAGGCGATCCCTGAAGCAGGCGAGCCCTTTGAGGGCTTTGGTGGCGCGTTAGTGTCCCACTACGAAGATAAGTTCTATATTGAAGATGGTCAGTTAAATACGATTTATGCCGGGACTTCTCGTTCAGGGAAGGGGCAAACGGCGGTTTTACAATTAATTGATAATTTGAGCCGCGCTAATAAGCAAAGTAGTATGGTCATTAATGACCCGAAAGAAGAACTCTACGCGGCCTCAAAACAAGTTTTAGAAAGTCGTGGCTATGACGTGCTAGCCTTTAACTTAGTTGATCCTCTGGCGGGTATGGGCGATCAACTGTTAGCCTTAATCGTTAAATATTATAAGCGTGGTAATATTGAATATGCGCTTCAATTAGTTAATGCATTGACGTATGCACTGTATTTTGATCCTGAAGCTGGCGCTAATAAGCATTTTAGTGAAACAGCCCAGGGAGCTGTATCCGGGATCATTATTGCATTGTTAGAAGTAGCTGAAAAAACAGGTGAGTGGGAAAAATGTACGATGAACAATGTAGCAGGTATGATGACTGAACTCGCCTCATTTAAATATATGAATGCCGATGGTGTGGAAGTTAATGCGCTCGATGAATACTTTAAAAACTTACCGGCTAGTAGCTTAGCTAAGAAGCAATATGGGTCAGCCTCGTTTGCTGGCTCACGGGAACAAGGTTCAATTTATTCAACCGTCTATCGGGGCTTAAAACCCTTTGTACTACCTTCATTAGCGAAGATGACTTCAAGAGATAGCTTTGATTTAAAATCAGTCGGCTTTCCTAAGTACATTGATATGCGGGTTAAAGACGAGCTAGTTGGTCAATTGTTAAAGGTTCAGTTTTGCCGTGGCGATCAAATAATTGGGGTTAGTGCCATTAAAGTTGGTTATCATGGCTTTATTGAATTAAACTTTGATTTTGAATTAGTTTCAGGTGACTTCTTTAACGTTATTGATCCAAATACGGGGTTATTTAAACAGTATCAAATCCAATTAACAGACCGTAAAGTAAATTACCGAACTGAATTAACAGTCACAGGTGGTGACTTAGCGATTAGAAGTATTGAAATGCACTACAGTGACCGGCCAACTGCAATCTTCATGTTAGTGCCTGATTATGATCCTTCTAACCATGTGCTAGCTTCTATTTTTATTAACCAGTTATATACTGAATTAGCTTATCAATGTTCACGTACGTCTGGAAATGAATGTACAAGACGAGTACATATGATTCTAGATGAATTTGGGAATATGCCACCAATCAGTAACCTTGATCAAATATTGACGGTTACCAATGGTCGGAATATCTTGTGGCACCTGTTTGTCCAATCATTTAACCAGATTGATAAATATGGTGCAGATGCCGCCAAAACAATTAAAGATAATTGCCAAACCCAGATTTATATTTTCTCGACGAATGAAGATACCATTAAAGAGTTCTCAAATAAAGTCGGTAGTAAAACAATTGTTAGTCATAACGCAGCGGTCAATGAAGTTAATCTCAATAACTCAATCAGTAATACTGCTGAGGCGCAACAGATTTTAACGGTTGAGCGAATTTCTCAGTTTCTAGAAGGTGAGACATTGGTTTTAAGGCCATTACACCGCAAAGATTTAGCTGGGCGTAAAGTCCGGCCGTATCCAGTTTTTAATACTGGAAAGACTGAAATGCCATATGCTTATCAATTCTTAATCAAATATGGGTTTGATACCAAACGTGATGTTAATAAACTGAAGTTTGATATCGGTAATGCTGAAGTAGACTTAGAAGCACTTAAGATTGATTACTCACAATTTATCAAAGGTGACTATGCAAAACGTTTGTATCTACAGCAACAAACCAATAATGCTGTTTAGTAATTACATATGTAATTACTATTGTGATATAATACGGTTAAGGAGGCGGAAACTATGACGGTTAAAGCAAGAATACAAGGAAATGCGGTCGTTGTGACGTTGCCTAAAGCGTTTAAAATTGAAGCAGGTACTGTGTTTGAGCCTAGAATAGACGAGCATGGTGTTGTTACTTTGATCCCAACAAAGCCGGTTCCTGACACTATTGAAGAGTTATTTAAAGATTGGAAAGGAAAATATAAAATGCCTGACGATTTGATGGCTTGGAGTAGCGAAAAAACTGTTGGTGAAGAATTATGGTAGGGCCACAAAATGGTAGTATTGTTGACATTGATTTTAATCTTTCTGGTGGGCTGGAAATTCAAAAGCGCAAACCTGCGGTCATTATTAGTAATGAAATGTTAATGAAAACATCTCAATTTGTTTGGCTTGTGCCTATTTCTCTTGATTTGAACAATGATGAAGATTACCCATTACATGTTTCTTTGGATAAGAGATCAAAAACAAGCGGAACAATATGTACTGAACAAATAAAGTCTTTTGACTACATTAATAGTAAATGGCAATTTATAGAGCGATTGCCGCAAGATTTACTTGAAGAAGTAAAGCAAAAAGCGCGACTGATTTTGCAATAAAATTTATTGATTACTGAGGTGATACAAAATGGTTGATCGAAAAAAATTAGCATGGCTGACAACATTAAAAAAAGAAATGGACAGTTATCGGCCACTTGACGAGAGTCAACTCGCAGCGTTAGAGCAAGAGACCAAGTTGGAACATGTTTTCAATTCCAATAAAATTGAAGGTAACACGTTATCCAGAAATGAAACTGAAGCGATTATGCGTGGTGTTACGGTTAATGAAAAGTCTTTAAAAGATACGTTAGAAGTTGTCGATTTAAGTGAAGCCTATGATTACATGCAAGACTTGATTACGACTAAGCAGCCGTTGAATAAAACGATTATTCGGGATATTAATAGAATTGTTACTTACAACACGAGTAGGGATAGATCGAACGCTGGTGCTTTTAGAGCTATAAATGTTAGACCAAGTAGTGTTCCTTTAGACGAAAACCCTTATGCTGATGCGGTTGATGTACCTTTTAAAGTTGATGAATTGGTTGACTGGTCAAGGGAGAACGCCACTAAGTTGCACCCGGTTGAATATGCTGCCAAACTTCACTATAAATTTGTGACTATTCACCCGTTTGCTGATGGTAACGGCCGAACGGCAAGATTGTTAATGAACTTTGCTCTTGCCGAGAATGGCTATCCAATTGTTAATCTAAAAGGTGACGAACAACAGCGCAATAGTTATATCGATGCTTTAGAAGCAGGTAATAAAGATGGCAACATGGATCCTTTTGTCGATTATATTGCAGACAAAACCGAAGAAACATTAATTCAACGCAA
>NZ_CAJOCF010000009.1 GCF_905332535.1 Latilactobacillus fragifolii
ACAGAAACGGCCATGCCAGTTGTATTAAATGAATTTGTAAAGGTTGTTTCGTTAATCCATCTTGCTCCAAAGACTGGATCAACAACATGTAGATAACCTGGTTTAAAGCCATCAACGTTGACTACATGGCCGTTCCATACTGCCCGGCCCCAACTCATCTGTTTAAATTGAGGTGCTTCATAGTTATACGTAATCCAGGCAACGACTGGGTTACCATTCAAGATTGATTGCTTAATCCCCGCAACCCCTTGTCCGGTAATATCGGTTGAAGTTGAACCGTATTTAGCGGCCCATTGAATAACTGGTGCTGACATCATACCTTGGTATGTACCATCAACATTATGACGCCATTCACCGGCGTAGCCATTATAAGGATTGTCGTCAGGAGAAATTGGTATTGTGTTAACAAATGTATACAAACCTTCACTTGTATGGCCTTTATATTGAAGAGCTTCAAGTAATGAGGAGCCTTCACATAACATTGTTGAACCTTGGCTGACAAATGGTACCCCTAAAACTTTATCGGTTGGTGTTGGAGTAGGGGTAGGTTGTGGTGTCGGCTTTGGATCAGGTGTTGGTGTGGGGTTAGGTTTGGGAGCGGGTTGTGGTGTGACGTTCCCACTATTGTTATTAGAGTTATTATTGCTATTTGAATTGTTATTTGAAGTAGTGCCATTAGTGCTTGGCGTTACTGTATTGGTTGAGGGTGTTTTTGTTTCAGCGTTGGCAACTGCTTGATCAGAAACGCTTGTGCCAACTTGTTTACTTGGATCAACCTTATCTTGACTTGTAATCGCAGAAGTTGATTGAACTGAGCCATCTTGGTTTACAACCGTTGCGGTCGCATTACCGTTAGAATCCCAGTTTAAAACCAATTTATTACCCGTCATAATAAAGTTAACGTCGCCAATGTTGTTAATTTGAGCTAGCTTGCTAATTGTGATATTCGTTTTTTGACTGATTGCCCAAAGGGTATCGCCCCATTGAATAGTATATTCTTTTTGACCATTTACGATTTGAATTTCTTGTGGTTTACGTGCCACCCATGCCTTTTGTGCGTGTGCTGTCCCAGCTAGGGCTACAGTGCTGAAAAGTATTGCTGCAAGCATAGCTGAACTTGTTACTCGAATTACTGATTTTTTCATAATAACACCTCCGAATTTATTGAACCACTATCATCGAACTAATCAACATCCACAACTATTTTTTGAAAGCCTTCCCTTTTTCGGTTTCCATGAAGGCTTTAATTGCTTCTTTGACTAGGGTTGACTTGGGCACGCTGACGCTATTGATATAGTCAATGAGTTGACGGTCTTCTTCACGTTCAGGATATAGATAAGCGTGAAGTGGAAGATAGTTTTTAGCCATTATTTGATCCCTCCCCTCATCGATAAGTATACTATATCACTAAATACTACTTTTTACTACTAATTAGTAGTAAAAAGTAGTAAAAAATCACGATTTATTACTGATTCGTTCGTTGCGATCGGCATGACCGCGCCCAGTGGCATAGTCAAAGCTAATACCTGGTTCCACATTCCAGATATAAACGTTAAAGTTCAATGTGCCATCAGTTGAGATCGCTTGCGACCATATGCCACGCGGCATTAATTCGTCCCCTCTAAAAATTGGTGTTACTCTATAGATCACTTTCTTGTGTTGCGCGAGTGAGTCCCTGACCTTTTCTTCAAAAATTTGCATAGTTTTTTGATTGCTAAACTCAGTTTGTGTCACAAGATTCTTTGGGTTATTCAAGCTACCTAATTGACCTGGTACGTAGGTGCCATTCTGATCAAATGAAAAAGTTACTGTATAAGCAATTAGATGTCCTCTATTCTGTGGAAAAACTCGTCGACCGTTAATTGTAATTGGCTGATTATGCCACCCAGTCGGCCGCCATGTTTGTTCAGTACGTGATTCAGATCGGCCAAGATTCTTGTCTGATAAATATGCAGTGGTGGTACCAGCACGATTCAGTTGATCAAGATTGCTGTATTCGATATGCTCATTTTTCCAGGAACTAGGGTCAAGTTTAGCTTGGTTATTATTAACTTCAAAATAAGGGTTAGAACCGCTCTTAAAGTCTTTGTTAGCCAAAGTTTTATAATCACCAGCTTTGTTCATGGAATAGCTAGAATAGCCGTTATTTGCTGTATTAGAAGTTATTTGAGAACAGCCACTTAGTATTAAAAGAAAAGAAAGTGCAAAGAATGTTAAACGTTTAAATTTCATTATGGATCCTCATTTCTAGTTTAGGTTAGATTTGGGTTTACTCGCTCCGACCACCTCCACCGCTCGACACCCAGCAGTCGCAAGCGACTGCGAAAGGCAAGTTCAAAACCGAAGTGCTTAGTTCAAGCCCAGCACCCTGGTCGCTAAACGCGCCCACGTTGCAAAATGATAGACCAGGTAAACCTGGTCTTTTTGATATTTCAAATGCCACTCCTAGCCAAAAAAGCAAGCCCCAAGCACTTCGTGTGCTCCGCAGGGCTTGCTTTTTAGTCGTCGTCGTTGCCTTTTGAAAAATGTAAGCTATTTATTAAATATTGGAGGAATAAATTATGAGTACACGTTCTTATATTTTTACTGAAACAGATAAAGGGTATCAAGGCATTTATGTTCATTTTGACGGTTATTTTGAAGGGGTTGGCACAACTCTGCAAGCAAGTTACACCGACCAACAGGCCGTCAATCAATTAATTAAACTAGGTGATTTATCGTCATTAGGTAAGCAATTAGCGCCATGTGAAGCCGTCAAACGATATGGCTTTGGTGCCATGTTCAATCAAGAGTACTTAGCACTAGCCCCAGAAGAACAAGCACGCTTACGCGAAGACTATTTTAGTGGGCAATATACAATTGCTTATCACCGTGACCGTGACGAGGAGCTTAACATTACTGAGTATCCCAATGCCTTAGCCTTAATGAATGACCTAAAACAAGGATACGAAATGATTGCGAATATTTACTTATTTCAAAATGGCAAATGGTTTTATTTCAATCGTAACAGTTCTAAGTGGTGTGCCTTAGAGCCACGATTAAAACAAATCACTAAACAAAACGAACAAGAGGAGATTGCCTAATATGAAAACTAATTATGATGACTTTACGAAACTACCCGTTGCGAAAATGGCGCAATCCATGGCCGATATGACTTTCATGTACGAAGAAACCCGCGTGCCAGCTAAGCATTATAAAGCCTTGTTGGCAAAGCCCATGGCCGAAATTGTTGAAGATAGCGTGGCAATTAACTTATTAAATACCTATTATAAAACGTTGAAAACTTTGTACGACGAAAGCCCAAAGTGGTTCATGCAAGCTCTACTTTGTATCGATATGAAAATTAAACCTAGTACCATTAAAAGTGAAGAGTACCAAGCCCTAGAATTAACCTATTCTAAATTTCAAGAAAATAGTGCTAAACATACCGACCTTGAATATCTGGCGTTGTTTAAAAATATCCGTGACAATGGTACCCAATTCTTAATGGAAAGCGATGGGCTAAACTAATGAATATATATAAATTAAAATTAGCTCAAATTGAATACTTGATTGAAAATTATCAGAATCCACTTGTCAGTGATAACTTAATCGGCAAGTATATCGCCACTTCAGACGGAACCGTAATTGCGGTTGATAACGAGCAAGGCCAGGCCTATACTGAAGAATTTAAGACGTTCAGCCAAGCACTTAGGTGGTTAAATAATGAATTTGAGATTGAAGACTACCTTAACGGTCGAATTGATAGTGTCGGGTGTTTTAAGTAGTAATGATTGAATGCCTCAAACAAGCGTGCTACAATAAAGACATAGAAAAAGGGAACCATGCGCTAACATAGTTCCCACGCAGACCGCTAAAGACGGTTGACATTAATAAGATATGAAAATAGCTATCCTACTCGGTCAAAAGTATGGGACGGCTATTTTTTTATTGTTTTTAAAAGGTTTTTCCATGCCACAACTACTAGTGTACAGGCGTCCAACGCTTTTTCAAGCGCTAGAGCGACCACAGTCACACCAGAAATCATAGCTAGGATTATCCCTAACAACAAAACGGCTACTCCTTTCGTAGATTTCAGTACTTACATTCATAAGCACCACCACCTAACATTAAGTTTTGCCAACCGTCACTAACTTTCTGCTTATCTTCATTATACCATAAAAAGCAACTAGAAACCCTTTAATATCAACGTTTCTAGTTGCTTTTATGTGTTTAAAAGGCTTGTTTTTAAAGCGTTTTGTTGACATTGGTAGTAGCCCTTGGTAAGGACACAAAACCCGTGTCCTTATCGAGGACATACTCTTTGGCGCGCTCCAGCCACCACCACCGCGCGCCAAAGAGGGCACTTGTCTACGACTTGAATGAAACAGGGCAAACCGGCCGCTAAGCTAAGGTCAAAAGCAAGGCTAGAAGACGCACTGCGTCTTCTAGCCTCCAGTTCAAGCCCTAGCACGCCATAAAAAGGGCGCAACCTCAAGCGCTACGCGTGCTACGCAAGGTTGCGTCCTTTTTACTCTGTGCTCTTTTGAAAAACGTAAGCTAGTTACCAAATATAAGAGGAGGTTTGTTCATATGAAAAAATTACTTATTCAGCATAGTTTAAGTCTTTTAAACCAACTATTCGATAGTGAAACACCGTTCACGACACAAGATTTAAAAGGTATCTTGTTAGTTCTGTTTAGTTTAGGATTCATCATCGTTAAATTAGCGTTAATCTACATTAAAATCACCAATAGTCTACTATAATTAGGAGGAACCAGCCATGAAAAACATCAATTTAGAAACTTACTTCTCAAAAGCATTAAGCGTCAATATTGGTCAAGCGATCAATGATGTCACCGATTTATTAGCTGAAAACGTGCAACAATTAAAGTTACAATACGAAGTTGAAGACCGGTATCATGTCGGGGAAAGTAACGTTTTACGGTTTGTTGACCAAAAAGATATGATATGCCACCATTTATTACTATTAGAATCAATTTTAGACCAGCTAATGATTGACGACTGGTATGCGGCAGAGCCGTGGCCAATTCGAGATCACCGCTCAGAAATTATGAACGTCGAACAAGTTATGACGCTCATTTCTGACCAGCTAGAAACAACAGAATTCGAAGCAATCCCGATCAGAACGCTCATCTTACAAGTCATCGATCAGAATGCAAGCATCATTATCAATCATTATCGCGCCTTACGATTTGGCGAGGCTTATACGCAGGAAGTCCTTCTTGAACAGTTAAAGCAAGAAATTAAAATGGACAATATTAGCTTACAATGCACAGCGAAAAGCATTAAATTTATTCGGCCGACGACCTTTTCACGCTACAATACATTAACGATGACAGTTGAACTAATTTTTTTGGTATTACAGATTTCAAGAAAGATTGACTGCCAACAAGACCTTGAACTCTTACGTAATGGCTTCCAATTGGATGAAGTTACTTGCAGTAATGCTTGGTTAAAATCAATTAAATTTTATCAAAACGGTAGTGCACTGTTGACTTGTCGCAGCGAGGTAACAAAAGATAGCTTGCTATTATTGTTTCATGAACTAGGTAGTTTTAAATACGCAGACTAGTAGTTTATTATAAACCAAAAAAGATGTCCCTAGGGGGCATCTTTTTCATTTAGAAAATCATCAATTGTTGTGCCAATTTGAATTAAGGTTGGTTTAATTTGTGTGCCTAACGCTGTATGCCGCGTCCATTCATTAACTGTCATATTAGCTTGCTTGGCAAGAACTGCGATTTTCTGATACTGAGCTTTCGTGACCCGAAACGTCACAACTTCAGTTTTTAAGGTGGCCATTCAATATTCACCTCTTGTCTTTTTGTGACAGACACTGTCACTATTTTTGGAATATGTCTTCTAACAAAGACTCTGGTTCTAACTATCCAAATAACTTTTAGAAAACAAAAAAGCCGCTCTCTCTCAGGAGAAACCAGCTTTTTTAGCATTCGCTGCACGGCGCTGCCTTTTGTGCCGAATAACTTGTTTGATTTTTAGATAAGCCATATAGAAAAGGATTAACATAATGGCTGCCCCAGTTAATTTTGCAAAAAAGGCCATTAACGGTATCAAGATAACAACAATACTAATTACTGGGAGTAAAAACAACATTTTCCATAATAGCCAAACGGAAAAGAATAATACGCCGAGTAGGAAAAAGCCCAATACCTGATTGGCCTCTAGCTGCGCAAATAAAAACAGCATAAATTGATTGAAACTCCACAAAATACCCTTAGCTAGCCAATAAAAGGGAAGTGCGAATAAGTCGCTTAAGCGATCAATTACAAACCAAATACCACGCAAAATACTCATTATGATTATCATTTTTCATTACTCCCTTGTTGGCTTTCAGAATAGACTTTCGGTACAAATGGCATTTGCCCAGTAGCTGTAACCTCTTTAAAAAACATGGTGACAGCGACGGTAGTATTTGCGCCCATCGCTTTAAAAGCCTCTTCAGCACGTTGTTTTAATTCAGCGTCAATTTTAACATTTAAAGTAACCTTCTTACTATCAGTCATTAAATAAGCTACCTTTCTACACTTTATAAGTCAATATTACTTAAGATAGACTTATTATAACGCTATATTATGTTTTATGAAAGGCTTTTATCGCGATAATGCACGTGATCTGGTTTGTTGGTGCTGCTTGTGCTGCTGGGTGGCCCCCATTACCCGTTCGTCCTGCTTATCAACGGCGTTATAGCCATAATTTTTGATTAAAAAGTCCATTTCACGGGGCGAGTCTGCCTCAAAGAACTGAACGGCACCATTAAAGGCTTGCTGCTCAGCAACGTATTTTTGTCGATTGTCTTGCAACCTCTTCGTGATCTTTAAAGAACCACGATCACTTTGATATTCGGTATTTAATAGCCGTTGTTCGGCCTGTTTATTTAGCTTAGCGATTAAATCATCGTTCCAATCCTTGGCTAAATTTTGAACTGGTCGTGCTCCTTGATTGGTGTACATTTGATAGTATGATTCGGCTTTTTGTGCTAATTGATGGATAACCAACGAGTTTTCCGCAAAACCGTCATTTTGAAATACCTTGTTCCAGTTAACTTGTCCCGCATCACTAGCTGCCTTAATAAGTCCCGCCGCTTCCTTAAGCTCCTTTTCCAAAGAACGGTTTTGTTGTGATTTATTATTGACTGGACTATCGGACAAAAGGCCCTCGTAACCGTATCCGTTAGCGCTTTGCATGTCTGGTGTTAGATTAGAGGTTGCTTTGTGGGCAGCGGCTAAAGATTGCCATTCAATCTCATACTGGTTAGCGATTGCTTGATAGTCATTTAATTGATGGGCTGGAATATCCCAGTCGTTAGGGATTAAAGAATGAAAGGCTACTTCTTGCCCGGTTTCGCCAACTTCAAAAACTTTCCCCGAGAACTTATCCATAAACTTGTGGCCTGCCGGGTCATTATCAACGCCCAAATAAACACCGTTAGTTGGTAAACTATTTTTAGCGACGTACATATAATTCATGGCATTGTAAACAGTGCGTTCCTTGAGACCATCCATTGAAAACAGCATCGTATTTTGCAATTCCTTATGCTCAGTCCAATAGGATAAAAGATCAATTGGCGCTTCGAACAGAATAAGTTTTTCTGGCTTACCGATCGAAACATTAAAGCCGAAGTCCTGCAAGCTATTCTTACCGATATACTTTGCGGTTCCGCGTTTACCAAACTTTTCCTTATCAACTTGTGTTCCCTGTACTGAGGCGCCGACGGGAGTGCCCTGGCGTCCCCAAACAAAGACCGCATTTTGATTAATATCTTGTTGTAACAACCCTTTATTATGCAGTGCCGTTATAATTTCTGAATCAATTCCCCGGATATCATGCAGATAGTGTTTAACGGCACTAATCGAGTCACTATTTCGAAAATAGTATTGAAACGGCTCACGTTTAATTGGCTTATTGGCGACAGTCTGATAGTTACCACTGGCTTTTCCGGAGAGAATCTTATCGACAGCTTCTTTAAAGTTATCGACGCCTAAGTAGGACTGCATAAAATTAATTGGATCTCCATTAACGTCTCTTGAGAACCAACTAAAGGTATTCTTTTGTTTATCAAACACTAATGAGTCGTGTTCAACTCCTTTAGCGTAACGCGCAGAAATATTGGTGACTTCAACGCCATTATTAATAGCTAGGTCGACAATTGAAACTTGTTTAGCTTGATTTACTCGTTCTTGAAAAGTGGTCATTACTTTGCCTCCTAATTTTAAAATGAACAAAATAAAGAGCACGTCTCATTTTTAGAGACGTGCTTTTTAACGATAAAGTTGTTCTTCTTGTTGAGTTTGTTGTTCGAGTTCTTTCATATATTGTTTAACGCCACGTTCTTGTTCAACGTTCCGACTAAATTGTTTTTTGATGTTTTTCATTGCACGGATCGCCGTTGTGGGACTTTGTAAAGGCTTTTGATAAATGTTAGTTGGTTGGTCCTCACTTAATCTGTGTTTCGGTAAAGATTGTTGGTCAGCAAGGCGCATTTCACTTAGCACACTATTACCCATTTTTGAATAAAGCTCATGATACTTATTTTTAAGGTAGTCTTTCGCACGATTAAATTCTTTACCCTGTTGTCCGGTACCGTAGAGCGCTTCACGAAAGACAACTTCTTGTTTAAGTAAAGTGTCAAACTCATTTAAAAGCTCTGGTTTGTATTCTAGTAGATACTGGGTCGTCATTTGATCAATCATTGGTCGCACTGCATCCAAAGCATTCACGTTGTAACGCCATAGCTGATGGTTAGCGGGTAGCCGTGAACGGATATTACGATACATGGTGAGATACTTACGATTGTTAAGGGTTTGCCATGATTGTTCATTAGGCAGTTGATCACGAATCAGATGACTAAGACGTTCTAGGCTACGATTGCGATTTAACAAGTCATTGGCGACAGCACTTTTGAACGCGTCATATGACTTTTTCTTGATATAGCCGTCACGTACTTGGTAAGTTTTGTGTGTTTTAGGATCAATTAAAGTTTTCATTTTACGTGTTGGATTAGGTTCAACGGTCGCCACATGGACGTGGATGTTATCTGTGTTTAAATGGATTGAGGCAGACCACACAGCTGAATCACTTAACCCTTCTTCGCTGAGTAACTTATTCATACCTGAACGGATCGCTGCTTGTAGTTTGTCTTGGTTAAGAGTTTGATTAACCGGATCAAAAAGACCTTTTTGTTCTAAAAAGTGGTTATCAAACGAGATAACATTTTGCCACATGACTGAGCCATTTTGCTGCGCCTGCTTAAAGAGATTTTTCAAATCGTTACGTTCCGCTGCATTTAAACTATTTTTATTGGCAGTAAACAGGCCATTTGATTTAAGCGGGTTTAACATATAATCATTGTAACCGTCGTAGCTAATTGCGTTGTATTTTTCGAAAGCAGCATTTCGCATGGCTTCGTTCCGATCAATATAATTGATGTAGTTCGCAAACGTTTGGTGATTATTTGGAATAAATTTTCCGGTTTGAACAATGCCTGGTCGAACAGTCATGACTGATCAGACTCACGATTATTCTTTTTAGTTGTCCGATAATTTTGAATTTCCGCAGTGATCTTATCTAGCGCATCTTGAATTGGCTGCGCCATAAAATCAATATCTTTGACGGGTAGTTTATCATCAAGTCCGCGCGCTAAAATAAATGAATTAAGAATTAACAATAACGCACGCACATTTTTATCAATGTAGCCAGTGCGAACGCGTGTAATATCTAATGGCTTTTTCAACTCACCAATCACTTGTTGACTAATGGCTTTTGTTAAGTCGTTTCTCTCAGCTAACGCCTTCTCCATTTTGGCGTGTTCTTCAAAGATAATTTCTAAAATTTTATACGTTGGCAAGTCAGGGTATTTCGCTTGGTATGTTTTTAAATATTGGTAGCCATATTCACGATCACGAAAACCAATTTCTTTTCTAATAATCATAAATTAATATCCTTCCTAGTTTTTAGTTGTCTGTTAATTTTGTTAAAAGCAACCGTGTTATTTTCGATGACGGTTAAAGCGTGATTTAAAACTTCATTTAAGTCGTTCACTTCACCCGTCACATTTTGTGTACGTACAAAATTTTCTAACAATGTACGCACATAACTTTCACGTGACACACCTTTGTTTTTGGCAAGGTCATCAAGACCAGCTAAGGTCGTTTTTGAAAGATTACGAATTTTAATTTCCATAAAAATCAACTCCTAGACGTTAAAAAAGCATTTGGGGTTTGCGTGGAACACGCAAAAAAACAACCCTAAGAGAATCTAGGGTTGTAAGAGCATAATACAGAACTGACCCCATAAATGGGGAACCCGCAGTGCGGGTTGTTTTTAGACCGGGGTCAGAATATCGATTCGAACTGGGTTATATAGCGCGATAACCAGTTCTTTTAAAACCTCAATCCAGTTCAAAATCCCAAATAACCAGTTGTCCAGCCAGTTCAACCAGTCCAATGACCTGGTTAAGCCAGCCTGGAAATTATCAAAAACGGACTGGGTTTAGCTAAGCAACTTGTTTATTGATTGAGTTTAGCCTCATATTCTTGTTTAGTTGCTTTTAACTTTTTAATCGCTTGACTTGCTTTGTCAATTGATTTTCGTTGACTATCAATATCGTCTTTTGTATCTGAAATTCTCTGTTTAGTCTTAGCTCGATCCGAACCGCTTTGAAGTTTTAAAGTCTTTTCTTGTTCATTTAAATCGGATTGATAATCTTTTATCCGGTCATTGATGCGGTTAATTTGTTTAACCTTACTATCAATTGACAGCTGACTAAGAGTGACCATAAACCTTAAATAATTTTCTTGATAGGCAGCGTGACTTTGATTAACTTTATTCTGTTTAGCTGAAATATCTTTAATTGAGATTTGCGCTGCTCGCACAGACTTACTAAAATCTTTGTTTTCCTTTTTAGTTTGAACGGCAACAAATAAATTTTTTAAGCGTGGCTTAACATGATAAATTTTTAAAACATAATACGAATCATTAATCTTTTGCATATCGGTTGTCATCTTTTTAGTACTGCCGCCGCGACTACTTGCGACGTAACCGTAGATCGGGTGTAACGCATCAATCTGATTATGCTCAACATAAAGTTGTAAGGTAACTTGTTCCTTTTTGATATCACGGTCAACGTAGGCGAGTTGAAAAGTATTGTCGTTGGCGTCAAAAGTTGCTGGCGGTTTGAGACCACTTTTGGCGCCGATATTTTTTGTTGTGAATCCTAAAATAACTAATGGTAAAAGCACAAGCAATGAAATCCAAAATAACTTTTTATAGCTTTTAGCTGAATGATTCGATAGATCGATTTGATTTGAGAACAATGGCTCACCTCATTTCACGATAATGGTTGGTACTTTTTCAACATAATAGTGTTGCGCTAACTTTGCGTTAGAAGCATTGTTAGTGTTGATCAAAACATAGTGATCATCAACAAGACTTTTTAAATAATAAGTTAAAAAATGTTGCCGGCACTTTGGACAGTCATCACGATAAAAAATTAGTGCGTGTGCACTTTCTAATTTCGTTGGACTGATACTAGCGCGATTCTTTTCGGTGTTAATCATAGTTAACATTAAGAACGTCATTAAGATTACAGATGTTAGTGCGCTGATAGAAAGGATCTTTTTAAAAGAGTTCAGTTTATTCACTTCCGATCTGATAGGTTACTTGCGAACGCTGAATTCGTTTTAAACTCACTAATTGAATAATGATTATCTGTGACACTCATTACTACTTTCAAAATCATTGGTGATTTAATTTCATTATCACCAACTTTAGAATTCAAAGTGTACTCACTTAAAACATCAATTTGTGACGTGCTTTGTGGCGCAACATAATTTTTTATATCGGTAATGGTCGCTGCGTCTTTGCCATCATCAGCGTTTGGCGTGTCACTTTTTGGTTTTAGTTGTTCAAGTGCTTGACCCGATAAAACTGGTTTCATCTTCTCATAACGGTGCATTAAATTACGATCATTATTGGCATACATTAGCTGAATGAATTGTGTCATACACTGGTCAACTTGTTTTAAGTCGACGTTTTGGACACCAACTGAAGATGAGTCTTTTTGTTTTGCTGTCGTAGAATCTTTGACTGCAGCATCATTATTTTTAACCGCCAGTTCAGCCTTATATTTATCGCGTTCCTTAGTTGTTGAAGCTAATTGCGTAGTTAATTGCTGATCAGGTTGGCCATTTAGATTAAACTTTTCGATCGCTAGTGAACCACCAATCATTAATAAAACAATAATAATAAATAGACTAATATCCCTTTTTGACATTAAGTTGAGCCTCCTTAGCTTTGGAATGAATCATCTAATCTATCGGCACTTCTAAGGTAAAACGAATTGGAAAGTTTGTTTGTAATTTCAAAGTTGGCAGAGAATAGATGCCTAGGTCATCAAGCTGCTTAGCATGTTCAATCAATTCTGCAGGCAAGCGAGCTTGGCGCGCAACATATTCATTGGTATTAACACTTTCGGGATATAGAGGCAGATTACTATTATCCTCATCTGCCTTGTCTGCCGATACTTTGACACATTTTGCACTCTTAGGTGGGTTAGTCATCCGCTCATATTCGTGCCAAACACTAGACTTGTTAAATATTTTTTGCGTTGGATTACTTTTATCAAATGTCATATCTTTGTTAATTGACTTAGTAATTAAAAGTTTGATGATCTGGATTATTATAATAATCAAAAAAATAAGAATACTGGTTACAAAAAGTTCACCAAGTATGTTTAATATCATTTGTCCAGAAAAATTTAAATAAAAGACTGCGGGGTAACAGGTTAATCCAAATAGCGAAACAGCTTCTTTTAAATATTTTTTCTTAAATCCTCTTGTTATACAGCTAAGCCATACCAAAACTAGCAATAAGCTATATATGGCTATTAGATTATGAAGTTTAGCACTCGGCAGAAATAGTTTGTCTTGTATGAAGTACCTAACTGGAATACCAAATAGAAAATATATTATTAAAACTTTAAGGCATCCAAATGTAAGCTGATATAGTGTTATGAGCCTTTTGGCTAGTATTGCTTGTGGAATGGTGTTCCACCAACCTAGATAGCCGTGCCAGCCAGACACGACCGATTGTTGTATTTTTTTAATTAGTTTCATAGGTGCTCACCTTCTTTAAAGTTATGTCTACCGCTTACAGCTTGGGTCTAACAGCGAAGTCTGGTTCGCTGCCATCTTTATAAACACGAATATGACAAACGTCCCCCGGTTGTGGTTCTTCGATGACCTTACCGTTCCCCATATAGAAAGCAATATGATGGCTCGCACCATGGGCACCCCAAAACAACATATCTCCTGGTTGTAATTGACTCATATCAGGCTTGCCACCGGCAAACATCATGTCACCTTTGGTTTCAAGTGCAACCGTATATTGCGGATATTGTTTGCCTGTTACTTTCGTTAAAACATACCCGACGAACCCGGAACAATCCATACCCTGTTCGGGGTTCTTACCGCCCCATACATAGGGAATGCCCAAATACTTCTGAGCTTCGGCGATAATGGCATTGCCTGACTGATCACCACTCCCGCTAGCACCACAATCTTCATTCGTATTGGCACCAGTTGAGGCGGTGCCGCCTTTAACGTCGTAATACTGCAAGATATGTTTATAGTAGTTTTTATCACCAGGGCCGGCGCCATAAGTTGGCAAGACCTGTTCGTAAAATTCATCATTTGCGGCCACTGACCATTGACCACCGTGTGTTTTTTTAAGCCAGGGGCCAAAGGCTGGGGCGTTATATAAAACACTCGTGATATTAACGTCGCCCTCATTAGTTGGACTTGGTTCATGGCCGGTAATATCCTTGACGGCCGCTAACTGTGACTTAAAGAATTTGACCCCCTGTTCAATACTAGCTTGGGTCCCTAACGTATTTGGTGGTAAGCCCATGCTTTCTGATGCTTGAAAAATATCTGGGTACTGTTCAGCGTTGCCTCCGGATTCTTGCTGGACATGCGCCAGCAAAACACCTAACCAAGTGGAAGGGACGCCGTCTTTTTGCATTTCTTCTGCAATCGGATTCTGAAACCGTAATACCTTACTCGAAATTCCTTTTGTAGCGCCTGAGTAACCACAATCTTGATTGTCATTCTCAGCGGATTGGAGTAACAGGAAAAAGCTCAATATTACAATAGCGATTGCCATAAAAAAAGAGGTTAATAGGGTGCTCCCTACTAACCCGGTAATAATCCTTTTAATCCATTTAATTGTTTTTAAGGTCGCTTCGGTTTCACGATCCATTTTAGGCGCCCCCGCGGAATAAGTTAAGTTCTTTCTCAGTCATTTGAAAATGCATTATCAAATTTTCTGCGCCAGTAATTAAAATACCATCACCTTTATCGAAGTGGGGAATTTCTTGGTAATCGGCATCGTTTAAATACGACGAATAGACTTTACGTAAAATTCCTGGATTATCTTTGTCACCCACATTCGTATAATCGTGCTTTAAAATAAACTTATATTGGCACAAACCATAGATTTGTGTCAGATTATTAACTGCTTGAATGGTACTTTTATCAGATGCGTTAGAGCCGCTTGGATACATGCGACCAATTCGTTGTGTGGCCAGACCGATGCCGCCAAAAAACTTACGCGCTTCTGACATCAGTGTGACGAAAGTTTCCACAACAAACCCTTTATCCATATTCAAAAGATTGTGACATTCATCAACGGCAATTAAGAAGTGCCGGACATCATCTAACGTCTTTTCGTGCTTGTCATAAGCATCTTTTTCGTGGCGTCCTAAGCGCATTGAATCGTTATAGACGGCATTGATCGCATTATACAATTGTAGATTTTGAATATCTTCATCATAGCCATCTAGACTCGAAATATCGTAACTTACAAAGTCCGTCTGATTAACGTTGACGATTGTTGTTGGACCATCAAACAGATTGCCATATTGTGTTTTTAACGGGGTTAAATTGACTTGAATTCGGGTATAGCTTCTACGGAGTTCATCATCCGTTTGTTTTTCGGCTTTTTGCTGAATAAACGTAATAATATCCGTGATTGTTGGATAATCGGTTGGGGCTAAATCGGTGATCGCCTGTTCACGATCAAAATAATGATTAGCTTTATAATACTGATCGCAAAGATCAGTAAATATTTTGGCATCATAATCATTGGCACCGTGGGACAGCAATTTATAGTTAACCGTTAAACTCGCTAATTTAGCGCGATAACTCCCCTGGACATCAACGTCATCAGAATCTTTGTTAGTGATAATGGGGTAAACTTGGAACATGTTAATCATGCCGTTTGACCCATCTAACTGAACAATCTTGCCACCGTAATATTCAACCATACTACGGAATTCGCCTGATTTATCAAAGACCCGGACTAAATCACCGCGAATTAAGCGATCCTGAATGATTTTTTTCAGCATCGTTGATTTCCCAGACCCCATATCGCCTGACAAGAAAAAGTTATAATAGAACCGACCTGGTGAAATATCAAATAAATCCCAGTACACAAGACCACCCGTCCGCGTGTAACCATAATAAGCCCCTCGCGGATCGGCTAGGGAGGTTTGGTTATGGCCATAGCCTAAACCTAAAATAGGCGTGGGCATTGGTAAGGCTTCACGATTACTACGTAAGAGCTTTTGGTCATTACCAGGTAAAAAGATTGAACGATATTCATCGTCGTTCTCGTCCAAAAAGACGGTGCCTTGAAAGCCTGAATTACTGATCGAATGAATAACTTCATTAACCCGTTTTTCTAAGGTGTTTAAATTAGGGCCATAGACAAACAAACGTAAATGTAAATCGCGAACGGAAATCCCCCGTTTTTGTAAGTCCTGTGATAAGCCCCGTAAAATGCTGACATCTTGGGCAATATCGTCTTTTTCTGTTTGATCATAAGAACGATCATATTGGATATTTAACTCTCGAATTGAGTCTTTAATTGATTTGGGGTAATCTTTGGAGCGATCTTTAAAGTGATCGACAACTAACATCGTATTATCGTAAGCTGTTAACGTCGTCAGCCAAAAATCTGTGAACTCATCGGGCAAATTAATAATGTGAATGCAGGCTGAGAACACCGCCCCTTGTTGATTAACATACTCATTTTTCACGTTTAGATTACCTTTAGGCTGCGTATCATAGATAAACTGTAAGTCACGGCTATTCGTTTTCTTCTTCGCCATTAATTAAGCCTCCTGGATTATTAATTAAATTAAATAATAGTTTTTTCTCAGCGATCGTAATCGGATAAAAACCAAAAACGTTTTTGTATTTTTCTAACCGCTCAATATTGGTTTTTAATTCGGTTAACGACTCACCATAAATAATCTGCCAAGACCCTAGCTTGGTATAGGTTTTCTCTAAATGAATCAAAATATTTAATTGATCCTCAATCCAATTAAGCCGCTTTAAATCATTCGTGCGGGTCATCAAGCGTTTAAAATAGTCTTGCTGGGCCTGGTTACGTTCTGGAAAATTGCGGAAGATTTCTTTGATTGGCCCTTGATACTCACCGTATAAGCGAGTCGCAGTTTCTTCGATTGTGTCGGCGCGGTCAATTGGTAACTTTTCGAGATCGTACTTTTTGATATCAAAAACTTCGCCATAAAATATCCGTGTGCCAAAAGTGAATTTTAAATAACCCTCAGTTGTAATCCCTGAAATTGGGTAAATATCGGGGATTTTAGCGTTCGCCAACTGTTTCTTTTTGGTTTTTTCAGCTTCTTTAAGCCGCCTTTTTTCGGCTTTTGCGTCAAACTGCATCAGCGCCACCACCTTTCTTGAGGGCGGTTAATGGAGTGATAAACCGCCCTTTTTTTAAACAGGATAATGTAGACTTTTTGGTAATTTTTCTTGCCTGGTTCGCCACTAGGACTCACAAATAAATAAGCAATAATTAATGACGCTGCGCCAAAAATGGGCCATATGATTGGTGAGAAAAAGAAATAACCAAAGATAAAACTAGCCCCAGACACAGCGCCAACAATCATGAAATCGGCAATTGACAATTTAGCGTTGTAAGCCTGTTCAACATGTAGCTTTTGAGAATACGGAACACGATGTGCCATAATGACCCTCCTTGCATATTAAAAAGGTAGACTACCCAATTGTTCTAGGTCGTCTACCTTTCAATTTATTGTTTTTATTTTCTAAGATTGCTAGTCGTCCGTTGCGCAATTGAGAATTTCCGCTGCGCTTTTTGTACCGTTGGAGTTGCCGTGATTCTACCCGCAACGTTTGAATAAGCGCCTAAAACCCCCTGTTCAACCGTATTAGTCGAGGTATTGGCAATGTTTTGTTCTAGTTGGCTCTGCATATCCATATTTAAAATTTGACGTGATTGCGTCGCCATTAATGGAATTGTCGCCGTATTAACCGGCAACTCTAGCGGCTGACTACTATTGCCAACGGCACTAACTGCCGGACTAGCTCCAATTGCCGTTCCACCTGTCTGACTGTTACCACCGCTAATATTACCCGCTGCGCCTAGTTTATTTTGATTTAAATTGATTGCCGGTGTTGGGCGCTGGCCAACATTGTCAAAAGGTTGTTTACTTTTAACAAACGGCATCATTGGTGGTGTGGCAATTCCTAGACGTTGCTTAGCGGCTGTGACACTAATTGGTTGATCACCGCTACTACTTGTGCCATCATATTGTTCACCAACGGCTGAATCAATTTCTGGACTGGCAGCTGCGTTTTCAGGTGATCCACTGAATGAACTGGCTGGCATTGGGCTTGCAATACCGCCAGTTTCACCTAATGCAGGTGTTCCTTGACCTGGATTATCGCTCCCAGTCGCCTGATGGCTTGCCCCAGGGGTGCCAGTTTTTTGATTCATATTTTCATAGATACCGGCTTTTTCACCGATTTCTTGTGCTAATTCTGGCATGTTGCCTTTGCCAATTTCTTCCTTTATTCGATCGCCAACTGCTGGCATACTTGGTTTTTTAGTAAAACCACTCACGGCACCACTAAGTGCGCCACCAGTTTGGGTTACTTTTCTAGCTGCGCTTTGGGTAGTCGATTTAATCGTACTACCCATACTTTTAGCGCCCTTCGCAAGAGCACTACCACCCATTGACAAGCCCATTAAAGTGCCACCAATTGAACCGACTTCTGAGCGGATACCGAATAGTTCACCAATCATATTCGGTCCCATCACGGCAAACATTGCGCCACCTATTTGTGCGAGTAATTTACCAACCTGACTACTAATCACCCCGGCACTCAGTGAAACAAATATTGAATAGAGTGCTAGTAACAGCGCTTGTAAAACAAGCACAACGGCAGTGTCCCTAATTCTCGTTAATAGTTTGCGATTGCGATCAGACTTATCAATCCCCGTCAAAGCGACACCTTGCGTAATGATGCCCAGCACATTGAGCTCGAGAATCAAAATGACCACCTTAACACTTGATAGGCCATACACACAAAACATGGTTAAAATCTCAATCAACATCAACCAAGGGTGCCACATATATTGGTAATAATACTTATGTTTACTAAAGACACCGGTCATATCATCTAAGGTCTTCTCGCCATTAATAGTGCGAATTTTTTTCCCAATAAAGGCCGCCCCGGTATCTGAAAGCCCCTTGGTTCTACCAAAGCCTAAAGTCCCCGAACTAAGGACATCAGAAATACCATCCGCACCAATATAGCGCACATCCTCCATCGTTTTAATCGAATTCTGCGGCTCTTTGGCGCTTTTCCAGCCGTTTTTATCAACGGTCATTAAATCTGTGATATCCCCTTGATAGATTTGAACAACCGGATTACTTGTCTGCTGAATCGTTCCAACAGTCGTTTGGATTAAGCTTCCTAATTGACTAACAAAAAAGCTAATCCCTAAAAACAACACAATCGCTAACACAAAATTATTCATTTTTTCGGCATAGTCAACCTTTCGATTACGCATCACCTGAATACCAGCCCAAACTAAACCAGCGGCCGCTAATGAATAAAACACGGGTCGATACGGATCAACAAACGCTTTAATTTGCGGACTGTCCCAGATATTTAGTAAATCATACATACCGAAGAAAATTTTACTCATGCCGCTTAACAGTATTCCTAAGGAATAATCAATCCACCACATACAATACCTGAAAAAATCGATAAAAATATTATTGATTCGCAGTAAATGAGAAAACTTCTGTAAATAACTCATAATTTCCGGATCTGACATACCTAACACAAAGGGGTTCATCTAGCCTCACCTCCAACTTTCAAACCCATCATTTCAGATATTGTTGTATAAAGTTCTTGATCGTTATGGTCAGTCAACATTTTCTTTAGTTCTTCAAAGTTTTCAACGGCCATTAAGGCATCAACAACGGCTTTCGAAAAACGCTCTTCATACCATTTCTTCAGCATAATCCTTTGCCCCTCAGTAAGATTGATTGGCGTGCTAGTTTCATTGATGCCATCGATACTATCCTCTTTAAGGTCAGCTTCATTAGCCGTCTCAGAAGAGGGTCCAGTTGTTTGTTGTTTGGCTTGTCTTTGGCGCTCTTTAATCGCATCAAAGTTTAAGATTTGTTCTGTTTGGTCACCGCTATCTGTATCGACCTCTTGACTATCTGATTCAACGCCAGTTGTCTGTGTTGCTTCATTGGATACAGTCGGTTTATCCTGACCGATGATTAAGTTCTTTAAGTCCACTTCTTCAAAGCCCGCACATAATTCATCAGCGACCGCATCGAGTGTCTCATCACTACTAAAACGATCTGCCAAGTATTCATAACGATGTAACATTTCAGTTCCCTGTTCTATCTTGGCTTCTATTGGCTTAGGTTGAACCCGATTACCTTTTAAATCTTCGCGGTGCTTACTTCTAACAACAATCCACTCACCCTTTGTTAATTGGCGTAAATCATCAGCACGTAACAGATAAGTGCCCTTTTCAGATTCACCATACGACTTATCCATCGACATCGGATCACCATGCCGACTGCCTGAAATAACCGTGGTTTTACCAAGTAAATCCGAAAATAAATCCGCATCGTTTTTGCCATCACCCATAATGAAATACTTGTTACCGCAAGCACTAAATAAGGCTTCTTGCCCCTTCTCACCGTATTTTTCTTCTAGCTGCGCTAACGATTGAACAACTAAGTGATAAATTAAGCCCCGTTCTAGCCCCACGTTCATGTAGCGCGATAAGCCTTTAATCGTTGGAATATTACCAATTTCTTCTAACAGAAACCGCACGCGTCGTGGTAATGTAGAGCCGCTCGCCATAGTCGCTGCTTTTGAAAGCACATAACAACATTGTGTGATAAACGTTGACATTAAGACATAATTTGAATCATCATAGTCCGGTGCCACAATAAATAAGGCTACCGGTTGTTGACTATACGCTAAATCCTTAAAGTTAAAATCGCTTTGAGCCGTGAGTTTAGCGACATTTCTGGAGGCAAACTCATTAATTTTGGCCTGAAAGCCCGTGTAGATACTTGAACGGGTCACATCTTGTGACATTTTAATCGTTGTATAATTAGACCGTGCTGGGTGATCCAATGGCATCGCGTCCACCATTTTGTCAAAAGAAGTTAACTTATCGTCGTCAAAGTCGGTACAGTAGAGGTTCACAAACATCGATAAACTATATAGGGTAATTTTTTCGGGTGTATTATCCCGTTTGCATTGATAACACATCAACATGATAATCGAAACAAATAAAGCAATTGAGCTTTCTTCCCAAATTGGATCGGTGCCTGACTTTTCTTGATGGTAAAGTGTATACGCGAAAGTTCTGGCTTGCGTTTCAGCCTCATCGATATCGTCATCAAAATAGGCTTCTTTAATAAGTTCCAAAGGATTGTAGTGCATTGATTTCTTGGTATTTACCAAATTGAAAATTAACACGCGATAGCCAAAGCGTTCTAATTCTTTACGCGTATTCTTGACCATATTACCTTTAATATCAGTCAGGATTAGACTATCTTTTTGACTGGCGCGCATGACTAAATCAATCGTCGGATAAGTAAACAATTCGGTTTTCCCGGATTGTGATCCGCCGACCGTAATCGAATTCGTATTAACTGTGTCTATTAAGTCGAACCCATTAGACACAATTAAACGCTTCAACTTGTCATTTTTGTGCCAACTACGTGCCTTCCTTGGACTATACCAATGTAACTTAGTAAAGCGGCTCCCTGCGCCATGGTAGCCGCTTGTTTGATATTGATTTTTAATATGCAAAACCGGCGGGCCTGAAAGGCCGTCATACGGCTTATCATCTAGGGGGATACTCGGATATTCTTTAATCGCTTGCGACACTTTAGTAAAACTAGCCGTTCCTTCCGTCCCTAAGTTAATATCCTTATAGGCAATCCGCATTTTATATAGTTTTCTTGAAATGGCAGTCGCCCAGAGTCCTAATAAAAATAATAGAATATACTTTAATTTCGGTATTTTAGCGAACGTCACTAAATAGCTCAATTTAAATTGAAAGGGTGCTGGTTTAATGCTTTGTCCAGTTTCTAGTAATTTTTTGCTTTGTTTTACTGTTTGGATATACAATCTAAAATAGTCTATAAAATGACTTAATAAGCAAACCAACATTATGCCAACCACTAAACTGACAAGCGCAATGCTCGCTAACACCCAAGGACTCGCTAAGTATTTTTTCCATTGTGGGTATTGTTTTTTAGTCATCGTACCACCTCTTTAGCCAACCTAACTTCATTAAAAGGCGATTAAGTGGCGAGCGAATAACAACAAATACAGCTAACCCTAAAATGTAGCCTAGGTACTCACTCAAATTACAGGGTAAAGGCAGCGCAAACCTTTTAAATAATAAGCTGCCTAAAACCGCTAGAATGATAGTTAAGAGGATATCTAGCAGCGATAGTCCTTGGAACCGATCTTGCAGAAAACCAATAATAACTAAGCTAAGGCCGACGCCTGCCAAACAATAAAAAGCCTGGTGAATTGGATTTTGAATACCCGGTAACAAGACATACTGTCTCATGAACCAATAAGCAATAAGGCCAATCGCTCCTAACACCGCTATTATCAACGGTGCAAAGCGTTTATTATAAATATCGTATGCTTGATTCCGTATTTCATCTTGGATCGATTTACCATTTTCATAGACAATCAAGACACTATAACCAACCAGGCTCTTAGCATTTTGTAAGCCCATGATTTCGTATCCCTGACTTGTTAAAGTTAAAATGGCATTATTGGCATTTTGATTCAGGCTACGGGCTGTAAGACCCGATACGGTTTTGACTTTTTTCATCGCATTAATGCCCCCTGACTGATTTTATTTGCCTTCGTCTGTGCTTGATTGCGCATTAATGAGGCATCAACTTTTTGAATAAAGTCCCGACTAGTACTTTGAATATCTTTGAAAATATCACTATTTTGATCAAAGTCTTTGATTCCTTTTGTCCAGCTGGCCATGTAGTTAATCGCTTCGGCACTGGTATCTAAACCATGGTGCTTATTAACAACGTAACTGACCATCTCGGCTTGTAATTCTTTAACATTTTCCGCTCTTTGACCATTTAACTGATGGGTTGACCAGTAACCTGTTTCGTGTGCTTTAGTATGATCGTGCAGGGCGGCGTGCGCCAGTTCATGCGTTAAAGTACCCAGTTGTTCCGGCACACTTAAACGATCACTGAGGACAATCCCCTTTTGGTTATTTTGCCCAATAAAAAAAGCGCCCTTCGCCGCACCTAGTGCGACTTGGGGAACTTCTTTTTGCGACATATAAACGGGTATATTTAACTCTTTAGCGACGTCTAGCAGGCCGGTCTTCATATTATCAAGCTGCTTTGGGTCATTATGATCAAGCTGATAAGGGCGGTTCGGGTAGAGATCCGGATAGTTCTCAGCTTTAGCGTTAGTTTGCGTGATATCAAATACGTGCCCAATCGCAAAGTAGGTTTTAGACTCGGTCTGAATACGCCCTAATTGAATATCCAGCTTCTCATTAGTCGTCGCCTTTGCCAATTGCTTGTATCGTCCATCAGCGTCTTTAAAAAGTGAGACCGTTCTAGGTGATAAGATTTTAATCCCCTTCTCACCTTTACGAACACTAATGCCTTCTTTTTTCCAATAACTGAATGGCGCGACCGCTAAGGCGCCTTGATATTGCGAGCGAATCAACATTTGATTACGCGGCGAATAGTTGTACATTTCACTCATGAAATTAAAGAATTCTTTTCGTTGCTCAACAGACGTCTCAAACTGTTTAATTTGTTGGTTAGCTTGGGTCACCAACTCTTTAACTTCCGCTTGGATATCAACTTTTCGTTTAGCTTGGAATGACATTATCTAGTACCTCCAAGGTATCAATCATAACGGTATCATCGTCGATGGCCTGTAGCATGTTCGCAAAATCAGCTTTAAACAAACCCTCAATTTCAAAGTCTTGCATCGGACTCGCAAACGTTAGTCGTTGCCTATTTGGCCCTGAAATTAAAAGCAACAAATCGGGTAACCTATGATTGATAGATGCCTTCCCTTGCAGTCTGACTATTAACCCTATTTGACGTGCATGCCGCGTTAAATCACTGATGGTTTTAATTTTATCTCTATTCATTACAGAGACCTCACTTTTGTTCAAATTTTATTGCTGGATCACTTAAACTAGCTTCGATTGTATTTGCTGATCGTGGTTGTTCAACTTGACTGGTTTTAATCGTATACGATTGTCCAATCAACAGGCAATTTTGACTCTTTTCTAAATCCTTTTTCGTATTAATTAGTTGTCCGTCGACTAAAATTGTCATACCTTTTTCTGTCTCGTTCACTAGCTTTTTAGCCATCTCACCCCAGAAAATAATTGTTAGGAAATTATCTTCAAAAGATTGCTGGATATTAACTTCGTTAGTAATAATGACTTTAGCTATTGATTGCCCGCTTTTCTTTTGTTCCAATGGGCCCCTGTGCACAATCTGACCCGATACATAAAATTCATTTACCATATACCTAATACCTCCTTGATCATTAAATAAAGCGCACTTTTTTTTAAATAACGCAAATATTTAATTTTAAGTGCCTGTACAGCTTTTTAGTCCTCGCTAGACTAATTACCCAAAAATCATTTTAAAATTAAGCAGGCGTTCATTTTAAACGGTAACAATTTCGATACCTCATAGAAATTTTGTTATTTACTCAATAGCGCTTTTTTTACCTATTTTTTGATACAATAGTAATTGGCACCTCGCCCCGAGAGGGGGTGTGCCAAATGTTTTATAAATTCCTAATTTTACTTATCGTCCCGATTATTACTTCGGTAATTTCGGGTATAGTAAATTCACTATTCGATCATTGGTTAGATGATCGACACGATAAGCAATAGAGGTGTCACTAACCCACACGTCTGTCATCGCAGGACGCAAAAAAAGAGCCATTCCCATGCAGGGGAATGGCTCTTTGTGTACCAAATGCGTTATAAACTCCTAATTTATCGCTACAGTTACTATACCACGAGCTTCATAAACGAGCAACAGCTTTGCTCGTAGTTATTTATTTTGTGCCACGACTGTAATAATCCGTTCAAAACTCAATTCTGAATAATGGTCTTTGACGTGATAGGTTAAGGTATATTCACCAGCCTTTTGGTTATCAACATGGCCACTAACGCTAACTTCCGCTTGGCCATATTTACTTGTGGCTTTAACTCCAGCCATCGGATCAAATTGTTCACCGACTTTAATTGTCTTTGCGTCGATTCCAGTAATGACTGGTTTTTCAGCATAAACGTTAATCATTACTATTTTATCAGTTGTTTCACCATAATGGTTGGTTGCACTATACGTTAATTGATAAGAGCCAACCTTTTTAGTATCAACGGTGCCAGTCACTTTAACGGATAACTTACCGTCATATTTATCGGTCGCGACGACATTATCTAATGGCTTAAATTGACTGCCAACTTCAACTTGGGTTTTAACCTGGCTAACATCAATCTGTGGCGCATCGGCAAGCACGTTAACGGTGATTGTTTCAGACGTCGTTTTACCATAACGATTCGTTGCGCTATAAGTTAATTCGTAGGCTCCTACTTTACTTGTATCAACACTGCCGGATACTTTAACCGCTAAATCATTTTGATAGTGGTCAGTGACTTTAACGTTTGCCAAAGGATCAAATTGAGTACCGACTTCTACTTCACGGCTGACTTGGCTTAAATCAATTTCAGGACTTGCCGCATAGACCTCAACTTTTCGTGTCACTTGCGCTTCTTTGCCATCTTGATCAGTTACTTTTAATGTTTCCGTGTAAATTCCTGGTTTTGAGGTATCGACATTATTTTCAACCACTTGGACTTTATCCGTTAAATTTCCATCTTCGGTATCACTGGCATTTACATCTTGCATTGGGTCAAATTGTTGTTGAACTTCAACCCGACAATCAGGCGCATCAAGCGTTGGGGCATCGTTCACGACATCAAAAATACCAATCTTTTTAGTGGTTACACCTTGTGAGTTTGTGACACTATACCGCACAAACGTCCAGCCCATCTTTGAGGTATCAATATGATCAACTGAGGCTTTAACCGCACTCGTTAAATCGCCGTCGACTTCGTCACTGGCACTAACATTGCGCATTAAATCAACTTGGCTGTGCGCGTGGACAACCACAAACCCTGGCACATGCAATTGTGGCGTTGAGGTTGGTGTGGGCGTAGGTGTTGGATCGGGTGTCGGCCCTGGGTCTGGGGTTGGTTTAGGATCAGGTTTCGGGCTCGGTGTTGGATTTGGCACCGGACTAGGCATAACGTGATCGCCATTGTCCTCACCAGCTTGTCTTTGCGTATCATTATCATTATTTACTACTAATTCTTTAATTGGGTCTTTAGGTAACTCTGGTTGTTTTGCGATTACTGACGCTGCTTCCACTAACTTGTCACGGTCTTTATTGATCGCTGCATGTGCCTCTTGCAAATTGTCATCGCCAAGTGCTGAGGCAACCACGTTTACGGCACCTTGTCCAACATCATCGATGGCATCAACCGCTTTATCAATTAAATTTTTGTCTTTATGTTTGTTTTTTGTTTGTCCTTTAGCGTGATGACGTTGTGTTGTATGCCTTTCGCTAACCTGAATTTTATCTTGGTTCCCTGAAGCCCCATAAACGCCACCCCCTATTAATAATACTAACCCGCAAATTGTCAGTATGGGGACTAGACTTTTATTTTTAAAGTTATGATCTGCCATTTTTTATTCTCCAATCGTTTTTAGGTTATGTTGCCAGACGCTTAAATTATCCGCTGCCTGTGCTCTTTGTGTGGCTGATAAACTTTGATCATTTGCTTCTTGCTGGTACTTATTAATCGCTTGTTGATAGGCTTTACCGGCATTAATCAAATCGGTTAATTCACTGCTTTTCAGTTTTTGATTAATCGCAGTGGCTTCATCGGTGTTTCCTTGCCTGATATATTCTAAAGCAATTGCACCGGCTAATTTTTGATCGTTCACTTCTAAATTCAACCGCTGCGCTGGTTCCGGTTCATGTAATTTTAAATAAGCAACTGCTAGTTGCGCTTTACGTACTTTAGTCATCGTGACATTATTTGTTTTAACCACAGTTGACCACTTATGATTCATAAAGGCTAAATCAAATTTACCCTCTGCACTCGGGTAATGGGTATTGAACGTTTGTAACGTCTTCATAGGCCCGTTACTTAGCTTAGATTCGATTGCCTTTCTGCGTTTCGGATATAATTTAGCGGCTTTTAAGTAATCTTTATTGGTCATTAATGTTTCATAAGTCTGTGGCTGCTGAACCTGGTGTTTGATAACTTGAAAGCTGAAGATAACAAGCCAGCCAATCATTAACATGAGAGCTAGACTAAGACCACCTTTTAAAATGCCTTTTGAGACATGTAGTCGTGGTACTTTAATGCTTGGTAATTGGTAATGGAAAGCTATTCGCTTCCCATTCCGGTTCTTTCTTTGCGCCACTTGATAGGCCATTCGGCTAGATTGCGACGCCTTGTCGGTTTGCCGAACAACCGATGTATTTGGTGTTTCTTTTTGAGGTTCCACCCGTGGCACGTCAGGTTGTGGTTGTGGTCTTTCCATAGTTTGAAGGGGTTTGCCAGTTTCTTGAGTCTGTTGAAGGGCTTCGGTAATTTTATTAATTAGAGCTTCTTTTGATGCCTTAGGGACATCTTTGAAAGTGGTCTCTAAAGTATGATTAACAACCGATAACACGGATTGTACATACGGATTACCGGCACCAAACTGAATATCATCTTTAAAAATACTTTGGTCATCTTCTAACAGACTCAACTCACAAACTTCCGTTAAACTATTCTTATTCGCATAGTCTTCGATTGCAGCCAATTGAGCACTGACTTCGCTTAGCGGCACTTGTCCTTTAGGTATGATTTTCTTTAATTTACGGTTTGCATCAAAAGAAGCGGTAATCATTAAATCACCCGAAAATACCTTTCAACCATGCTGTAATTGCAAACGCTAAAAGAGCAATACCTAAACCTACCACGATATTTTTCATACCATCACGGGCAGCCTCGACTTTTTGTGGGTTCTTTTCCATATGGCCAATTCCCATTAGGATAAATTTGAAGGTGGCGTATCCACCTGCAAATAAAGTCGCTGCTCCTGATAGAGAATTTAGCCCCGCCATAATTTTATCCAACTTAACGCACCTCCATTTGTCGTCTATTTTTGGTTTGATAAGCATTCAAGGCTTCTAGGACAACTTGTTGGTTATCCATAATAACTTGATCATATTGCGCCTCAAGCCAATCATTTAGCTTAACGTTTTTATTTGCTAGAATAGCGCTCGCTAATTCTTTTTTACGTTTTAATTCAACTGTTGATACCACATTTCTATCTCCGATCTATTTAGTATTTAACTTTTATTTTTAGGGAAAATTAACTGTGGCGCTAAACCGTATTCAGCAGCTTTAGCTAGCTCCTCATGATACGTTTGCGATACAATTTTTTTCACCCAACACTTTTTGATCTCAAACCCTTGCCATTTATAACCCAATTTTCTAAGTACTTGGCGTTGTTCATAGCCATTCTTAACAATTAAGTAATACATCATCGAAAACTGCGGGAATGATTTATTCGTAATATTGACAATCAATTCACGATTTTTATTAATCAAAATATCTTTACATAATTCAGCTTCATTTAAGCTATCAACCGTCTTTTGCCATCCTTGCATTAAAGCAAACCACTTAAAATGGTTTGCTTTAAGATAATCTCTTTCAGCATAGGCGTTTTTGACCGTTAAAACATACGCTGCCTCGATTGATACTTCAGGAATTGACCAAGCAGATGGTGCCCCATAATATTTTTCTAACTTCTGACAGTCACTAGCATCATTTTCTTGTTCAATATCTGACGCGGTAATCCAACCTAATCCAATGCCAGTCAGTAGTAGCTTATGAAACCGTGCATAAAACGCTTCAGTATGATCCGAATTACCAGTATCAATAATTTGGACATGGTGGGCCAATTCATGAAGACAAGTCAACATTGTAAAGGCTGGCTTCCTTGAAAAGTTATAAATTTGAATTGCTTGGCTTTGCCAATCGTATTGGCCGTGTTTAGATTTCATTTCTTTTGGCTCAAGTAATAAGCGATAATGTTTGTACTTCCCACTATCCTCATAGGTTAAATCAAGCAATTTATCTAACGCCTTTTTAATCTTGCTAGCTTCTTGTGATTGCACAAAAACACTCCTTTAAATAATTGGGGGACTACGGGCCTTTGACATGCTGTACTCACCTCCAATTTTATTTGGCTACTCAGTTTTTTCTGTGCGCGCAACTTTAATCTGCGTAAATTGCTCGCCAAAATTACTTTTTTGAATTATAAAACGACCAATGAACTCGTCTTTAAGTTCACGCGTCCCTTGTTGAATTAGAAGATCGTTACCTTTTAAGGCTTTCTTTTTATATTTTTGGTTGAAGACTTCATTTTCAATAAAGAGCCATAAGCCATAGTCATAGCGCTTAATATGACGAATATCTTTCACTGAAACGCGGCACCGCCCCCTTATTTGCTGAAATGCCATTTACTTCCCTACTTTCCTAATTACAGTTCTGCATTATTCATTGTTGGTACAAAAAAAGTCGCAAGCCCGTCTGGCTTGCGACTTATCTAACAAATTATTCATATTTAACAATTTCAACTGCGACGATGAGTTTGTCTAACCAATCTATTTCATCGGCATACTGACAACTATTACCATCTTTGTCGGTCAATTCAATGTCAAAAGTTTCATCATTAAGTACCAATTTCATCTGTTCAAATTCTAAATTACCGGTATCCGCAGCTTCCGATAACACTTCAACTAAATCATAACTGCCGATGACTTGCCAACCCTTGGTGCTACCACCAATTTTATAGTAAGCATAGCCTCGGTATTCATCAATCTGAAACGTCACGCACACGGTATGAATCGCTTCTGACGAATCATTAATGGGATAACTTTTCATTTTTTCTCCCCTTCTCATTCAGTTAACTTTTTTTATGTTGAATTTCGCCAACAAAAAAAGCTATGACCTTTGACCGTCATAGCCCTAAACACAAAAAAATGACTACCTTTTTTTGATAGCCACTTCTACGTACTGAAATAAAAATATCATTTAAGGAGTGAGCCCCGGTTATGTGGCTCCAAATAAAGCATCAATGGCGATTACTTCAGTGTGTGCGATTTTCAACCACACCTTTAAAATCAATAAAAAAACAGCTACCAATTAAGGTAGCCACTAGTAGTACATAAGTTTATTAGAGGCAAACAGTTGAAAACAACTGCTTTAAGTGAAAAAAATACTTACAATGTAGTTTGGGGAAACTACAAGGTTATTATAGCACCCCATTTTACTATTTAAAAGCTAATCAAAAAAAGATTGACCGCCCTCTCAGTCAATCATTCTAACGTACGGTATTAATCTCTTGAAGTGTCTTATATCACAGAAATAATCTAAATAAGAAAAGGTAGAAATCGATCACATCCGTAGCTTAATAAACTACTTTAGATTAATTTACCTCTAACCATGATTCGACCGGCTTCCGTCCGATTATTACATGTGTACAGCGTGATGATCTGACTTCCTTGTTGATCACTAATGATTTCACCATGACTAGCATCTAAGTTGTGATTGACTTGGGTCACCTGATAATGATACTCACGTTGACGCGTCGTAATCTTGATTAAATCACCAACTTTGACGTGCACTAAATTGCCGAATAACAAGCGCCCACTGTTTAATTCATTGTGGCCCGCTAAGGCGTAGTTACCGACTCCCGGTTGTTCATTGGGTTTGACCGTCACAACGCCTACTGAAAGGTTTTGATTACTAACCCCTTCTAAAATTGGCTCTTCAATGCCAACTGCCGGAATGGTAATAATTCCGACTGCTGATTGATTAATTACCTGGTTGGCGATAGCCGCTTCATAGTCTTGATAGTTAAAATCATGAATACTATTTGGATCATACTGCGCTTGGCGGTTAGCTTTGGTTGGCTTTTTTAAAGCCTGTTTTGTTTGGCTGATTAATTGTGCTTGATTATTAAGCTGTTGCTTGGCTTCATTGGTAACTTTGAAAAGACTGTATAAGGCAAACACCAAGATTAAAACCCCAGTTACGGCCAAAGCCAAGATTAAAACCTGTTGCCAATCATGTTTTGATCGACTTCTCATTTTTAAGCACGATCAGCTTTCTTCTTTAGAAAATAAAAGACACCCGCAATTACGAGTAAGATAAGCCCTACTACCATTAATAAGCCGCCAATGGATTTTTGGCTACCGGTTTTAATTAACGTTTTATTTTTAGTGTTGACTGCTTTAAGATTGATTACTTCACCATCAGCTTTGATTGAAAGACCGGCTTGATGGAATGAACCAGAATAACCAGCCGGAGTCTTTGTTTCGTCCAAAGCATACGTCTTGTTCGCAACTAAATCAAACATAGCGTAACCCTTGTCATCAGTTGTTGCAGTCACTTTATGACCGTCATTGTCAGTTAAGGTAAATTCTGCCCCTTTAACGGGATTACCATTTTCATCAACTTTCGCCAACTTCAATTGACCCTTGTTCAGGTTGTTGGTTGCTTTGTAATTAAAGGTTTGACCATCTTTTTCGATTGTAATATCTTTTTGTTCAAATGAACCATTGTACCCTGTTGGATTCTTGGTTTCTTTTAAATCATAAGTGTTATTAGCAACAATTTCAAAATCAGCTTCGCCTTTGTCATCGGTTGTTTTTACAACTTTTTTACCGTCTTTATCCGTTAAAGTGAATTCAGCACCTTTAAGTGTTTTACCGTCTTGATCGACTTTAAGCACCTTGATGGTACCTTTATTTAAAGTGTTCTTAGCGGTGTAATCAAAGACTTGTTGGTCTTTAGTAACTGTAATCCCCGCTTTGTGGAATGAACCGTTATAGCCAACAGGATTTTTAGTTTCATCTAAAGCATACGTTTTATTAGCTTCAAGATTGAAAGCAGCGTACCCTTTGTCATCAGTTGTGGCAACTGTTTTCTTACCGTTGTTATCCGTTAAAGTAAACTCAGCACCTTTTAAGACTTTGCCATCTTGATCGACTTTATGAACTTTGACCGTCCCACGATTTAAAATATTTGAGACTGAGTATTCAAACGTTTGACCATCATTAGCAACTGTAATGCCGTCTTTATGGAATCCACCATGGTAGCCGGCTGGTAATTTAGTTTCGTCCAATGAGTATGTTTTATTAGCGTCAAGTTTGAAAGCAGCGTAGCCTTTGTTATCTGTGATGGAAACAACTTTTTTACCAGTGTTATCAGTTAAAGTAAATTCAGCACCTTTTAAGGCTTTACCATCTTGATCGACTTTATGAATCTTGATAGTCCCTTTATTTAGCGTATTACCAACTGTATAGCTAAATACTTGACCATTATTCGCTAAAGTAATGCCTTTTTGTTCAAAACCACCGTGATAGCCAGTTGGTGTTTTGGTTTCTTTTAAATCATACGTTAACCCTTGTAAGATATTAAATGTCGCAACGCCGTTGGCATCAGTTGTTTTGACTTGTTTTTGCCCATTGTTATCAGTGACCGTAAATTCAGCGTTCTTTAAAGGCTTTTTAGTCGTTTCATCAATTTTAGTCACTTTGATTTGACCAGCTGCCCGTTGCCAATTAAAGCTGGCGTTTTTAATCACGGGTGTTTCATCAGTTGTAAAAGCTGTGATGGCCCGTTGAAAGCCTGTCGCAACATCGCCGAACACCAATGACTTATAATTCTTTACGTTCCCATTAACATCAAAGTTTACATTACCACTTGCCGCCGTTACGGGCACTTTGATGGTGAATGATTGGTTTAAATTAACTTGGTTGTTGGCGATTGGTTGGCCGTTTTGATCAACAATGGTTAATCCTGCGACAGTATTGTTTAATTTGATTTGTGCAATACCTGAACGGTTGGAATTGACTTGATAAGTAAATTCGTGGAACCCATTTTTATCTTGTTGGTTAACCTTTTGTAAATCAAAGGTTGTCTTTTGTGTATCCGTCCCATTAATTGCAGCATTATAAATGATATCTGCTGCATGGTGCACGCGATCAACAGAGTCTTGTGTTTGTTCCGGTGTGGACCAAACAATATCTGTATACTTAAAGTCGCCCGCTAACACCCACGAAACAGCTTGTGTGGCATACCACGCTTCAGTATCGTTGGCGGTGCCCAGTTGTGACGCAGATTTTGTTGGATAACCGTTTAAAAACATTCGTAAAAATTGATCATTCCCTTCGGCAGTATTATTTGAGGAACCCCCGTTAGGTGTTGGTAATTCTGAATCCATACAATAAGCAATTCGGTTATATTGATCAGCGAATTGTTCCGAAATCATATACTCTGGTGCCTTGCCATCATGATGATCAACACGCATATAGCCCTTGGTGTTAACCCCTGTCATGTGGAACGTCAACGGTGCTTCTGAACGCACACTCGAACCAGCAAGCGTTGGCGAGATTAATTTGTTATTGCCAAACGTGTTAGTTGTCACGGTTTGATTTGTATTTGTCGCAGCGTTCACGGAGCCAATACTTGCCGCAGCGGGGGCAATGAGTTGAACCCCCATGGTTGCGATCGCTAAAACAGCGGCCGCTTTGGTTTTGATTTTAGAAAAACTAAATTTCAACATTATAACCTTCTTTTCTTTTTGATAAATTTTGTATTCTCTGACTAATTCTTCTTTGATTTACATCGTGATCACCTCCTTTAAGGCACAAAAAAAGACGAATCAAAACGATTCATCTTTTTTAAATTATTATGCTGATAAATAATTGGTTGTATGGCATACCAACCTCCTAAGGTTTGAATGAAGACACGACAAGACTATTCAAAACGTCTGGGTTGTGTAGCATACCATGCTTCAAAGGTTTGAATATTCTGTTTTTGGACTTCATTTTCAGCTCTTAAAGCAGCGAACTGTCGGGCAGTTTCTTCGTTTTGCTGTTGGCACTGCTTTAAGGCTGTTTCAGTTGTTTTGAGCTGTTGTGAAACCGCATCAAACTTTTCTGTCATATCTTGATAGGCAAGCTCAGCATATTGTTGTATTAAAGCTAAAATAGCTTGATTGAATAGCTGTTGTGGCGTTTGTTGGGTCTTCCAACTCATGTTAAAAACCCCCTATATTTTCGTAAAAGTTATACATACTTTGTAACCAGATAAATTGAATTGTTCAACTTACTTATTTTTCTTAGCTAAATTCAAAAAAGGTCTTCACTTAACTAAGTGAAGACCTTTTTGTTCGATTATCCGACTGAAACAGCCATACCAGTGACTCCATTTGAACTTTCAAAGGTTCCAGCTGAAACCCAGTAAGCACCCGCATTTGGATCAACGATATGATAACCACTTTGGTTAAAGCCATCAACACAAACAACGTGACCATTCCAAACCGCTCTCCCCCAAGGCATTTGCTTGAATTGTGGTGCCGCAAAGTCGTAAACAATCCATGCGACAACTGGGTTGCCATTACGAATAGAATTCTTGATTGCTGCTGGCCCTGAAATCTGTGTTGCGTGACCACCAACTGCGGCTGCCCATTGAACAACCGGGCCTGCCATCATACCCTGATAAGTCCCATCAACGTTGCGATTCCATTCACCGGCATAACCATTATAAGGGTTATTGTCAGCTGATTTTGGCATCGAATTAACAAATTGATAGATACCTTGTCCTGTCACACCCTTATAGTGTAATGCTTCAAGGAGTGAAGACCCTTCACATAACATTGTGGAACCTTGACTAACAAACGGAACGCCTAATACTTTACTTTCTGCTGGCGCAGGTGCTGGGGCTGGCGCCGCATTATTCGACGTATTCGGTGTGCTAGCATTACTTGCTGGCGTAGCTGCAGCTGTCCCCGCACCTGATTGACTTACTGGTTTTTGATCAGTCTGCGTTTGTTGTTGTGCAGCTTGCGCTTGTTCAGCTGCTTTTTGTACATTTTGAGCTGACTCTGCACTAGCTTTCTGTGAGGCTTCTTGTGCCTTCTGTTCTTGTGCTTTCTTCTCGCTTTCTTTTTTGGCAGCTGATTCCTTTGCTGCCTTTTTCTTCATTGCAGCCGATTTTTCTTTTTTCGAGCTATTTTTTGATGAAACTTTTGCGACGTTTTCTTTTTTTGAACTATTGGTACTTGCTTCACTAGACTTCCCACAAGCGCTAAGTGCTAAAACAGCCAATAGCGAACTCCCTAATAGAACACCCTTTACCCCGTTTTTCATACTAACCTCTCCTTTTTAGCTGAATAACATTCCTGTTATCAGTCTTCATTTTTATCGGCATGTTTGTTGGCCTGACACTTTCGACTTCCCCATCTTTTAAGGCTAAATAGTAACCACCTCGAAAGATAACCGTATATTTTGTGCCTAATTCTAAATTAATCGACTGTCCAAGACCATTCACAAATGGCAATTTAACTTGACCATTACAACCTAGTACACAATCATTCATGACAGTCACCTCCAAAATAATGAAGTATTTTTGTACCGCGATCGTCTTCCACCATCTCGAATTCGTTTTCCCGCTGAACGATTGAGCATATTACCATTTTATCATTTGTTGACAATCTCTGCTGATCCAGATTTGGAATTCTCTTTTCAACAGCTGATAACTTTAAATAAACTAGCTTTTCTTTGATCATATACACGCGAATCTCAGACCATATTGTCTTCATTCGGCTTACTGAATAAGCGCCCTTAATAGTGTTCATACCCCTTCTCCAACTCCTTTTTACCTATGTATCAATAAATAAATCAGCAACAATATTGCCGCCCATAGTGGCATTGACATGATTAATCCATTCCAGACACCCGCAAAAAAGTTATTTCTATTTAAAATTAATAGTCTCATTTTAATTCCTCCTGAAAGTCCATTTCTTATATTTAATCCTTAATTAAGGACGTGATTTCTTGCATACAATATCAAACACAAAGCGATACTAATTTTCTTTTTATTGATAAACGTCAAGTATTGAGGATTTTTAATTAGGGGTAAATATCCTGAAATCACGCCCTTAATTAAAGATTAAATAGGCCTTTTGACAGGCTTAATAAAACCAGCAATCGACAGTGTAAATGTTGTAGTATTTGATTAACTAATTTCTTTGCACACCGCGGTTCGATTTTTAAGGAGGTGTACATTGTCATTATTCCGTTTGATTTTGACTAGCGAATGGCGAATTCTTTTGTCTTCCAAACTAATTAATCAATAATATGCTGGCTTTATTAAGCCGCCAAATGAGTAATAATCATCAATGCTAGTTAGCTTTAAGTAGCCACTCCACCCTGTTAGTAATCTGAATTGGAAGGAATGTTTTCAGTGCCTCAGCTTTATCATCACTGATGCTTTTGACTAGTATAAGTAAGCTATTTAAGTAAAAGCGGCGTGACTACTTAAAACTAACTAGCATTTGTGTTATTGTTTTTTGAGAAAAAGCATTGTTTTAACGGCTGGCCCGTCATATCTATACTTAATGCCAACGACTTCACTTCGATGAATTTGTGAAAGTAGTGCATTACGGTCTTTAGGACTTATTTGTTGTTTTTCAAAATAATCAACTAAACTAATTGATGCTCTATGATTTGTTCTTAAAAAACTAACTAGCGTTTTAATCGCTAAGTTTTCTGTTTTTCTTACTGGCATAACGTAACCTCCTATTTTTATGTTTCTTATAACCTTTGAAATTAATTGTTTACCCGTTGTGATTTACAAAGATATTCATGGCTTTTGGTTTAGAGCCACTTGACCTAAACGACACACTATTGTGTGAAGAACAGATTTTGGCTTGATCTGTTGACCTACGTTGTTCGTATTCATCTAACGGTGAGTAACCATGGCCGAGTATCCCTGAATTAGCTTGGTGCTAAATCAAAGCGTCGGCGCTCACGATTACGCGTCAATGTTAATAACAACTTGTTGGTGTCTCTTAGCCGTGTCGTGTATGAGTTTCAATTGATCGTGTTCAAGACACTTATTAAATTCAAAGTCTCTTAATCCGACTAGCACAGCTCCCTAGTGGCACGATATTATTCAAATTTCAAAGGACGATTGTTACTACAATAGCTTATTTAGTAGCCTCAGCCACTTTAAGTTTTACTTTGCGAATATCAGGTTTCACTATCTTCGCAAATCACAGCGGGTAAGCTGATTATTGACGTTCGTATCTGACTTTACGCAGCGGTTGATCTTTGTTCTTGCGCTTAGCAATCAGTTCATTTTTTAAGTTCATCACCGTTCGGGCCCGATCATACACGATATGCGCGGCAACTTGACGACTGAGGTCATCACGATAACCAAAGCGCCCAGCTTTTAAATTAATGAAAACCGTACCGCCAAAGAGCTTAGCTGAGTACGCTTGTTTCTCAAACTGATCAAAACTTAGCGGAGTCGTCAGTACTTGGCGGCGCTTATGTTTCATCGGTTGCCAGCTCCTCTGCAAGATATCTTTCAAACGCAAGATTAACGGCCTCATGATGACTCTGACGATCTTCAAACTTAATAACTTTTTTCGTTAGTCCGTCATATAGCGTTGACTTAGCACGGACTTCGATCGCAAGAATAACCACATGTTTACGCCCTTTAGCGGTATCAACAAGGGCCAAATTTCCGACTTTTGGCTTGCCCTTGGTCTTCGGTGCAATCTGCCAAAAGTAAGGGTGATCAGTATTTAAAACTGCTTGGCCGTTAACATATCGGATGTGTAACCCAACTAGAATCTGTTTTGTCATCAAGCGAACCTCCAAAGATTTAATTCTTTTCGTGCTGTCACAGAAGCGAAAAACTTCCAGTCATTCGAGACCAGAAGACCGTAAACTTATAGATTCTACAGGATTACGGAACAAAAAAAGAGGCTAGCAACATAAGTTGCTAGCCTCTTTGAATTTCAACTCCACTCGCCCATTATCAAGATACTTAAACAAGTACAAATCGCGACACACTAAGCCGATAGGTAACCCCTATTGATTTAAATATAATCAGACTAAACTGGTAAAATTATACTTAGAGTATGGCAAAAAGCACACAGTTCGAGTATACTTAATAACGAGTTGCGCGGAAGCGTCAACTCAAGGAGAGCGGCCAACTTAGTCGTGCAGGGACTTTGTTGAGCTTAACCTTTCACTAGTCTGCCAGGACTGGTGATTGGGGCTCTTCTTTTTGTTTTTTCACTTCTGTCGCAGCACGAAATCAAATAATTCGTGTTGCATATTAACTTGTCTTAACCTTACCTTTCCTTTTTTCAAAAAGCAAGTTTTTTTTTAACAAGTTAAACCAGAAGTGGTAAATATGTGCCGTTAGATCAACGTCTAACGGCTTTTTTTGTACTTAGAATTCAAGTACAATTAAATGATACAACAAGGTAATTAATAATATAACCCATTTTATCAACAACGACATTTGTGCCAATTAGCGCCAAGGAGGAAACCCTCGATGGACTTAACATTTACCGAACAAGTAGTGATCTCTTACTTTAAAAAACATCCACAAAAAGTATTATCGGCAACCATTCGCGAATTAGCGGTAGCCACTTGTACCTCAACGGGGTCAATTGAACGGGCAGTAAAAAAACTAGGCTACGAGAACTTTAGCCATTATCGTTATACTCAAAAAGCTATTCAAAGCGCTGAAAAGCAGTTTGTAGCACTCTTTAACGTGACAAAAAGCGTCATTGTTAAGCCTGTCATTAGCCAGATTAGTTCAAGATTGGTGTCAGTCAACTTGCTTTTCAATTTTAGCGGTCGTGGTTACCTGAAACGTTCGAGACGCTTTTTTGAGTCTTTAAAACAAAATGCCACCCATTTTCGTTTAGGTTTTAGTGGCCCGAGAGACACTAGCTATTTAAGTCCCGCATAATTTCAGACAGATTTTAAAATGATTTTAAACTCGTAAAAGACTTTGTTTTTAAGCAAGGCTTATTTGTCGATAGATCATTATTTGGCCTAATTCAGTCCCAGAAAAGTGGTTTGTAGCCCGCTTTAGCGCTAGCGATACATCTAGCATTGCCAATTTTTTCAAATTCGGTGTAAATCACACTGTAGAGATAGCTATTTAAATCATTGACCTGGTTCAAGCGGACTTTTTGTACGGCGCGCATTAAGGTGTCATGAATCGGGGTCGCAATATCGGCATCATGTAAATCGAATAAGCTACTTTGGAGTTTATGGGCATTTAACGCCTGTTTTTTAGCCCGTAAAACGGTTTGTTGAAGGGTTAAAAAGATGCCAAAGTCATTGCCAGATAGGAGTTTTAAATCCAACAAGTGTTGTTTAGTGAAGATTGAATCGTTATTCAAGTGGTTTTCAAAGAGCGCAGCATCTTGTTGTTCGGTGATTGATTTTTCGTGATCAGAGATAGTATCTGTTTCTAGAGAATCTGTATTTATGTTTTTTAATAACTTAGTATTACTAATATCAGTATCACTTGTTTCTCTTTTTAGGAAATCTAGATTTCCTTTTTTAAGAAATCTAGTGTTATCAAGGGTTTCAGCTCCTTCATCAGACATGGACGTTGTTGCATCAATGTTTACAGCTTTTTCCATACTTGAATTTGGCGTTGTTTCGAGTTGATCGATTCCGTAGATATCGTTATCAGTAATTTCTGGCTCCAGTAAATACATTCGGTTAGCCTTGCCTTGACCCATGCGCTTCATGAGTAGTAAACCGGCTTCTTTCAGCTCATTCTTTACGCTGTTTACTTTGTTGTGGCTGCAGCCTAAGATCACCCCTAGTTGTTCACCTGTGTAGATAAAATAAATATTGCCATCCTTATCGAACCATTTATTTTTGATCGAGAGTTGCAGACGATCTGACAAAATAGCAAATGCTAGTTTCGCTTCAGCACTTAGTTTTTTGTATTTATCGCTGGTCATAAAGACCTTTGGCACCTGGAAGAACTTAAGCGCATATTGGCGTTTGATGTTGTAGTAGTTTGGCTGATTATTCATAGTGATCTCCTTTGTATTAAAAAGAGCGAACCCGCATTTGCGAGTTCGCTCTAAGAATTAAGCGTAGGCAAATGCGAGCCTGACAAATTGTCAGAAACTCTTTTGAAAAGCCACACTAACCTACTTTTATGTATATTTAAATAAGCCTTTAAGTATTGCCATTTTCAAAAAAATAGCTTACAATTAAACACATAGCTTTTGAAGAAAAAAACTCTTAAATAATTTCTCCAAATAGTAGGTCATCACGAAGTGCGAATTCGTGATGGCTTTTTTTTAATGAGTTTATCATATACCATTGATCAGGTCTTTGTATAGCCTATTTTTCAACTAGTGTATTTAACATAATGTTGAATACATAATGTGAATACCATGATGTTATTCACACATCACATTTAACATATAACATTTAACACTTTTGCTTAGGTGTGCTATAATGTAATTATCAAAGTTATGGAGGGTAATTATGACAGCAAAAGTGTTATCTTTTTTAAATTTTAAAGGTGGTGTCGGTAAAACAAGTACAACAGCACTTGTTGGATATAACTTAGCAAAAATGGGATACAAAGTTCTAACAATTGACTTTGACCCACAAGCAAATCTAACATCGTTGTATCTAAAAACGAAAAGCAAGGTTAGTAACGATGAAGTCATTACGATTAGCACGTCTCTTATGAGTGCTATAAATGATGGGAAAGATTTGAAAGATATTACAATTGATGTAACTGATAATTTAGCATTGATTCCAAATGCAGTTGATTTTAGTATGTATACCCGATTCTTAGACAGAACTTATACGACCGAATTAGAGAAGGTGGAGTTCTTTTCAAAAAAAATTGAGTCTTTGAAATCAGACTATGACTTCATATTCATTGATGTTCCACCTACAATTAGTCTTTCGAATGATACTGCATTCTATGCTTGCGACCAAATAATAGTCGTGCTTCAGACTCAAGAGCGATCATTATCTGGTGCAGAGGTACTAATCAGTTATTTACAAGAAACTCTTATTAATGAGTTTAAATCTAAGGTAGATGTTATGGGAATCCTACCTGTACTCTCAAAACGTAACGCTGCAGTAGACGATGAAATACTACGTTCCGCTGCAGCAACTTTTGGCGAACATAATATTTTTGAAAACAAGATTACGATTATGGAACGAATTAAGCGAATGGATATGACCGGTATTACTGACAGTCCAAAAGATACGTGGGATAAAAAAGTCCATTCTGCATTCGAAAATGTTTCTAAAGAAATTTTAAAAAGATTGGATGATTAAAAATGGGAATGCTTGATCATAAAAACTCTAACAACACTGAAAAGCAGTCACTAAAAAGAGGCCCTCAAGTAGTTGTAAAGGAGCAAGTAGCAAGAAATAATATTGTAACGGATTCTGAAACTGTCACTTTACCAGTTAACATTAGAGTTGATAATCATATACGTAATCAAATATCTGCTCTGCTAAATTTAGGGTATGGTACGTCCCAAAAAGAGCTAGTTAAAAATTTAGTTGACAAAACTATTGAGGAACTACCTGAAAATGAAAAAATAAGATTTGAAAAGATGTACACCATTTTAGAACAAAAAGATGCTTTTAAAAATATTTAGCACAAAGTGTTAAATGTTAAATGGTAAGTGTTAAATGGTAAGTGTATATATGCCAATCTTAATGGTCTTTATTAAAAAAAGGTATCGGAAACTTTGCGTTATACCATATATTCGTTACTTCTATAAATTTAATTTTGTCAAATTACCAGGCGTCCAAGTATAAAAAAATACTTGGCGCTTTTTCTATCGCATAACTGTTTGATTAGGATGAGTGTTAATTATTGGTAAAAAGTGCAGTTCATCTAGAAAATCTTGACTAATTTACGAGACTAAGTAAATGAGACTGAATAAACATTGATATAACAGCAAATAAAAAAGTCTCATTAACCTGACAGTAATTGAGACTAAGTTAAGTTTTATCGGAGTTTTCACTTTTAAAAAAATTTGCAATTTTAGAACAAACTATTATAAGATTAAAATACAGATATGCTCAGCAGAAAGCTGGTAATTATTAAAAAAAATACACTATTTACTTTTCTACTTTTTGCAATGATTTTAGTGACTTTCATTAATCAAAATAATATCGTAAACGCTGCAACCTCAAACGAAAATAGAACAAATCGTACGATTGTTATAAAAGATAGTCGAATCAGTGGAAACGTTACGAATAATAATCATTCCTCGCTAGCAAAGGCGGAAAAGAGTTTTGGGAAAATTCTTATAAGTATTGCAGAAAAGCTAAACATAGTAGTTATTTTTCGCGAAAATAAAAACAAAAAAAAGACCAACTTTAGGCAAAGTTGATCTGGGTCGTTGCTGCGACTAAAATCTTGAAAAAGGTTGGCCCCTTTTTCAAGAAATAAAATGCTGAGTATATCTGATACCAATTTAATCGTAGCAACGATGAATTTATTTGTCAACAAATTTTATAAAACGAGTTGGCAACAGAAAAGGGTGTACATCAATATGTACCCCCTTTTTTGTTGCTGAATATTCTCAGTTTTGAGCCGTTCTTCTAAATGCGTAGGCTTTTAATTATTGGTAAAATTCATTTATTTCTTTAGGGAGAGAAAGTTTTTCTACTTTGATATTTCCCTCAAGCAAAAGTTTTGTCATTAGATAAGAACCGTTTTCAACTAGCTTTAATTGATCACCATAACCAATCATTAGTTCAAATATTGAATTCTCATACTCATTAATAGCCTCGGTATTTGTTTCTGCGTATTCTTTAGAAAATAAAAAATGTAATGTGATATCAGATTGACTGGGTAATTTTAAAAAGTCAAATATAGCGAAAAAATAAGACCAATCGGATTTATTCAAGGAATGTCCAATAAAATAAATATCTTTGATTGATAAATCAGAATTTGATTGAATAGTTTTAAAAAAACTATTTAAATTATTACTATACCGTGCTAACTCTAGTAATTGATATGTTTTAGTAAAACGATTCAATTCATAAACGCCATTATCAACTAAAACACTCTGATCAAAACCAAATATCAAAGGAATAGACTCAAAGTGCATTGTGTTTGTTTTCTGGTCAGATTGATCATTTATTGGTTTTAATTTGATTGCTTGCCGATAGGTACCATGGATATGGAATTCCGTGTGCCTTTTTTTATCAATTGAATCTTGCATGTCATTTGTACAAAAACCATCTTTATATTCAATACAAGCATGATTTGCAGATGTGTAATTAAAATTTAAAATAATATCGTCATTATTTAAAGTAAATGGTCTTTCAACTAAATCGTTTGACCAGATATGCGCTTTGTTTGAAAGAACCTTCTCAATGTCGGTCGACATATTAGTGCTTTTACTTTTATCATAACTAAGACTATTTAAATATTCCGCAAATGCAATATCAAATCTTAGTAATTCTTGGTAGAGGTAAGACAACTGATCTTTTCTATGTTCTATTTCAGGCAGTTTTTTTTCATTAGGATAGGCGATATCGATTAATTGTTGAATGATTTCTTTTTCGTGGCTGGTTAAGTCACTGTCCTTATTTTTTTCATTCTCTTTGTAATAAACTTCACTGACAACTAAAAAGATATAGTATTCTATATTTTTCCATGTTTGAACCCGATATTGTATTAATTCACTATCATTTTGACATTTTAAAAATAAAGTAGTCCAAAATCCAAGTTTATTAAGATTAGAGCGAGCTTTTTCTTTTTCAGCCTCATCATTAATATGATCGTAATTTAGGTAATTTTCAACTATTTCAAAATAATAATTTTTAGATTCCTTTACCTTAGTAAGGTAGTCTACAATAGAAGTTTTAGCACCAGCCATAAGATCAAAACCATTGCCTAAAATAAATAGATTCATTATTCTTTCTCCTCCGATAAGTTGTTGATAAATATTTCAAGCTGTTCCTTTAAGTTAATTAAGGCTTTTGTAGCATTCTCATTTGTGTCTTCATTTTCAGTATAATAACGATTAAATGTGACTGTCTTAAGATTAATATTAGCTTCATGGGCCTTAATCAGTAAATCCTCAATCTCAGTGACAAGTTCTTTCTTTAGAAAAGGGTGTGCTTGGATAAATCCAATGATTGGATTCCCTTGAAGTTTAAGCAGCTCATCAAGTACAGCCCCTGGTGTTTCAGCAGTGGCCATCGCTAAAGCCTGTAAGGTTTTTACCGTCATGGCGTTAATCGGGCGCTTTCGAGCGTCGTTTAAGGTTGATTGGCTGATACCGGAAAGTTGCGCCACCTGATAGCGCGTTAAACCACGCTTCTTTAAAAATTCATCAATGTTTGTTTTATCCATGATCGTCTCTCCTTAAAAGTTGTTAACGTCAATTTTTGCGTTATTGCTGTTGTAGTGCACTTCATCGTCAATAGCTTCATTAAAGTAACCACCGACTTCATGATCACTAATTCTTACTTCAAATTCGCTAAAGTCATGAGCGGTTTCGTCGATGTCATAAAAGTCGATAGCACCATCGTATTCTTCTTTTAAACGGTCATAATCTGCAATATCGAAAGTTAAATACGTACTGATTGAGAGACGACTAGTGCTGATTGACTTAGGTTTGAACCCGTATTCTGCTAATTCATCAACGATTTTAATCACTTTATTTAAATCACGTTCTATATCTTTCAAATCTTCGAGTAGTTTGTAATATTTAGTAATTGCTTCAGAGTCGGGATTGGCAACGCCATCGTCCATCAAATCAATAACTTTTTCTGCATCTTCAATTGTCTTCACTTCAGGCTTTTTTAGCAATACAAGTAATGAATCGTCAACATAATCGCGTTCATCTTCATCTAATGCTGCGTAGTCGTAATTAAACGCCTCGATTAAGCCAGTAGCACCAGCGATAGCAGCTTGTTTGTTATTTTTAATTTCATCAACCATATTGTTATAAAGTTTGAAGTCGCTTAGTTTCATGATTTAGGTCTCCCTTGTATTTGTCTGTATTTATAATATACTACGTTTTGACGTAGTAGTCAAGTGAAATAGGCGTTTTTTTAAGTTATTACGTGCTATAATGAACTCGTTGTAGGTTTGTAATTTTAGTAGGTATCACAAAATCAATGAGTATCAAAGGGCCCCTTAATTATTATTAAGGGGCCTTTTTTCGATCTTATTTAAAAATGTATTGATTAAGTTAAGATTAATCTCTTTTGTATTTACTAAAGCCCAATCTCGTAGTTTCTATCATGCAAGTTGTTAATAGGTTTTGGAGTTAATAATACATTGCAAAAGCGAACGCATGTTTGTATAACGGACTACAAAAGGGGCTGTGACAATGATTTTAGAAGGACCAATTTGGGTTACCAATTCAGACAGATATTTCATTTTGCATCAAGATGGTAGCTTACAGCTGCGTCAGGAATTAATGAATGAAACAACTGTTTTGATTGATTGTTGTAATTATTTTTATCAAAAAAACGATCTTTTCAAGCTGTGTCAGGTTTATTTTCCATCAATGACAATGATTGAATTTGGCAATATTCAAAAGGCGTTAGATCAGCAAGCGGCCACAATCAGAGGTGGTGCTGAAGATGTACGATTATTCTAAAGAGGCACGTCGGGTTGTGTTCATGATTGACTCGAAAAGCTTCTATGCCAGTGTTGAGTCGGTTAAATTGAATCTTAACCCGCTGCGATCTATCCTGGTGGTTATGTCGACGGCCAAAAATACTAATGGTGGTCTTGTACTTGCTGCTTCGCCAATGGCCAAAAAGATATTTGGAATAAGTAACGTTATGCGAACTAGAGACGTCCCAAAGGATAAACGTATAATTGTAGTGCCACCGCGTATGAACCTTTACATTAAGTACAACTTGGCAATCAATGAGATATTTAAAACGTTCGCTGCTGAAGAAGATATTCAACCTTATTCGATCGATGAATCATTGATTGATATGACAGACAGCTGGAAACTCTTTGGAGACAGTCCTCGAGAAGTTGCTCGGAAGATCCAACTAAAAGTCAAAAAAGAACTAGGTATTTATCTAACGGTCGGTATCGGCGACAATCCACTTTTAGCAAAGTTTGCGCTCGATATGGAAGCTAAACGTACCCACAGTTTAATTGGCGAGTGGCATTATGAAGATGTCCAGGATAAATTGTGGCCAGTCACGCAGCTTGACGACCTGTGGTCAATTGGCCGTAGAACAGCTGAAAAGTTAAACAAAATGGGCATTAAATCAATGTATGATTTGGCACACAGTAACCCGTTTCTTTTAAAGCAAAGGTTTGGTGTGTTAGGCAGTCAGTTATATGCGTTTAGTTGGGGTATCGATCGGGCGTTAATTCGTGATAAGTACGTACCTAAGGCTAAATCGTATGGAAACAGTCAGGTGCTACCACGAGATTATCGAAACCAGGCTGAAATCGAAATCGTTATTCGAGAAATAGCGGAACAAGTCGCGGCACGCATACGTGCTCACCATAAAGCGGCCACAGTTATCCACCTGGGCATCGGGTATTCTTTTCGATCTAAAGAAGAAACTGGTAAGTCAGGTTTTGGTCATAGTATGAAGATTGACGCAACAAATGACAATGGTCTATTGGCTGCTTACGCAATTACCCTTTTTCGAAACAAATGGGAAGGTGAAACCGTTCGAAATATTTCAATTAGTTGTGCTGGCCTGGTCAACGATAATGTCGTGCAGCTCGATCTCTTTGACACAAAACAGACGTCTTTAAAAAAACGTGATCTGGATAGAACCGTTGATCAAATTCGCCAAAGGTTTGGTTTCACCTCGCTGGTCAAACTATCAAGTGTGGCTGAAGGTGGCACAGCAATTGAACGTGCCGGCCTTGTTGGCGGCCATAATGGAGGAAATTCTTATGAGTAAGAAATACGAGTTTGATCCCAACGTGGTTACTCAGTTCTTGAATCAATACCAAGACCGCGGCATGATGAAGTGGCAAGGGTTCTACCTAAGCGACCATACCGTCAGCTTAAATAAACTTGATAATGCGCACCGGGTGCAGATTAATCGAAAGCATAGTGATCAGATGGCTAGTTCAGAAATCGAAGCGATTATCAACCAAGCAATTATCAAACAGCTAACCGTCAGCATTGAGCGCAATATTCAGGATAAAGATGGCTACTTACCCCCGTTTGTTGAAGGTAAGATCGACGGATTTTATGAAGATTATCTGGTTGTTGGTGATCAGTTTATCAATTTTGAAGAAATCTACGCGATAACGACCATTTAAAAAGCAGAAACGGCTAGTTATTTTTAGCTGTTTCTGCTTTTTAATTTTGTCACTTATATTTATTATTAGCGGCATGTTCTAAAATGTCGCTTTTAAATCAAAGCTGTTAGGTGATTTAACATGGTGAATTAATCGAATCAGAATTTTCTTGCTGAACGGTCAACCGTTAATAAAACACCCTCATCTTGAATAACGTATTCAGGGTAAGTAAAGGGAAAAAGCAATCGAAAATAGTCAATTGTTGCGACAATGTCTTCTGCCGGGCAAGTGGTGTTTAGAATCAAATGCTTACTGATCCCGTCCGGAGCCGCCTTAGTAAGTTCTTGAATTGTATCTTGTGCTAGTCTGGTGACCATAATGGTAATCCCTCATTTCTATAAAAAATAAAAAACAGCAATCTTCAAAAGATTACTGCTAACTCTATTTGCTAGATGCTAGAGTGCGAACCGATGAACGGGAATTAACCGGTTCATGGAATAAAATAGCATAATTAACGATGAATGTAAATGTAACTCCCACCATCTGAAAGCGTGGCGGTGTTAGGGCCTGCTGGATTACTAAACCCTAAGCCGCCTTGACTAAAGGTGACATTGTTACCACTAACGGATTCTACATAGCCAACATGACCACAAGTACTATCGGCGGTCCATTGCCCGCCAACTGATTGGCCAGGTAAGAAGACAATAAGGGCGCCAGCTTCTGGTGTGTGATCAACACGGAAACCTGCCGCTGCGGCTGAAGAACCCCATTGCCCGCCATTGCCCCAGTTATTACCAGCCCAAGGGGCTCTTTCTTTGGCATACCAAGTACATTGACCCCATTCATATGAGTTACCAGGGACGTTCGCATGTGAACCACCATTGCCTTGGCTTGTATTGCTATCGTTGCTTGTACTACTTGAAGTCTTGTTATCCGTTGTTGAAGTACTGTTCGACGCTACGTTAACGGGTTCTGTTTTTGCACTTGTTGATTCAGTAGCCTTAGCATCTTTAGCTTTATCTTGCGTAGCTTTTAAAGCCGCTGCGGCATCAGCGTATTGGGTTTGTAAAGCAACTAATGTTGCTTTATTATCATTAATTTTCTGATTTAAAGCAGCTTGTTGACTGTCCGACTTAGTTTTCATTGCTTGTAAATCGTTTTGCTGCGTTTCAAGATTAGCTTCATCGGATTTTAAGCTAGCTTGAGTGGTTTTCTGTTGATCCATTAAGCTCGTGTATTGTGCTTTAGCTTCTTTAACGTCATTGAGAGCGTCTTTACTAGCTTGGTTTAGCTTGTTAATCGTAAAAGTTCGGGCTACTAAGTCTGAGAAGTTTTTTGAGTTTAACACAAAATCAAGATAAATATTCCCACTGACGGTATCGCCGGTTTGTTTCTGTAAGGCGACTAGTTGTGTTTTTAAAAGTGTCGTTCTTTTGGCGACTTCAGCTTTAGCGCCTCTGATTTGCCCATTTAATTGGTCAATTTTTTGGTTTGATTGTTCAATATTCGTTTTTGTTTTTTCAATTTTAGCGGCATTATCTGAAATCTGTTGTTGTAATTTGATATTATCGGCATTAGCTGCAGCAATCTCTTTTAATAGCTTATCGGTTTCACTTTTATTATTAGAAATAGCGTTCTGTGTATCATCAACTGTGTCGGCATTAACCGCAACGGTATTTAAAACAGAAACGGCTAACATACTAACTGCGACAGTGCTTGTGATTACTTTTTTGAAAGACATTTTTATCACTCCAAGGCTTTATTTCCAAGATTGAGTGTACCGCTAATTTATTACAAAACTGTTACATACAGATTAAGTACAGATGTCCACTAACATAGGAATGAAAACGAATAACTAGAATTTAAGCATAATAAAAAGAATGACTTTTTAAAAAGCCATTCTTGATCAAGGACTAACTAGCCGACAGAAACGGCCATGCCAGTTGTATTAAATGAATTTGTAAAGGTTGTTTCGTTAATCCATCTTGCTCCAAAGACTGGATCAACAACATGTAGATAACCTGGTTTAAAGCCATCAACGTTGACTACAT
>NZ_CAJOCF010000010.1 GCF_905332535.1 Latilactobacillus fragifolii
CCTGTACTCTCCTTACTTGAATATCTTATATTATCCGATATTAGCCTAATTGCTGTTAAATCAGTGATTAGGCTATTTTTTTATTCTTTTGAATTTACTATGTTTGCCTATATTTGCCATCAAAGATTAGTCAAAAAGGTTAGTCAATTTTGTTTTTCAATGAGCTAAAAAGAGTGTTTTTAAGTTTATTTTCGTCTTTCCTTACAGCCTCAACGGATGAGCTCTCTTTTTTGACTAACTTTTTGACTAACCCTCAATAATCAACATCTAAAGCTGACTTAAGTTTATCTTTCTGATTCGAAGTAACATGCGTGTATATGTTCATCGTCACACTAATATTTTTGTGGCCCAACCGCTCTTGAACTGCTTTAGGTGTTATTGTATTATCTTTTTCAAACAACCACGTAGCATGTGTGTGCCGCAATCCATGTGGGGTAATCCGATGCACAAAGGTCTTATAATAATCATCGCCGGTCAGCTGGTAAGTGGTTTTAAAAGTTTCCGTCCCTTGATCTATGATGCTATCTAACCAGTTATTTGGCTTACCAAGATTTAACCACGTGTCTTTTTCACTGGGGAAGACGAGATTAGAAGCGCTGTGGTTATATTCTTTATATTCTCGCAACGTATTAACTACAAGGTTATTAATGTCAATCGTTCGATAAGATAACCACTTAGGCGGCTGAGTCGCCAGTTTGCCAAACTCATTCATTGCTAAAGTCTTATTTACATCAAGTTTATTGTTCTCTAAATCAACATCAGACCATTCAAGCGCCAGTAGTTCACCTTTACGCAATCCTGTGTAAGCCATTGTGATGAAGTACACCGCGTGCATCATGCTTATAGTGCCATTGGTCCGACCCTTAACCAGAACGCGGGTAAACTTGTCTAGCTCATCGGCGCTAAAGAAGTTCGTGCTGGTCGTCTTGTTAGCATTATTGATTTGACGTTCTGGTAATAATACGTGATTAAACGGATTGCTTTTAATCAGTTTGATCGTGTAGGCATACTTAAATACTCGATTAGCGTAGCGACTTACAATATTCAGTTTAGCGTACTTAGTCGCCCAACGGTTTACGATTGGCTGCAAGACCTCCGGAGTAATAGCATCCATATTCATTGTGCCGATTTCTGGCAGAATGTGACAATCAAAGATTTGTTTGGTTTTATAAACCGTACTTGATTGAACGGTTTTCCGATACGAGTCAGTGAACCACCGCTGGTAAACATCATTAAATGTGAGGCTATCGGATTCAGGCTTATTGTTGAACTCATATTTTTTATTCATCACTTCGGCTTCAATCTTGCGATATGCCGCGTTAGCTAGGGCAGGTGTTTTGAAACCACGGCGGGTAGTTGTCGTTTTCTTGTTAGTCGCTGGATTAACACCTGTATAAATCTGGAACATATACTTTTTGACGCCTTTTTTTGTTTCATACTCCTTGATTGCAGGGTTCTTTTTGTATGCAAACATTAAAATCACTCCTATTTTATGGTAAAATAGGGTACACAAATAGCGTGCGCTAATGCGTACCTTTTTTACTAGACACACCTTACTTCTTGGCGGGAGAGAGGTGTGCCTTTTTTGTTGCAATGGACCTTGTAGGACTCGAACCTACGAACGGACGGTTATGAGCCGCCTGCTCTGACCAACTGAGCTAAAGGTCCAACTCGACCAATGAGCCTTGCACTCATTGCCAGCTTGGCTGATGGTCGAAATAAAGCTACAAATGCTAGTTAACTTCTACTGAATATTTTGCTGCTTGTTTAATTGAAATAAGCGGTGCAAACTGTAGTTCAAATTTACCTAGTTTATCTGTGCCATAAGCAGCTGTTACATCCATTTCTTTGCCAGCCGCAACAGAATCCATGGTATTTTCTAATGCATAGGTATCTAGTTTGTTGTTATCTGGCCCGTATACATTTAAATCTGTACCAACTGGCAAATCTTCTTTACCGTCATTTTTTACGTGATACACGACTTTAATAACATTAGCCGGTTGTTTATCTGCCATTTCATTTCGTTCATCAGTTTTTTCAACAGATTTTAATGTATAAGTTGCGTCCCCAACTTTAACGGTATCTCCTAGCTTATACATTTTTGAAGATGCTTCCTTGTTGCTGCTATTAGAAGAAACTTGCTTGCCACCGTTGTTTTTGTTACCGCCTAATGCAGAACCCCCAATAGCTACGACAATAACTACTAGTATCCAAAACCATATACGCTTGTAAAAAGGCTTTTTTTGAACGTATGTATTTCCGTTCTCATCCGTAATTTTCTTTGACACAATGAATCCCTCCAAAATAAAAATATTTTTTGTGCATAAAGCACAATTCGAGTAACGAGGCTTGCACTCGTAAGCCAGCTTAACTGGACTCGATAACCTTATAGGATTTTACCTATGATTCTTACTTCCTCGCATGGATATATCATATCATCATACGCATCGTTTTCCGAGACTAATCTAATATCTTGACCTTCAACATATACATATTTACAAGTTACACCGACGTCTTCAATAGAAACAACGGCAGCTGTTCCATTCTCAACCCACGGTGTGTATTCAATAAAGGCTTGTTCGCCCTTCATCAAAAATGGCTCCATTGAATTTCCGGCAATTGTGATGATCTCATCGGCATTTCGAGGGATTTCCTCTCTGTCTACCACTGTAGTTTCAGCTTCTGAATCTTGAACATCACCGTCGATAGGTGCGCCAGCAGCGGTTGAGCGGCCCTTAATGATTCTTTTTCTTTCGGGGAACCCAATAATTTTAGTTTCTTTTTCCTGTTCTTCAAGTTCTTCTTCTGCACATTCAAGGACTTTCTTTTGTCTCGGAGGACTAAGCTTGTTGTATATAGGAAGAATATCAGAATTATCACTACGTTTTTCTACTAGATCGGATTTACTTATATGAAAGTAGTTTGCTAATAGTTCTATTTTGTCTATTCTGGGATAGGTTTTACCCTTTATCCAATCCGTTAACGTTGTATAGCTAATGGATAAGTCATCAGAAAGCTTTCTGCGACTCACTGAATTTTTGTCCATAAAAAACTGAATGTTTTGAGCCATAACTTCTTTATTTCCTAAATAACTCATATTAATTCACCTCCTTGCAACAATAATACGGTTTATCCGTAAAAAAATCAAGAAGTTTATAGCGCCTTTAGGGTAAATTAAAAAATATTACGGTTTTTTACGGAATATATTTGACATTACGGTTTAACCGTTATAATATGTATTCATAGCAAAGGAGGTGAATTAATATGAAATTAACACTAAAAGCAATAAGAGCTATGCATAATTTAACGCAAGAACAAGCGGCGAAAGAAATTGGCGTTTCTACAGATACTTGGAGAAACTATGAATTACAAAAGACGTTTCCTGATGTTCCAATCATTAAAAGAATTGAAGATAGTTTCGATGTCAGTTACAATGACATCATTTTTTTACCACTTGATTACGGTTTAACCGTAAAACACGATGAAAGTTTGAAACAACCTGTGTAGTGAATAAAAAACGAACAGCGCAAGGAGGAAATATTATGAAAGATGTACAACTATTCAATTTCAATGGTAATCACGTTCGTACAGTGTTAATTGATAATGAACCGTATTTTGTCGGTAAAGATGTAGCGACTATTTTAGGGTATCAAAACGGAAGCAGGGACGTTAATCGGCACGTTGATACCGACGACCGTCAAAACTACCAAAACGGTACCTTTGAAAGCAATCGCGGTTTAACAATCATTAACGAATCGGGATTATACAGCTTAATCCTATCTAGCAAGCTACCGGCTGCTAAGGAATTCAAACGATGGGTAACTAAAGAAGTCCTACCATCCATTCGAAAAAACGGCGCATATCTAACCGTAGAAAAAGCAAAACAAATCATATTGAACCCAGACACGATCATCACATTAGCTCAGCAAGTTAAAAGTGAGCGCGAAGGTCGGTTAATTGCTGAACAACAGGTAAATGAACTGAAACCTAAAGCGAGCTACTACGACAAAGTGCTGTCGAACAACGCACTAGTAACAACAACTGCTATTGCGAAGGATTATGGCATGAGCGCTCGTGAAATGAACGGCTTGTTGCATCGACTTAAGGTTCAATTCAAGCAAGGGAGTACATGGTTTTTATATGCCAAATATCAACGCAACGGCTGGACACAATCCGAAACGCGGATGGTTCGACGTAAAGATGGCACAGAAAAAGCAGTCCTCAACACTAAATGGACACAGAAAGGCCGGTTAGGGTTGTATGAACTGCTTAAATTGAACGGCGTATTACCAACTATTGAACAACAAACGGCACAGGAGGCTTAATCATGGATAAGGACCTAAGAGATTGGACAAAAATCGTTATAGAAACAGACGCAAAAAAACCTATAACCATTGCAGAAGTTACTGCTGATAACTTCGAGATTGCGGATGGTTATAGGGTAAGGCTCACACCGAAGTACAACGATTAATCTTTGTCGATTGGCGGATGTGGATCATTGCCATAACTGTTCTTAAGATTAATTTTTCCGTCTTTCTTTTGAGCGATTAATTCAGAATGTTGGTTTTGAGCAATTTGTTTACCAAATTCGAGGGCGTCAGACTTATTATCAAAAAGTTTGGTAGCTTTTGTGTTTCCTTCGCCCTTAACTGCCCATTTATCGTCACGCGGTGATATCCATTGGTTTTTACCAGCCATATTGAAACTCCTTTCATAATTTATTAAATAGCGCAACTGGATTGTTTCGCTATTCACTATTGATTATACACGATATGTACGGGGAACACAATACGAACAACACTATATATAGGGGGGTAAATGCATTGTGGACAATCATTAAACAGATGATGGAAGACCTAGGAATAAATCAAGAACAACTAGCTAAACGCATGGGGGTTCATTCTGGTGTTATTTCAGATTTTAAATTAGGCCACATTAAAAAGCCCAGCTTTGACCTTATGTGCAAATTTGCAGATGCGCTTGGCGTAAGTTTGGACGAATTAAGAGAGAAGGAGGATTAACCATGGCGGCAATACTAAGTGAAGAAGCATCACAAGAACTAGCAGAACAAGTTTGGCAGAAGGTTGAAGAACTTGCTAAGTCAATAGTCCTTAAACCTCGAGGAACGCAGGAGAAGCCAACAATCAGCGGTTACCTCAATCAAGCAAAAGCACAAAAGTATGTCGGATCGAAAGCGCTACTCGAAAAACTCGAACAAAACGGACTTGGTCGCTATGTCATTGACGGCACTATCCGCTATAAAGTGGCTGACATTGATGAAGCGATGGATTTGTTCCGTGAGTAAAAGGTACCAGGTTTATAAAAGTTCATTAGAGGAGAGAAACTTCATGATTAAAAATTTAATCATTGTAATTATGTGGTTAACAACAGGCATAGGTATTTATATAGTACAAAAAGTTGATAGCAAAAATCGATGGTACAAGTATTATGCAATCACAATATCGACTATTTTTACATTTTTTCGATTTCTGTTTTGATGCAAGGAATTATATAGTTTCCGATTAAATATCTTGCGCGTTTAAAATTACTTTCGTCCATAACTCCATCAACTATTAATTCTGAATACTCACTAAAATAAGTGTGATATTTCCCAGGAATGTAAGGAAGAATAAGGTAATAACTATTCAATAGTTCCTTAATTTGTTCAGGCGTATGTTGTTCTTCATAAGAAAAAGCAGCCGTGGCAGTCAAATAATTTTCAAGTAAATCGCGCTTATGCAAAATGTTATTTCTGATGTTTTCTTGTTCAATTTCAAGTCGTTTCATGTTTCTAGAATGGTAGTTATTAATTAACGCCGTAATGATAGGAGAAACTAAGGATACAAAAGCAATTGTTGCCGTGATTGTAAATGTTAGATCAAATTTAATAAATATCACCACCTTTCAAAATAAGTATAACAAACAAGGGGGCTAACCATGAAAGCAATAAAGTTAGATTTTTCAAAAGTAAAAATAACAAATGTATCAGCTAATGGAAAAGTAATACCTGATCTATCAAAAGTGGAATTACCCGATGAATTAAATGATTTCTTAGCAGATATTTATCTCAAAGATTATCAAAAAAAGAAGGCAGCAGAACATGAATAAACAACAAGCCGATGAGTGGTACAACAACCACATGAAGCATGTTTTGAGCATTATGCAGATCAGCAAAGATACAGATGACGCAGAGCGAAATAGCCAGTGGAAAATGTTGTTCGAAGTTGGTGAATATCAAAATGACGGGAGTGTGCAATATGAATAAACATCTATACATGGCAGTTGCGATTAGCATTTTATTAGGACTATATATCCCTAAAATTATGCAATTCATCGTGACGATAGCCATCTTTAGCTCGATGGCGACTTATATCGGGGTCAATCATAGAGAATTTTTTGGTACAAAAAAAGCCGACAGTGCTGAAGACACTGACGACCAGGTTAATTAGTTTGGACGACTAATTTAACCTCATTGTACCACGAGACATAAAAAATAGAAATGAGGATATTTAACATGAAACCAAACAGTAAATCAGTTAAAGCGCTAAAACAAGTTTTGAATGGCGAAAGTAGTGCGTTCATTCTAGTTGCTACTGGGATTAATAATGCTCCTGATGATTCTGAGATAGCATTATCTGGGGATATTTCTAATGTTTTACACATGACTGCACAAATCATTGATGACGTAGCAAGTGCCGCACCGGAAAATATTAAGCATGCATATTTAGATTCACTAGATTTTGTCATAAAGAGGGCGAAATATAATGGACAATAATTTACAAAGAATTAGACAAACTGAATGGCACGCGCCCGAACCAGATGAACCAGCCAATAAAGAGCCAACCAACAAATACTTCTTTATAAAGCTTTCGACTGGTGGATATCAACGTATCCAGTATAAGGACACTGAACAAGGCGCTCAATCAGCTTTAAAGGACTTGTTAAGAGGCTATGAACTCCAAGATTTGTTAATGGCTGACTGTGATTATACTGCACGAGATATTTTAGATCTGTTTAACCCAACGGAGGTTTAAAAATGATAACTCAAGAATTAGATACAACCCAAACACCAGAACTAAACAAAGCGCTTTATGAAACCGCTAAGGTATTTGTACAACCGCCTAAGAACAAAGAGGCACATTACGGTAAATATGCTGATTTAAGCGCAATTGATAAGGCGATACGAGAGGCAATTAAAAAAGCTGATTCTGGGCTTAGCTTCTATCAAGGGGTTCTAGACAACCAAAATGCAAATGGCAAAGATTCATGCAAGATTTACACAACAATTCGCCATATTAGCGGAGAGTCACTAACCATTTATGGTGATTCATTTCCAAGAGATGCAAAAATGCAAACTCAAGGTGCCAATGAAACGTATGCAAAAAGAACAAGTTTATGCCTAGCGTTTGGTGTTGTTGCAGATGATGATGACGATGGACAAGCTGTTGCATTGCTTGATGATTACAAGGCTAAGCAAGAAGAGGCTAGAGAACGAGTTGCCAAATGGATTACATCCGAGTTTATGAATCTAAAAAAAGACGAAATCGACAAATTACGATTAGTGCTTAAACACAAAGATAAGAAGCCTACTGATCTAACATACGCGGAAGTATTTCAGTTAGCTGGGGCACTCAACTTTTATAAATTACAACAAGGTCAATTTGAAGAAAAATGACGGTCTACGGGAAACTCGGTAAGTATTCAAAGCACAAATTAGAAATTGAAACAGATGATGAGCTAGACATCCATAAGATTGGCAAGTACGCCAACGGTCGTCAGGTGTCTGTGAGTGTTGAAATCGAAGACGGTAGACGTATTAGCCCTGACCAACGCAAAAAGACGTACGCGCTAATTCATGACGTCTGCGACTACTTAGGCTATCCAGACGACGCAATGGAAGCATGGTTTAAATATCAGTTTATCCAGTATAAAGGCATTGAATGGTTCAGCTTAAGCAACTGCAGCATGTCGCTAGCAACCAGCTATTTAACATTTATCTTAGATTTTTGTTTTGAGCAGGACATACCATTCAGAACCAAGACATGGGACATGATCCCGACAGATTATCACTTAACACTCCAATGTTTAAAGCATCGCAAGTGTGTCATCTGCGGTAAACGAGCACAGTTTGCACATGTTAACGCTGTTGGCATGGGTGTTAATCGGAATAAAGTTGACCATCGTGAACGTTATATCATGCCGCTGTGCAATGACCATCATCATGAACAGCACACTGTGGGGATTAAATCATTCATTAGTTACTACCATATCAAACCGGTTAAACCGGATTTAGAAACATTGAGAATATTAAAGGTCAGAGGGGATTACGAAGATGCGACGTAAAAGCGATGAAATAGTTGAATCTGTGCATGAAAAGTATTCCATTTTAAAGAAAAAAGATTTAAACGCCGCTAATTATTTTCTACTAGCTGCGCATATGTTGGTTAACAGCTACAATAAAACGTCTTTTGGAGAGTATCAAGTATCGCAAGACCTCGATTCTGGCGATTTGATATTTACAGCTAGATTCAAATAAGGAGGACTCAAATGGATCATAAGGAAGAGCCAAATTACTACGCAATAATTCCAGCAAACGTGCGATATGATAAGCGACTGATTCAAGGTGCTAAGTTGCTTTACGGCGAACTAACAGCGCTGAGTAATCAAAAAGGTTACTGCTGGGCTAGTGATACTTACTTTATAAAACTGTACAAAGTCAGTAGAAGAACTGTGCAATCGTGGTTTAAATCACTTGAGGACAGCGGTTATATCAGTCGCGAAGTAGTTTACAAGGGCGACACCAAAGAAATTGACGCTAGGTATGTACGAATTCTGCATAACCCTAGTGCAGAAAACTGCGTAACCCCTAGTGCAGAAAACTGCACAGTTAATAATACATCTATTAATAATACAAATAATATAAAACCATTGTCGGGCAAACCCGACCCTATCCCATACGCAGAGATAATCAGCTACTTAAATCAAGCGACTGGTAGGACCTTCCATAATGTTGAGAAATATAAAAAGTTAATCAGGGCTAGATGGCACGAGAAGGCTACTCTAGAAGATTTTAAGAAGGTCATAGATAACAAGTCTAGTGAGTGGCTAGGGACTGACATGTCGAAGTATCTAAGGCCTAGTACACTGTTTGGAAATAAGTTTGATGAGTATTTAAACCAAACGAATGCCGCTAAGCAGAAAGGAGGCTCATATGCAGGAGTTGAATTCTAGTTTGGGTAATAGTTTTAGCTTACTTAAAAAGGTTAAGACGCTGCCAACCTTCTGCAGTAAGCACCCAGATTGCCACATGATGCAATTAGAAGGGCACGAATCATTCTGCCCCATGTGTGTACGGCAAAACAAATATGAGCGCGATACGGATATCGTGTTGAGAGGTGCGTGGCAGAGTTACCGCAGAGCATTCCACGGCGTCTTACAGAATGACTCAATATTTGATGATGACGACTTAAAACCGGCGACGTTTGCTAATTATGAAGTCATAAAAGGCAGCGAAGCGGAAACCAACTTAAATAAAGCGCGTCACATTGCCGGTCAGTATCTAGACCGCGGGTATAAGGCAAATACAATCATTACGGGTACGCCTGGTGTCGGCAAGTCTCACTTAGCTGTATCAATGTTAAAAGCAGTTAACGAGCATATTAAGCCAGATGCCGCGTGCTTGTTCGTCTCGGTTAATGAGTTGATGCGATTGATTAAGGATTCATTCAGTAATAAGAACAGCCCATTCACCGAGCAACGCATGGTTAAGCTGTTGGGCGGTGTCAGCTTGCTGGTATTAGATGATCTAGGCAGTGAAGCATCATTCCAAAGCAACCACCAAGAAGCGAGCGAGTGGGTGCAACAAGTATTGTTTGGCATATTGAACAAACGCAACCGTACGATCATCACGACTAATTTAACTAGTGAAGAACTGACGAAGATTTACAATCCAAAACTATTGAGTCGCATGTATAAAGGCGTCGTCAAGAATGACGGTGTTATCAAGTTTACCAATGCGACAGATGACAAAAGAAAGGTTGTTTTCTAATGTGCGATCTATGTAAAGACAGAAAGATTATTCATGTAGCACAAGGCTTCGGCGTGACAGTTAAGCCATGTCCACGATGCAATGCTAATTATAGAAAGGCACAGGGATATGAGACTAGTAATCATGGGTGAGCCAGTCGCAGCTGGGCGACCTAGGTTCAGTAGCCGCGGTGGTTTCGCTAAAGCATATGATCCCAAAAAAAGTCGGGATTATAAAAAAATGATTAAAAAACAAACCATGCAGCAGCTGCCAAGCGACTATGAACCATTTGCTTGCCCGATTGAGGTCGACATAAAGGTCTATCGGTCAATTCAGAAATCAGTTAGCAAGAAAGAGTATGCCAGACGGCTCTCAAATGACGTTAGACCGACAGTCAAACCTGACGCGGATAATTACATCAAAATCATCTTAGATGGCTTAAACGGGCTTGTATGGCTTGACGATAACCAAATAACAGACGTAGCGGCACACAAATATTATTCAGATAATCCAAGAGTGGAGGTTGAAGTTAATGGATCATAACGATTTTACAGACGAACAGCAGTTGTTCTATACCAACTTAGAAAAATCAGTCGAACTTGCGGGGAATGATTTTGCAACAGGATACAAGACACTTTTAGACATTATTTATTATCGTGTCAATAAAGAGCTAAGCAACGCATATGAAAACATGCCAGAAGAAGACAGACGAGCAGTTATAGCAGATTACTGTTTGCCATATTAGGGGGAATGGAAATGATTAACAGAGTAATTCTAACAGGACGATTAACGAAAGACCCAGAGCTTAAATACACGTCATCGGGCGCAGCAGTTGGCTCGTTCAACTTAGCTGTTAACCGTCAGTTCACCAATGCCAATGGTGATCGTGAAGCGGACTTTATCAACTGTGTTATCTGGCGTAAGTCAGCGGAAAACTTTTCGAACTTCACCCACAAGGGTTCACTAGTCGGAATTGATGGGCGCCTACAAACAAGAAACTACGAAAATCAACAAGGCCAACGGATATACGTAACCGAAGTGGTCGTCGATAATTTCAGTCTGTTGGAGTCAAAAACATCAGGCAGTTCAAACGCAAACCATACGCAAACTGGAAGCAATCAGATACAGAACAAACCTGCAGATAAATTTACAAATAACGGGCAAGCAATCGATATATCAGATGATGACTTGCCATTCTAGGAGGGATAGCCATGTGGCAACTAATTGGAGTAAATAGCGGAAAAGAGTACAAATATCACCGCGAGAAAGAAGCGCTGTATCGTTTCATGATGCGGCAATGGCCGACAAAGAGCAGAGGGTATAAAAGCAAGTCATATGGCGGTGCAATGCTAAAGAATCGCATGCCGGAACCAATGATTATTAGGAGGGTTAAGTGATGGGTGAAAAAGTGAAGTTACCAAGAAACGTTATTGATACATTTAGACCATCGTTAGACTCCCCAGATTACAGAGTATTGGGGTCCTTGACACCTATCAGAATTATTTCAGATATGTATAATCGCACATTAAAAGGTATGACAAGTGATGTTGCTGCCTGGTTAGATGACTATGAGAATCGATGGAAATTAATCGATGCTCTGCGCTACGGCTATGAGCCTGAACCAGAACAGCTTTATTATGTTTGGTTCATTAAAGGTGATAAAAGAAGTTTTCTGAACGTAAGCAACTTTGACACAATGGTTTTCAGCAGATACGACCAAGGTGAGAATGGGTACCGAACTAAATTTACCATGGACGAAATCGAAGCCATCGACCCACGTTATAAGGCGTTTGCTGTACCTGTTGAGGAGGTAGATGGAGACATGAACAAGGAGGGCAAGGCTGATGATTAAGTTAACTTTAGATGAGAAATACAAAAAATTGGTGAAAGCAGTGACATTTTTAAATCCACCAAGGGTTGAAATATTAATTAATGATTACACTGTGCTAGTAGGTGGACTAGCTAAAGCATGGTTTAACGATGGAGTGGATTATAATGCTCGGGTAAAAGTCATTGAACGTATCCACAGTGCTGATGGAATTGACTGGATCGCACCTAAATATAAATGGCGATTGAAGAGTGAGAAACTTGATACTCAGTATGTATTTACGTCAAATCACGAACACTTCGGTTTTGAAGGCGACATTGATTATGCAGACAGATTAACAGAGTCAGAGTTTAAAAAACTACTAGATGGCACAGGACTGCCATTTGAAGCTTTTGAAAGGGTGGAAATCGATGAGTAACGGAATAAACCGAGATTTTTTCGTGATTGATATTTTAGACATGCACCCAACAGACATAAACAAACAATTGAGTGCGTATAGCGGCTTAGTCAACGTCACGCCGATTGGCGAGACGATGCTGCTAATCGAAAAGATTCCGGATAAAGTGTCATCGTCGATTAGACCTAGTTTGAGCCCTAGAATTGGAGGTTCGTTGTGATGAACGAATGTAAGTATTGCGATTTCGCAAAAGAATATGAATTTTGGTCAGTTAAGTCATCTACCGGTTCGTTTGACGGTGGTTACACAACTTGCACCCTTGTGAAGGCAACGAAAGATGATAATTCAGGAGACAAGATTGAACACATCAAAGAAGGCTGTTACTACCTTGAGATGGATGGCGAAGTGACGGGTTATGCCGAAATTAACTATTGCCCAATATGCGGCAGGAAGCTGGGTGATTCAAAATGATTGAATACGCAATCTATAAGGGCGATAAATTCATCGACCAGGGAACAGCTGACTATTTAGCCGATAGATTAGGCGTTAAACGAGCAACAATCATTTGGTTACAATCACCAACTAACCGTAAGCGTGACAAAGGCAATCGAATGGTTGCTGTAAAGGAGGATTAACAAGTGAAACGTACAATCGATTTAACTAAGGTAATGCAACACTTGAAAAATAATTTAATACCTGTTTTAGAGTCGATCACAACAGATGGATTTAACGACGAGATAAAGGCGGTTTTTTTGGAAAAAACAGAAAGGTTGCTGAAAGAAGCATCCACGGAAGAACTGGAAAGATTTATAGCACTGGCAGTTGGAGAGCAAATTATTAATCCGATTGGCGATTTGGCGAAAAAGGAGGATAAATAGTGCGAAAAAAAGATAGATACGAAAAGAAACTATGGCGCCGAATATCTCGGCATACTAGGCGGTTTGTCAAATATGGCATGCCTAGGATCGCTGGTGGGTGGGCTAAGTATAAGGGCTCTCATAACCAGCAAAGAATGCGAACTAATCAACCGTATTGGAAGGCAAAAAGATAATGGCTAAATTATTCCAAAAAGCAAAGCAAATTACCCTTCCAGAAATAATTACTAACACTAAAAGTTGGTTGTCTGATGAAGACATCGATCGTTTCTTTACAGGGTTAGAAGAAACAGGTGAGCTAACACATAAAGATTCACTAAGGCTGTCAGAGTTATATCTGTATTTATATGACACTTATGGGCAAGAGGCAGTCGACTACGTTAAATCGATTGACGCTAGTGCAAGGACAATCGAAAAAATGATTAAGCGAGGTAGAATCTATTGAAATCAAATAAAATTGATAAAATTCTTACATGGGCGTTTGGTGCTCTCACTATTGTCACCGTGGTTATTTTTGTTGCTGGTTTGGTATTACACCAATTAGATGTCTGGGACGTTATTTATTTAGTAGTCGTAGTGTTAAACGACATTGGTTTGACAATTAATAGTACTCAAGAAGGGTGGAAAAAATGACAAAAGTAACAATCTACACTAAAACTGGTAAGCAATGCGAAATTGAAACTACTGAAAGTCGTAATAGCTTAGCAGAGAGACTCTATAAAGGTTTTAAAAAACGAAGACCTGCTATAGTTTTTAACGGGAAAGATTCAGCAACAATTGTCCCTACAACTTCAGTTGACATCATTAGTATTGAGGAGGTATCAGAATGAAAATTGAAGTTGAGTTAGATAAATATCATTTAATAGCAAGCTTGTTAACGGTGGCTGCTGCGTGTGCAGAGTCTGAGGATCCAGAAACCAACAAAACGGGTAAATTTGTAGAAAAAACTGCTTATGGATTATGGACAGAATTGCCTAAAGATTACCAACAAGCGGTACGTTTGAGGAATGATAATGGACAACTATGAGCAATTAAAGGCTGATAACAAGCGACTTAAAAAGCAGGTGGAAAAGTTGTCTGCTTACAATTCAGACTTAAAAAATGAACTGGAATTTGCGCAGGCAACAATTCAAAGATTAAAGGAGGCTAATCGTGAGACGGTCAACATTTAATTATATTGAGGATATGCTGCGGGACTATCCACACTACAACGAATATATCAAGGAATGCGAAGAAGAAATCCGCCATCCTTACGTTGAGCCAGATGCAAATATTGGTGGTGGCAGAAGCGCAGGGAAACAAGAACGCCTGACGGAGACAATTGTTCGAATTGACGAAGACAGACGCATTAGACAAATGAAACGTCAGCAAAAAGCTATTGCAAAATGTTTAGATAGATCTAATTCAGATATCGTTTATCAAATGTGCAAGGAGCTTTATTTTATGAATAAGCGACGATTAACTCTAGATGGTGTGGCATATAAACTCAATGTTAGCCGACGTACGTTAATCAGGCGCAGAGAAGACTTCTTCATAGATTTGGCCAAGGAATTAGGTATGCAATAAATTGGCACAAAGTTGGCACTTTTAGCCTATAAATACATGTTAAATTAGTATTATCAAATAGTTGCCCGAAAGAATACGCGAGGAAGGAGAGCCTTGTGTTTCGCTTATCGATGTGGGCATGGTCCTAGTAGCTCAAATGGTAGAGCAGCGCGGTAGTGCACCTGCGGTCACGATTCGGGTTCGATTCCCGGCTAGGATATTATCGCAGTGGCGGAATAGGTAAAGCGTCTTTACGTCTTAAAACGGCAATTGTGTGGTGCAAATCCACACCTGCGATATTAAAAAAAGAGTCTAGTAGTTAACTAGGCTCTTTTCGTTTTTATTTGAAGTTGTTGAGTTCTTGTTCGACATCAGAAAGTTCAAATGGGTGTTTGTGTTTTTCTGAAATCATATTTGTTCCATCAAACGTATAGGTATCTACCGTGCTGTTGTTGAATGTAACAATAATCTTATCATCATCAAAAACGTAGCGTAACATATCTTTCATGAGGCTTAGCGATACTGATAACCCATCACCAGATGAACCAACTGCGACAAAATCAACGGTATTTGGATATTTTTCACGAGTATACATAACGTATTCGGATAAAATCATTGTTACTTGGTTGATAATTTTGCGACATAACTCTTTTGATTCATAAGAAGGATTCATATGATTCACTAAATTTGCAAACTCATCTTTATTCATAATTAAGTCACCACCTTTCAAATTTGATTATACAAGGAGAAATAAGAACATGGAACACATTACTAGAAAAACTTGCTTCGATAACGAGAGCGTACCAGATTTGGCGCTGAGCGATAAGCTATTAAAGCGAATCGAAAAGCTAGAAAAAGAAGTTAAAGAGCTAAAACGGGATAACGCGCTGTTAAAGTCTCAACAACAATTAACCTAAGTCATAGTCAGCTGGTTATGGCTTTTTTTATGCATAAAATTAAGGAGTGAGTTAGATGGGATTTCTATATATTGTCAGTGTCATTTTGTTAATTGCAAAAGTAGTAGGGTTACTTGCTATTAGTTGGTTGTGGGTATTCGCTCCAGCTATCATAAGCGTTGTTATTCAAATATCAATTGTTGCGTTTGCAATTATTGTTGCCAAAAAGTGTGATTAACATGTATTACATGAATCAAGGCAGCTACAAGAAAGAGCCTAGTTGGCAATCGAGATCCGATGCTAGGTTAGAAAGATGGCTCAAAAAACAGAAGAAAGATGAGAAACGTCGTTCAGTTAATGAGCGGCGTATTTTTGTGCAGAAAAATAAGTAGATAAACTTATTGAAAATTGGAGTGTGGTGAATATGTGATGGTAGACAAAAGTAGACAAAACGAGGCTTTTTATCAGTTAGATAAAGCTAAGCAAAATGCAATCATATTGCTATTTGAAGACGAATTAAGCGATGAACAAATTGCTAAGTCTGTCAACCGATCCAGAGCGACTTTATCGAAGTGGAAAAATGATGATAAGTTTAAGCAGGCGCAGATAGAATATCGTCGAGTTGTAATTGACGGTTATGTACCAGACGCGATTAAAAGGCTTCACAAATTAGCTACAGGTGCTAAGTCAGAAATGGTTAGCCTTCAAGCAGCCCAGAGCATATTATCCATGGCAGGCTTTGGCACTACTGATAGTTCGCCAGAGTTAGAACAAGCTAAGATAGAAAAAGCTAAAACTGATGTACGTAAGGCTAAGGCTGAGGCTGATATCAAGGAAGCAGAGGCTAAAGCTGCAAAGGATATGGATGCTGGACAGCTAACCATTAATATAACGCCGTTCGGTGGTGATACTAATGGAAATTAGTTGGAATCTCCCAGAAATGGTTAGTTCAGCCTATGCCCCATTATTTGTTAGCCACTCAAGAATTATTGCATATAAAGGGAGCCGTGGTAGCGGCAAGAGTGAAGCGATGGCTATTAAGGTTATATATGATATTGTCACAAAACCGTATGTTAATTGGCTTGTGTTAAGAAGATATGCAAATACCAATAGGCAATCAACCTTTACACTAATACAAAAGGTTGCTAATCGAATGGGCGTGAGTGGCTTCTTCCAGTTTAATGCGTCATTGCCAGAGATAACTTATAAGCCAACAGGGCAAAAGATTTTATTCCGTGGAGCTGATAAGCCGTTGAGCATTACATCTATATCAGTTGAGACAGGTAATTTGTGTAGGCAGTGGGTCGAAGAAGCATATCAATTAGAGTCCGAGGAAGCCTATGAAACGATTGAAGAATCAATGCGTGGTGTAATAGATGATCCAGAAGGGTTTTATCAAACAATATTTACATTTAACCCGTGGAGTGAACGGCACTGGCTTAAAAAACGTTTCTTTGACGAGAAAACAAAAGTTGATGATGTATTAGCCTTAACGACAACTTACAAAGATAATCCATTTTTAGATGAAGATTATATCGGACGTTTAATAGAACTAAAACGCCGTAATCCACGAAGAGCTAAAGTTGCAGTTGATGGAGAGTGGGGAGTCGCTGAGGGTCTTGTATTTGAAAATTTTGTAGTTGAAAATTTTGATTTAACTGAAGTGCTTAAAGATGCAATACCCGTACATGGATTGGATTTTGGGTTTTCACATGATCCGACAGCCTTTGCTGAAGCTGCAGTAAATTTGAAGACAAAGGATATCTATATATTTAACGAATTATATAAGACCGGAATGTTCACCAAGGATATATTTAATTGGCTCGTTGTTAATGGATATCAAAATACCACTATTACTGCCGATTGCGCTGAAGATAGATTGATTGCTGAGTTAAGGGCTTTAGGAATCAGACGAATCAACCGTTCTAAAAAGGGCAAAGGCAGCATTATGTATGGTATCGATTTTATGCAGGGTTTTACAATTCATATACTGCCGTCATGTGTACATGCGGCGGAAGAATTTAATTCATATGCTTTCAGTAAAGACAAAGATGGCAATTGGATAAATAAGCCCGTTGATAAAGATAACCATTTCATAGATGCCTTACGCTACGGTTTAGAACCGTTAATCATGCCTAATAAAAATAAGAGCGATCGTATGGAAGAATTTAAGAAACTTGGATTGGGGAGGTAATTAACATCACGAATATCGAATTTTTGAATGGTACTCGTTATACCGATACTGCAAATATTGAATTCAGAATGCCAGAAGATGATTTTGAGAAATCAAATATGGAATCTCCAGAATTCATAAACCAAATTGAAAATTATATTCAACAGTTTCGTAATAATCAGCTACCTAGGCTTCAGGAGCTAAAAAGATATTATTTGTCAGATAACAACATTAAATATCGTGATACGAAACGTGACAAAAACAGAGCTGACAATCGAATAGCTAGTGACTGGGCAAAATATATAACTGTTTTTATGCAAGGATATATTTTGGGAAATCCAGTTAAGTATCAAAACGAAGATGCACAATTAGTTAATAAAATTGAAGAGTTTCAAAATGCTAACAACGAAGATTATCACAATGGTCTCTTAGAGACTGACCTAAGCATATACGGTCGAGCTTATGAAATGTTGTATATAGATTCTGATGGTATTGAAAAAGTAACTAAGCTCTCACCAGAGCAAACATTCGTAGTCTATGGTGACACAATAGAGAAAAACTCTTTGTTTGGCGTGAGATTCTACCAAATTGAGTTTTCAATGGAAAAAGCAGCAAGTTATGTTGAAGTTTATACCGATAATGAGATGTACCGATATGAAACTAATAACAACGCATATTCAGGATTAGCCTTTAAAGAAAAGAAGGAAACCAATTTCAAGGGTGTTCCTATTAATGAATATCAAAATAACGAAGATAGATTAGGTGATTTCGAAAGTGTACTGGATAGTATTGATGCATATGATTTATCACAAAGTGAGTTAGCTAATTTCCAGCAGGATTCTAGTGATGCTTATTTAGTTATTACCGGAAATCCCATGACCGCTACGGATACAACTTATGAATATGACTCTAGCGGGAAAATAGTTTTAGATGAATATGGTAAGCCTGTTGTAGCAGATAATTCAAAAGATGGCGTATTAGAGGCTATGATGAAGGCTAGATTGTTGGTATTAGACAACAATAACAATCCTGATGGCCCTAATCCGAATGCGTTCTATTTAACCAAAGAATATGACAGCACTGGTGTTGAAGCTTACAAGAAACGATTGGTGGATGATATTTTAAGATTTACATTTACACCAGATACAAATGACTCTAATTTTTCAGGGACTCAGTCAGGCGAATCTATGAAGTATAAGTTAATGGGTAACGATAATCTTAATAAAACTAAAACTAGACTTTTAACTAAAGGGTTCATGAGAAGATTGCGACTGCTTGCAAATGTTTGGAGTTTGAAAAATAGTGTTTCAACTGGGGACAAAATTACTGACCTACAGGATAAGATCAATGATACGACAATCAAATTTACGCCAAATCTTCCACAGAATGACGAAGAAAGAATCAACATGATTAAAAACTTGGATGGTGTGGTTAGTGATGAAACCTTACTAACGTTATTAGAAACATTTACTGGTGTAGATGCTAGTAATGAACTTAAACGTATTGATAAAGAGTCTGATAAGCAGCCAATTAATAGTAACCCAAGAATTCCTAATAATAACGATGGTGTTAATGAGGTAGATGAGCATGAATAGTCGTGAGTATTGGGAAAAAAGATTAAATAAAATACTGCAGAATGCAGATGAAACAGATTTAGAGTACTTTTATGAACTACAATCTTTGTTTGCTGTTTATTCTAAAAAAGTACAAGAGGCTGTATTTGCTTTTTACCAAAAATATGCTGATGAAAATGGCATTAGTTATTCGGAAGCTAAAAAGAGACTAAATAAAGAAGATTTAGCGACATACCAGGCTAATGCTAATAGATACTTTAGCCAGAGTATAAAAGATGCAACATTACTTGAGATATTAAATACACAGTATATGAGTGCCAAAGCAAGTAGGCTTGATGCTTTAGATTTAGAAATGGCCGCTATAACCTCCGCTTTAGGCAAAGAATTTGAAGGATCGCTGCAGAGTTATTTAGAGTCTGTTATTAAAAGTGTTTATGGCAACTTAGCCGAATCTCAAATTAATATACGAGCGCTCAAAAATATAGTTGAATCAAAATGGGCTGGCGATAATTTTTCTGGCCGAATCTGGGGTAATGCAGGTAAATTAGCTGAAGAGTTAAGAGAAATACTTAAAAAGGGTTTTATCAGAAACGCTACACCTGCAGAAATGGCTAGAGAATTAAGAAAAACTTTTAATGTTAAAAGGGCTCAAGCCGAGACGTTAGTAAGGACTGAAACCACGCATGTTATTACTGATACAACAATTGAATCATACAAAAAAGCAGGATTTACAAAGTACCAGTATTTAGCGCATCTAGATAGTAGAACAACAGAAATTTGTCGTGATTTAAATGGTGATATATTTGCTATTAAAAATTATCAGCCTGGGTTGAATGCACCACCTATGCACCCGAATTGTCGAAGTACCATAACGCCAACCGATCAGGAGTTAAATTAAGAATATTGACCTGAGCAAGTCATAAAACTACTCAAAAATAAAATATGAGTGTGTATGGGTTCATGTGCTAGTTGTGCATGGGCTTTTTTAGTGTGTGTGGGACGAACTTTGCATATGAACGTGTATGGGCTCTAAAGGAGTTTTGTTTTATGCCAACAGAAAATAATAACCAAGCAGTTGAGTCACAGCAAGATAATAGTTTGAACGAAAAAGACGCAACAACTCAAACTAACGAAACTGAAGACCAACTAACGTTTACTACACAAGAATTTGATGCGGAAGTAGATAAACGTATCAGCAAGGCACTTGAAACGGCTAAATCGAAGTGGGATGAACAAAAACAATCAGAAATCTCACAAGCTGAAAAATTAGCGAAAATGAGCGCTGCTGAACGAAAAGACGCTGAAGAGAAAGCTAAAATTGCTAAATTAGAACAGCGCGAAAAAGAGCTTAACATGCGTGAGTACCGCTATGAAGCTAAGAAAGAGCTTGAAATTAATAGCATGCCTGCTGAGTTTGTCGATATGGTAATTTCAGATGATGTAGAAACCACAAAGAAAAATATTACCGCGCTTAAATCGGCATTCGATAAATCGGTAGAGAAAGCTGTTACGGAACGTTTAAAGGGAGACGCGCCCAAAGAATCAAATAATGGCGGATCAAATGACCCGTTTGCTGCTGTTGTAGCAAAATACAAATAAGAGGAGATTTTTATTATGAGTGAACAACTATATACAAAACAATTTATGACTATTATCCAATCGGTGTTTAGAGCAAAATCAGCATTTCAACCAACATTTGGTCAAATGCAAGCAATCGATGGCATTACAAACAATAGCAAAATGTTTAGCGTTAAAACTAGTGATTTGCCAGTAGTTATCGGTGAATATAGTACTGATCCTAATGTAGCCTTTGGCAAAGGAACGGATAATTCCTCACGCTTTGGTGAAATGCAAGAAGTTATCTATACAGATAAGGAAGTCCCTTATGAAGGCACGTGGGCTATTCATGAAGGTATGGATCGTTTTACTGTTAACGCAGATATGAATAAAGCTATCGCAGAACGATTAGATTTGCAGGCTCAAGCTAAGATTCGTAAGTTTAACTACTACTATGGCAAAATGCTTGCAGATAGTGCGGCTGGAGACCTTGGAAGCGCTGATGATGTTGAAAAACTATTCTCAGACGCAGACGATAAATACACTAACTTAGAAATCACGGTACCAGTTCGTGCCTATGTAACACCAGAAATCTATAATGCGATTGTTGATTCAAAACTTGCCACAACGTCAAAAGGCTCTAATGTAAATATTGATACTAATACTTACCTTGAATTTAAAGGGTTCCAAATCAGTAAAACACCCGAACAATACATGTCAGGCGCAAAAGTTATTTTTGTACCAGATAATATTGGTCGTGCTTTCACTGGGATTGAGGTAGTTCGCTCAATTGAAGCAGAAAACTTCTATGGCATCAAATTACAGGGCGCTGGTAAGTATGGGGCTTATATCTCAGAAGACAATAAAAAAGCCATTTACACTGCTGGGGCAGGAACTGTAACAACGACCACAACAACTAAGGCAACCACAACTACAACAACTACAGCGCACTAAGGAGTAGATTAATGAAATATGTATTTGCGCAACCAGCTAAAGAACGATTTTCTTGGGAACTGAAGACTGCGATCTATAGCTTGAAAGAGTTAGGGGTGCCAGATGCAGATATCGTTGTACTGTTTGCTGAAGACAATGAGGCTGTTGCAAATGCTTTTGGACAATATGATGTGCATATATATCAAGACGATAGATATGATAAAAATTATATTCCGAGTATCCGACCTTACTTATGGTGGAAATATCTTGATGAAGATGCTAGTCGAGAAAACGAGAATTACGTATATTTAGACAGTGATGTTGTCATTTTAGATTTATCAGTTTTTAAAGTGCATGCCACCGAAAAACGTTGGTATGCTTCTAATGCGAATGGATACCTTAATTATGACTATTTAAAAAATGTATCAAACAGCGAAGTAGTAATTGATTCGATGTGTCAAACGCTGCATATTCCGCAAGACTGGTTAAAGTCTATTAATAAAAACAGTGGCGGGGCTCAGTGGGTTATCAGAAAGCCAAAAGCTGGCTACTGGCATGACGTCTATGTCAATTCTATTGAGCTTTATAATTGCATCAAACCTCTAAAAACTAATTTGCAAAAATGGACTGCAGAGATGTGGGCACAACTGTGGACTATGTACCATTACGGTATTAAGCCTATGGTTAACGATAAATTAGAGTTCGCTTGGTCTACGGACGATAGTATAAATGATAAAAAGATAATCCATAATGCAGGCGTAACTGTAGATACAAAACTTTTCTTTAAAGGAAACTATAATGAAACGCCTCCATTAAGCGCATTACAACAAGATTCCGGTAAAGTTTCTGACTTATATGTTAGATATGTAAGGGAGGCTAATTATGGAAAATGACGACCAAGAACTGCTAAATAGCATTAAAACATTATTGAATATAAAGGATGATATTCAAGATGAATTGCTATCAATCCTTATTGAAGATAGCAAGAACAGGCTAATTGGATATATTGGTCAAGATTCTTTACAAACGATTGAATACCCAACTGACTTAGATTGGATTACAAGAGAATTAACAATTAGAAGATTTAACAGAATTGGCGATGAGGGAAAAACCTCATCTTCTGAAAATGATATGTCTGCATCATGGATAGAAAACGATATCCTGGACTATTCTGTTTACCTAGATAAATTCCGTAAAAAGAATAGCGGTAAGGGTATAGCGAGGTTTTACTGATGAGGTATAACAATCGGTGTGATGTAGTCGCACACTATAAAGCCAAAGGTTATTTAGGCTATGAAGATAAAAAAACGATTTTAAAGAATATACCTTGCAGTGTATCAAGCTTTGGCCTAAAAGAGCAATCGGTCGTTTTCGGTAGTTTTAACAAGAAAGCATTTAAGGTTCATATTCAAGGCTTTTATAAGGTGGATCATTTGACTATCAATGGAATTGAGTATCAACCTATAACTCAATCATTTCATCATAATTCAACGGTATTGGTGGTTAGTGTATGAGTAATAATACAAGATTTATAGGTGGCAGAGAGTTTGCTAATGCTATACGAAAAATGAAAAGTTCAAAGCGAAAAATGATTAGCGAAGAGGTCACTAAATCAGCCTTTAGAATTGAAAAATCAGCAAAAGAAAAAGCAGCTGTTGATACAGGGAACATGAGAAAAAATATTCAAGCAGAAAAAATTGGAGAGTTTACGGCTCGTGTTGATTCTCGTGCGCCTTATTCAGTATATGTCGACAAAGGAACTAGATATCAAGCTGCACAACCATTTTTCACTCCAGCAGTCGATGAAGAAGAGAAAAAATTCAATCAAAATGTAAAGGGGATTATAAATAAATGATTCATTCCCCAATGACTGAATATCTACATGATATTCAAGAGAAATTAGAACCGTTAGAATATCCAATTTATTTTAGGCTCCCGAACGATAGTGTTCAGGAGCCTTTTATTGTAGTTGGAAACCATGCTGATGATGACTATTTAAGTGCAAAAAGCGATTTGGTTATAGAAACTAATCTACAAATCGATATTTTTCTACCAGATTCAAGCAGTACCGATTTAGAAGATATTTTATATACAGCTAAAACACTTTTAGGAAGACGCCAAAACATTACAAGTCAAGTGTTGGTGGATAACTCAATTGGCAGACAAGTTTTCCATATAGTAATAACAATCAAAGATTTAATAATTTAGGAGGTCATAAATATGGCAGAACCGATTAATAATGGTGTTAAAAAAACTAATTCAAAAGCAATCACAGGTCGCAAAATTTTGTATTTCGTACAGTCAGTCGATGATCCTATTGGTAGTCCTGCAATTTATCCAGCATGGCAAACAGAAGGCGATTTAAAAATCGGCGGCGATAATGTAGATGAACAAACTAAAATGGGACGCCTCATTATGAAGTCAACAGATGAACAGAGTATTGACTTAAAGCAGTACTTCGCGCCTGACGATCCAGCGGCAAGCATTATTGAGGATGCGAAAGTAAAAGGAAAAAGCGTTAAAGTTTGGCGTGTGATCGTCGATGAATCGCAAGGCAAGCCTGAGGGCGACCCCGAAAAGAAAGTAAAAGCCTATCCAGCTAAGTTCGGTTATGGCATTCCAGATGAACTAGATTATTCAGAAGGGACAGAAGACTTAGTCGAACTAGACTATACCTTAAACATTGTAGGTGTTCTTCAAGATGGAACGTTCCCTCTAAGTGATGAAATGATTGCGGAATTAGATGCCTTATATAACTATCAACGTCCAGGTGAAACTACTGGTGATTACGATGATATTAACAACGGAACAACTACGACCACAAAGGCGCCAACTACTACTACCACTACAAAAGCGACTACGACCACAACTACGGAACACTAAAGTAATTTGAATTAGGGTCAGTAAACCAAAATGCCGAATGGGTGAGAAGCCCAAAAAATAACAAGAGGTGCTTATAAAATGGCTATTGAATTTAAAGTAGGAAACAAAAATGTAGAAATTAAATTTAACTATAGATTGGTTTTTAAATTGAACTCTAAATTATCTAGCGAACCGGGTGCAGATAATGGCGCGGGGCTTGTATATGCCAAGTTAAAATCTGGGGACGAAAGTGCAATCCATGATATTGTACGTGTCGCTTCAGGGGTCACAAAAGAGGACGATATTATTGATGCGGTAGGAAATAAAGCCGCGGAAATGGATGAATCAGATGTTTCAAAAGGACTAGATATGCTTATTGATGCATTTACAAAAGAAATTGAAAACTCAGGTTTTTTTATGCGCAAGCTAAAAATCTTCAAGAAAAACGTTCTGAATTCGAAAGACCAAATGAGCAAAGAAAAAGACGACGACAAAATCAAGTCAGTGGATGCGTTGCTTCAAACCTTGAAAGACGTGAACTAATTGTAAAATGTGCAAGACAAGGGCTTACTGATATACCAACTATTATGAACTGTTATAAATGGGAACTGGATGCAATCCTAGAAGGACTTGAATTAAAAAAAGTTGATTCCTTAGAAATTATAGCAGTTAGCCTATTTAATAACAGATATGTAACCAACGCGAAGAAGCCAAAACTAAATAAAGTTTTCAATAAGTCGAGAGCTGAAAATAAGGTAATTCAGTTGTACGAAAAAGGCCCAGTTAAGGCAGATTCGGCTAACAAAACAGTTGAAGAATTCTTAGCCCGACAGAAAGCATTAAGTTTAAGACTTGCGGGAAGGAGGGGAACAGATGAGCTTTGATGGTTCTATGAAAGCTGTTGTTAGTGCGGATATAACAAATTACCTTAACGGGATGGATAAGGTCGCAACAACTGCGGCAGGCGTTTCTGGGAAAGTTAACGGCTCGCTTGGAGGCATGGGCAATGGTGCCAAAGCCGCTACTGAGAAAACCGGATTTTTGAATACAAGTATTGGCAAAATTGCGGCGGGAGTTGGCGCAGTTAGCCTGGTATCTAAAGGCATAGGTGTTTTAAAAGATAGTATTGGTGGCGCTATCGGTCGTTTTGATACATTAAATCAATATCCAAAAGTAATGGCTCAAATGGGATTTTCTACTGATGATACTACTAAGTCGGTAGGTATTTTAAAAAAGGGCGTAGATGGATTACCAACTTCATTACAAGACTTAACTAAGAGCGCCCAAAGTTTTGCCATCCTTGAAAAAAGTGCAACTGGCGGAGCTAAAACGGCGACTGCTTTAAATGATGCCTTCCTCGCATCTGGTGCGAGCGCTGCAGATGCTTCACGTGGCGTTGAACAATATAGCCAAATGCTTTCAACTGGTAAAGTTGATTTAATGAGTTGGCGTACACTTCAAGAAACAATGCCATATGCATTAACAAAAGTTGCTAAATCATTTGGCATCACTGGTAAAAGTGCCGAACGCGATTTATATGACAAGCTAAAGTCCGGCGATATTACAATGGATCAATTAAATAAGCGATTCACTGAATTAGATGGTGGTGTAAATGGCTTTGCAGCTACTGCAAGAACTGCTACTAGCGGTATTGGAACTTCGTTTACCAATATGAAAAATGCTGTGGTTAATGGCTTAGCAAACACTGTAACTGCCATTGATAACGGATTAAAGAGTGCCGGTATAAAAAATGGTATAGCTGGCGTATTTAACAGTATAAAATCGTCAATAATTTCTTCGTTTTCAGCGATTAATAAAGCAGTAGAAACTGCTATACCTCCAATAATATCTACAATAAAAGGACTAATTGATTTTGTTAATAAAAATCAGGATTGGATTAAGCCTTTAGCACTAGGAATAACTGCAGGGATAACTGCTTTTAAAATATGGACTGGTGCGATAAAAACTTGGCAAACAATCACTAAAATTGCCACTGGAGTTCAAGTTGCTTTTAACGCTGTGGTTGCAGATAATCCCATTGGATTAATCGTGTCTGTGATAGTAGCGGTGGTGGCAGCGCTTGTATACTTTTTTACACAGACCAAAACTGGCAAAAAAGTATGGCAAGATTTTATTAGTTTCTTAAATAAAGCTTGGAAAGCATTAACTCAAGTAGCTTCAAACGTATGGGGAGCGATATCGGATGCTGTTACAGGTGCAGCCGAAGGAGTGAAAAACGGTTGGGATAGTGTTGTTACATTCTTTTCGAATCTATGGACAAACATTACTACATCAGCTACGAATACATGGACATCATTTACCGGCACTTTGTCGAGTATTTGGGGAGGTGTCATATCAGTTGCACAAAGTATCTGGGGAGCTATTTCTGGGTTCTTTAGCGGACTGTGGACAGAAATTGTAAATGTCGCAACAACCATTTGGAACACTTTTGCACCCTCTCTTACAGCTATTTGGCAAGGCATCGTTACTGTTGCACAAGGCGTATGGGAAATCTTGAAGTCCGTTATTATGGGCCCTATTTTAATTGTAATTGATTTTCTAACGGGTAGCTGGACTCAGTTAGGAGCCGATCTACAACTTATTTGGAGCAGCATAGTAACTGGGGCATCAACAATATGGAATGGATTAGTTACGTTTTTTACTGGAATACTAAATTTCATCGAGACTTACTTTTCTACTGTTTGGAATGGCATTTCGACCCAGGCTGTCGCTATTTGGAATGGAATTGTAAGCGCCGGCCAAGCAATCTGGAACGGATTTGTTTCTGCGCTTAGTGCAATCTGGTCAGGATTGGTCAATTCTGCAATCGCATTCTGGAATGCTCTTAAAAACGGAACAATTAGCATATTTAACGGGATTGTAAATGGTGCTGTAGCAATTTGGAACGGTCTAGTATCGGGTGTCAAAGCACTTGTAAATGGACTCGTTTCAGGTGTGGTCAGCATGTGGAACGGTCTTAGGTCGAGCGTTGTTTCAATTGCTAACGGTATTAAGGATGGAGCTATTAATGCATGGAACGGTTTGGTATCCGGAGTTAAAAATATTGTGTCAACGGTTGTCGGAGTATTTGACGGATTGCGTCATATTGATTTATTGGCGGCTGGTCGAGCGGTTATCAATGGATTCGTTAAGGGTCTAAAGGGCGCTTGGGAAGCTGGTAAAAAATTCATTAGTGGAATTGGCGACTGGATTCGTGAGCACAAAGGCCCAATTAGTTATGATAAAAAGCTTTTAATTCCAGCTGGTAATGCCATTATGACCGGTTTTGGAAACGCGCTGGATAATAGCTTTTCAAATGTCAAGTCTTCAGTTAGTTCGTACGCAGGACAACTATCTGGAGCAATGAACAATGTTTCTTTTAATGGCGCTATTAGTAAAGTTCAAGGATTTGCTAATCAGCTGCAAAATCCTAATGTAGGATTGGTAGCTAATACTAGTTTGCACTCCGGAACGACAAGCCTCTCTGAAAATATGGATCAAGACATTTTAAATGCACCCAGCTCAGTAGTTAACTTAACTGTTGAACAAAACTGGGATGGTGATAAAGTTTACTATTCAATCAAAAACAAGGATGCAAGAGAACGCGTTCGCATCAATGTTATCAAAAAGTAGGTGAAAGAAATGGATTTACTAATAGATAAAGGCGGTGGTTCTTACCGCCTATCAGAATTAGGAATTGTTGTTAAAGATGTAAAGGCTACCGGTCCAAAATTAAACCCAACAAGAAATAATGTTAATTTCAGAAATGGAAAAATATATTACGGATCAGTTTACGAAGAAAAAAATATTACTGTAACTGGAAGCTACTATGCTGTGGACGAATATGATGACCAGCTAATACAAGATAGAATAAACTCGCTAATCATGACTTCTGAGCCATTTTACGTTAGCAAAATGTACAGCGTTCAAGGGTTGTATGAATTTGAGCGTCCAGGTGAAACAACTAATCCAGATTTTACAAACTTTGCAAATCAACGTGCATATCATTATCGATGGCGCGTTATAGCAAGTGATAATGTTGATTATGATTTTCAAGGTAAAAGCGGTGCTGGGTTACTAACTAACATCACAATTTCTTTAACAACTGCGGACATTCCGTATGGTATATCTCAGCCACAGGATATCGATTTAACAGGACAGTCTTACTTATCTTATAAAGGAACAGCCGTGTGTTCACAGTTAGAGTGGCCGTTTTCAATAAATATGGTTGCTAATTCTGCTCAAGGTAGTGGTTTTAGTCTCACTATTGGCAATCAACAGTTTACTTATGCAGGTGCTGCAATAAAGCAAAATGATGTTTTTGAATTAAAAGGAGATTCTTTCTTATTGAATGGTCTAAATATTAACGATAAGACAAACATTCAATACTTTTCTATCGGGCCAAGTAGTACAGGAGTAATCCCAATCTCAACAGATTTCAAAGGGACGATAGTGATCAAAAATATGGTTAATATGTATTTATAAGGAGCATTATGATTAAGTTTAAAAATCACAAAAAAGAAACGTTATTAGCACTAGCAGATGTTACATTTAAACACACTGTAAATGGCGAGAAGTCGCTTTCCGGGACAATATACACTAATGACGATGTTTTAAACAAGATTGATAGAGGCTGGTCGCTAGAGTTCAACAATGAGGTATATTACATCACATATGCAAAGCCCAATGACTTAGGGAATGGAATAACTGTAGAATTTGATGCTGTACATGAATTCTTTTATAGAATGGGGAAAACTTCAGTATATGAGCAATTACCAGACGGGTCACATACGGCACAAGTCTATTTGGATTTCATCTTCAAAGGCAGTGAGTACTCCTACCAATTAGGTGTTGATGTTCCAGCTTTTGAAAAACAAAGTTTTGGTATGGATACTCGACTATCCCTATTTAATAACTTCATCAACCAAACTAAAACAGAATTTTCAGTATCTGGCAAGACCGTTTCGATAGTTGAAAAAAATGGAAGCGACTTATCGACAGTTGTTCGAAAAGGATTTAACCTACAAGAGCTTGGGTTAGAGTACAATATCGGCGATTTCGTAACATATGCCAAAGGGTTTGGTGCTTACACTGATGAAGACGATCATAGTAAAGGTAGATTAACTGTTGAGTATACTAGCCCTCTAGCTAGCGTATATGGAAAACTAGAAGCAAAGCCGATTAGCGATGAGCGAGTTACCAATAAAGACACTATGATGGCTAATTTGAAGAACGCTGTTGATGGGTCATTTTCTATTTCAGTTTCATTGAGTATGGAAGATTTACAACAAGCGGGCTATGAATATGCTATACCAAGGCCGGGTGATTATATTCTGGCTGTAGATGAATTGCTGGAGTTTAATCAGAAAATTAGAATCATAAGTGTTTCAACGCAATATGATATAAATGGCGAAAAACAGCAGACTTCTGTGACGTGCAATTCACTTAGTGCAGCTGATAAAAACAATGAAGCAGACGCTAAAACATCTGATACAATGAATGATATTATAAATGGCAACGGTGTTATTCCTAACCATTGGCTAGAAGATGCAACTGAAATTGCGACCAAAGCACTAATTAATACTCAAACTGAACTAAAATTTACTAATAACGGCATATTGGCAATCGATAAGACGAATGCTAATAATGTCGTTATTTTTAATTCAGCAGGACTTGGCGTTTCAACAGATGGGGGCAAGACGTTTGCCAATGCTATTACTGGCAACGGAATCAACGCGACTGCTATAACAACCGGCTCGTTGAAAGCTATCGATATTATAGGTAGCACAATCACTGGTAGTATATTTCAAACTACCGATTCAAACGGTTTTAAGATGTCTCTAGCGAGGGGCGGAATCAGTTTTAGCGAAGAAAATAAGCCGGTAGGTAGCATTTCAACGGTCAATGATGCTGGTACCGGTAAAGCTAATGGTGTGGCATGGTTCAATTTACCCGGATATTCGATTGGCTTAAATCAAAGCAACGCAGCTGGCACATATTCCCATCCATTGATATCAGTCCCGACAGACTCAACCTATGAGAATCCATTTTGGTCAGTAGATGGACCGTTTAAGGGGTCGTTGAGGTCAATACAAGATGTTTTGTGGATTTCATCACACCGACAAGTTGTTATCAGCGGGAATAACGGTCAAACTAATGCGTTTAATGTTTACGGTGATCATGTTGATGTTCTGGGTAACTTCACAGTCTACAACGGGAGCAAAAATGCTGCGCATGTAACACGTGATGGCCTACGAGCCACACCGGCATACGAAACTGCCGAATCATATTTAGGCGATATTGGTGAGTCCAATACTGGCGAACAATCTTCGGTTACTATTCCGATTGATGAACTTTTTGGCGACACTATTAATACAGATTATGCTTATCAGGTATTTATTACACCGTATAGCAACGCAACTATCTGGGTTGAACAACGAAATCCAGATAGTTTTGTTGTGCGCTCAAATAAGCCTAATGCTCAATTTGGATGGGAATTGAAAGCGAAACGGCGCGGTTACGAAAAAGAAAGACTGGTTAAATTAGAAATGACATACGATGAATTAAGAAAAATGAGTGAAAGTGAGGGCAAATAATGGCGAACCAATTAATCATGTTAGACCTTGCGGCTGTTGAATGGACTAACCAAATTGTCAAAGGGCATATAAAAGACGGTGAATTACAAGTATACGATGTTCAAATTAACGAAAATCGTATTCCAAAAGATTTAACTGAATATAAAACTGGACAATTCAGGGGCACTAACTATAAGGGAGAGTTCGTTGCAAAAGATATTGCGGTTACTGCTAAAGATGGTAAATTTACATTTAAGTTTCCCAAAACAGCATTTAGTGTAGCTGGTAATTTTAAACAAGCATACTTTGTATTTACAGATTCCACTGGTGGACAAGTTTCAACAGAAGACTTCAATATTTTAGTACTTCCTGATGCCGATGCAGACTCAACACATGCCGATGCTTTAGTCGATGAATACAACAAGTATGTTAAACAACTACAAGATGCATACAATAATGCAAAAGCGGGTTGGGACAAACAAATTGCTGATTTAAAAAACAAGATTGCTGAACTGAAAGCATCTATTGATAAATTAGATTTCTATACAAAAAGCCAAGCTGATAATCGCTTCCTAATTACGAATGTTGGCACTATTGGCGCTGACACTGATTGGAATACGGCAAACAGTCAAGGTATTTATGCAGTTAACGCCGCAAAAGGTGCTAACTGTCCAACAGGCACGACAGCGGTTTGGGGCAATTTATTGGCGCTAAAAGTTGGGGGAACAATCCGACAAAGTTTTTTGGGAGCGACAACTGGGGGAGTCGACTATGTTCGATCTTATTCAGGAAGCCCAGCTAAATGGGGTGCGTGGACGAAAACCATCACAGACGGTACTTCTGAAAACTGGCAACATCATAAAATATTTAAGGACAATGATTTTACTTTAGCGACATGCCCTAAAGGCACTGACTTTGGTGACTTTCTGAAGTCAAATTCTGTTCCGGTTGGTTTTAGTATCATTAGAGATAATAATACTGCTATGAATGCCATGGTTATTAAAGAAAACAATAATTATGCCTTTGCTTATTCTGGTGGCACTGCTAATGATTTCGTAAGGTTTAGCGTTAATAAAGGCGTAGCTAGTGGCTGGATGCGTTCGTTAAATACAACAGATTTGCCAGTAATTAGCAACTGGGGAAACTTCACTATGCGTAATGGATTTACCGGCGATATGCACTACCGAACTACAACCTATCCTGGTGGAAAGGTTTGGGTAGATTTAAGGGGTAGAATCGCTAACATAAACGGTCATGTACCTAATTTTGTCTGTGACTTCCCTAAAGAATTAGTACCAACACGTGAATTGGCAATGAATTGGGCTCAACCTCGTAATAACGAATTGATAGGGGCGGGTGTATCTATCGGCGGAGAGAGCACAAGTATTCGTCTGAATTTTCTAAATGGCACTACGCCATCTAACTTCATTGAAGTTTGGCTTAGCTATTGGACAGACATAGTCTAAGGAGATGATTGAAATGGAAGCAACTAGATGGTATTTATTTGACCCCGAAACAGGAAAGTATTTGTTTAACTATGTTGATGAGACCGATTCAAGTTTAGAGGATAGGCCTGGTGCAACTACTATTGACCCAGGGGATATTATGAATCCTGTTTGGGACGGAGAAAAGTGGCAGCAAGGTAAGGCACCGGAGCCAGTAGTACCAGAACCAACTGAGCAAGACCAGATTAACGCAACCTTGATTAAACAGAATTTGCAATTAACGAAGGAGTTAAATGCGTTAAAGGGGGATAAGTCGAATGGTTGATGCGTACAGAGATTTATTTAAAAAAGGGCTGCTGGAATTAAACGACATCCAAGACATGTTAGATTTGGGTGTTATTACTGAAAGTGAATATCAAGAGATTACAGTTAAGGAGGAATAGCATGGTTTGCAAAGATTAATAGATAAGATGATAAGTAGCCACAGCTTTTTGATTGGATTAACAATCGCTGTTCCTACTTGGCTTTATAGTGATCATCCGACAATCGAACATGCCGCTATGATGTTAGTTTTGATTATAGTGTTTATTCTTGATACTATTTCAGGAATAATTTTAGCGCATAAATCGCACAGAATGTTAAAGACAAGTCACGCGGGTATAGATGCCCTTTTGCGTGACTTTTTAATTGTCGTAGTATGTACCGCATGCATGGCGATTGACTTTGTACTTAAAACAAAGTCGTTTGTCTATGCTTTTTTTACCGGCGCTTTTATTGGCCAAACTTTTTACTCGTTTTTAGGAAATGTGGCTGCATTGGGATGGGCTAGATATTACCCGATGTGGCTTTTTGATTGGATTCAAGATGAAATGGTAGCAAAATTACACAAATATTTTCCCGGAAAGGATGACAAAAAATGATTGAAATTATTCAAGCAGCAATGGCAAGCGCTATTGCGATGGTGGCCGTATTAGTCGGCTTAGTAACATGGGGCATTAAGCAGACAAAGGTTGATAATCGCTGGTTACCGTTAATCGATATGGTAGTCGGCTTTTTAATTGGAGTTGTCGCATTCTATGCAATGCCCGGCCAGTTCGAAACACTATTAATCGCTGGACTTGACGGCGCGATTGCTGGATTAGTAAGTGCTGGTGGTTATGACGCAATTAAATCTATTCTAGGGGGTGCAAAATAATGGCAAGACGTTTTAGCAATTTAATTACAAGTGAAAACCCAAATCCAATGTATGGGGGCAGTCGCAATGGTGTGGGTATTGATCGCATTGTCATCCATCACAACGCGACAACCAACAAGAATGTGGCTATGAGTACGTGGTATACTAGTTCAGGCAATTGGACTTCGGCGCACTATGAAGTGACACCTGATGAAATTATTGGTTGTGTTGAAGAAACATATGCAGCTTATCACTGTGGTGGTACAGGTGGCAGCGACGTGCCTAAGATGAGCAATCCAAACGAACGTTCAATTGGCATTGAAAACGTCAATTCTACAGGCGCACCTAGTTGGTCGGTTGATCCGCGGACAGTGGCAAACACAGCTAAATTAGTGCGCGACATCTGCGATTACTATGGCATTCCTTGCGACCGTCAACACGTATTAGCCCACAACGAAGTAACAGCCACAGCATGCCCAGGCGGGTTAGATGTTGATGAAGTGGTACGCTTAGCCAATGGTGGTTCAGCGTCGACGACACCCCAGCCTGTAGCGCCAACCCCAAAGCCAGCAGCAAGCAATATTCCATCAGGATTTACGCCTGAAAACGGCACCTTCGTTAATGGCGATACTCAAATCATGAACCGTATTGGCGCACCAAGCACAAGCGCACAGCAAGGCGGTTATTTGCCCGCTTACGGTGAATGGCCATATGATTCATGGGCTAAAGTCGGCAACTACACATGGATCCATCATGTATACAACGGGCAGCATATTTACTTGCCAGTGAGAGAGTGGCCAAGCGGCACCGCCTGGGGAACATTTAAATAACATAAGCACAAAAAAGCCCTCGTTTGAGGGCTGTACATAGAAATAAATAATCCAAAAGTGTTATACTGTATATAGTAAAACAGCAAAAGAAAAAAGCCTACAAATGTTGGCTCGCTTGCTAGCACATTTAGCAGACTTTTAATCCGGTTATTTCTTTTCAAAATAATAAGCAGCAAGTGTTACGATAATGCTAATTACCATTTTTAAAGAAATTGTGATAGTTATAGACAACAGGGATACCCCCTTATCGTTAATTTAGTTATCATTGGTCAGATGATTATTAACGACGATTAAATTATAGCATATATTTGCTTGTTTTTAGTAGTAACTTCATATCGAGCAGAATGTTGACAAAAAATGAACCCTATCGTATTATATGGTTGTGATTGTTATATGAATAACAGGGACCCTTGGGTAGGTTTGGTCACCTATCCGAAGTTCTTTTCTCGTTGTTCTTCTCCTTTCTCTTGCTTGGTCTTTGCCAACAAGTCAAAGGATACATATAATTAATAAGCCTAACTCACTAAATTGTGGGTTAGGCTTATTTTTTATGGCTTTTTAATCAACTTTAATTTCATATTTTTGGGCTACTTTTAAAAGAGCAGGTTTAACTTCGGATGGCAACACGTTTAAATTGTCCGTGTATTTGTCAGTGATTTCGTCCTTGTTTTGAAGGGTAACGCTCATTACAATGTCATCATCCACAGATAAATCAAGGGTAATTTTTTCGTCAAGTCTATTAATCTTGATTAAATCTTCAAACGCTGCGCATGCTTCTTCAAATTCGTCGTATTCATACACTTCATCACTAAATAATGAGTCATCGTCGTTCCAAATTGTCGTTAAAATTGTGAATGTGTGTTCTTCGTTGAATGCCATGCTTAATCCCTCCAATTTAATTAATTCATTTAAAATATCGCCAGGTGTTTTGCCTAGAATATCGGCAATAGCTCTAATCGCCTTAATGTTATTTTGTTCTGTGATGTCGACTTTCGAGTTAATAATTGCTGCCACTGATGATGATGGTTTGTTCATTAATTTAGCGATCATAGCTTGTGTAATACGGTTGTCTTTTAAGTAGTTATCTAATAGTGTCATTTTGCACTCTCCTTTATTTTGAAAATCCAACATAGTTAATATCTGCGATTGTATCAGTTACTTGTTTCTTAATTTTGAAATCAATTGAGTAGGTTTGACCTTCTTGCAATTTAGAAGCAACGTAGCCATTTAACTTTGTTGACCATGAGAAGACGTTGCCTTTAACATCTTCAAAGATGAATTCTGCTACACGGCCATAAAATGTATCGCGGATACTGTCTAAGCGTTTGAAAGTAACTGTTTTGCCCATGACATCTTTATCGCTGTCAAACTTACGTGAGCTTGAATTTAATGAACTTTGAACGTCTGCGACTGCTTGTTTAGCACTCTTCCAAGCACGTTTCAAGCCATCTGATAAGTATTCAACAGCATTACCGCCTAAACGTTTTGCTGATCCTTTAGCCATTTGCCAAGCTGTTTTGAATAACTTTGATTTATTGATTGCCATGTTTAAAACTCCCTTTCCTTAACTTATGTACTTAGTATAACGTAATTACGTAACCTTGTCAACGTAATAACGTAAAAAAATACGTAATATTTTAATTAAATAAAAAAGCCCTCGAAAGGGCTTAGTCATTTAGATCATTCAAAAGTGCATCAACCGCAGCTTGTCGCGCTTGAGCAGCTTCTTCAACAGTAGGGAAGGTGCCAATACGATGCCGCTTGCCTTTAACAGTAACTTCAGCGGCATAATGGATTGAGCCATCGCGGTATTTAACCACCTTTACGCCAGTTATACCGGTTGAGCTATCCGATCTAACCTTACGTTTCGAATCTAACAGGAAGGTAGCGACGTCTTTTTTCTTCTTATTCTGATAACCACGCCTTAATCCAGTGTGGTTTACATCGCGCTTTAAGTGCCCGCAGCTCACAATAGCACCAGATTTAAGCTTGTTACTCGGCACAGTGGTTTGGTTGCCACATGAGCATTGGCACAGCCATGCAGCGTGGTTTCCAACATTACCGTTTCTAGCGATTACTTTCAGCTCACCAAACTTTTGCCCAGTTAAATCTAAAGCGACCATCTTCATTCCTCCTTAAATCCGCGATACTCAACAGGCAAGCCACTAGCAAGCAGCTTTTTAAGCACGCTTTTGTATTCGTCTAACTCACTGAATGGCACTGAACCAAGTGCATTACTCCAAGTGGCGCCGTGGACGTCGTCAATGAAAAAGTTATAGCTTCCGTCGTAAACGTTTTTAACGACTACTAATGAATAGGTGTGGCCAGGCAATTTCTTGTACATTTGTTTAAACGATTCTAGAATTTGACGCTCATTGTCGGACATGCGGATCACCTCGCAACAATTATAGCGTAAATTCAGGTAACGTTTCTACTAAATCTAACAACGTCTGAAACCAGATGCCAGCTAGTATTTCGTTTTGAAATTCTAGGCTGAAATGTTCAGTTCCTACTATATTAATAGTTGAGTTTTCTAATTCTACAAAAATACCTAATTGTTCGAGTTCTAATACTATCATTTAATCACCTCGTACTTAGCTACGCAAAAAAGCGATTAATTTTTTTGGTTAGTCAAAGGGTTAGTCAATTTTTAGAAGTGTTTTAATAACAATGATTAAGCGCCATATAATGAGACCTGTACTCTCCTTA
>NZ_CAJOCF010000011.1 GCF_905332535.1 Latilactobacillus fragifolii
CTTGTGGATTAACGGCTGCTTGATGGCCAGTAACAAGATTGTCGACAACGGCCACATCTGTGCCGCGTTGGATTAATTGATCAACGGTGTGTGAGCCGATGTAGCCCGCACCACCTAGTACTAAAACTGTCATGGTTGTTCCCCCTATGTAATAACCTTGTGTATCAATTAACAGTATATCATCTGGGCCGATAAACAAAAGCCTTGATTGGATTATTAAACGAAATATAATAATCTTTGCTATAATGGGTAAGTTAATGATTTGGAAGTAGCGAGGGATTAATGTGGAAGCACAATATGAATGGCAATTAAAAGCAACACCAACTGACCAAGACTTACAAGCAATTATGGCAGTTGAAGCACTCCCCAAAGCCGCAGCACAATTGTTGTGGCAACGAGGCATCCGAACACCGGAAGCAATTGAGGCGTTTATGCATCCGAATGTCGGGCAATTACATGATCCATACGCATTGTATGACATGCAAACGGCAGTCGATCGAATCCAGGCAGCTGTGATGGGTGGCGAAAAAATTACAGTATATGGTGATTATGATGCCGATGGAATTACGAGTACTGCACTGATGCAAGAAACACTTGAAAGTTTGGGCGCCGATGTTGAAGTTTATGTCCCCAACCGTTTTACAGACGGCTATGGACCTAATTTAGCTGTCTATCAGCAACTTGTTGAAAATGGTACCCAATTAATTGTAACGGTTGATAACGGGGTTAGTGGCTTAGCGCCAATTGCCTACGCACAAGAACACGGTGTCGATGTGGTCGTCACAGACCATCATGAATTACCGAGTGAATTACCAAATGCGACGGCAATTGTTCATCCTCGTCATCCAGAGGGACAGTATCCCTTTGGCGATCTATGTGGGGTTGGCGTGGCTTTTAAAGTGGCGACAGCATTATTGGAAGAAGTACCTTACGAGAGTTTGGACCTAGTGGCGATTGGGACGGTCTGTGATTTAGTGTCACTAACTGATGAAAATCGGGTTTTAGTCAGCCTCGGGTTACAGCAATTACAACATACAAGTCGGCCTGGATTGGTTGCACTTTGTCAATCAGCGAAGATAGACCAAGAAACGCTTGACGCAACATCAATCGGGTTTGGCATTGGGCCCCGCTTGAATGCGATTGGTCGTTTAGGTGATGCCAATTTAGGGGTCAACCTATTAACAACGTTTGACGAGGAACAAGCAGTTGAACAGGCTCAATTTGTCGAACAACAGAATAAAAAACGCCAAGGGCTCGTTCAAGAAATTACCGCGACAGCTAGCGAAATGGCGCAGACGCCTGAGAACCAATCAAGTGCGACCTTAGTGTTGGCTCATGAAGGTTGGCATGAAGGTGTGCTAGGCATTGTGGCGAGTCATATTGTTGAACAAACCGGCAAACCAACCTTGGTACTCGCCATTGATCCAGCCACTGGCCAAGCTAAGGGTTCCGGACGAAGTGTCGAAGCATATCATCTCTTTAAAGCGCTTGATGCAAAACGGACGTTGCTAACGCATTTTGGGGGACATCATATGGCCGTTGGGTTAACGATGCCCGTCAATCAGTTGGCGGCTTTGCAAACAGCAATGAATGCCTATGCAGCCGATAATCAGATTGATTTAACGACTAAGCCAACCTTGGCCGTTGATTTACAACTTGCATTAGCTGATATTACCCCAGAAGTATATCAAGCCATCAGTCAATTAGCGCCCTATGGGACTGACAATCCAGAACCGCTGATTGAAGTGACGGTGCCAACAGTAAGCGATGTTAAGCAAATTGGTGCTGATCAGAAACATTTGAAATTTACGGCAGTCGATCGCGACACTCAGTTAGCAGTTTTAGCATTTAATCGCGGTGCGTTGTATGAAGAGTTACAAGCGGCTGAACAGTTGCGATTAGTTGGTCAAGTCAGTGAAAATACTTGGCGGGGTAATACGACGTTACAATTGATGCTTAAGGATTTACAAATAAGTGGGCAAGTTTTAATTGATCAGCGGAGTAATCGGTTGACGCCGCAGTTGTTTAAAGCGAGTGGGACCTATGTCTTTTTCAACAAGCAGTATTTGGAACAGTTACAAAGTTATCTCCCAGCAGGCAGTCAAGCAATCTTAGCGACTGATGTGACGCAACAAGCTGAGTTGATTGTGGTTGACGAACCGGCAGATTTAGTTGAATTTGCAACCTTTTATCAACGACAACAAGCGACCAAAATTAGTTTTATCTTCTACAGTAAGTATTCTGCATATTTAGATGGGATTCCCGATAAACAACAGTTTGCGACTTTCTTGGTTTACTTACGCCAACATCCAGGAATTGAAAAAGCGCGCTTAGGGGAATTAGCAACCTATCTAAAAATTAAATTGCCACTATTAATTTTTATGTTGCAGGTGTTTTTTGAGTTGGGATTTGTTAAAATAGAACGTGGTCTCATTTCGGCCGTGAAACAACCGGCAAAACACGCATTAGAAAGTGCGCCGAGTTATCAACAACGATTAGCTAAAATTGACATGGAAAAGCAGCTTGTTTACTCAACCTTCGCGGAGATGAAAGACTGGCTGGCAGGCTTCAATCAGTAGCAAACCGTTGAATGAGTTAAGGAGCGAATTAAAAATGGCAATCAACTTTAAAGATTACGTTGCAAGTGTGCCGAACTTTCCTGAAGAAGGTGTCACATTTCGGGACATCTCACCTTTAATGTCGGATGGGGAAGCATACGCAGCAGCAACTGACAAAATCGTCGAATACGCAAAGAGCAAGGGGGTCGAAATGATTGTTGGCCCTGAAGCCCGCGGATTCATTGTCGGCTGTCCAGTGGCTTACAAGTTAGGCGTAGGTTTTGCACCAGCCCGAAAAAAAGGGAAATTACCACGGGAAACCGTTTCGGCTAGCTATGGTTTAGAATACGGTAAATCAACATTATACATGCACAAAGACGCGGTGAAACCCGGGCAAAAAGTGTTGGTGACAGATGATTTACTTGCAACAGGTGGGACAATTGCGGCAACCATCAAAATGGTTGAAGAATTAGGCGGAATTGTTGTCGGAACAGCCTTTTTAATTGAACTAAACGATTTAAACGGTCGCGAAAAAATTAAAGACTACGATATCTTCAAATTAATGGATTATTAGAAATGAGTGGTTTCTGATGCGGTTAACTTCTGAGGATACTTGGCCCAGTGAATAACGGATCTGATCGGTTAAGGCGCAAGAAGCTACATTAGAAAGCACGTTAAGTTTAAAAAAGGGCCCGCCATCATGGCGGGCCCTTTTTTGCTATTCATTATATGCGGTCCCGGTATAAACCAACGACCTTTCCTAAAATACTAACTTCATTCAAAATAATGGGTTCAAATAGATCGTTTTCTGGTTGTAGCCGATAGTGATCAGGTTCTTTAAAAAAACGTTTGCACGTTGCTTCATCTTCGGCGGTCATCGCAATCACAATGTCACCGTTATCAGCGGTTGCTTGTTTACGCACGATAACTTCATCGCCATCTAAAATTCCAGCATTAATCATACTTTCACCGCGAATCGTCAGCATGAACAAATCTTGTTCAGTTTGCAGACTTGGTGGAATGGGAAAATAATCGGTCGCTTCTTCAACGGCTAAAATAGGGACCCCAGCTGTAACAACCCCGAGAACGGGAATCTTCTGCTGTGATGCGCCGATGGCTGTTAAACCAGCTGCGGTTAATTCGATGGCCCGCGGTTTAGTAGGATCTTTTTGTAAAAAGCCCTTTTTCTCAAGGCGTGCTAAATGGCCATGAACGGTAGAAGTGGAGGATAAATTAACGGCTTCGCAAATTTCACGAACCGTTGGCGGATAACCTTTATCTTGAACGCGGTCATGGATAAAACGTAAGACCTCTAATTGCTTGGATTCTGTTCTCGTCATAAGAGCACCTCATTTGTTCTAATAGCTATATGGTAGCATACCTATAGCGGGATTTCAAACAAGTGTTCGTGTTTTTTGACATTTTACGGATTTTAGTCCAAAATGGACAAATAGTTTGAAGGGGAGGAAACAAGATGGCAATGGACCAAAAACGATTAGATCGAATTAACGAATTAGCACATAAAGCAAAAAATGAAGGGTTAACTGATGCTGAAACAGCTGAACGACAAACACTGCGCGAGGCCTATTTAAAGGATTTCCGTGAAAGTTTCCGTTCACAAGTTGAGATGCTACAAGTGTACGACAAAGAAGGCAAGGAAGTTACACCTGAAAAAGTGAAAGATATCCAACGGAAAAAAGGATTGCGCGACGATTAATCTTAGAATTCCGCTTTCTTTTTGCGTTAAATATGTGTAAACTATTTAAGTGAACTGAATTAGGAAGGGGTGCATAAGATATGGGATTAGGCATTTTATTATTTGTCATTGGCGCTTTATTAGGCGCAGTCGCTGGTTTCTTTGGCGCACGTGCTTACATGAAGAAGTATTTCCAAGACAATCCACCAATTAACGAAGAAATGTTAAAAGCGATGATGATGCAAATGGGGCAAAAACCATCTGAGAAGAAATTAAATCAGATGATGAGTTCAATGAAAGCACAACAAAGACGTAGCAACAAAAAATAAAATAAGCAAGCCAATTTTTAAAAGGGGTTTCTAACGAACAAGACGTTTGTTAGAACCTCTTTTTTTTCAGGATAATTACCAAAATATAAATGATTGTCCGGCTTAACTAAGATTGTTATAATAGGACTTATCGAATTTTAGAGAATAGGAGTACAGCATGGGAATTTTTAAAAAATTGGGGTGGTATTTTAAACAAGAATCCCGCCGCTATCTATGGGGCGTAATCTTTTTAGTCCTCGTGGCAGTGGTCCAAATTGTACCACCAAAAGTGATTGGCACCTTGGTCGATTTAATCGACACGCACCAATTAACGCCACAAAAATTAATCATGTGGCTCGGCATTTTATTGAGTGCCGCGATTTTACAATATCTATTCCGATATGGTTGGCGGACCCGAATCTGGGGCGGTGCGGCAAAACTCGAACGAACATTGCGGAGTCGATTATTTTGGCATTTTATGAAGATGGACACCACGTTCTTCCAAAAACATCGGACAGGGGACTTGATGGCCCATGCAACCAATGACTTAACCGCAATTCAACAAGTCGCTGGTGCTGGGATTTTAACATTTGCGGATTCCATCATCACTGGCGGGACAACCATTATCGCGATGGTGATTTTCGTTGATTGGCGCTTAACCTTGATGGCTTTGATTCCAATGCCGCTGTTGGCTGTTGCTTCGCGGCAGTTAGGCGCGCACTTACACACCGCGTTTGGCCAATCTCAGGCGGCCTTTTCGCGATTGAACGACAAAACGCAAGAAAGTGTCTCCGGGATTAAAGTTTTAAAAACGTTTGGTCAAGAAGAAGCGGATGTTGCCGATTTTAACGAGATTGTTACAAAGACGATTGCAATTAATAAACGTGTCAACATGATTGACGGGTTGTTTGATCCTGCTATCAGTTTGATTATTGGGTTAACTTACATCGTAACAATCATTTACGGTGGTACGTTGGTTATGCATCACAGTATTTCAATTGGTCAATTGATTTCGTTCATTAGTTATATTGCGGCACTTGTTTGGCCAATGTTTGCGATTGGTCGCTTGTTTAACGTCTTGGAACGAGGAAATGCCAGTTACGATCGAGTCGATCAGCTTTTAAAAGAAACTAGTACCATTATCGAAGCACCAAACGCGATTCAAACACCAGCGACGGGCGATATCAATTATGCCGTTCAAAAATTCACGTATCCGGGTGATAAACAACCGACATTAATGAACGTCGCCTTTACACTCCCACAAGGTAAAACGTTAGGAATTGTTGGCAAGGTTGGTTCTGGTAAGACCACGCTGATTAAATTATTACTACGTGAATACGATCAATACCAAGGTGTGATTCAAATTGATGGTCACGATATCCGTGATTATTCGCTGGATGCCTTGCTTGATAGTATTGGTTATGTTCCGCAAGATAACTTCTTGTTTTCAACCGATGTCCGCGATAATATTCGGTTTGCTGATTTTGACCGTAGTCAAGCGGCCGTTGAGGATGCAGCCATTGCAAGTGCGGTACATGATGATATTTTAACGTTTGCCCAGGGCTATGAGACAGTCGTTGGCGAACGTGGTGTGTCGCTATCGGGAGGGCAAAAGCAACGGATTGCGATTGCGCGGGCGATGATGACCGACCCAGAAATCTTAATCTTAGATGATTCATTATCAGCGGTTGATGCAAAGACTGAAGAAACAATTCTAATGAATTTGAAAACAATGCGCGCTGATCAAACAACCATTATCACCGCTAACCGCTTGAGTAGCGTCATGCATGCCGATGAAATCATTGTCATGGATGACGGACAGATCATCGAACGCGGTACACATGAAGCGCTATTGGCTGAAGATGGCTGGTATGCTGAAATGTGGCTGAAGCAACAACTAAGTCAAGCCTTAGGAGGTGCGTAAGGTGGCTAAGCAATATCAATCAGAATGGACTAAAAAGGTTCCATTAAAAGAACAACTGCATATCATGCAACGGCTCTTTGGTTATACCAAACGTTATAAGGGCCAATTTATCGGAGCAATTGTGGCCGCTGCTGGTTTAGCGACCATCAATATTTTATTACCACGATTATTACAAGTCTTTATGGATCGTTACTTGGCTCATCAGCGGGCGACTATTCAGATTTTATTGGGGGTTGCGGTACTGTACGGATTAGGGGTGATGCTCAAAGCCATTACCCAATTTTTCCAATCCTTTCTCTTTGGGATGGGGGCAGAACGCGCGATGGAAGATGTCCGCCGTGATTTATTTCAGAAATTACATCAGTTAGGGATGCGTTATTTTGATCAGACGCCTGCAGGCTCGATTGTCTCACGGGTGACTAACGATACGATGACCTTAATTGATTATTGGAACGTCTTTTTGTCCTTGTTGGTAGGGTCGTTTTCAATTATCTCAGCATTCATTGCGATGTGGTTGATTTCACCTAAAATTGCCCTTGCAACGGCTGCTTTTTTACCAGTGCTTTTAATTGTCATCTGGTATTACAGTAGTTATAGCGCGCGGGTATACCGCCATATGCGCGAAAAATTAAGTCAGTTGAACACCAAGCTTAACGAATCAATTGAAGGGATTACCATCATTCAACAATTCCGGCAGGAAAAACGCTTGACTGATGAGTTTGAACAAGTTAACGCAGAATATTTGAAAACGCGAGAAGCCATGATTCGGACGAATTCGTTGTTGCTCGCACCGATTGTAAATTTACTCTATACATTGGCATTAGTCGTTGTCTTGAGCTTGTTTGGCGTATCAGCCTTACATAGTTTTGTCACGGCAGGTTTGGTTTATGCGTTTACAACGTATGTTGGGAACTTCTTTAACCCAATGACCAATATGATGGATTCCTTATCGTCATTACAAGATGGGATGGTTGCTGGTCGGCGGATTTTTCGAATTCTCGATCAAGATGAATACGCACCGGCTCAAGATGCGGATGCTGCAAATGAAATTACTGAAGGACGCGTCGAATTTAAGCATGTTTCGTTTTCATACGATGGAAAAAATGAAATTTTGCATGACATATCCTTTGTTGTTGAACCTGGCCAGACAGTGGCCTTAGTGGGGCATACTGGTTCTGGAAAAAGTTCAATTATTAACGTCATGATGCGCTTTTATGAATTTTATGAAGGGCAGATTCTGATTGACGGACATGATATTCGGAGTTTTCAGACGGCAGAATTGCGGCGTAAAATGGGGCTGGTTCTCCAGGATGCTTTCATGTTTTATGGCGATGTGGCGTCCAATATTCGGTTGTTTAATCAAGCGATTACGGATGCCCAAATTCGTGCGGCGGCTGAATTTGTGCAGGCGGCTGATTTTATTGAACAGTTACCCGGCCAATATCATGCTCGTGTAATTGAAGGTGGTGCTCAATTTTCAAGTGGGCAGCGCCAATTAATTTCGTTTGCGCGGACATTGGTTACAAACCCGAAAATCTTGGTCTTGGATGAAGCGACGGCTAATATCGATACGGAAACGGAAGCCATGATTCAAAATGATCTGACGCGATTGCGTCAAGGACGGACAAGTATTGCCATTGCACACCGTCTGTCAACGATTCGCGACGCTGAATTAATCTTAGTTTTGGATCAAGGTCGGATTGTCGAACGTGGTAATCATGAGAGCTTAGTGGCACAAAAAGGCCGTTATTACGAAATGTATCAACTTCAAAATGGTGAAAGTGTGACTGAAACGGCAGATTCGAATCATTAATTGAAAAAGCCCGTTTCAAAAGGATTTTTTCCATTATTATCAATTAATCAGGAGGCATTTAACTTATGCAAAAAAAACGCTGGCTAAAATGGTCATTAATTAGCGTTGTTGTTTTAGTGGTGGTCGTTATATTTGGTGCCACCACGTATATGTACCAATACGCATTTGTACCAGGGCAAAAATCATTTTTAAACAGTGGACAACCATCGAAAGTTTATCAAGACAATCAACGTTGGTTGAAGACTGTTAAGCAAGAAAAATGGCAGCAACAATCTGCAACAGATCATTTGAAACTAATGGCAATTTATGTGCCTGCGGCCAAGCCAACCAACAAAACGATTCTTGTGGCGCATGGATATATGGGGAAAAAAGAGGACATGGCGCGCTATATCCACCTGTATCATGATCTTGGTTACAATGTTCTAGCACCCGATGACCGTGCAGCCGGTGAATCAGAAGGCAATGCTATTGGCTATGGTTGGCCGGATCGCTTGGATTACGTTAAGTGGGCTAAAAAAATTGTCGCTAAAAATGGCCAGGATAGTCAGATTGCCCTTTTCGGGGTCAGCATGGGTGGCGCGACGGTCATGTTTACGGCGGGTGAAAAATTACCCAAGCAAGTCAAAGCAGTGATTGAAGATTGTGGTTATAATAGCATCGGCGACGAGCTTGCTTACCAACTAAAAGATCTCTTTGGGTTACCGAAATTTCCACTATTTTACACAACGAATTGGATGGCCCGGATTCGTGCCGGTTATAACTTCAATGATGGCGATACCGCTAAGAGTTTGGCTCAATCGAAACTGCCAATTTTTATGATTCATGGTGATCAAGATAAATTTGTACCAACTAAAATGGTGTACACAAACTATAAAGCGGCAAATGCCCCCAAACAACTCTGGGTGGTTCCGGGGGCAGCCCATGGTGAAGCTTTAGACAAACAACCAACGACATATCGGAAAAAAGTTGCGCAATTCTTAAATAAATATTTTCAATAAGCCTGATTGATTGTATTTTGAAGGCGATTTGGTATGATAAGGATATAAATATTAAATCTATTGATAACGCTAATCCGTTAGGTGAGGCTCCTATATGAACAAACGCTGCTGCTCAGAAACATCGAGAGATGCCAATTGAGTCAACTGAAACTGCCCTGAAGGCTTTTTCTAATGTAGCTGAACAAAGTTCTACGTCATATAGTGCTAAAGCTCAACGATTGGAATGGCTTATTTTTCTTGTGAGGCATCCTTTCTTTGAGGATGCCTTTTTTTATGCGGATAAGCTGCGAACGGGAGGGATTATGATGGCTAAGACAATTAAACTGACACTCAATCAGATTAATCAATTAACGCCAGAAGCAAGTTTAGAACATTTTGAAACTGATAAGAAGGGGTTGTCACAGCAACAGCGAACAGCCCGGTTACAAACCTATGGTGAAAATACGATTCAAAAGTGGCAACAGCGTTCGTTGTTACGTGCGATTTGGCAGAGTGTGCAAGATCCATTTATCGGCGTCTTAGCCGTCTTAATGACCATTTCATGGCTCAGTCGTGATCTTGATGGCGCAATCGTCATGCTCATCATGATTATTGTGTCTAGTAGTATTCGCTTCGTGCAAGAGCGCAAGTCTGAGCAAGCGAGTATTGCGTTACAAGCGATGTTGGCAAAGACTAGCCGGGTTTTAATTGCGGGCCAACCAACTGAGGTAGCAGCGCAAAGTCTGGTGCCGGGGGATATTGTGCAGTTGCAAACGGGTGATTTGATTAATGCTGATTTAAAACTGCTGGCAAGTCATGATTTACAAATTAATCAATCTTCTTTGACAGGTGAATCGAAACCTGTGAGCAAAAAGATAACGACGTCAACGACAGACGCAACGCATGCGGCAGATATGGCGAGTTTATTGTTGATGGGGAGTACCGTGGTCAATGGCCAAGCGACCGCGCTAGTGATTGCCACGGGCCAAGCGACTTGTTTTAGCGCAATTGTAACCACTGAGCCTAAGTCACGGACGAACCAATTTGATGCGGGATTGAAACACATTAGTTGGTTATTAATCCGCATGATGCTTGTCTTGGTACCCTTTGTATTTGTAATTAATGGTGTCACTAAGGGGGATTGGCAACAGTCATTTTTCTTTGCAATCGCTGTGGCGGTTGGTTTGACGCCTGAGATGTTACCGATGATTGTCAATAGTAATTTGGCAAAAGGCAGTATCGTTTTGAGTCAACAACAGGTCATCGTCAAGCAACTGAAAGCTATTCAAAATTTAGGGGCGATGTCGGTTTTATGTACGGATAAAACGGGAACGTTGACGGAAGATCATATTAAATTAATGTATTATGCGGATATTTTAGGTGTGCGGGATGTACAAGTTTTGCGCTTGGCGTATTTGAATGCTAAGGGCCAATCTGGTTGGCAGAACCTTTTGGATGAAGCGATTATTCATTATTATGAACAAGATCAACCTAATGATCACTTCCCATATCAAAAACTGGGCGAGATTCCGTTTAATTTCGAGCGGCGGCGGCTAACGGTTTGGCTTAAAAACTCCGCTGGGAATCAATTAGTGACAAAAGGGGCTTTTGAAGAAGTGCTAGCCGCGTGTTCCCAAGTCCGGTTAGCTGATCAAATTGAACCCCTTACTGAAGCGCAAAAGCAGAACCTAGTGGCGGTGCATGACCGATTAGCACAGCAGGGGATGCGGATGCTGGCGGTTGCTTATCAAGATGATTTAGCAGAGACGGCGGCAATTGACCACGTTGGCAATCAAGGCTTGATTTTCGCCGGTTTTCTAGGGTTTTTGGACCCACCAAAGCAATCGGCGATTACGGCCATTCAACAGCTACAAGCCCATCATGTAGCGGTCAAAATTTTAACGGGTGACAGTGCCTTAACAACACAGCAAGTGGCCCAAAAAGTGGGAATTGCGAATTTAGCCGTTACCACGGGTGAGATGCTAGAAACGTTAACAGATTCGCAAGTTAGCGAGTTGTTAACCGAGCAAGCATTATTTGCCAAATTGGCGCCCCTTCAAAAAGCGCGGCTCATTCGCCTATTGCAAGCACAAGGGGAAGTCGTCGGCTTCATGGGCGATGGTATCAATGATACGACCGCTTTGAAACAAGCAGACGTCGGGATTTCAGTGGATAATGCCGCGGACCTCACAAAGGATGCGAGTGATGTGATTCTACTGGAAAAAGATTTGAACGTTTTAGAACACGGGGTGCTCGAAGGACGACGGGTCTTTATTAATATGTATAAGTACATTCGGATTACGTTAGCTTCTAATTTAGGCAATGTTTTAAGCGTGTTGGTTGCCAGCATTTGTTTACCATTCTTACCGATGTTATCGCTACAAATTCTTGTCCAGAATTTACTGTATGATGTCGCCCAACTCTGGCTACCTTGGGACCGGGTTGCCGAAAAACAATTGCGCCAACCAACCCAATGGGCAACAAAAGGCTTATTGAAGAGTGCTTTTATGCTAGGCCCATTGAGCTCAATGGTGGATATTGTGACCTTTGCGATTCTCTGGTTTGGATTTGGCCTGCAAACGCCAGCTCAACAAGGGGCCTTTCAAGCAAGTTGGTTTGTGGTCGGGCTATTCACCCAGATGCTAGTGGTTTATGTATTGCGCACCCCAGCGTCACCGCTAAAAGACCATGCAAATTGGCGCGTTTACTTGGGAAGCTTAATTAGTTTGTCGATTGGGTGCATTCTAGTATTGACCCCCCTCAGACAAGCCGTTGATTTCCAAGCAATTCCAGCACACTTTGGCTGGATTGCAGGGGCATTAGTTATTGCGTATCTGTTGATTACAAACGCGGTTAAGAATAGCGCACGATAAAAAAACTGCTAGATGATAGTGTCATCTAGCAGTTTTTTTTATTACTTTTTATCAGGTAGTTCATATTTAAAATCAGGGTTAATTTCGTGATCAATTTGGTCGAATGCGGCTTGCATTTGGTGATTGACGACTTCTAAATTCGCTTCGTTGAGTTTTAATTTTGGATCAATTGGAATTGGTTCACCGAAGCGAATCGTAATCTTTTTCCGTTTTAAAACATCAGAGAATTTCAATGGACCTTGATAGACCGCCGGCACAAGTGGCACCCGTGCCATCTTGGCAATCACGACCGCTCCGCCTTTGAGTTCGCTTGAGTAGCGGCTACCAGTGGGGAACATGATTAATGAAAGTTCCTTTGAGCGGAGGGCTTTAACTGGAGTTTTAATGGCTGATGGGCCAGGGTTTGTTCGGTTCACAGGAAAGGCGTTTGCATGGGTTAAGATGAACCGTAAAATTGGGTTTTTAAATAATTCTTCCTTTGCCATGAACGTGAATTTCCGGGGGCTAGCGGCAAGGGCAAAGAAGATTGGGTCCCACCAAGTCCGGTGCGGGCCAACTAAAACGTAAGTGCCTTCAGGGAGGACTTCTTTATTTTCGACCGTCAGATTGCCATTCAATAACCAGGCTAAGAGCCGGACGATAAAACGTGCAAATGAGAAAAACATAGGCTAGATTCCTTTCAAACATGACTAGTATCTGCTCATTATACCAAATAATGATACTCTTTGTTATAATATGCCTAAATACAAATGAGGTTGAAGGTAGAACGATGTTAAAAGCAGATGAGCGGATTGACCAATTATTTCGCTTAGATATTCAAATTATTCAAAGCCCATCCGTTTTTTCCTATTCAATGGATGCGGTATTATTGGCTGATTTTGCACAGTTGCCCAAACGCGGAACGATTGTCGATTTATGCGCCGGCAATGGGGCGGTCGGTTTATTCATGAGTCCTAAAACAAATGGCCAGATTATCGGTGTTGAACTTCAAGAACGCTTGGCCGATATGGCTCAACGGTCAATCGAACTGAACGACTTAACTGATCAAATGACGATGCTCAATATGGATTTGAAAGACGTCAACAGTAAAATCCACAAAGATAGCGTTGATATTGTGACCTGTAATCCACCGTATTTTAAGGTTGAACCAAATAGTCAAAAAAATCCCAACGAGTATTTGGCACTTGCGCGGCATGAGATTGCAACGAATTTGCACACCGTTATCCAGACCATGAGCGGCTTATTGAAGATGAATGGTAAAGGTTATTTAGTGCATCGTCCAGAACGGTTCTTAGAAATCTGTGATGAACTGCGGGCAGCACGGATGGAACCCAAACGCGTGCGATTTGTTTACCCCAAAGTAGGTAAAGAAGCAAATATGGTGTTAATTGAAGCGGTCAAAGATGGTAAAAAAGGGGGGCTACGAATGCTTCCGGAACTGACGATTTATGACCAAGACAGCAACTATACACCAGAGATGCGCACGAAGTTATTCATGACTGACGATGACTGAGAAAGCTTATTATTTTTATGTGTTAGTCTGTGCTGATCATAGTTTTTATGGGGGCTTTACGACCGATGTCACCAAGCGGGTAGCGACGCATAATGCCGGCAAAGGTGCGAAGTACACGAAACGACGGCGACCAGTACGCCTATTATATTTTGAAACGTTTAGCGATAAATCGGCGGCACTTAAAGCGGAGTACGCGTTCAAACACCAAACCCGCCGCAAAAAAGAACAGTATTTAATCGAACGCGGGATTTCAAGGACTGAATTTTAGAATGGAGTGACCAATATGCAACCAAAGTTAGTTGTCGATCAACACATTCATTTGCAACCAGTGACGGTAGCAGATGCGCCAGCATTATTTCAGTTAGTGCACCAAAATCGGGCTAATCTCGATACATGGTTAACGTGGGTTGCTGATATTGAATCAGTGGCCGATGAACTCAGCTTTTTAAAATATGCGCAGCAACAAATGGCGCATCAAGCATTGTGGATGGCAACGATTTGGAAGGATCATCAGTTAGTTGGGATGATTGACGTCCATAATATCGATAATTTGCATCGCACGGGTGAAGTCGGTTATTGGTTAGACGAAGCTTTTCGTGGGCAGGGCATCATGCATCGCGCGATAGCAGCTATTGAACGCTACGCGGCTAGTGAACTGGAACTAGATCAGTTGAGTATCGTTGTTGCACATGATAATGTGGCGAGCCAGCAAGTTGCCCTAAATGCGGGGTACCAAGCAATGGAAACCCTGAATGGTGCGACATTTGTAGATCATCAATTACAAGATGCCACGCGCTATCAAAAACAGTTGGGAAGCGCATAAGTTCTTGTTGACGTGCCTTGTTATTTTTAGTATACTTTTAAACGGTATTTCAATACCAAAAATAATTCACACTGATTGATTTTTAGAGAGGTGCTTGGCGACAAGTTCTCTAAAAAAGTGAAATCAGTGGTCGAAAAAAACCATATGGAGGTCTGTTGACATGGCTGTATTGTCAATGAAACAATTATTAGAAGCGGGTGTTCACTTCGGTCACCAAACACGTCGTTGGAACCCAAAAATGAAGAAATTTATCTTTACTGAAAGAAATGGTATCTATATCATCGACTTACAAAAGACAGTTCGCATGGTTGACGATGCTTACGACTTTGTTAAAGAAGAAGCTGCTAATGATGGTGTCTTCTTATTCGTTGGTACTAAGAAACAAGCACAAGATGCAATTGCTGAAGAATCAGTACGTGCAGGTCAATACTTTGTAAACCACCGTTGGTTAGGTGGGACTTTAACAAACTGGGACACAATCCAAAAACGGATTAAACGTCTTAAAGAAATTAAAGCAATGGACGAAGATGGGACATTTGATCGTTTACCTAAGAAAGAAGTTGCCTTGTTGAAGAAACAACAAGAAAAACTTGAAAAATTCTTAGGCGGTATCGAAGATATGCCACGCATTCCTGATGTAATGTTCGTTGTTGATCCTCGTAAAGAACGCATTGCTATCAAGGAAGCCCAAAAATTAAATATCCCAGTCGTTGCTATGGTTGATACTAACTCAGATCCTGATGATATTGATGTTATTATCCCATCAAACGATGACGCTATCCGCGCTGTTCGTTTAATCACTGCTAAAATGGCTGATGCTATCATCGAAGGCCGTCAAGGTGAAGATGATGTTGAAGAAGCTACATTTGCTGCAGAAAACAAACCAGCAGACTCAATGGAAGAAATCGTTGAAGCAGTTGAAGGCGACAACGATACTAACACTGACGCTAAATAGTAGATTCAAATAAGCTGTCTTAGAGGTTTCGCAAATACTGCCTGACTTGTGGGACAGCTTTTTTTAAACCAGTTGTATTGAATATAAATTGTCGGAGGTATGAATGATGGCTGAAATTAAAGCTGCACAAGTAATGGAATTACGTAAGAAAACAGGCGTTGGGATTATGGACGCTAAAAAAGCCCTTGTAGAAAGTAACGGCGACGTTGCACAAGCAATCGATGCTTTACGTGAAAAAGGGATGGCAAAGGCTGCTAAGAAGAGTGACCGGATTGCTGCTGAAGGTTTAGCAGGCATCGCAATCGATGGCAACACGGCTGCAATCGTTGAAGTGAACTCAGAAACTGACTTTGTTGCTTCAAACGACCAATTCAAAGCTTTATTGAAAGATATTGCTGAAACAATTGCTAAGAACAAACCAGCTGACATGGCTGCTGCTGAAGCATTACCAATGGGCGAAGGCACAATTGGCAGCGCAGTAATCAACTTAACTGCTGTAATTGGTGAAAAAATTAGCTTCCGTCGTTTTGAATTAGTTGAAAAAAATGATGGCGACCACTTTGGCGCATACCTACACAATGGTGGCCAAATCGCTTCATTAGTTACTTTAGAAGGCGCTGATGATGAAACAGCCCATGACGTTGCAATGCACGTTTCAGCTGTTAACCCGCAATATGTTTCTCGCGAAGATGTTCCGGCCGAAACATTGGCTCACGAACGGGAAGTATTAACTGAAGAAACAAAGAACGAAGGCAAACCAGAAAACATCATTCCTAAGATTGTTGAAGGGCGCGTTAACAAGTTCTTGTCAGAAATCAGTTTGAACGATCAAGCTTTCATCAAGGACTCAGATCAAACGGTTGCCCAATTTGTTGCATCTAAGAACGGTAGCGTTAAAGGTTTCGTTCGTTTCACTGTTGGTGAAGGGATCGAGAAAAAAGAAAATAACTTTGTTGATGAAGTCATGGGCCAAATCAAATAAACTTATTTTTATTTTAAAAAGGAACGCATCTAGCGCTCCTTTTTTTTCGGAGAAAATAAGCACCCAAATGAAACTGGCGTGGGAGGCTTTCGAGCGCGCTTTTGATGGGGCATTAAGAATTTTAGTAATTTCAACGACGCTTACCCCAATGACTTGTTAAATATGGTAAAATGAGCCTAGTAATCAACGGAGGGATATCAATCATGGCAAATACAAAATACAAACGCATCGTCTTAAAAGTGAGTGGTGAAGCACTTGCTGGCGACCAAGGTTTCGGAATTAACCCTGAAATTGTTAAAGTAGTCGCAAACGAAATCAAATCAGTTCACGATTTAGGTGTTCAGATTGCCATTGTCTGTGGCGGTGGGAATATCTGGCGTGGTGTAACTGGTGAACAAATGGGGATGGAACGGGCACAAGCCGATTACATGGGCATGATGGCTACCGTTATGAATGCCTTAGCTTTACAAGATAATTTAGAGAGCATTGGTGTTCCAACGCGTGTTCAAACATCAATTGAAATGCGGCAAATCGCAGAACCTTATATCCGTCGGAAGGCCGTTCGCCATTTAGAAAAGGGGCGCGTTGTCATTTTTGCTGGTGGGACAGGGAATCCTTACTTCTCAACTGATACAACGGCTGCCCTACGCGCTGCTGAAATCGACGCAGACGTCATCTTAATGGCTAAGAATAACGTTGATGGTGTTTACTCTGCTGACCCCAATACGGATTCAAGTGCTGTTAAATTTGACACATTAACCCATTTAGACATTATTAATAAGGGCTTGCAAGTGATGGATTCAACTGCAAGTACTTTATCAATGGACAACGATATTCCGTTGGTTGTCTTCAACTTAAATGAACCAAACAATATTAAAAAAGTTGTTGAAGGAGCAAACATCGGGACAACGATTGAAGGAGGAGAATAATATGGCAAATCCAATTTTAGACGAAGCAAAAGCAAGCATGGAAAAAGCAGAAGCTTCATTACAAAGAACATTAGGTCAAATTCGTGCGGGCCGCGCGAATGCGAGCTTGGTTAACCGTGTGAATGTCGAGTATTACGGTGCTATGACACCACTTAACCAAATTGCCGCAATCACAATTCCAGAAGCACGGGTCTTATTGATTACCCCTTATGACAAAAGTGCCCTTGAAGCGATTGAAAAGGCCCTTTATACAGCTGATCTGGGCATTTCACCAGCCAATGATGGCTCCGTAATCCGGTTAGTCATTCCGCAATTAACTGGGGAACGTCGTAAGGAAATTGCTAAAGAAGTTGGTAAAGAAGCTGAAATCGGCAAAGTTGCCATCAGAAATGCCCGGCGTGATGCGATGGACAGCTTGAAAAAAGCTGAAAAAGCAAGCGAAATCAGTGAAGATGAAATGCATGATTTAGAAGAACAAGTGCAAAAATTGACCAATGAAGCAACTAAGAAGATTGACGAAATCGCCAAGGATAAAGAAAAAGAAATTACTGAAGGTTAAACCCTAATCGATGTAAAAAAGCCCCGCCATAGTCATTATGGCGGGGCTTTTTTTAGTGGATAATTTTACTCTTTGTTGCTTCTTTATGAATTTTTTCGAAGAAGGGATTAATCCACTCTTTTAAGAAGAGGCCAAGCAGGAAGAAGATAACAGCAAAGAGTGCTAAGATCATAAAATTGTGCCAGAGGTTTGGTGCGTAAATCCCACCAGTTGGTTCGCGTAAAAGATTAACGCCGTACGTGAACGGTAAAATTGGATTAATCAACTGGAAGAATTGATCAGAGAGGACAACGGGGAAGTTCCCGCCACCGCCAGAAATGGAAAGTACCAGGATAATCATCGCGAGCCCTTTGCCGACGTTTCCGAACATTGCAGCGAGAACATAGACGATTGTCATGAAAACCATGCTGAGGAAGACGGCCAATAAGATTAGCGGTAGTTTATCGACGATGTAGGCCTTCAATAAGAAGATATTACCCAGCGTCACAATCACCGCTTGCGCAATACCAATCACGATGTACGTCAACCAACGGGCGACAAATTGTTGCTTTTTAGTGTAGCGTTCCTTTTGTTTGTCATCTAACGCAAAGTTGGTTAAGACGATGTTACTCAAAAGAAGCGCGCCAACCCACAGACAAAGTGCTGTATAAAATGGTGCACTTGCTGAACCATAGGTTTTAATCGGGTAGACGTGTTTTTCTTTTAGTTCAACCGGTTTGGCTAAGAAATTACTTTCTTGCGTTGCATCTCGGCGAAGCAATTTAATCAGGTCTTTAAGATCGACCGTCTTTTGTTGTTTCCGAATTGCTTCAGCCCCTTTTTGAATGCCGCTACGCAAGAATGGCCAATCGTTATTGATGAGGTCGGTTGCATCATTTAATGCGGTTTTAACCAGTGGGAATTTTGCGTTGGCTAGATTAAGGGTTGTGGTTAAATCATTTTCAATACCAGGTAAATCGTTATTAATGAAGCCAGTTGCCAGTTGCAACTTATTTTTAAGCAGTGGATAGTCATTTTGGTAAACGGCAGAAGCCGTGTTTAAGCCCGTGATAATCGTGTCCATATTACCATTTAATAATGTATTTGCGTCATGAATTTCTTGTTTCAACGCTGGCAACTGCTGGCTATATTTTTGAAGATAGTCGACGGCTTGTTGGAGCGTTTTTTGCGTATTGGATAAGAGGGTTGGTAATTTCGGTAAAACTGCACCATTTAGTGCAGTAAGGACGGCATTACCACTTGTTATTAGCGTTGCAAAACGATCAAGAATACTTTTGACGCTATCACCGATATGAGCTGCTTGGATTTTAGCGACAGTAGCTTTGACTTGGTCGGCGTATTGAATTAAGCCATTAATCTTGGTTTGTAATGCATCAATTGATAAATCATCGTAATGGGTCAGGATGTCATCAACGTGGCCTTTAAAGCTCCCGAGTTGCGTTGCCAACGTGTTTAAACGCTCAATGGGAGCATCCAGTGCGTGTGATTCTGGTTGGCCATTTGCTACTGCGGATTGATTGTAACTGTCTTGTAAGTTTTGGAGGGTCATTGCGAGTTGCGTTGCATGGGTTTGTAAGGTAGCTATGTGATCAGATAAGTTCTGGAGCGCCGTTTTGAGTGCTTGCTTGAGTTCGGCATTATTGGGATCATCTTTGATTTGACTCAGTAAACTATCAACGGCCGTTAAATCAGTTGCAATGTTAGTCGCCAATTGATTGGTAATTTCTAGTCCTTGATCGACTGTTTTTTGAATGACTGGTAAGGCAGCTTGGAGTTTAGGAATTAGATCCGATTGCAATTGACCAGCGACACCTTGGGCAGTCTGGCTAAAAGTCATCAAGTCAGGTAAAACTTTTTGGGTTTTGTTTAATACCTCTAAGCCTGTTTGGGCTTCGTTAATCCCGTTGGTTAAGGTATTCGCAATGCCATCAAAGTCAGAATCCAGGGTTGCGACTTGTTGACCAGCATTTTGAATTTCTGGAATCTTCGCCTGGACTTTCGTTGCGAGCTGACCGGCTGCTTCAACTTGCGGTAAATATCGATTGATGCCGACCACTTTTTGTGCCATGCCGTTGGCCTGGGGTAAAAAGGCCGCGAACTCGTTAGCTTGTGCGAGTTTCAATTCCATTTCAGGTAGTTTCTTTTGGAGGTTAAGGACTTGGTCGGCGTATTGGTTAAGTTCTGGAATTTGTTGATCGGTCTTGAGAATAAGGCTTGAGAAGCGATTAATGACGGGCAAATTCGTATCCAGGTCAATTCCCGCTTTATTGAGGGTGCTCATTAGCGTTTTGCCGACTGTGGAGACAAACTCTTCTGAAATCGTGGATTGAAGGGTTGTTGCCCCAGCGCTAGTGATTTTAGGGGCAATTGCGTTGATCTTATCGTTGGAGGAGTAGATAATTTTGGGTTTTTGAATTTTACCATCAACAAAACTAATAAGATCTTTGGAGAAATTTTTGGGGACATAAATACCAGCGTAATATTTCCCGCTTTTAACGCCGTCATCTAATTCTTTTTTGCTTGAAGTAAATTGCCAACCTAACTTATCATTTTTCTTTAATTGACTAATTAATTCAGCCCCAATGCCGACTTTTTTGTCAGCAATGATGACACTTTGATCGGCTGAATAAACAGCGACTTGTAAGTCCTGGGTTTTACTGTAAGGATCCCATAATGCCCAGATATTAAACCATGCATAAAGTGATGGAATGATGATGAGGGCAATGATTAATAGAAATGCAATCGGGCTTTTGAAGATTCGCCGCCAATCTAGTCGAAAAAGTTCAAAGATTTTTCGCATAATAAACTCCCTTTTCCTATTTTAAAGTAGTTATTAGTTTATCATATTTAACCTGTAAGATGCCAATAACGATAGGTAATTACTAATATTTAACAGTTAATTTTAAATAGGTAGCAAAAACCGGATGTGATCAGTGAAATTGTTGCTAGTAAAGGCGCTAGCGTGGATGAAAAATAGTTATGCAGGGCTTCCAAAGAGTTAAACGAATGGGGCAGTTTGCTTGCTAGTGGCGATAATCAGGTGATTTTAAATAGTCACTTACTGGGATTTTTGGTACAATCATAAAAGAGTTATTGAAACTGGAGGAGTATGTGGTGTTCACAAATAAAAAAACAGACGCGCAACAACTAGATTCCACCAACATCCCCAACCACGTTGCGATCATCATGGATGGTAATGGCCGGTGGGCGAAGAAACGCTTAATGCCAAGAATTGCTGGTCATAAGGCAGGTATGGAAAACGTCAAGACAATTACTAAAACAGCCAGTCGAATGGGGGTAAAAGTGTTGACATTGTACGCTTTTTCAACTGAGAACTGGAAACGGCCCAATGACGAAGTGAATTTCTTGATGCAGTTACCGGTCGACTTTTTTGATACGTTTATGCCAGAATTGATTGCCGAAAACGTTCGGGTGAAAGTCATGGGCAATATACAAGACTTACCGGAAAAGACACAAAAAGCGGCCAACAATGCGATGGCTGATACTGCTGATAACACTGGGATGATTCTGAATTTCGCGCTCAATTATGGCGCCCGGAATGAACTTCAACAAGCTGTTAAGCAGATTGCCAGTGAGGCCGTAAATGGAACAGTGGCTATTGAGTCAATCGACGATGCCCTCATCAGCGATCACTTGATGACCGGCTTTTTAGGGGAATATGCTGATCCAGAATTATTGATTCGCACGAGTGGTGAAGAACGGATTTCAAACTTCTTGCTCTGGCAAATTGCTTACAGCGAGCTGGTTTTTGTGGATGAATTTTGGCCAGACTTTACCCCAGCAGTATTTGAACGCTCAATTGGCATTTACCAGCAACGTAATCGTCGCTTTGGCGGTCTTAAATAGGAGGAAATACAATTATGAAACAACGTGTCATTACAGCAACCATTGCCTTAATCATCTTTATCCCAATCATTTTCTTTGGCGGGATTTACATTGATATTGCTGCAGCCGTTTTAGCACTGGTTGCCTTATCAGAAGTCTTCATCATGCGGAAGCGGATTATTGTATCACCCGATGCAACCATTGCCGGGCTAGCGGTGTTGAGTTTGGCATTGCCAAAAGGGGCCTTTAACTGGTTGCCAGCTGGTGTGTCACAGTTTGATTTATTCTACTTCTTTGTTGCCATTTTACTAGCAATTACAGTGTTCACGAAAAACCGAGTTAACTTTGACGATATGGGTGTCACGACCTTAGCTAGCCTATATATCGGCTTAGGCTTCCATTACTTAGCCGCAACGCGGAATATTGGCGGTTTTGACACAGTGATGTATATCTTATTGGTTATCTGGATGACCGATATTGGGGCATACACATTTGGCCGGATATTTGGCAAAAATAAGATGTGGCCAGCCATCAGCCCCAACAAAACCTGGGAAGGCTCAATCGGCGGGACATTATCAGCATTGGTAGTCGCTGCGATTTACTTGAACTTCTTCCCCCAAGCATACTCAATGCCCGTGATGTTGGGATTAACGTTAATCTTCTCAATCGCAGGGCAATTAGGTGATCTAGTTGAATCAGCTTATAAACGTTACTATGGCGTTAAAGATTCTGGTAAGATCTTACCAGGCCACGGCGGCATCTTAGACCGCTTTGACAGTATGTTATTCGTATTGCCTTTATTACACTTGTTTGGCTTGATTTAGTTTAAGCTAGGACTGTTTTTGAAATCCAATGCCATCTAGCGTTTAGCGCAACTTTTCGGTCTGTGCTAAACGCTTTTCTGGTTTCGTGGGAATTCGTGATATAATGTAACAGTTCATATTAAATGAAAGTAGTAAAATACGCATTTAGAAGGGAGTCGTACTCGATTGGCGGCGATTATTGCGTTTATTATCATATTTGGTATTTTAGTAGTGGTCCATGAATTTGGCCACTTTTACATGGCGAAACGTTCTGGTATTTTGGTACGGGAATTTTCAATTGGCATGGGGCCTAAATTATTTGCGACCCGCAAAAACGGAACGACTTATACAATTCGTTGGTTACCGCTGGGGGGATATGTCCGCATGGCGGGGATGGCCGATGATGAATCTGAAATCCAAGCAGGGACGCAAGCTACCTTGCTGTTAGACGAACAAGGCATTGTTCAAAAAATTAATACAAGTGATAAAGTAACTACCTTAAACGGTGTTCCATTTCAAATTGCCAAAACCGATTTGCAACAAGGATTATGGGTGGAAGGCTACGAAAGTGGTGACGAATCTGCATTAAAACGGTATTCGGTTAGTCACGATGCAACGATTGTTGAAGCTGACGGAACGGAAGTGCAAATCGCACCCGTGGATGTTCAATTCCAGTCAGCTAGTTTAGTCAATCGGATGTTGACCAACTTTGCGGGCCCGTTCAACAACTTTATCCTCGCGATTGTGGCCTTTGCGCTATTTGCCTTTTTAAATGGCGGGGTACCACAAAACAAAGCGATTGTCGGGACCGTGATGCCCAACTCGCCGGCCCAAAAGGCGGGATTGAAAACAGATGACCGGTTAGTGAAAGTCGCTGGTCAAAAAATCACGACGTTTACTGACTTCAGTACGGTGATTGCAAACTATCCGAATAAACCAGTTGCCGTTCAGGTTAAACGGGCAAAGCAAACCAAGTCACTTGAAATCACCCCTAAAGCGGTGAAGGTCGACGGGCAAAAGAAAAAAGTCGGTCAAATTGGTGTGACAGCTGGACTCAACCATAGCGTGGGGGCTAAGTTGAAATATGGCTTCACCCAATCATGGACGAATGCGACGCAGATTTTTAAAATCCTCGGGTCATTCTTAACGGGTGGTTTCTCACTTAATAAATTAGCCGGCCCAGTCGGTATGTATTCAATGACAACGCAATTTGCGAGCCAAGGGTTCACAATGCTTGTCTACTTCTTAGCGTTCTTATCTGTCAACTTGGGGATTATGAACCTGATTCCAATTCCAGCACTAGATGGTGGTAAGCTCGTGATTAACATCATTGAAGCGATTCGTGGTAAACCCATCTCACCTGAAAAAGAAGGCATTGTTACCCTTGTGGGGGTCGGCATCATGGTCGTCTTAATGGTCTTGGTTACATGGAATGATATTCAACGCTTTTTCTTTTAGATTATTTTTGGAGGCATAACAAATTATGAAACAGTCAAAATTATTTATCCCAACTTTAAAGGAAGTGCCTAACTCGGCCGAGGCTAAAAGCCATCGGATGATGTTACGAGCTGGCTACATCCACCAAGTATCAGCCGGGGTATACAGCTACTTACCACTAGCATTCCGTGTCTTGGAAAACATCCAAGCCATTATCAAAGATGAAATGAGCAAGATTGATGCTGTGCAAATGCAAATGCCAGGGATTTTACCTGCTGAATTATGGCAAGAATCAGGTCGTTACGAAACATACGGCGATAACTTGTTTAAGTTCAAGGATCGTCACGGTCGCGACTTTATCTTAGGCCCAACGCACGAGGAAACTTTCACTGATTTAGTACGCAATGAAATTAAATCTTACAAAAAATTACCATTAATGTTATATCAAATCCAAACAAAATATCGTGACGAAGATCGACCACGTTATGGGTTGTTGCGGGGCCGTGAATTCATTATGCAAGATGCTTATTCATTTTCAGCAAACGAAACCGATTTGGATACGACTTTCCGGCAAATGTACCAAGCTTACACCAACATTTTTGAACGCTGTGGATTAGACTTCCGCGCAATTGTTGGTGATGCTGGGGCCATGGGTGGTAAGGATTCGATGGAATTTTCTGCGATTGCTGAAATTGGGGAAGATACGATTGTTTATTCAGACCAAAGTGATTATGCTGCCAACCTTGAAATGGCAACGAGTATCCGGCCTAAGCAAAACTCAAGTGAGGTGCAATTAGAACTTGAAAAAGTAGCGACTGGCGATGCCCACACAATCGAAGAAGTGGCCGCAAAACTGGATGTGACAGCTCAAAAAATTATCAAGAGTGTCCTCTTTATCGCTGATGAAAAACCAGTCTTGGTCTTAGTACGGGGTGATTTCGAAGTCAATGATGTGAAGTTGAAGAATTTCTTAGATGTTGATTTCTTAGAAATGGCAACGCCAGAACAAATCTTAGCAACGATGAATGCGCCAATGGGTTCTATCGGACCGGTTAATGCCCCAGAAGACTTACAAATCGTGGCTGATTATAGTGTTGAAGCCATGGTAAATGCCGTGGTTGGTGCCAATGAAGCTGATCACCATTTTACAAATGTGAATAGCAAGCGCGATTTTACCGTCGCGGATTATGCTGATTTGCGGTTCGTTCAAGAAGGCGAAACGTCACCTGATGGGCAAGGTAACTTGCACTTTACTAAAGGGATTGAAATTGGGCATATCTTCAAACTGGGCACACGCTATACCGAACAATTCGGGGCAACGTTCTTAGATGAAAATGGCCGTGCTAAACCGATCATTATGGGGTCTTACGGAATCGGGGTTAGTCGACTCTTGTCAGCGATTACCGAACAACAAGCTGACGAAAACGGCTTAGTTTGGCCAAGTGCAATTGCACCATATGACTTGCATGTCGTCCCGGTCAATGTCAAAGATGCGGACCAAGTCTTGTTAGCTGAACAAATTGAAACTTTACTTGAAGAAGCAGGTTACTCAGTCCTAGTTGATGATCGTAAAGAACGTGCCGGCGTTAAGTTTGCCGACAGTGATTTAATCGGCTTACCAATTCGAATCACAGTTGGTAAGAAAGCGGCCGAAGAAATTGTTGAAGTTAAATTACGTAAGACAGGCGAAACCCTAGAAGTGAAGAAGGATGAATTGATTAATTCAGTAAGTATTCTTCTGGCTTCTGAAACGAGTGAAACTGAATAGTTCCGTTAATGAAGGTTGGAATCGTTCCAGCCTTTATTTAACTTTCTGAATAAGAGGAGGCCCTTTTGTGGCATTAGATCAAACCGCACTGTTTCAAAAATTATTAGAACAAATTGATTTACCCGCGGATGTTGCAAACTATCCTGGCTTCAAAACTGGCCAAGTAAAACAAGTGGTTGTGCATGAAACATCCAAACGGTGGACCTTTAAATTACATTTCGAATCCATTTTGCCCTATGCTGTCTATACGACGTTTGAACAATATCTAGAAGCGGCGTTCAAAGCGATTGCGGCCGTATCAGTGGAAATCACCACTGATACAACTGAACTAGATGGCGGTCTGCTAGCAGCTTACTGGGAATACGTTATCAACCATAGTGGGATCCAATCTTCGATGTTGCATGAATTATGTGAAAAAGAGACGCCCTACATTGACGGGCACAAAGTATTCTTAGTTGTCGAAAACGACATCGTGAAGACGTTCTTTTTAAATCAAGCCCAAACCACAATCCAAGCTGGGTATCAACGGCTTGGTTTTCCGAAGTTTGCGATGCAACCCTTGATCGATGAATCGGCTTCACAAAAGGCAATTGAAGATTTTCAAGCCAAGAAGGCTGAACAAGACGCCGCTCGGGCCCAAGCGGCAGCAGAAGCCATTAAGAAAAATGAAGCGCTCAAAGAAAAACGGCAATCAGAAGGCAAACCAGTTGATGGGCCAATTTCAATGGGGCGGGGCTTAAATCCTGCAGAGCCGACGCGCCAGATGATTACGATTAATGAAGAAGAACGTTCAGTGGTGATTGAAGGGTTCGTCTTCGATAAAGAAGTTCGTGTATTGCGTTCTGGTCGCCAACTTCTAATTCTAAAGATGACCGATTACTCATCCTCATTTACTGTCAAGAAATTCTCACGGGATAACGGCGATGAAAGTATTTTTGCAGCGATTGATAAAGGAATGTGGTTCAAGGTCCGTGGGAGTGTGCAAGAAGACAACTTCATGCGCGATCTGGTGGTGAATGCCAATGATTTGGTGGAAGTCAGTCATCCCAAACGGCAAGACACTGCTGAAAACGGCAAACGTGTGGAATTACATTTGCATACGAATATGTCGCAAATGGATGCGACTAACAAGATTGGCGACTTTGTCAAACAAGCCGCTGATTGGGGACAATCTGCGATTGCAGTGACCGATCATTATAACTTACAAGCTTTTCCAGATGCTTATGCAGCGGGGAAGAAGAACGGTGTTAAGGTGTTATACGGGGTCGAAGTTAATTTAGTAAACGATGGCACGCCAGTCGCATATAACTTACGCGATGAAGCACTCGACCACGCTGAATACGTGATTTTTGATGTGGAAACGACGGGGTTGTCGGCCGTTTACGATTCGATTATCGAATTGGCCGCTGTTAAAATGAAAGATGGTGAAGTCGTTGGCTCGTTTGATGAATTCATCGATCCTGGGCATCCATTATCAGCATTCACCACGCAATTGACGAGTATCACCAATGAAATGGTGCATGGTGCTAAGAAAGAAGCCGAAGTCTTAGCGTTATTTAAGGAATTCGCGGGGGATGCCGTCTTAGCAGGACACAACGTCACGTTTGATATGGGCTTTATCAACGCTGGCTATGGTCGCAACGACCTTGGTCAAATTGAAAATCCCGTCATCGATACGTTGGAATTGTCGCGGATGCTCCATCCAGAATATAAGAATCATAAACTCGATACGTTAACAAAACGGTATAAAATTAACTTGGAACACCATCATCGTGCCAATGCCGATGCTGAATCAACTGGTTATTTGTTATATAAATTAGAAGCCGAAGCGGCCGAAATGTATGGTATGGTCAATGTCAACCAACTCAATGAGCGTGTTGGCATTGGCGATGCGTATAAACAAGCCCGGCCTGCGCATGCGATATTGATGGCGCAAACTCAGGCGGGCTTAAAGAACTTATTTAAATTGGTTTCAGCCTCGATGACTGAATATTATTACCGCACACCGCGCTTGCCAAAGAGTCGCTTGGATGCCTTACGTGAAGGAATTCTTGTCGGCTCGGCTTGTGCTAGCGGCGAAGTCTTCGAAGCAATGATGCAAAAAGGGTACCAAGAAGCCCGCGATCGCGCGAAGTACTACGATTACCTTGAAGTGATGCCCAAAGCCGTTTACGCACCATTATTGGAACGGGAACTGGTCCGTGACAATCAAGCACTCGAAGAAATCATCCGCAACATGGTTAAACTCGGTGCTGAATTGGATAAACCAGTGGTTGCAACGGGGGATACCCATTACTTGAACCCCGAAGATGCTATTTATCGCAAAATTTTGATCCACTCGATGGGGGGCGCCAACCCACTGAACCGGTCACAATTGCCGGATGTCCATTTCCGCTCAACTGATGAAATGCTAGCGGCGTTTGATTTTCTGGGAGCGGATAGTGCCCAAGAGCTGGTTGTCACTAATCCAAACCAAATCGCCGATATGATTGATGAAATCACACCGGTGAAAGATAAGTTGTACACGCCGAAAATGGCGGGGGCTGAAGACGAAATTCAAACCTTAACGATGAATCGGGCCCATGAATTATACGGGGAAGAATTACCCGAAATCGTGCAAGCGCGCCTCGATAAGGAATTAAAAAGTATTATCGGGAACGGGTTTTCGGTTATCTATTTGATCTCACAAAAACTCGTATATAAGAGTGGTAAGGATGGCTACTTAGTTGGTTCGCGAGGGTCTGTTGGGTCGAGTTTAGTTGCGACGATGACTGGGATTACCGAAGTGAATCCATTGCCACCCCATTATCGCTGTCCTAATTGTCATTACTCTGAATTTTATACCAAAGGGGAAGTCGGTTCAGGCTATGATTTAGCCGATAAGGATTGTCCAGAATGTGGGACACCACTTGATAAAGATGGTCACGATATTCCGTTTGAAACCTTCCTTGGTTTCCACGGGGATAAAGTGCCCGATATCGATTTGAACTTCTCTGGGGATTATCAACCGGTTGCGCATAACTATACGAAGGTCTTGTTCGGTGAAAATAACGTGTTCCGAGCTGGGACAATCGGGACGGTGGCTGATAAAACGGCCTACGGATATGTCAAAGCCTATGAACGTGATACAGAGCAAACGTTCCGCGGCGCAGAAGTCGATCGTCTTGCCAAAGGCTCAACAGGCGTTAAACGAACGACTGGTCAACATCCGGCCGGGATTATTGTTGTGCCGGATTACATGGACATCTATGATTTCACACCAATCCAATTCCCAGCTGACGATCAAGATGCAGCCTGGAAGACAACCCATTTTGATTTCCATTCGATTCATGATAATATCTTAAAACTCGATATCCTGGGCCATGATGATCCGACGATGATCCGGATGCTACAAGATTTATCGGGCATTGATCCCAAGACGATCCCAACGGATGATCCTGGGGTAATGGCCTTGTTCTCCGGTACTGAATCACTCGGCGTGACGCCTGAACAGATTAATTCGAAATTAGGAACGCTTGGTGTGCCGGAATTCGGGACGCGGTTTGTCCGCGGGATGCTCGAAGAAACACATCCCACAACATTCTCAGAATTACTGCAAATTTCGGGTCTATCACATGGGACCGATGTGTGGTTGGGCAACGCTGAAGAACTAATTAACAAAGGTGTCGTCACCCTCAAAGACGTTATCGGTTGTCGGGATAATATTATGATGGATTTAATTCACTGGGGCATGGATGATAGTATGTCGTTTAATATCATGGAACGCGTTCGTAAAGGCAAAGGAATTCCAGAAGATTGGCAACAAGCGATGCGTGACAATGAAAATGTGCCCGATTGGTATATTGATTCTTGTCTGAAAATTAAATACATGTTCCCGAAGGCCCATGCGACTGCCTATATTTTGATGGCGTTGCGGATTGCCTATTTCAAAGTGTACTTCCCAATTATCTATTACTGTGCTTACTTCAGTGTACGGGCCGAAGACTTCGACCTTGTGGCCATGTCACAAGGGAAAGAAGGCGTCAAAGCCCGCATGAAGGAAATCACTGATAAAGGGATGGAAGCCAGCACCAAGGAAAAGAACCTTTTGACGGTCCTCGAAATCGCCAACGAATGTTTGGAACGCGGAATTAACATCAAGATGGTCGACATTGAAAAATCAGATTCATCTGACTTCTTGATCCAAGACGACCATACCTTGCTTGCGCCATTCCGTGCCGTCCCAAGTCTGGGGGGTAACGTTGCCAAACAAATCGTCTCTGCCCGCGAAGAAAAACCGTTCTTATCAAAAGAAGATTTAGCCAACCGCGGGAAAGTTTCCAAGACACTGATTGAATATTTAACAGAAAATAACGTATTGAATGATTTGCCTGATGAAAATCAGTTATCGTTGTTTGATATGATGTAAATAAAAAAGCCTTCATACTTCACTGAAAATAAATTTTCGGAGAAGTATGAAGGCTTTTTTATTTTGCATATATTTTATGTAATTTTAAAAAATTACATAAAATATGTTGAATAAACTTTTGCTTCGACGTATACTAAGCATATTAAATAAGTGTTGAAGGAGGATTTAATGGAGAAACTTAGTAAGTTTGTTGAATTTGTGAGTGGCTCTCCACAATCTCGTCTATTTGTTTCAATGAATGAGAGTGATCCCAGTTATTGTATTTATGGGCAATCTGAATTGAAAGCTGATTTAGTTCAGTCAGAAACAGCGTCCAATGAGGGACGTCAAATTCGGACCCCTGATAAAGTTATGATTTTATCAGAAGGCGATATTATTTTTTATTTAGTTTCTGGAGAAGCAAGTGTTGTTGGAAAAAAGCATGTTGGCTATCTACAAACTCAAAATTTTATTAAATTAATCCCTAATCAGGATTTAGATGCTCACTATTTAGTTTTCTTGTTGAATCAGGATCACAATATTAAAAGACAGCTTGTAAGTTCATTACAAGGAACGATGGTTATTAAATATACACTTGCACAGCTAAAAGCGTTGAGAATTAATAAACTACCACCAATAGATGAGCAACGATTAATTGGAAGAATGTATTTCAACCAAATACGATTAAACTGGTTTAGAAAGCAAAGTGCGGATTTAAAACTAAAAATAGCAATGAATCAGTTGCGAAAGGACTAGTGAATGAACGAATTAAATTTCGAATCAGAATTAATTAAATATATTACAAGCGGGACAATAACAGTTTCTGAGGATGATTTTCAAAAAAGTAATATTCGTGAAACGGCAAAAGATTATGTTGTAAAAACTAAGTTATGGCAATATCGAGTTGATATTAAAACGACCGATCAACTATGGGCAAATTTTAAACAAATTTTAGAACAGCATAATCAAAATACACTTGATAAGCCGTTAAGCACGGTAGAATTTAATCAGGTGAAAAAGATTATTTCTGATTTAAAAACCCCCTATGATGCAGGCCAATTTTTATATGGTCTAAACGGTGTCTCACAGATTGAAATTGATTTAGATGATGGCCGGCATGTGTTTTTAACCGTTTTTGATCAGAAACAAATTGGCGCTGGTAACACAGTCTATCAAGTCGTTAATCAAATTGAACGACCAGCGTTACTAACTGGAAAGCAAGATCGGCGCTTTGACACAACATTACTAATCAATGGTTTACCAATTATTCAAATTGAAGAGAAGCGCGATTCACATGATGTTAATGAAGCGTTGAATCAGATGCATCAATATATCTTGGAAAATCAATACACTGATATTTTTTCAACGTTACAAATTTTGGTTGCAATTACGCCTAATAATGTTAAATATATGGCGAATACAACGGCTGACAAATTTAACAAAGATTTCGCGTTTAATTGGCAACGTAAATCAGATAACAAAATTGTTCGTAATTGGCGCGAATTTGCAGATTCAATGCTAAGTATCCCAATGGCCCATCAAATGGCGACTAACTTTATGATTTTAGATGGTACTAAAAATAAACAAATGATTAAAGTGATGCGTCCATACCAAGTTTATGCAACGCAAAATGTTATTCAAAAACTTAAAAAAGTCGATTTTGACATGGGTTTGAACAAGGTAGGCTATATTTGGCACACTACAGGCTCGGGTAAGACCATTACAAGTTTTAAAACAGCATGGCTTGCTAGTCGAATGCCAGGAATTGACAAAGTTGTTTTCGTCGTTGATCGGATTGCACTGACAAAGCAAACGAATGAAAATTATCGCGCATATGATCCTGATGGTGCAGTCGATGATGATAGTCGTTCGGGTAGTGTTCAAGGTACACAAAGTACAAACGATTTAAGTCGCAAGTTGAAGAGTAAGGATAACAATATCATTGTTACCTCAGTCCAAAAACTAGAAACCCTGGTTAAACGTAAGAGTTTTAAATCTCCCGATAAGCACATTGTCTTTATTGTCGATGAGGCCCACCGGTCAACTGGCGGGGATGCTTTCGAATTGCTGCAAAAAAGCTTTAAGAAATCTGCTTGGGTGGGTTATACGGGAACACCTATGTTTGATGAAACAACTAATGGGTTACGAACTGAGGATATTTTTGGCGAATTACTGCATGCTTATACCATTAAAGAAGCTATTGCCGATCGAAACGTACTAGGCTTTAAAGTTGATTTTGAGACGACAATTGATACGGAAAGTATGAAAACACAATATTTGCCAGACTTCTATAAAAAGCAACATCCCGATTGGGAACAGCGTCAGATTCAAGATAAAATTGATAATTTATCGCAAGAAGACATGGACGATGAAATTGCGCCTAGTTTCTATGATGAAAATGAGGACCATGTTCGCTTAGTTGTCCAGGATATTTTTAAGAATTGGCGTAACCGTTCCAATGAAGGTAAGTACAATGCATTATTTACAACCCATGTTGGTGGTGGTAAGGCAAGTACCCCAATGGCTATGATGTACTTTAAAGAATTTCAACGGGTGAATGAAGAGCATGCAAAGAACGGCGGCCAACTGCTGAAAGTTGCGATTACATTTAGTCAAAATACAACGAATAAAGATGGTATGGTTGAAAGCAATCAGAATTTGCACGATGCGATGAAGTGTTATAACAATCAATTTGGGACAAGTTTTGGGTTAGATGATGTTGCTGGTTATACGCAAGATGTTACGAGTCGCCTTAATCGAACAGCAACTGACAAGAACTATCTTGATTTAGTGATTGTCGTGGATCAATTACTAACCGGATTTGATGCGCCGGAAATGAATACTTTGTATGTTGATCGAACCTTAAAAGGGGCGGGCTTAATTCAAGCCTATTCGCGGACAAACCGAATTGCTGATATGAAAGAGAAACCATGGGGACGAGTCGTTAACTATCGGTGGCCTAGTCAGAATGAAAAGTTAATGAATAAGGCGCTAGCGATTTATTCCAATAAGGATTCAGCCACTTTATCAGAAAAAGAACAGAAAAAGGAAAACGTCGATTCTGGAGTTTTAGCGAAAGACTTTAAAAATATGGTCCAAGAGGTTCGTGGGATTGTCGGACAACTGGATGATTTAACGGATGGTTTTAATCAATTACCACCAAGTGAACGCCAAAAAGACGAGATGTTTGAATTATTGCGACAATACAACGTCGGTATGTCGAAACTTAAACAATATACACCGCAAGATGGTGAAGAAGATAGTGGATTTAACTATGATACGCCGGACGATTTAATTCGCGCTTTAGGGATGACACCGGCCCAAGAAAAGAAATTGACCACTGTTTTAACGAATGAAATAAAACAATACATTAGTGTGCGGGATAAAGTGCCTGTTCAGCAAATTGAGTTAAAGATGACGCACATCAAAGATGTTCAAGTCAACTACGATTACTTGACGGAACTCGTTGAAAAACTCTTGAATGAAATGCATGAAGAAAAAATTGAGGCTGCTCAGAAGACGAAGAAGGATATTGATCAATTTGCAAATGGCTTAGAAGACCAAAATTATGCGCACAAAATTAAAAACGCGACACAAGCGATCCTTGATGGCTACTATCCACCTAAAGGGATGGCAATGATATATCCTGTCAAGTTGGACGATAGTGAGCAAGTTATTCAAGAAGCTAATCAAATTAGTATTGATCGGATTTTATTAGAATTTCGAAACCAGTGGGGGATCACAGATGTGATTACAAGTGCTGGGTTACGACAACTATTTAGTACGCATCAATATGGCCAACAAGATTTAGATGATGCTGGCCAATTGCGAGATATTATTGCTGAAGCAAGTTTGAGTTATAAGAATTTAGCATTAGACGCTGATATCCAAGCACTTTCGAAAATCAGGTACCGAAACGGATTACGCGAAGCAATTTATTTAGCAGCTGATAAACATGTAATACATTAAAAGATCCACAATTAAAGGAGAACGAATCTAATGAGTGAGACAACAACATTACAAGACATCACTAAGAAATTATGGGCAATGGCTAATGAACTACGGGGAAATATGGACGCTGGTGAATTTAAGAATTATATCTTAGCCTTTATGTTTTATCGGTACCTTTCAGAACATCAGGAACAATATTTGGTTTCTAATAATGTGATTGATGTTGCCGATGGCCAGACAATTAATCAAGCTTATGTCGAACAAGCAACGGCAGATGAATTAGCTGATTATCTTGAAGATATTTCGTCAAGTTTAGGTTATGCGATTGCGCCAGCTGATACGTGGCAATCATTAAATGAACGAATTGAAAATAGCACGGTTATTCCAAGTGATTATCAAACGATTTTTGATAATTTCAATAAAAATGCAGTCTTAAATCAAGAGGCTGCTCAAGATTTCAACGGGGTCTTTAACGACATTAATCTCGGTGATTCGCGCTTAGGTAGTTCAACCACGGCACGTGCTAAATCCTTGAATAATATTGTCAAATTAGTTGATGATATCGAATATAAGAGTGATGAAGATAAAGATATTCTAGGTGAGATTTATGAATACTTAATTGGACAATTCGCGGCCAGTGCTGGGAAAAAGGGTGGCGAATTCTATACACCACACCAAGTCAGCAAGATTCTTGCTAAATTAGTCACGATGGATGTCGCACCCAGCAACACCGCCTTCTCAGTATACGATCCAACTATGGGATCTGGCTCATTGTTACTAACCGTTCGTAATCAATTGCCTGAAGCTATCCGCTCCGGAGCAATTAAGTTCTATGGTCAGGAATTAAATACAACGACCTACAACTTGGCGCGTATGAATTTAATGATGCATGATGTGTCATTTAATAATATGACTTTAAACAATGCTGATACACTCGAAAGTGATTGGCCAGATGGACCGGATGAAGCAGGTGTCGATCAACCACGGAGTTTTGACGCAGTGGTTGCTAACCCACCATATTCAGCAAAATGGGATAATAATGAAACGAAACTAAAAGACCCCCGTTTTAGCGAATATGGCAAACTAGCACCAGCTTCCAAAGCCGATTTTGCATTCGTATTGCACAGTCTCTATCATTTAAACAACGACGGTACAATGGCAATTGTCTTGCCACACGGTGTGTTATTCCGGGGGGCCGCTGAAGGGAAGATTCGGCAAACATTGATTGAAAAGAATTATTTAGATGCCGTCATTGGCCTACCAGCTAACCTATTTTATGGCACAAGTATTCCAACCACAATTCTTGTTTTTAAGAAAAACCGCCAAGCGAAAGACGTTCTATTCATTGATGCAAGTAGTGATTTCGAGAAAGCTAAGAATCAAAATAACTTGCGAGATAGCGATGTTGATAAGATTGTCGCTGCATACAAGAGTAGGGAAGATGTCGATAAATACGCCCATGTTGCAACTTTAGATGAAATCAAAGAAAACGACTTTAACCTTAATATACCGCGTTATGTAGACACTTTTGAAGAAGAAGAACCAATCGACATTGATGAGGTTAAAAAAGAAATTGCAGCTATCGATTTAGAAATTGCAAAATTAGAAAAAGAATTTGCAGAAATGGAAGCACAGCTCGTATCAACAAAAAAGGAGTCTGATTAAATGAAAGAGCAAAAAAAGCAACCAGAACTTCGGTTTAAAGGCTTTACTGACGATTGGGAACAACGAGACCTTGGAAAACTTACCGATGTTTATGATGGGACTCATCAGACACCAAAGTATTTAGATAAAGGTATTATGTTTATTTCAGTTGAGAATATAGACACGTTAGAATCCCAAAAATTCATTTCTGTTGATGAATTCAATCGTGAATTTAAGGTATATCCAGAGGTAGGGGATGTTCTAATGACGCGTATTGGAGATGTTGGAACAACAAATGTTGTCCGTTCAACGCGACCAATTGCTTACTATGTTAGTCTTGCACTGCTAAAAAAGAAAAATATGCCAGCTACTTTTTTAAGTTTTGGCATACAATCACCAAATATACAAAAAGAGATATGGAGAAGAACTGACCTATACCCCAATTGTTAAAGTAAAAACTTTAATGATTGGGGTATTTTGATGACTAAAATTTCTAAACAGACAAAATTAAAAGCAATCCTTGAGTATCATCAAGGAGAATTTAGTAAGAATCAA
>NZ_CAJOCF010000012.1 GCF_905332535.1 Latilactobacillus fragifolii
ATCACCTCGTACTTAGCTACGCAAAAAAGCGATTAATTTTTTTGGTTAGTCAAAGGGTTAGTCAATTTTTAGAAGTGTTTTAATAACAATGATTAAGCGCCATATAATGAGACCTGTACTCTCCTTAAAGTACCAATTTCAGAGTAAGTCGGACAAACGTTGATTTAGAAACGTTTGTCCGACTTTTTTTATTGAATCAAAAAAGATAAACCGCTATTATTCATCTGTCAACATGAACCCAGCGCTAATCTAAATAATGGTCCAACTCGATGATTAAATGATTGACTGTGGCTGTTTAATACTCGGTGGGCAGAATGTTGTAGCTCCTCGTTATTAAGTATTAGAAAAGCCAGACCCTATTAAGATATATGCCTAATTGCTATTAAATCAGCGATTAGGCTATTTTTTTAATAATGTTAATTGCTACTTGATTTTGCGCTTTTTATTCACGGATATGGATTTCAATAATTGCCGTAAAACGCTACCTAAAAAGGCCGCGTTAGCGGCCTTGGGATTATCTTAACGAATAGAAATTTTTACTACTTTGGAACTAAGATAAGTTCGATTAGCGTTACTTTTTACAATGAATGAGAGGGAGTCTTTCAAAAAATGAGTTACGTCTGATACGACATCCGCTGGGGGACATTCATTTATAGTTAATTTATTGATTGTGGGCCCACTCGCGCTCGAACCGTATAAAACATCATCTCGTTTCAATGAAATTATCGACCCATCACAAAAAAATAATTTAACCATGTTAAAAACCACCTTTCAAGTAAATTATAACTATTTGATATATTTTTATCAAATTAAGTTATAAATATATAAGGGGTGGTTATATGCAATAAAAATCGTTTAGAAGTGTTAAGGCCAGATAGGCGCGTGATTATTTCGTCTTTTTGGGCTATACCGGCATCATTGGCCTCAATTAAAAATGATGTATTGGAAAAAGCTGCCTTACAAATAACGCAAGGTACAAAAAAGCCCTCATGTGAGGGCTCTTCATAAATTTATTGATGAGGCGTCGTGTTAACGATAGCGAACAATTTAATACAATAGATTGCACTAAGCCCAACAAGGACATATACGATACGCGAAATAATAGCTGCTTGACCGCCAAATAACATAGCGACTAGGTCAAATTTGAATAGCCCAACAAGTAGCCAGTTCAAACCGCCGACGATTAATAATGTAAGCGCAATATTATCTAAAGTTTTCATAGTGAACACCTCCTTTGTTAACTTAAAAGTAACATTCTCAAAGAGATGAAACAATATAACTGCTTGCAAGCGGATGCATAATTAAAATAATAACAAAAAATAGCTATTCATATAATTTTATAGACTCAAAATAAATGACTTAGTTGAATGGTTTTTGAAAGATCAAGCGTTTAAATTTAAGCAATTAGTGAACAACTTAAAGCATTTTTCTTGTTTTAAGTTTTTTTAAAATGGTATCGTATTCATAATCAAATATAAAGGAGATCTTATAAATGTCATCAAATTTATCAAGGAAATTAGTTGTGGCTATTTTGCTCGCAATCGGTTGTATTAGTGGATTAGAAATTCAGCATAATGTAAATAATGTGTATGCGTCAGACCGTTTGGGAACAATTCTACCAAATAATGATCGGCACCAAATTTTTAATACGCTTGAAGGCCACTATCAATCCGTTTGTTTTATATATGTCAATAACAGTACGCAGGGGTCGGGCGTTGTCGTTGGTCCCAACACAGTATTAACCAATCGGCATGTGGCTAATGCAGCCAAAAACGGTGAGGCCAAAAATATACGCGTGGCAGCTGCTCGTGAGTCAAAAACAAATGCCCCTTATGGCTCATTTGAAGCGAGTGATTTTGTAGTTAACAAAGAAGAAGATTTAGCTGTTGTCCATGTTAAACCCAAAAGTTCAGGAAGTATTGGCGCAATATTTAAACCTGCGAAAATCGTAAACAATCCAAGCACTCAAGATGGTTCAGCTATTACGGTCACTGGTTATCCGGGCGATAAGCTTTTTGCAACGATGTGGGAGAGCCGGGGCAAAGTTGTCGATACAAATAACGATGCCATTCGTTATAATGCCAGCACTTATCCAGGAAATTCAGGTTCGCCCGTATTCAATGATAAAAATGAAGTGGTAGGTATCCACTACGGGGGGGCATCTACATGGAATGTCGCCGTCCGGTTTAGTCCAGCTATTTATAATTTTATTGAACAAAATATGAAATAATTAATTTAAAAACTATCGGCGTATCACCCTATTTCCGGCGGTAATGCAAGGTATCGTGGATGAAACGATTAACCAAAAGATAACAAGGGCTGAATCCCCATATAAAGAAAAAAGCAAAGCACTGATTGTTTTGCTTTTTTTATGCATTTTTAAAAAGTTTCCGCTTATTATAGGATAAGATAATTAGTGTTATTTATTAAAATATGATATTATTAATACCGAGGGGATGAGTAAATGACAGATAAACATTATTATGGCAACTACGAAGTGGTTGAAAAACGGGAGCCGCAAAAATACATTGCAACGATTAAAATACATAACGCGGTTAAAGAAGTCGTGATGCAAGGTGATGCCCTACAAATGCTGGCTCAAAACGATATTTTACCCGAAACAGTGGTTCATAATATTATTAAAGAACCGGATTTGCTGAAGGAACAAGTCATTATTTCTGGTGCTAATTTGGCTCAATACTTAGACTAAATTAAAAAATAAGCGGGTCGAGAACAAGTGAATTGCTCTCGACCCGCTTATTTTTTAGGCTTCGCTGATGTCAGCAAAGGTGGCTTCGGTCACGCGTTGTAAATCTTGCGGATTAATTTGAATTGAGCGGCCGATTTTACCTGATGAAACATAGATGAATGGCTCATCTGCTGCTTGTTGGTCAATGTAAATCGGATAGTGGGACTGTTCCCAGATACCAATTGGGGTGTTAGCGCCATGCTCATAACCGGTGGTTGCCACTAAATCTTTGAGCGGCACCATCGCAATTTTTTTATTGCCAGAAATTTGACTTAATTTTTTTTCGTCTAAATGGCAATCGATGGGGACGACCCCAACAATTGGACCGGTACGCTTACCAGAAAGCACCAACGTTTTATAAATGAGATGTTCATCGATATCAAGATGGTCGACCTTCATTTGGGCAACATTATGGACTTCCTCAGTTGGAAATTCAAGTTGCGTGTAGGCTATTTTTTGTTTATCTAAAATTTTTTCGACCAGTGTTTTCGACAATGCGGTTTGTTTTTTCTTCTTACCCATAATAGACTCCTTTAATGAATAGTATTAGTTTACGGCAATTCTGGTTAAAAGTAAATTTAAGACGGCAATGATGACGTTTCGTTGTATAATAAAACTACATGAGGAGTGATGATATGTTGTGGTTTAAAAAACAACCAGCAAAGGACTTAGCGTCCCACGATTTTACCCAGTTGGTGAAGCATGCGCGTAACGATGAAATGCATTACCAAAAGATTCAAGCGACATTTGCTAGCTTGAAAAAGGCATATCATCAGCCGCAATCAAAATCGGATCAGTTAACAAAAAAGGATTAAATTCGCGTTGTTGGTGACAGTATGGCATACTATTATGTAATAAATAATGGGCGGGTGACACGATGAAACGACAAACTTGGCATTTCCTCTTTTATAAATCAGCTTTTACAAAGGACCAGATTGAGCAGTTATTGGCTTATTTAAAGCAACAACAAAACTTTGGCGGCTTTCCAATTGTTGAATTAATTGGTGATGGCGACAGTAATGATATTCGGTTTGTCACGATGGTTTTTGATCCCTTAGGACCGATTGAACCCCATCTGCAATCAGAAATGGCCAAGTTTATGTTGATGCATGCCATTCGTCCGAATGGCAACACACCAGAAGCTGATATGCGGTTATATGGTCGGGTAATGGCAGAATCAGATGCAGCGCTAGGGATTGAGTTTCATCGCTATGACGACCAGAGTATGGACGTCATTTACTGGGGTCAGAACCACGCAACACATTAAGTAAAATTGAGATTGAAAGTCTGGGACATTTTGTTCGAGGCTTTTTTGAATGATTGCTTTAGATTCAAGTCATAATCAGGTATGATGTTAATACGTGCAACTTTAAAAACGACTTAAATGACGATAATTAAAAGGGATATGGTGAACATAATGGCTGAAATGGATATGTTAGCATTTTTTGATGCAGAATTAGATGATTTGCAATTTAGCGGGGATATGAATATTAACTGGGATAAGCAAGCCCGTGCAATTGAACTCGAATTCACGTTAAACGTGACTAAGGAACAGGCGATTGCCGTTGAAGATCAAAATGGTGAATTGAACGAATCCGATGAAATTAGTTATGAAGACGCGATTTTATTCTTTGATGAAAGTAAGATGGACGGTTTTGAATATGCGGACAATTATTTAGCAGTGATTCCATTTGCTGGTCGTAAAGGGTTAAACGCACAAGTTGGTCGTGGGTTCTTTAACTATTTACAAGACTTACTAGATGAAGGCGAAGATCAATTAGCTGCTTTTGTGAATGACGAATCAGACGAAGATACCTTTATCTTAAACTGGGATGACACAGTTTTCCAAGCAACCGTGGCGCAAGCAGATGACAAATTAGCGAAACAATATTACGCTTACCCTAAATACTAAGCAGCACACGTTAAAGAGGAGAGACAACACATGGAATGGACAAAAGTAACGGTCGCTACTGTTAATGAAGCGGTGGAAGCAGTCGCTAATATTTTAACGGAAAATGGTGCAGAAGGCATCCAAATCGAAGACGCAGCCGATTATGAACATTTAAAAGCCAAGCCAGATCAAATTATTGATTTAGATAGTATTCCCCATCTTGAAGATGGGGCTGCAGTGAGCGCCTTTTTCCCGGAAACAGTTTTCGTTCCGGAAAAATTACCGTTGATTGAACAACGCGTTGCTCAATTGACTGATTTTGGGTTAGCTATTGGTTCTGGTAAGGTGACATTAGCCCAAGTCGCCGATGATGATTGGGCGACAGCTTGGAAAAAATATTATCAACCAACGCGTTTAACACGCTTTTTAACGGTTGTGCCAAGCTGGACAGACTATCAGCCAACCGATGAACGTGAAGCACTGATTCGAATGGATCCGGGCATGGCTTTTGGCACCGGGACCCATCCAACAACGCATCTATCGGTCCAAATGTTAGAAATGGTTTTACGCGGTGGTGAATCTTTAATTGACGTCGGGACTGGTTCAGGGGTCTTAAGTATTGCGGCTGCACATTTAGGCGCCAATGACATTCGCGCTTATGATGTGGATCAAGTCGCAGTTGATGCGGCTAAAGAAAATTTCGCGCTGAACCCGGTAACTGCTGGCATTGATGCCCAGCCAAATGACTTATTGAACGGGATTACAACTAAAGCAGATGTGATTGTGGCTAATATTTTGGCAGAGATTATCGTGCCCTTGATTCCCCAAGCCAAGGATTTATTGCAGGACAAAGGGCATCTATTACTTGCCGGGATTATTGCAGATAAAGAAGCACTCGTCCGCAAAACGTTAGCAGCGAATAATTTTATTGTTCAAGAAGCCCTTCATATGGGTGATTGGGTGGCATTAATCACACGCCAAAAGATGGACGACGATTAAAAGGAGCAATGGCATGCAACGGTATTTTATTGATGAAGCGATTCAAGTAGAGCAACAAGTGATTTTAACCGGTGAAACTGCGCACCATATGCTAAAAGTCATGCGGATGCAGCCGGGGCATCGCGTTGAATTGGTAACACCGGATGAACAAGCATTCATCGGGGAATTAACTGAATTGGATGCAACTGATAAAACAGTAACCATTACAGTGCAATCACCAATAACAAAAACCGTTGAGTTACCGATTCAGACAACGATTGTGTGCGGTTTGTCAAAGGGTGATAAGACCGATTGGATTGTTCAAAAAGGTACGCAACTGGGAGCCTACCGATTTATTTTTTGTAATAGCCAGTTTGCAGTCGCACGTTGGGATGATAAGAAACAAGCTAAGAAAGTCGCTCGGCTCCAAAAAATTGCACAAGAAGCAGCCGAACAAGCTCACCGGACGCATGTGCCGATAGTTGAATGGCGTAACAGTTTAGCAGCGGTGGCCCAAGAGCCAGCTACAATTAAATTAGTAGCTTACGAAGAATCTGCTAAAGATGGCGAACATGCCCAATTAGTACAGAGCTTACAAGCTACTGACGCGGGTGATCAATTACTTTGTGTTTTTGGACCAGAAGGGGGCGTTGCACCCAAGGAAATTGAGATGCTTACGGCGGCTGGCTTTAAGCTGGCTGGCTTAGGGCCACGAATTTTACGAGCCGAGACGGCGCCGTTATATCTGTTGAGTGTCATCTCGTATGTGACAGAATTGGCTACTTTATAGTATGATAGATGTAATCTTTTTGCAGAGGGGCACAACATGACTAAATTTATGAATAATCGTTATTTAAAAATGGATTGGGTGCGCTATTTATTAGTGGCTATCCTCTTGGCGGTCGTTTTACCGCTAGCATTTGGTGTCTTACACATCAATAAGACGTGGCGGATTGGGCTGCTATTTATGGCTGTCAATGGTTGCGCAGCCTTTATAACTGGGTATCATGTTCAAAAGTCCCATGCAGCTTGGTATCACATTTTATATCTGCCGATTTTATTTGGATTGATGGTGGTTGTGCGCTACGCAGATTATAACTATTGGTTCGTTCCTATTTATTGTTTACTGAGTTATTTAGGAATTAATACTGCGTATGAACGCCGTTAAGCAAACTGACTCGACAGTTAATTAGTTGAGTCAGTTTTGTTGTATTGCGTGCATTTTTAAATCGAGTAAGAGGAATTGGAGTGAGGCAGGATGCCAGAAGAAAAAGTAATTTCACAGCAAGAAGTGCTACAGTTATGTCAGAAATACATGAATACTGAGCATCTTACTTTTGTCCAAAAAGCATATGATTTTGCAGCTTATGTGCATAAAGAACAGGTTCGCCAGTCAGGGGAGCCGTACATTATTCATCCGATTCAAGTCGCGGGCATTCTTGCTGAATTGAAGATGGATCCCGCCACGGTTGCTTCAGGCTACTTACACGATGTTGTCGAAGATACGAATATCACGCTAGGTGATGTTGAAGAAATGTTTGGCAAGGATGTTGCGGTGATTGTTGACGGCGTCACGAAATTAGGGAAAATTAAATATAAATCGCATCAAGAACAACTTGCTGAAAATCACCGGAAGATGTTATTAGCAATGGCTAAAGATTTGCGGGTGATTATGGTCAAACTCGCGGATCGTTTGCATAATATGCGGACGTTGAAACATTTGAAACCTGAAAAGCAACGCCGGATTGCCAATGAAACATTGGAAATTTATGCACCATTAGCTGATCGGTTAGGGATTAGTAAGATTAAGTGGGAATTAGAAGATATTGCACTGCGTTATTTGAACCCACAACAGTATTATCGCATTGTCCATCTAATGAACTCTAAACGGACACAACGTGAAGCTTATATTCAAGAAGCGATTAAAGACATCAAAGACTCAATTGCCGATTTAGACATGAACTATGAAATTTACGGGCGGCCAAAGCATCTTTATTCCATCTATCGTAAGATGCGCGACCAACATAAACAATTTGAAGAACTGTATGATTTACTTGCGATTCGAGTGGTTGTTGATTCAATCAAAGATTGTTATGCCGTCTTAGGGGCCATTCACACCAAATGGAAACCGATGCCTGGTCGGTTCAAAGATTACATTGCAATGCCTAAGGCCAATATGTATCAATCAATTCATACAACGGTCATTGGTCCCAAAGGCAAGCCACTTGAAGTCCAAATTCGGACGCAAGAAATGCACAACGTTGCTGAATACGGGGTCGCTGCACATTGGGCTTATAAAGAAGGCGTTAAGGAACAGATTAAGCTAGATGAATCTGGGCGCAAACTGGATTTATTCCGTGAAATTCTCGAAATCCAAGATGCTTCTGATGATGCTGCGGAATTCATGGAAAGTGTGAAAGGTGATATCTTCAGTGATCGCGTCTATGTCTTCACGCCAAAGGGCGATGTTTATGAACTACCAAAGGGATCAGTACCGCTAGATTTTGCTTATTTAGTGCATACTGAAGTCGGCAACCACGCTGTTGGGGCTAAGATTAACGGTAAAATTGTTCCGTTGAATTATCAACTGCGTAATGGTGATATTGTTGAAATGTTGACATCAACAAGTGCGACTCCAAGCCGCGATTGGATTAAGCTCACCTTCACTGCGCGTGCCCGTAATAAGGTTAAACGCTACTTTAAAAAAGAAGATCGTGATGAAAACGTCGAAAAAGGGCGGACAGCTGTTGAACATCTATTGGCAGAAGACGGCTATATACCAAAAGAACATCTTACTAAGGCTGCGCTTGCAGTAATCCTACCGCATTTTAACTTTAATGCGGAAGAAGAGTTATTTGCGGCGATTGGTTTCGGTGAAATTTCACCGCAGTCAGTCGTCAACCGCTTAACGGTTAAAGAGCGGCGGGCCAAAGAAGAAAGTGAACAAAAAGCACTGGAAGCCGAAATTTTATCAGCGAAGGATTCACAACAATCAGGGCCTAAAGCAACTGGTAGTCATATTACAATCAAACACGAAGACGGCGTTATTATTGAAGGGGTCGATAATGTCTTAGTGCGCTTGAGTAAATGTTGTAACCCAGTCCCTGGTGATGATATCGTTGGTTATGTGACAAAGGGGCGTGGGGTTTCTGTTCATCGGCGCGATTGTCCGAACATCGTTAATCGGGCCGATATGAATAGTCGCCTGACTGAAGTCAGTTGGGAAAACACCAACGCTAAAAATGATCAGCTCTATGATGCTAATTTGGAAATCTATGGTTATAACCGTGGCGGACTATTAAACGATGTCTTACAATCCTTAAATGCACATACGAAGCAGCTTAATAATGTGATGGGGCGAATTGACCATGACAAGATGGCTGATATTCATGTGACAGTTGGTATTCGTAATACGGATCATTTAGAGACAATTATGGAGGCCCTTAAGAACATTCCAGATGTTTACGAAGTTAAACGGGTTCAAGGATAGGAGTAACTGAATATGCGAGTAGTGTTACAGCGTGTAAGCCAAGCGAGTGTGACAATTGATCAGACAATTGTTGGCAAGATAAACCGAGGTTTTTTATTATTGGTTGGGATTTGTGATGATGATACTGAAGCTGATTTAGATTACTTAGTTAAAAAAATTAGTCAACTGCGTGTTTTTGAAGACCAAAATGGCAAGATGAATCTGGCGTTGGCACAAGTTGACGGTGCCATTTTATCGGTGTCCCAATTTACCCTTTTTGCTAATACTAAAAAGGGCAATCGACCAAGCTTTATCGCAGCAGGGCAACCAGACGTTGCTAAACGTTTGTATGAACAGTTTAATCAAAAATTAGCAGCAACTGGGATTGACGTTGCAACCGGAACGTTTGGCGCTGATATGCAAGTAGCATTGGTCAATGACGGTCCAGTAACTATTTTATTTGACACAAAGGAGAAGGGCTAAGTTAATGGGTTATCAAAATGCAATTTGGGATTTCGATGGCACGTTATATGATACTTATCCGGCTATGATGACGGCTCTCAGTCAGGTTTATTCTGATCATCAAGTCGCAGTTGACCAAGCACGTTTATACCGAGCGATTAAACAGACGTCAATCAAGCGGGAACTGCAGAGACTTGCTCAGCAAACCGGTGTGTCATTTGAACAATTAGATCGAGAATATCATGAATTAGAACACCAATTACAACAGATACCACAACCTTATCCAGGGGCAGCGGCCATTTTGAAGCAGATTAGTGCGCGTGGTCAGAATTTCTTATTGACGCATCGGGATGCTACTGCAGAAAAATTCTTGGCAGCACATGGGCTAGCGGATTATTTTACTGAGATAGTCACGAGTCAGAATGGCTTTGCTAGGAAACCGGCGCCTGATAGTTTGAACGATTTATGTGACCGTTATCGGCTAGATAAAACTAAAACAGTGATGATTGGTGATCGGGCATTGGATATTGAAGCGGGCATTAACGCTCACGTGGTGACAGCCTATTTCGATGTTGATCGATTACCGATCACGGTGAAACCGACCATGACAATTACGCAATTAAGTGCGTTAGGTGCGTATTTCTAAATTAAAAAAGCGGTGTCGACACTTTCAATTTGTCGATGCCGCTTTTGATTTTAGAGAATGGTAATGATTAGAAAGGATAAATACCAAGCTGTAGCCATGACGAGAACAAAACGCCACCAACTCCGTAGAAATTTACGGAGGTAAAGGGCGTGGTCATAGTAAAAGCGTGTTAAGCTCCAAATGATGCCCCACAGACAGATGGCTAAACAAAAGAACCAACCAGCCTTATTGAAAATGGGCATGCTCAAAAAAATGGCGCTCACTAGAAATGGGATTGGCAACCAATTAATAAAATGGAAACGATGGTTAAATACGCGCTGAGCTACTTGGTCAAGGCAATAGCCGAGCACCAAACAGATGGGTGGTAAGCCGGCGAAAAAAAGTGTTGTGTTAAATGGCATTTGAATCACCTCGAAAGTTAATATCCTTATTGTACCGTCTTTTGAAGGAGATAAAAAGGACGGAGTTGCACTTTTGGGTAATTCGGTGTAAACTGCTGATAACTAAAAAGTCTAGGTGGTGGAATAATTGAAGAAACAAACAAGCACATTTAGTCGCATTACCAAAATTTTCGTTTGGGTAATGTTAATCGCCACAGTGGGCTCAGTCATTTTTGGGTCACTAGCTGCAACTGGCATTTTAAACTTCTAAAAAAATGAGACCAAAGCGCGCGTTCGTTACTGTCGTTACTAAGTGGTACGGTAGTCCCAATAAACTCAGTTAATTAATACGTGAAGCAGTCATTTCGGTTAACGAAATGACTGCTTTTTTTTGGCGAAAAAGGCCAACGACATAAGCGTTGTGCACAATTGATTCCAAAATGATAAGATTTTGGTTTTTTTTGGCAAAATGTGGTAGAAAGTGGGGGATTGTGGTAGACTGAAATCAGTTAAGGCGGGCAAAGGGGTGAATATGATGTTCATGGGTGAATTTCATCACACGATTGATACGAAAGGCCGGTTAATCATGCCCGCTAAATTTCGCGAATCATTGGGTGCCGAATTTATACTCACCCGTGGCATGGACAACTGTATTTTTGGATACCCCCTCAGCGAATGGGAACAATTGGAAACGAAATTGAAAAAATTGCCCCTCGCCAAAAAAGATGCCCGCGCGTTCGTTCGCTTTTTCTACTCAGCGGCTGTCGAATGTTCCCCAGATAAGCAGGGGCGAGTAACGATTCCGACAACGCTTGCTAAACATGCCGCTCTTGAAAAAGAATGTGTGTTAATTGGCGTCTCAAATCGGATTGAAATTTGGAGTCAAGCGAAATGGGCAAGCTTTAGCGAAGAAGCTGAAGAGAATTTTGATGATATTGCAGAGAATATGTTAGATTTTGATTTTTAGAAGGATGGTAAATAGATGACAGAGACATTTAAACATCAAAGTGTTTTATTGAAAGAAACGGTTGATGCCTTGAATGTACAACCCGATGGCGTATACGTAGATGCAACATTAGGGGGCGGCGGTCATAGTGAATATTTGTTATCCCAGCTGACGACCGGTCATCTTTATTCGTTTGACCAAGACGATCATGCCTTAGCAAGTAGTAAACAACGATTAGCCAAATATGCGGAAGCAGGCCAAGTAACTTTTATTAAGCGTAACTTCCGCAATTTAAAAGCGGCGTTAGCAGAACATGGCGTGACTAAGATTGATGGTATTTTATACGATCTCGGCGTTTCATCACCACAGTTTGACGATGCGCAACGCGGGTTTAGTTATAAAAAAGAAGCTCCGCTTGATATGCGAATGGACCAAGATGCTGAATTAAGTGCCTACAATGTCGTTAATGAGTGGTCGTACCAACAATTAATTAAAATCTTCTTCCGCTATGGTGAAGAAAAGTTCTCAAAACAAGTTGCGCGTAAGATTGAACAGCAAAGAGCAGTTGCTCCGATTGCAACCACGATTGAATTAGCTGATTTGATTAAAGACGCAATCCCCGCGCCAGCAAGGCGTAAGGGTGGGCATCCAGCTAAGCGAATTTTCCAGGCGATCCGGATTGCGGTCAATGATGAATTAGGCGCGATTGAAGCATCACTCGAACAAGCCATTCCATTGGTCAACGTTGGCGGCCGCATCAGTGTGATTACGTTCCAATCGTTGGAAGATCGGTTAGTAAAGACGATGTTTAAGGAACAAGCAACGCTCCCAGATTTACCGCGAGGCTTACCAATTCTACCAGAAGAACAAAAAACGGTTCTAAAATTAGTGAACCGCAAGCCGATTTTACCAACAGATGATGAATTAGCAGTAAACCATCGGGCACACAGCGCTAAGTTACGTGTTGCAGAAAAACAAAAAGAAATTGACTAGAAGGATTGATGATGATGGCAACTAACACGGCACGCCAATTAGAAACGCCAGTAGTACCGCTAGAAACGCAGCCTACTGTACATAAACAAGCAGTTGCAAGCCAGTCTAAAAAAGTGGCTTTTTCAGCTGTAGAAAAATTAGCGACGTCCGTTATTGGAATTGTCTTTTTCGCGATGTTGGTTAGTTTGTTAACCGCCAAAATTGCAGTTGTAAATGCACAACGAGGCTTAGAAAGTACGACCCAAAAAATGGCCCAAGTCAGTGCGAACAATAATGATTTAAAACAAGAAATCGGTGAATTAACGAGTTCTGACCGTCTAAATGCTTTTGCCCAGAAACATGATCTTAAACTAAATGAAAATAATATTCGGAACGTGTCTAAATGAAATCAGTTAAGACACGTAAGAGTCCACGGCGGAATCGACGCGTTTTTGGCAGGCTTTTATTGCTAACTATCGCGGCGATTTTTCTAGTTTTCGCTGGTCGTTTTGCCTACATCGCTGCTACTGGGCATATTGCAGGGGTGGATTTAACGAAACGCTCTCAGAAAAAATACAAAGCTGATGCCGTGATTCGCGCACAACGCGGGACAATTTATGATTCTTTAGGAAACGTTTTGGCACAAGATATTAATGCTTATTCCGTGTATGCGGTCTTAAGCCACGACTACGTTGGTCCTAATAAGAAGCCACTGTACGTGACGGATAAGAAAAAGACAGCTAAGGTTTTGAGCCGCTATCTACCATTAAGTGAAGAAAAAATCTATAAACAATTAACGCCGGCTAACCGTTCGGTTTATCAAGTAGAATTTGGCAGCGCCGGCCAAAACCTCTCACTGAGCATTAAGCGGAAGATTGAAAAGGAACATTTAACCGGAATTTATTTCAATGAATCTCCTACGCGGTTGTATCCTAACGGCACGTTCGCCTCTCACGTAATTGGTATTGCCCAAGCACCAAAGGTCGAAGAAAATGATCAGGGCCTGGTTGGTGTGATGGGGATTGAAAAATATTTCAACAAACAATTAGCGGGCCAAGATGGGTACAAAAATTTTGCACGCGATTCTTATGGTTATACAATTAGTCAAAAGAAAAATAAGGTGAAGGCAGCTAAAAATGGTCAAGATGTTTACTTGACCTTAGATTCTCGGTTACAATCATACATGGAGTCACTATTAACTAGTGTGAATAAGAAGTATAAGCCTAAGAGTATGAATGCTGTTTTGATGAATGCTAAAACGGGTGAAATTTTAGCGGCTTCACAACGGCCAACCTTTAACGCTAGCACTAAAAAGGGAATCGATAAGATTTGGCGGGATACATTAGTTGAAGACGGATATGAACCAGGTTCTGTCTTGAAAATTGCCACCTTGGCAGCAGCCATCGACTCTGGTAACTATAATCCTAATCAGTATTATCAATCGGGTTCAATGGAAGTCGGTGATAAGAAGATTAGTGACTGGCAAACGAGCGGCTGGGGGATGATTCCACTGAGTCAGGCTTTTGCACGGTCAAGTAACGTTGGGATGGTCAAGCTCGAACAAACCATGGGCCCTAAGGTGTGGAAGGAATACATTCAGAAGTTTGGTTTTCTAAAACCAACTGGTATTCAATTGCCAGGTGAAACGGCGGGCTCATTACAATATGTTCGGCCGCTTGATCAAGCGATAACGTCGTTTGGTCAAGGGATTAACGTTAATGTGATGCAGATGCTTCAAATGACAAGTGCGATTGCCAACGATGGCACAATGATTAAACCACAGATTTTGTCTGGGATTAATCAAGATCATCAAGTAAAACCAATCAAGGTTGGTAAACCAATTAAGGCCAGCACGGCTAAATCTGTTTTACAAAATATGGAAGACGTCGTTTATCAAGATTACGGAACGGGGCAGGTTTACCAAATTCCAGATTATAAAGTCGCCGTTAAAACCGGGACTGCCCAAATTACTGATCCCAATGGGGGCTACTTAACCGGTGCAAACAACTATATCTTCTCAGTAGCAGGGATTGCACCCGCTGATGATCCTAAGTATATTTTATATGTCACAATGAAACAGCCACAGAATATGACAGATAGTGCTGAAAGTATTTTGGCACAGATTTTCAATCCAATGATGAAACGGGCACTGGAATATACTAAAAAAGCGGAAAAAGATACGCAACAACAAGTAACAGTCCCATCTGTGATTGGGCAGTCAACGACTGCTGCCCAAAAGAAATTAACGGATTTAGGCCTACAAACGGCTTCTGTTGGTAGCGGGAACCTAGTTGTCCAACAAGTACCAAAGGCCAATAGTATTATTTTGCCTAAACAACGAGTCATTTTAATGACCAATGGCGCGATGACAATGCCAGATGTGACGGGTTGGTCGAAGAATGATCTCTTGAAACTCGCACAATTAACAGGTGTGGAGATTGATATCAAAGGCAGCGGGTATGCTTATCGTCAAAGCTTAGCTGTCAATGGTTTACTAGATGGGGTTAAAAAAATAACAGTACAATTAAAATAAGATAGTTGGATTAAAGGAGTTTATGAAATGGCAGCAGGACAATTTTTAGTGCCTTTAATGAGTGGGTTTGTAATTACGGTGATTTTTATGCCGTTTTTTATCGGCTATTTACGCTTTAAAAAAGAGGGGCAGACAATCCGTGAAGAAGGCCCTAAATGGCACGCAAAGAAAAATGGGACACCAACAATGGGCGGACTTTTATTCATTATTGCCGCTGTTGTTTCAAGTATCTGGGTTGGATTATTTTTAAAACAATTAACGAATAGTTTATTAATTGCCATGTTTATTCTTGTGTTATACGGTATTCTTGGCTTTTCAGATGATTTTATTAAAGTTTTCCGTAAACAGAATTTAGGCTTACGCGCTTGGCAAAAATTGCTAGGGCAAATTATTGGTGGGATGGTCTTCATCGCTGTTTATTTCCATGAAGGCTTTAGTGCTGCACTTGAGATCCCCGTAATTGGAACTATTTCAAGTAACTGGTTCTTTTGCATCTTCGTGCTAGTGTGGTTAGTTGGTTTTTCCAACGCTGTGAACTTAACGGATGGGATTGACGGATTAGTTGCTGGCTTAGCAACCATCTCGTTTGCCACTTATACCATCATCGCCTTTCGGCAAAACCAAATTGATGTTGCCATCTTCGGCCTCAGCATTATTGGGGGGCTGCTTGGCTTTTTAATCTACAATAAAAAGCCGGCCCAAATTTTTATGGGGGATGTTGGTTCATTAGCACTTGGTGGCGCATTAGCTGCTATGTCAATTCTCTTACATCGTGAATTCTCACTGCTATTAGTCGGATTAGTATACGTCATTGAAACAGCAAGTGTGATGTTGCAAGTCGGTTCATTCAAATTATGCCATAAGCGGATTTTTAAAATGAGTCCAATTCATCATCATTTTGAAATGTCAGGGTGGAGTGAATGGCGGATCGATATCAGTTTTTGGTTATTTAGTATCATCTGTTCAGTAATTTATCTGGTAATTTTTTAGAAGAGGGCGAATTTAATGAAGGCCAGCACGACATATCAAGATCAGGCTGTTTTAGTTTTAGGATTAGGAAAAAGTGGTTTTAATGCCGCTAAATTATTATTAAAATTAGGAGCCATCGTGACGGTTAACGATGGTCAAGCACAAGAAGATAATCCCCAAGTTGCCCAATTGCGTCAATTAGGGGCAACCGTCATTACTGGCTCGCATCCACTGACGTTGTTTGAGCAGCCCTTTGCCTACCTTTTTAAAAACCCAGGCATTCGGTACGATAACCCAATGGTCGAAGAAGCGATTGCTCGCAAGATTCCGATTTTAACAGAACCGGAACTCGCTTACGAAGTGTCTGAAGCGCAATGGGTCAGCATTACCGGCTCAAACGGGAAGACGACCACCACGACGCTAATCGCGTTGATGTTAGATGAAAATCGCCCCCAAGGTCACGCATATGCTGCGGGAAATATCGGGATTCCATTGAGTGCGGTTGCCCAAAAAGTGACACCAGCTGACGTGATGGTTACGGAATTATCAAGCTTTCAATTACTTGGGACGACAACTGTTAAACCTAAGATTGCCGTTTTAACGAATATTTATGAAGCACATTTAGATTACCATGGCTCCCGTGCTAATTATGTGGCTGCGAAAATGCGGCTCGTTCAAAATCAAACGGCAGACGATTTTTTCGTTGTCAATTGGGATTTACCGGAACTACGTGAATTGAGTCACCAAACAAAGGCCCAAATAATTCCCTTTTCACGGTTAGGTAATTCCGAAGCGGGCGCCTATGTAAAAGATGGCCAATTTTGGTTTAAAGGTGAAGCAATTATGCCAGTGGCTGATATCAACGTCCCTGGTGACCACAACCTCGAAAATGCTCTGGCCGCAATTGCGGTTGCTAAGTTGATGGGCCAATCGAATGATGCCATCATTGATGTTTTAACGACCTTTACTGGCGTTAAACATCGGATGCAGTTTGTGACCAGCTACGAGGGGCGCCGTTTTTATAATGATTCTAAAGCAACCAATATGGAAGCTACTGAAGTTGCATTGAAGAGTTTTAAACAGCCAATTGTCTTATTAGCGGGGGGCCTTGATCGAGGCTTTACTTTTGAACCATTATTACCACTGTTAAAAGAACATGTTAAAGCAGTCATTTTATATGGTGAGACTAAACAATTGCTGGCACAAACAGCCCGTGAAGCTGAGATTGCCGTCATTAAAATAGTTGATAATTTAACAGAAGCAGTCCCTGAAGCTTATGCTGCTAGTGAAGCCGGCGATGTGATTTTATTGTCGCCTGCATGTGCAAGCTGGGATCAGTTTAAAACGTTTGAAGAACGTGGGGACGTCTTTATCAAGGCAGTCGAACAAATTACAGATTAAATTGGAGATTCTAAAATGAGAGTAATGATATCTGGTGGCGGGACGGGTGGCCACATCTATCCAGCATTAGCCCTAATTGAGAGAATGCAACAACGTGACCTGTTGGATGCCGTTTTATATGTCGGGACGCAACGCGGTTTGGAAAGTAAAATTGTGCCCGATCAAGGGATCGATTTTAAGACGTTAGAAATCCAAGGATTTAAACGTTCGATGAATATGCAAGGCATTAAAACAAATATTAAAACCATTCAACTTTTCTTGCACAGCGTTAAAGAGGCAAAAGAAATGATTAAAGCCTTTAAACCTGATATTGTGATTGGAACGGGGGGCTATGTTTCTGGCGCATTGGTGTATGCAGCAAGTCGTTTGAAAGTGCCAACGTTGATTCATGAACAAAATTCAGCAGCGGGGGTTACCAACCGCTTTTTGGCACGCTTTGTCGATAAAATTGCCATTTCGTTCGAATCGGTCAGTGATCAATTTCCAATGCATAAAATTGTATTGACGGGAAATCCACGGGCACAACAAGTTGCGGGGATGTTACCCAACGAACGGTTAAGTGAATTTGGACTTAAGACTGACAGTCCAACGGTTCTTGTGTTTGGTGGGAGCCGTGGGGCACCAAGTATTAACCAAGCTTTTATCGATGCGGTACCAGCACTTAATACCAAAGAGTACCAGGTGCTGTTTGTTTCTGGCCGTGTTCATTTTGATGATGTTCAAGCGCAATTAAAGCCGCTGACACTTAACGATAATTTGGCTGTTGTCCCATATATCAGCAATATGCCCGAAATTTTACCGGATGTAAAGGCGATTGTTGGCCGCGCTGGTGCGACCAGTTTGGCGGAAATTACAGCACTCGGGATTCCGTCAATTTTGATTCCAAGCCCCTATGTGACAAATGATCATCAAACAAAGAATGCTGAGAGTTTGGTTAAAGAAGACGCAGCAATTTTAATTCCAGAGGCACAATTGACAGGTGACAAATTAGTTCAATCACTAGATACGCTGTTTGCCACCCCAGATAGTCAACAAGCAATGGCTAAAGCAGCTAAGAAAATAGGAATTCCGGATGCTTCAGATCGCATTATTGAAGTGATTAATACGATTATCTAAGTTAAGAAAGGGGCGGATGACTTGAAGAAAAAAACAACTAAAAATGGGTCGCTCGATCCGCTCCAATTACTAAACGTTTGGCGTGCTTATCAATTAAAACGTTGGAAAAAACAACGCCGGCAACGATTAACCCCGGGGCGGCCAACGATTAGTGGTCAACTACCACATTTGAAGGCACAACGAACGGCAAAGACAAAGTGGCGGCTGACAGCGTTATTGGGCACCTTCATTTTGGGAGCTTGTGTGGCCGTTTATTTTATACTACCCATTAGTGACGTTCAAGAAATGACGGTTAGCGGGACTAAATCAGTGCCTGATCAACAGGTAATTAATGCTAGTGGTGTGCAAATTGGTGATAACGTCCTCACCCAAATCTGGCGGGAAAAAGCGATTGAAAAGCGGATTCATCAGAAGCTACCGAAAGTAAAAAGCGTAAACGTCCAAGTTAATCAATTTAATCAGCTGACATTGGCGATTACGGAATATCCAACAGTCGGCTATCTAGTACGGCATAAACAATATTATCCAATCTTAGAAAATGGGACGATTTTGAAGACTAGGATGACCCAATCGCTGGGCAATAGCCCCGTTTATAGTCAATTTAAAAATGACGCTTTCTTAAAGCAAGGATTAAAACTGTACGAAGCCTTTCCAAGTAGCATTCAAAGTGCCGTGTCGGAAATTCGTTTAACGGCTAAGAATAATAATCCCTACCAAGTCCACTTATACATGAATGATGGCAATGAGGTAGTGGGCGATTTGCGGACACTTGCAAAGAAAATTAAATATTATCCCACACTGGCGAAACAGATGAACGGTAAGGGACGAATTGACTTAGAAGTTGGCGCTTACGCCAAATTATTTGCTAAATCTGAGGCCGATTCAACAAAAGATTAGTTAACACTATTTAAATAGATTGGATTAGCTTTCTAAATCTAGTCGAAATGTGGTACTATTTAGCATAGGAATCATTTTATTCTAATTGAATGCAGGGAGGTTCCACACACTTAATGGAGAATTCAAAAATATATATCGGCCTTGATGTCGGAACTACTTCAATTAAGGTAATTGTTGCAGAATCAATTAATAAACAACTAAACGTGATTGGCGTCGGATCAGCGAGATCAAACGGATTAAGTCGCGGGACAATTGTGGACATTGATCAAGCGGTTACCGCTATCCAACAAGCCGTACAACAAGCAGAACAAAAAGCAAATATTGAAATTAATCAGGTTGTTGCTGGTATTCCAGCCAACCAACTACAAATCGAAGAATGTCAAGGGATGATTGCCGTCTCTGATCAATCAAAGGAAATTACTAATCAAGATGTACAAGATGTCGCTAGTGCTGCATTGGTTCGGAATTTACCACCTGAACGTGAAATCCTAAATATTTTACCGCAATCATTTACGGTTGATGGGTTTGACGGCATTAAAGACCCGCGCGGCATGATGGGCGTTCGCCTTGAGATGAACGGAATTTTATTCACTGCCCCCAAGACGATGATTCATAATTTAAAGAAGTGCATCGAAAAAGCGGGGTTAACACTATCACAACTGGTAGTAAACCCATTAGCGCTTGGCAAACTTGCCTTATCAGACGGGGAACAGGATTTTGGAGCAATCGTGATCGACCTGGGCGGGGGCCAAAGTACGGCCGCTGTTATTCATGATCATCAATTGAAGTTTACAGCGATTGATCAAGAAGGTGGCGACCATATGACCAAAGATATTTCCGTCGTCTTGAACACATCAATTGAAAATGCTGAAAAAATCAAACGGGATTATGGCAATGCTGATTCATTGGCCGCTTCAGAAGAAGAACAAATTCCAATTGAAGTTGTTGGACAAGCTTTACCAATCCAAGTGACCGAGAAAAAATTAGCTGAGATTATTGAAGCTCGGACGATGCAGATTTTTGATCGTTTGAAAGCTGAATTGGATAAAGTACATGCTTTTGATATGCCCGGTGGGGTTATCATGACCGGTGGTGTAACAGCTTTACCTGGCATTGTTGACTTGGCTAAGGAAATCTTTAATTGCCAAGTGAAGTTGTACATTCCAGATCAAATGGGCTTGCGGCACCCATCATTTGCCCAAGGATTGAGTTTAATTAACTACATAGCTAACTTGTCGGAAGTTGATTGGTTGGTCCAAGGCGCACTTGGAAATGTAGCACAGACTGAATTAGACCAAACAGTGACGAAATCAACAATGAAACCTCAAGCAACAACCAAAGAAGTCCCAAGTAAGAAAACCAAACCTAAAAATCAATCAAAAAAAGCATTCGAAGGCCTGAAAAATTTCTTTAGTAACTTTTTTGAATAAGGGCTAGTCGTAACAGGAGGAAAAACAGATGGAATATTCATTAGATGCAGCACAAGAAAATAGCGGCGCAATCATCAAAGTTATCGGCGTCGGTGGTGCTGGCGGTAACGCTGTCAACAGAATGATCAACGAAGGCGTTAAAGGCGTTCATTTTATTGCGGCTAACACTGACGTTCAAGCACTCGAAGATTCAAAAGCTGAAACAAAGATCCAATTAGGACCTAAGTTAACTCGCGGCCTCGGTGCTGGGGCAACTGCGGAAATCGGCCAAAAAGCTGCTGAAGAAAGTGAAGAAGTCCTCAACGAAGCCTTAAAAGGCGCGGACATGATTTTTGTCACAGCCGGCATGGGTGGCGGTACCGGAACTGGTGCTGCTCCGGTTGTTGCCAAAATCGCTAAAGATCTCGGGGCATTAACGGTGGGGGTTGTTACCCGACCATTTACATTTGAAGGCCCTAAGCGTGGCAAAAATGCGGCTTCAGGGATTGCAGAATTAAAGCAACATGTTGATACAATGGTCATCATTGCGAATAACCGGTTGCTTGAAATTGTCGACAAAAAAACCCCAATGATGGAAGCTTTTAAAGAAGCTGATAATGTTTTACGGCAAGGGGTCCAAGGCATTTCGGACTTAATCACATCCCCAGGGTTTGTCAACTTGGACTTTGCGGATGTTAAGACGGTCATGGCTAACCAAGGCTCAGCGTTGATGGGAATTGGCTCTGCAACGGGTGAAAACCGGACAGCTGAAGCAACGAAGAAGGCTATTTCATCACCATTATTGGAAGTTTCAATCGATGGCGCAGAACAAGTTCTTTTGAACATTACTGGCGGACCAGATTTGTCATTATTTGAAGCCCAAGATGCTGCCGGGATTGTGCAACAAGCGGCAACCAACGATGTTAACTTGATTTTCGGGACTTCAATCAACGAAAATCTTGGTGATGAAGTTGTCGTAACGGTCATTGCGACTGGGATTGATGAAGATAATAATAAACGGCGTCCAGCAACAAGCAATTCAACCCAAAAGATAACAACGCCTTCTTCAACAACAACCGAACAAAATAACGATCCATTTGTAGATTGGGATATGCGTCGCGAGCCAAGCGCTCGTGAGCAAGCGCAAGCATCTGAGAAATTTGAAGAAATCGAAAAGAAAGATTTCGACATCTTCAAACGGACGGCCCAAGCAGATGACAATAAACAAGATAACCAAAATGGGGACGATGTGCCGCCATTTTTCAAGCGTCGGCGCAATAACTAAGGAGGATGACTCATGGCTGGTAAGTTTAGTCTTAGCAATTTTTTCGGCATGTCAGATGAAGATGAATATGCTAATACGCAAGAAACTGCGGCTGTTACTAATGAAGGTGAGCCAACTGTTCGCCCGAATAATGTTGTCTCGATGCAAGCTGCGGGAGCGACTAAAATGAATAAAATTGTCTTATGTGAACCACGGATTTATTCCGACGCGAAAAAAGTTGGTAAGAGTTTACTTGAAAATAAAGCAGTGATTGTTAACTTCACGCGAATTGAAGCAACGCAAGCCACGCGAATAGTTGATTTCTTGACGGGGGCAGTGTTTGCCATCAATGGAGAAATTCAACGGGTTGGCGATCAGATTTTCTTATGTACGCCACCAAACTATGAAATCGATGGAAATCTTTCAGATATTGTCGATCAAAATGATTTTGATATTGAGGTGAACTAGGTGCAACTATTTTTATTTTATGTGCTCTTGATACTCATGTATGTTGTACGAATCTATAGTGGCATCGTCGTCATCTACTGTTTATTAACGTGGATTCCAGAAGCGATGGGGAGTAAATTAGGGCGCTTGGTTGCTAAGTTAGTTGAACCTTTCTTAGAAATCTTTGACCGATTCATCCCTGCAGTTGGTGGGATTGGGATTTCAGCAATTGCCGCATTTTTCGTTTTATACTTAGTAGAACGTGGGATTGGTTTACTAGCACAATTATTAGTGGGGATGTAATCGATGGTCAAGCAAGCAGATGTCTATCAACATTTTAGAAAAAACGAGGCGCCGTTTGTGGCACAGGTTTTGGATTGGATCGAGCAAGCACAAGTTGAATATCGACCAATCTTGACGGCGTTTTTAGATCCGCGTCAGGCGTTTATTTTACAAACGTTGGTCGGTGAAAAAGGAGACATCCGTTATCACTTTAATGGTGGATACAATGCTGCTGAGCGGAAACGGGCGATTATTGCGCCAGATTACTTTGAACCAACAGATATGGATTTTGAGATTCAATTATTTGAGATTCGGTACCCGGTTAAATTTGCAAACCTTTCTCACGGAAAAGTGCTAGGCACCCTTGTGAATGCCGGAATTGACCGCGATGTGTTTGGGGATATTATGACCGATGGAGAACGTTGGCAATTTTTGGTGACGGAGCAGATGGCAGACTATGTCGAAGAGCAAATCACTAAGATTGGCCGCGTGACGGTTCATTTGCAAGAGCAAGCTTACACACAGCTGTTGACCCCTAAGGATGCTTGGCAATTCGAACAAACGACTGTTAGCTCGTTTCGCTTAGATACGATCATCGCAACTGTTTACAATTTGTCGCGGCAACGCGCTAAAGAATTAATTCAAGCCAACAAGGTTAAATTGAATTGGCAAGTATTTGATAAACCAGATTTTGAATTGGCACTATTAGATATCGTCTCTATTCGTGGCTTTGGCCGCATTCAACTTCAATCAATTGATGGTCAGACGCGTAAAGAAAAATATCGGGTGACACTGGGGATTTTAAGAAAATAATTGCTGAAAAAGATGGAGGAATTTCAAAATGGTTTTAACACCTTTAGATATTCATAACAAAGAATTTAACACAAAAATGCGCGGTTATAATCCAGATCAAGTCAATGATTTCTTAGATCAAGTGATTAAAGACTACGAAACAGTTTTAACAGAAAATGAAAACTTAAAAGCGGAATTAAAATCAAGTGATGAAAAAGTAACATATTTCAATGAATTAAAAGATGCGTTGAACCAATCAATCATTGTTGCGCAAGAAGCAGCTGATCGTGTTAAGGATAATGCTAAAAAAGAAGCTGAAATGATTCAAACTGAATCAGAAAAGAATGCAAAATCAATGTTGGATGATGCGACTGAAAAAGCAAACCATATCATTGACGATGCAACGGAACGGGCAAAACAAATTGCGATTGAAACTGATGACTTGAAGAAACAAACCCGAATTTTCCGCCAAAGATTGCAAGTGATGCTTGAATCACAATTAGAAGTGGTCAAAAGCCCTGAATGGACAGATTTATTAGCGAAAGATGATTTAGCGGACCATCAAGCTCTTTCAGCTGAAATCGATATGACAGACCTTGACAACCATGGGTCAAATCAAGTAAACTCGGATGCAGAAGTTAAACCTTGGGGTCAAATTGCTGAAGATGACGTGACAACAACGCAAACCATCATTTTCCCGGGCGAAGAAACACCAGTCAGAGAAGATGACAGTGCTGATGGGCTTCCAGATGTAGTCGAAGATACCGACTCAGACGAAGTGACTGAAGCTGTTACGGATTCATACAACCCAGTTGAAAACCAAGCAACAGATTTAAATAAGGACTAGCAAGCAAAACAACATTTAAGCGAGCCAACGACGGTGGAAGGTTGGTAATGCTCTGTTTAGCGGTGTATCACCTTATTTCTTTTCAGATGAATTGAGTAGTTTGGAACGCTTAATGCGCGTTATTGCATATTGAGGAAGGTCATTGACCTTCAAATTTAGGTGGTACCACGAAGATTTCGTCCTATTCTGGGCGGAATCTTTTTTTGTTTTTTAAAATAAAGGAGTGATTTGATGCGTATCAAAGAAACATTAAACCTAGGGAAGACGGCCTTCCCAATGCGAGCAGGTTTACCTAATCGTGAAATCGATTGGCAAAAAGGTTGGGCTGATAACAACCTTTATCAACAACGGCAAAAATTAAATGCAGGTAAACCTTCATTTGTGCTTCATGACGGACCACCATTTGCGAACGGCAACATCCATATGGGCCACGCCTTAAATAAAATCAGTAAAGATATCATTGCCCGGTATAAATCAATGAACGGATTCCGGGCACCTTTTGTCCCTGGGTGGGATACGCATGGTTTACCAATCGAACAGGCCTTGGCTAAAAAAGGAATCAAGCGAAAGGAAATGAGCCTTGTTGATTATCGTAAACTTTGTTATGACTATGCCATGGAACAAGTCAACAAACAACGCGAAGACTTCAAACGGCTAGGCGTTTCTGCTGATTGGGATAATCCATATATTACGTTAACTGCTGACTTTGAAGCAGAAGAAGTTCGCGTCTTTGGTGAAATGGCTAAGAAAGGTTATATCTATAAAGGTAAGAAACCCGTTTACTGGTCACCTTCATCAGAATCAACATTAGCGGAAGCTGAAATTGAATATAAAGACATCAAATCACCATCAATGTACGTTGCGTTTAACGTGGTGGATGGTAAGGACTTATTAGATGCTGATACCAAATTTATCATCTGGACAACAACCCCATGGACAATTCCAGCTAACTTAGGGATTGCAGTTAACCCGGCTTTTGATTACGTTCAAGTGCTAGCTGACGGTCAAAAATACGTTGTTGCTGCAGAACGTTTGAACAAGATGACCGATCTTCTTGGTTGGGAATCAGTGGCAATCTTGAAGACTTTCAAGGGGGCTGACATGGAATTGATGACAGCTCAACACCCATTATACGACCGTAAATCGTTGGTTATCTTAGGAAACCACGTTACGTTAGAAACTGGGACAGGGTTAGTGCATACGGCCCCAGGTCACGGTGAAGACGATTATAACGCTGGGACTAAATACAAGTTGCCTGTTCTTTCCGTCGTTGATAGCAAAGGGATGATGACTGAAGATGCGCCTGGTTTTGAAGGTGTTTATTATGATAAAGCCAACCCGATGGTCACAGAAGCGCTTGAAAAGAATGGTTCATTATTGAAACTCGATTTCTTCACCCATAGCTACCCCCATGATTGGCGGACTAAAAAACCGGTTATCTTCCGGGCAACTGCCCAATGGTTTGCTTCAATCGATGCATTCCGCGAGCAAATTTTAGAACAAATCGAAAAAGTTGACTTCATGCCAGAATGGGGTAAAACGCGTCTTTACAATATGATTCGCGATCGTGGCGACTGGGTTATCTCGCGTCAACGAGCATGGGGGGTGCCATTACCAATCTTCTATGCTGAAGATGGGACAGAAATTATCACGCCAGAAACAATTGAACGGGTGGCACAACTCTTTGCTGAACACGGTTCAAACGTTTGGTTTGAATGGGATGCTAAAGACTTATTACCAGCTGGGTTTACCCATCCTGGTAGTCCTCATGGTGAATTTACAAAAGAAAAAGACATCATGGATGTTTGGTTTGATTCAGGTTCATCACACCAAGCTGTATTAGCAGCGCGTGATGAATTAACTTACCCTGCAGACTTAATCTTAGAAGGTTCTGATCAATATCGTGGTTGGTTTAACTCAAGTTTAATCACCAGTGTGGCGGTTGGTAAAGTGAGTCCTTACAAGGCGGTTATTTCACAAGGCTTTGTCTTGGATGGTAACGGTCGTAAGATGAGTAAATCACTTGGCAACACAATTTTACCTGAAAAGATTATTAAACAAATGGGGGCGGATATTGTGCGTCTCTGGGTAGCTTCAGTTGATGCGAGCTCAGATGTGAAAGTCACAATGGAAAACTTCCAACAAGTCAGTGAAGCTTACCGTAAGATTCGGAATACAATGCGTTTCATGATCGCTAACACAACCGATTTTGATCCTGCTAAAGACACAGTGGATTACGCAGAATTGGGTTCAGTTGATAAGTTCATGTTGGTTCGTTTAAACGCAATCATCGCAAGTTGTAAGGCGGCTTATGATGCTTACGATTTTGCAACTGTTTATAAGACAATCAACATGTTCTTGACTAACGAGTTATCAGCCTTCTACTTAGACTTTGCTAAAGATGTTGTTTATATCGACGGTCGCGATGATGCATCACGGCGTAACATGCAAACCGTTTTCTATACGGTTACAGTAGCCTTAACGAAGTTATTGACGCCAATCTTGCCACATACAGCTGAAGAAATCTGGCGTTATTTACACGAACCAGAAGACTTCGTTCAATTAGCTGAAATGCCAGAAGTGGCGCACTTTGCTGGTGAAGAAGAGTTGGTTGAAACCTGGAACGCCTTTATGGAAATTCGGGACGCTGTTTTAAAAGCCCTCGAAACTGCCCGCATGAACAAAGTCATCGGTAAGTCATTAGAAGCGGCCGTGACGCTTTATCCAAATGAAGTGAATGCTGCTTTATTAGCTTCATTAGATGCTGATGTTAAGCAATTATTGATTGTCTCACAATTAACGATTGCTGACCAATCAGCTGTTGTCCCAGCAGAAGCAACTCAATTTGATGGCATTGCGGTTAGTGTAGATCATGCAATAGGTGATGTTTGCGAGCGGTGTCGGATGATTAAGACGGACGTTGGGTCAGATGCTAAATTTCCGATGCTTTGTGCGCGATGTGCTGCGATTGTCACAGCTAACTATCCAGAAGCAGTTGCGGAAGGTTTAGAAAAATAATTAGCGAAGGAAAGCGGGGCGCCGCTCAGATGCGCCCCGCTTTTTTGTGCAATTGATAATAGTTAGATAACGTTTTCATGACGATTGTATTAATCTTTGTTAATAATATCACCGTTAATAATTGTTTGTTGGTAAAATAATAATAGTAATTAGAGCGGGTGGGTAAATGACACGACGACAAGCAACTAAACAGTACATGGCGATGATTTTAATTGAATTGTTAATGGATCAAAAAGCGACGAAATTGACGGTCGCTACTTTTTTGAAGACGGCTAATTTATCACGAACGACATTTTATAATCATTTTCCAACGGGAATGTGCGGTCTGTTTCGGTGGACGCTTGAACAACAAATTATTCAAAAAGTTGATGCGAGTATTGTCAGCGGCGATTGGGAATCTGGGTGTCATGAAGTTGTTCAATTCATCGCACGATATCGCATGTTTTGTTTGAATTTATATTATTTAGCGGATTATCCGGAACGCCGCCGATTTTTTGAACAGGTGATGAAACAAATCATTCATAAGGCATTACGCCATTACCAAGCACAATATACCCCACAACAGTTAAATCATTTGGAAGACTTTTATAGCGGTGCAATCATCCGCCAATTAGATTGTTGGTTTGAAAATAATCTGCAAACTGAGCCAGAATTGATTGATGAACGATTATGCTTTAACTTGAAGCAGCTCGAGCAAATCATTAAAAGTGACTAAACAATTTAGTAAGATTGTTCATTTTTTAAACAATTCATTACCTTTGTCACTGGGAAGTCACCCGGGTTTTGGTACACTAAGGATGTACCAAAAAATAATATTAATAGCAACTCCACACAATGAAAAGCCCTACCAGAAGACGGTAGGGCTTTTTGGGTCCTTGTCCAAAGAGATATGGGAGAAAGATAGCACTTTAAACTGATTGCTTAGCAACTTTTATTTTGACAGCCACCATATTATTATTTAGGATTTCCGGTTTGGTTCCGCCACAACATGCGTTATACTATTAGTCAGTGACTATTTTGTTGAATTGAATTAAGAGGGATTTTAAATGCTTAAAAAATTAGTGATTACCGAAAAACCAAGCGTTGCCAAAGAGCTTGCTAAAGTATTAGGAACCAATCAGAAAACTAAAACCTATTTTGAAGGCGATCAATATGTCATTACTTGGGCGTTTGGTCATCTTTTAGCATTACAATTACCGGAAGATATTAAAAAAGAGTGGCAACAATGGCGTTTGGAAGATTTGCCAATCATTCCGAAACATATCGGTCTAAAACCGTTACCTAAAACGGGTGGGCAATTGAAAGCTATCAGTCGTCTTGCAAACCGTAAAGATATTTCAGGGGCAGTCATTGCAACTGATTCGGGGCGTGAAGGGGAAGCTGTTGCCCGCTATATTTTGGAATGGATTAAATTTGATAAGCCCGTCGAACGACTCTGGATTTCCTCACAAACGACCAAGGCGATTAAAGAAGGTTTTGCCAATTTAAAACCAGCTAAGCAATTTGATAATTTATACGCATCAGCGTTAGCACGTGGTAAAGCTGATTGGTTGATTGGCTTGAACGTCACGCGGGCGTTAACGACGAAATATGAAGACAACCTATCAGCGGGGCGGGTCCAAACACCGACATTAGCTTTTGTGAACGAAACGGCACAACAAATTAACCGTTTCAAACCGCAAACGTACTATACGATTCATTTGACAGTCGATCAACAACAAGCTACCTTACAATTAGCGAACCCGCAAAGTATCAAGACACGCCAAGCTGCTGAGCAACAAGTTGCACAATTGCAACAAGCCAAGGGGCAAGTGGTTAGTGTTAAAACAACGCAAAAATCACAGTCGGCGCCTTTACCGTACGATTTAACAGAACTCCAGCAAGTAGCTAACGCGAAGTATGGCTTGTCAGCGAAAAAGACGTTATCCTTGATTCAATCATTGTATGAAATCCATAAAGTTGTCAGTTATCCACGAACGGATTCGAAATATCTGTCAACTGATATTGAAGGGACCTTGAAAGAACGTTTATCGGCGTTAGTTAAATTTGATCCGCGCGCTAAGCAATACTTAGGTCAAGGAAGCCAGGTCAAACAAAAAGCGGTCTTTAATGACGGCAAAGTGACCGATCATTATGCTTTAATTCCGACTGAAGAACCAGTCCGTGCTGAAAAACTATCAACGGATGAACTGCGCATGTATCGCTTAATTGTTGAACGCTTCTTAGGACTATTTGCCGCTCCCTATGTGACCGCTGTTACGAAAGCCATCGTTAAGTTTGGCGAACAAACCTTTACGTTTAAGCAAACAAAAGTGGTGCAACAAGGCTGGCATGTTGCTGATAAAGAAGGCCAACCAACCGCAACGGTTGACTACTGGCAAGAAGGGATGGCAGTTCGCGCCAATTTTGCGATTAAAGAACAATTGACGACCCCCCCTAAGCCATTGACTGAGGGGACTTTACTTGGAAAGATGGAACATTACGGGTTAGGGACGCCTGCTACTCGTGCGGAAATCATCGAAAAACTCGTCCGTAGTGAACTGTTAGAACGCCAAGGCCATGCATTAGCTGTTACACCAAAAGGCCAACAACTTTTGCAATTAGTTAATAAGACGTTAGTTTCACCAGAATTGACTGGGAAATGGGAACAGTCACTTGAAGCGATTGCTAAAGGCCAAGAAAATCCGAAGGCGTTCATCACTGAAATCGAGGGGGCAACTAAGACCTTGGTTAGTGAAATTAAAAAAAGCGAGACAAAATACCGTGATTTTGCAGTGACAAATAAGAAATGTCCGGAATGTGATCATCCGTTAAAAGAACGGAATACGCGTGACGGCAAGTTTTATGTCTGCACAAATTGTCATTATCGGCGTCGCAAAGATCCGAAAGTTTCCAATCATCGTTGCCCACAATGTCACAAGAAAATGGTGATTATTGAAGGGCAAGGGGGCGCGTACTTCCGGTGTCTTAATGATGGGACAACGGAAAAGATGCGCGCTAAAAAAGACCGTCAAAAGAAAATTTCTAAACATGAAGAGCGCCGCTTGATTCAAAAAGTGAACCAAGCAGATGAGCCGGCGGAAAGTCCATTAGCCGCTGCATTACGTAAGGCAATGGAAAAATAAGCTAGCAAAAGAGGTAGCAACTAGAATTATTCTGGTTGCTACCTCTTTTTTTGGTTGTTTAGAAAAGTTGTTTTACTTGTTGTTTCGTTCGATCTACAATATTTTGCCCGTCTTTGACTTGCATGCTGGCGTCTAGATGGGAACGCCCAGTCATGTAATCAAATGCGACACCGGGTTCAACATTCCAGACGTAATCGTTGAAATTTAGGGTCCCATCTGTTGAAATAGCTTGAACCCAGTAGCCACGGGGCATGAGTTCATTGCCGCGGAAGACGGTGGTGACTTTGTAAATGACTTTTTGATTGGCTTCGAGCGCCGTGCGGACTTTTTCTTCAAAAATTTGCATCGTTTTCTGATTGCTGTACTCACTCTGGGTGGCTAAGTTAAGGGGATTATCTAAACTGCCGGGTTGACCAGCTTGGAAGTTACCGTGTTGATCAAAATTGAATGTGAGCGTATAGGCGATTAAGTGGCCACGATTTTGTGGTGTAATGCGTCGCCCGTTGACGATTAATGGTTGATTATGCCAACCGGTTGGATTCCAAATTTGGCGTGTCCGTCCTTCTGATTTACCCAAATTTCGTTTGGATAAGTAAGCTGTGGCGCTGGTTGTTCGATTAAGTTGGTCCAGTTGCCCATAGACAATCTTTTCACCTTGCCAATTTGCTGCGGTTAATTGGCTTTGGTTGTTGTTAATTGGTAGATAGGCGGCAGTGCCGCTTTTAAAATCTTGATTAGCAATGGCTTGATAGTCGGGACTAACCGGGGGGTTTGGTTTAGCAGATTGTTCAGTGGTGACTGTATTAGGCAATACATTTTGTAAAACATTGTTACGACCGCTGAGATAACCAACAGCTAAAATGGCAATGGTTAAGATGGTTCGTCTAAATCTTTTTGTTTTCAAAAGCGCTACTCCTTTTAAAAATTGACTTGAAACAAGTGAAAAACCCACGAGATGATTTGATCATCGGTGGGCTGATGGCTTTATTTTGAGCTATTACGTAGGGTCAGCGTCGTGCCAATCGTGATGACCTGGGGGATAATTTCGCTAGCGCTAAGTTGTTTGATAAGTAACTCAGCGGCTGATTGTCCCATTTGTTCAGTATAGACTTTAACGGAACTTAATGTTGGGAACGTGTATTGACAAATCGAGGTGTCATTGAAACTAATTAAGCTAAGCTGTTCTGGTACTTTAATGCCTGATTCGTGCAAAGCCCGTAACGCTCCGACTGCCATGGCATCATTGGCGATAAAGAAGGCTTCTGGCAAATTGGCACTGTGTTTTTGCAGCAATTGCATCATAAGTTGGTAACCTGATTCTGCTGTAAAGTCACCAGTTAAAACCCAATCGGGGTGATAGTTTTGCTGAGCTGTGAGTAGGGTTTTAAAATGAATGAAACGAGGATCTGGTCCCAATTTAATCTTATCAGCGGTGCTTTCTTGACCGGTTAGCATACCAATTTTAGTTAAGCCAGCAACCGTAAAGTGGTCGATGACGGATTTAATTGGCGTTTTAAAGTCTGTCATAACACAACTGACTTCGTAATCTAACGTATTCATGTCGACAAAAACGAGGTTTTGGTTTAATTTTTTGAGCCGTGTTATTTGAGCTGGGCTGTATTTACCAATGATCACAGCACCGGTTGCCTCATGGAGTGTCTCAAATGAATCGTTTTGAAAGAACCGAGTGACTTCATAACCGAGTTCTTGCAGTTTTTTCTCAACACCCAGTCGAATGGAGAGGTAGTAGAGATCTTCTAATTCTTCTTTGGCAGTATACCATTCGACAATTGCGATGCGCCCGGGTTGTTGGTTCATTTTACGCGTATTTTTGCGATAGTTTAAACTTTCGGCGGCTTCAAAAATTCGTTGCCGCGTTTCATCGCCAACCGAAAGCGTCTGATCATAATTCAAGACCCGCGAAACCGTTGCATTCGAAACGTTCGCGAGTTGAGCAATATCTTTGATTGTTGCCAAGGTGCACCCCTCAATTCAATGTTTACTATTACTTAGTTTAGCATAAGCAGTGAAAAGAAAGCGATAGTTAATAAAAAAGATTGATTTTTTAGTAAATATTTAGTAAAATGAAAGCGATTAACAAAGGAGGAATTTACGATGAACATGACAGAATTAAAGACCGCATTCGAAAATACATTCCACAGAGCACCAGAAGCGAGCTATTTCGCTCCAGGCCGGATTAACTTAATTGGTGAACACACTGATTACAACGGTGGCCATGTTTTCCCAACGGCTATCACACTAGGCACATATGCCGTAGTTGCTAAACGTGATGACCAAACGATCAATTTATTATCTGGTAACTTTGAAGATGCGGGTGTCATTTCATTTGACCTTGGCGACTTATCCTATCAAAAGGCGCACAACTGGGCAAATTATCCAAAAGGGATGATTGTTTACCTCCAAGAACAAGGCTATTCAATCGATAAAGGATTGGATATTTACTTAAAAGGCAATATTCCCAACGGCGCCGGCTTATCATCATCAGCATCAATTGAATTATTAATGGGTGTGATTCTAGAAGATCAATTTCATTTAGATATTGACCGGGTTGACCTTGTTAAAACGGGTGTGATGGTTGAAAATAAATTTATCGGGGTTAACTCGGGCATTATGGACCAGTTTGCCGTTGGGATGGGCAAAGCCAACCATGCTATCTTACTAGACACGAACACATTGGATTACGATTTAGTCCCAATTGATTTGCAAGACAACGTAATCATCATTATGAATACCAATAAGCGCCGTGAATTAGCGGATTCTAAATACAATGAACGCCGTAGCGAATGTGAAAAGGCCTTAGCTATTTTACAAACGAAGAACGCAATCCAATCACTAGGCGATATGGATAATGAAACTTTTGATTTACAAACATACCTACTACAAGATGAAACCTTATTAAAACGTGCTCGCCACGCGGTTTCTGAAAATCAACGGACAATGAAGGCCCGTGAAGCGCTTAAGAACAACGACCTTGAACGCTTCGGTAAATTAGTTAATGCCTCACATGTATCATTGCAATTTGATTATGAAGTAACGGGGATTGAATTAGATACACTAGTTCAAACCGCTTGGCAACAAGCAGGTGTATTAGGTGCACGAATGACAGGTGCCGGCTTTGGGGGTTGTGCGATTGCAATTGTTGCTAAAGACCAAGTCGATAATTTTAAAACGAACGTTGCCAAAGTTTATACAGACAAGATTGGTTATGCTCCAAGTTTCTACGTGGCAGAAATTGCCGATGGCGCTAAAAAGTTAAGTTAATCAGTCAACTGAAGAGGAGCGTGATAATATGACCGTTTTAGTACTAGGTGGTGCGGGCTACATCGGCTCACACACCGTTGATCAATTAATCCAACGCGGCACAGATGTGGCCGTTGTCGACAATCTTGTTACTGGCCATCAAGCAGCCGTTAATCCACAAG
>NZ_CAJOCF010000013.1 GCF_905332535.1 Latilactobacillus fragifolii
TTGATTCTTACTAAATTCTCCTTGATGATACTCAAGGATTGCTTTTAATTTTGTCTGTTTAGAAATTTTAGTCATCAAAATACCCCAATCATTAAAGTTTTTACTTTAACAATTGGGGTATAGGTCATACCGTAACGTCTTTACACACTCTATTTCAATTCAGGTGCATCCGTTTCATAAAGGTCCATCATTGACTTCCCATTATTTTGTTGGATGACACTTGTTTTACTATTACTATCTTTCAATTTAGCTTTAGCATCTTTGACCTTATAACTAATCTTGGATTTATCAGGTTTTTTGAATCCTTGTGGTGTATAGAACCGAAGTAAATCGCCGGTAATTACTTTATCAGAAAGCGACAATTCTTCTGTTACATGTTCGCCGATTGCTGCCAGTTGTTTCTTCTGCGCTGCCGTTAAATTCGTCAAGGCTTTACCATTAGTCGTATCGTAATAGGTACTGCCTACCTTCGTATACTCTGGGGTGACAAAGTCTCCGTTTCTAAAAGCAACTGTCTGATTTCGGTTCGGCGCAAGTAAATCAGAACCAAACTGAATAGTATCGTCATTTTTCACACCTAATAGGTTTAACAAGGTTGGCAAGACATCAATTTCACCACCATAAGTATGGTTAATGCCCCCTTTCAACCCATCCATGTGAACCATGAAAGGAACCTTTTGGAATTGAGCATTGTCAAAATCGGTGAATTTATCCATATTCAATAATTTCGCGACAGCCTTCTTATGATTTCCAGAAATGCCATAGTGATCCCCGTATAAAACAAGCATACTATTCTTATCTAAACCGGTCTTTTGTAGCCAAGCTAAGAATTCACCAATTGATTGATCTAAATACTTAGCAGTTTGAACGTACCCATCAACTGTATCATCACCAGTGTCAGTTTTGGCAATTGATTGATTTTGTTTATCCAATAAGTATGGATAGTGATTTGTCACAGTAATTAATTTAGCATAGAACGGTTGCGGTAATTGTTCAATGTATTGCGCAGAGTCTTTCATGAAAATTTTATCTTTCAGACCATACCCAACGTTGTAGCCCTTACCTTCTTTAAAGTATTGCGAACTAAAGAAGTAATCATAGCCCCATGATTTGTAAGTATTATCCCGATTCCAAAAACTGGGAACATCGCCATGGAAAGAAGCCGTTGTGTAACCTCGCTGATCTAAAATTGAAGGTGCTGCTTGGAATGTATTAGTGGTCCCTTGAGTGACCATTGCAGCCCCTTCAGGTAAACCAAACAATGAATTTTCGAGCATTAATTCAGCATCCGCGGTTTTTCCTTGACCAACTTGGTTAAAGAAATTATCAAAACTGAGCGTATTTTGGTCATGATATAACTTGTTAATATTCGGCGTTACTTCTTGACCGTCCCACTTGTAGTCAATTAAAAATTGTTGGAAACTCTCTAAATGGATTACAAAGACATTTTTTCCCTTTGCCACACCCGTGTATTCAACATTAGGTGACACTCGGTTGTCTTTCATATACTTTAAGACACTGCTCATACTACTACTGTCAGCATTGGCCTTAATCGCATTGTTCTTAGTTGTCTTCACACCATCATAAACGGTGTACGCGTTCATCCCAAGATATTTAACAATATAGTTATTATCGAATGTTCGGGTCAGTAAGCCAGAACGATCCGCTTCAGCAATCCCCAAGTTGGCACCAAATAGTACAACAGCTAACCCAGTAATTGCAAAGGCATTCCGTTTCATAAAGACGCGGTGATCAATCTTCACTAACTTAGTCGCCAATAGGATGATTAGTAATAAAACATCGGCAAAGACTAGAAAATCTGAATATTCAATAATTCCAGCAATACTCTTGCCTAAGTTATTCGATACCGCACCAGAACCTTTCATTAAGTTGAAGGTCAAGAAGTCTGAAAATTCCCGGTAATACAAAATATTCGCAAATAACCAAGTTGAGGTTATTAAATCAATAATAATTAACGTAATGTATGACTTGCGACCATTCATAAATAAAGCAATCCCAAATAGCAATAGGGTTGTTGGAATGGGATTAATTGTCATTAAGAAGGCTTGCATGCCGCCTTTAACACCTAAGTTAAATTTTGTTTGATATGCGTAAATCGTTTTAAGCCAGAATAAGGCAACCGCAAAGAGGAAAAATCCCCATCGTGTGCTTAATCCTGATTGAATTTTATGACCAATTTGTTTCATCAGTACAGTAGCCTCCGTTAAAGGTCGTTGGGCTTTAAATAGCCGTTGACAATCTGAAAATCAGTTTACACATCCGTTGAATGAAAAGCAATATGTAACTGGCTCGAATGCCAAATATTAAACCATTTTTAATAATCTAAGTCGCAACTGGACAAGTCCGATTGCCTACTTCAAGTAGCAAAAAAACCATCAAGTAATTCGATACTCAATGGTTAATTAACTAGTCTGCTAATAAATCGTATAGTTCCATTGCAACTAAATCAATATTGTCAAATTGGAATTGTTGATGTGTGTTACTGTCTTCAAGTTCAAACGCTTGAGCTTGAGGGTCATAACTAACAGTTGCTTTTAAATCGCCGTCCTTTTCAAAACGTCTTTCTTGAACCTCAGCGCTTTGATCTTCTTGCATTGCTACCAGACGTTTGATAATCGCAACTAACTGTGATGATTGCATGGCGAAGCCTCCTTTAATAACTAACTATCAGTTTATCAGAAAAAGCGCACTTCTGCACCGTTTATATCCAATTATTTTGAAGAAGACCACCATAATTTGATTAAAGCTTGGGTGCCGTCATCACCCAATTGTTTATCATTGACAAGCTGCGCATAGAGTTTCTTAGCTTGAAGCGTCGCCGGTAAATGAAGGCCCAGCTTTTCGGATTCCGTTAACGCAATTTTTAAATCTTTTAAAAAATGTTTTGCAAAAAAACCTGGCGTATAATCTTGTGCCAATATCCGCGGACCATAGTTAGCAAGACTCCAATTTTGAGCACTCCCACCATTAACGGTTTTCAAAACAGCTTCTAAATCCAAACCGGCTGCTTTAGCATACACTAACATCTCTGTCATGCCGGTCATTGTGCCAGCAATCATAATCTGATTGGCCATTTTCGTATGTTGGCCCGTCCCAGCAGCACCAAAGTAATGCACCGTTTTTCCCATTGCTTTAAAAACTGGTAGCACTGTTTCATAGGCAGCTTGATCGCCACCGACCATAATCGTTAAGGTGCCATTTTGAGCCCCGACATCCCCACCAGAAACGGGCGCATCCAGTGCTTGAATGCCCTTGTCAGCCGCTGTTTGGGCAATTTGCTGTGCTAAAGTTGGCGTGCTGGTCGTCATATCCACCAAGATTTGTCCCGCTTGTGCAGCCTTGAAAATCCCATCTTCACCATAATAAATTGCTTCGACATCTTGTGGATAACCTACGATTGATAGCACAATCTGACTTTGCGCGACAACTGCTGCTGGTGAATCAGCCCATGTTGCACCGCATGCCACGACTGATTGGGCTTTTTGTTTTGTCCGATTATACACAACGACTGGGTAGTCAGCCTTCAATAAATTTTTAATCATACTACTACCCATGACACCTGTTCCAATGAAGCCAATTGTTGGTTGCATCAAAAACGCCTCCTACTTTTTATCAGTTATTCTTGGTTTAACCGCTAACGCACCAATCCCCATAAACATTCCGAGATAATACGTAAACAATCGCCAGAGCAACATCCCTAAAACCAGTTTACTTGAACTCGGTATAAAAGTGGCAAATAACGTCTTAAAACTATATTCTGCGCCACCAGAACCCCCTGGGATTGGAAAAAGTGACACAATCATGACAATCATGATGTGTAAGACCATTACTTCTAAATAATTAACATGCGCAATGCCAAGTGCCAATAAAACGAAGTACGGTACACTATAATAAAAAAAGAGTTGCCCCAGGGTTAACAGACAACCCTTGATTAATTTCTTTTTCTCGCCCTTAAGATGGAGACTCTCCGCGTAAAAGGTATCAATTTTGGCCATTAATATCGTCCGCCATTCGGTCACCTTTTTTTGAGAAACGAACCACCCGACAGGCATTAATAGCCAATGTACGAGCTGTTTTGTAAAACGATTATAATACATGATGAGCAACAATACGGCTAAAACGACTACATGCACAATTAATCCGAAGGTAATCAAAATTGATAACGTACCAAAATGCTTGGAAACTTGTGAAAAACCAATAATCATACTCAATAAGAAATTAAGCAGCACCATGAATTGGTAAACAATAAACTTCATCAGCAATACTGAGCTAGCTTGCCCCGCTTCCACCCGCGATTGCATCAATGCAACCAGTTGTGCTGGTTGCCCGCCTGAAGAAAACGGTGTAATCGCATTGAATAGTTGCGCAATCAATGGAATTCGCAGCGCATTGGATAAAGAAAAGTGTTTTGTGCGGCCTTTTAAAAAGACGCGTAAGACAAGTGCTTCGAAAAACCACGAAATTAACATACATAATAAGGCAACCAACAGCCACCAAAGTTTCAGATGACTAATATCAATAAACAGCTGTTTCAACGCCAACGTGCGACTTTCATAGGCGAAAATGCCACATCCAATCAACAGCATGACTGCAAAAACAATCTTATTCGTTCTACTCATAAACGACCCTTTTTCTTGTTATTAGCAGCGATATGAAAAAACTGTTGATCATTTAATCAACAGTTTTCCGCCAACGCGACTTATTTTTTAGTATCTAAATCTTCTAATTCCAATAAATCATCTTGGTCTAACTTTAATTCGGCATATAATAGCTGTGATTGTTTATAGAAATGAATCATCTGTTCCGCAAAATAATCCGCCGAAATAGCATGTAACTTCTTCTGGCGCGGTGCTGGATCATCAAAGGCATGTGGATGATTCAAATAATTCGATACTTGATGAATCATTTCATCTTCGTTCGTAAACGTGGTCCCAATTGAAGGATCAGTTAATAATTCAGCTGCATAGGGACTTGTCATGACAACAATTTTCAGTTCAGCAGCCATCGCTTCGATATAAGTTAATCCTTGTGATTCAGAATCACTGGCTGAGACAAAAAGATCGGCCATATGATAGTAATTTGCGACTTCATCATTATCAACCATTCCAGTGAAAATCACGTGATCGGTCATGTTTAACTTTGCAACTTGGGCTTCTAAGTCTTCGCGAGCTGGGCCTTCACCGACAATCACTAACATTAAATCCGGTGTTTGGGCGACTAATTTTGGTAACGCATCAACTAAAATATCAATCCGTTTTTCATAAGCCACGCGACTCAACGATAAAAGCACCGGTTGGTCAGGCGTCAAGCCTAACTCAGTTCTTATGTCGCGGGTCACTTCACGTTCAAAGCGACTAATATCGACCCCCGTCGGAATAATCCGAATAGGGGCCTTCACTTGATAGCCGTTTAGTGTTTGAGAAACCCGTTTTGATGGTGCCACAATCCCTGACATGTGATATAAAAAGGCCTTGGACATTTGCTTAACATGGTATGGCCGCAATAACTTCCCGTTTAAAACATAGTGTAAATAATCCTCATACATCGTGTGATACGTGTGTAAACAAGGAATTTTTAAATTTTTAGCGACAAACTTGCCGATGTAGCCCATTGAAAATTCGGTCTGGGTATGCACGATATCGAGATCCAATTCCTTAGCTACTTGATAAGCGTGAAATAAACCGCGCACAGCAATTCGCCGGTCCGTAAATGAGACAAACGGGACACTAGCAAACCGAAAAATATTTGGTTCGACTGCCTCTTTGTCAACATGTGGATCGGTCGTTGTAAATATGTAGACCGAATGCCCTTGTTTTTCCAGAGCTTCTTTTAATGTTTTAATGGAGGTTGCCACACCACTAACTTGTGGGAAGTAGGTGTCCGTAAATATCCCAATATTCAATTGGTTTCCTCCTCCTTATCTTTGGACATTGATTTCATTATAATAATTACAGCGCATAGATGCAATCAATGTCACTAATTGTCGTCTATTCATACTAGCATAAAAACCGTCTTTAGACCTAAAAAACAGGCAATTGACGTAAAAAAACAGGCACTGCACATTTTTGTGCGGCACCCGTTTTTTAATTTAACGTAACCAATACGTAATTGAAAAGATTATTAAACACCAAATTGGTAATGCCATTAACAGGCCGTTACGAACGCCCATCGAAAATTTCATCTTCCCACCTCGTTTCATAAACTAATACGAACAGCTTGCTATTTAGGGGCACTGTCTACTATGATAAAGGTAAGTTTAGGCCTCATTTATTAAGAACTACCGTGCTTTTACTTAAGAATGATTAAAGGAGTAAGCGATGCAAACCTATCTCATTAAAAAACCACAAAAACTTGAATTAACCTATGACGAAAATATTCTAACGATTCACTACCCCGGTCTATTTAAGAAGAAACAAAATCAAGACCGCGACATTCCGTTTAGCAAATTAAAATCAGTCCGCTTTTTTGAAGCGACTTATCGGCATGGCCATCTCCAAATTCTCTACCAAAAACCCAACCACGCCCTCGAAAAAATTGTCATCAGTTTTGAACCCGCTGATAATCTTGCTGTGCGCAAGTTATACACAGCCTTAGCTGACTACCTCGAAAAACCAACCGTTGAAGAAGAAGACCTCAGTTACGTTAAAACTGGCGATCTCATTATGGCCTACCTCAAAATGCATGATGATGGCCTAATGACCCACGAAGAATTCGAAGAAAAAAAGAAAAGAATTCTAGGCATAAAATAGCACGTGCTAGCGGGGGGCTTTAACTGAACATTGGCACAATAGAAAAAGCAGGCCCTACGATCAAATTTGATCGTAGGGCCTGCTTTTTCACGCACCGTGTGCTGTCACCACATTTTATTTTTTAATAAATCCAATTGCCATTCCGATAATTAAGATGACTAATACAATAACGGTAATCCAAACGTATAGATTGTCGCCTTCTTTAGCAAATGCGTAAATGGACACCACCACGCGCAGAACTGGCGTTAAGATGAGGCAAAATAGCCCCAACATAATTATCGCACCGGCCTTAAAAGCGGCAATGCCGCTAAAAATCCCCGTGAATGTTGTTGGAAATTGGTATTCTGAATAGCCGGTCCCACCGTGAACGATAGCAACTAGCATGCCAATAATGAGAAGTGTTGCTGAAACAGCCACCCCAATGCGTAAAATTTTACCGATGACGAGTTCAATTTGGGCCATCTCTGTTTTTTTATCTGTCATTAAATATGCACCCCGAATCCTTTAAGCACCATTTGTAAGCCTGTATATAACAAAATAGGAATAAAAATCATCCGAATCACACGCGGTTGCAAATATTGCATAATCCGTGAACCCACAGTTGACCCCACCAAAATGCCAATTGCTAATGGTGCCGCAACGCTTGGAATAATCGCACCACTAAAGAAATAAACAGTGGCTGATGCGGCTGCTGTGACGCCCATCATTAAATTACTCGTAGCACTTGATGGTTTCAGTGGCATCTTCATAATTGTATCCATAGCTGTCACTTTGAACACACCACTCCCGATACCAAGCAGACCTGAAGCAATTCCGGCCCCAAACATCATGGCAAAGCCGCCTGGTACTTGTTCGACAGCGTAGTCGACTTGTTTTTGATTGGCTTTGTCGTAGTAAGTCCCATTTAAGTTCAACTTCTTAGCCCACTTATCTTCATCAGCGCCAACGTGTTGTTCTGCGACTTTACCGCGTAATTTTTGAATCATGTTGTATGTTGAAAATAGCAAAAATGCGCCAAATAGGATGAATAAAAAGCCAGTTGGCACGATTCCGGTCAATAACGCCCCGACAATCGCTCCGATGGTTGTTGCGATTTCTAAAAACATCGCCACTCGCAAGTTAAGCATATCATCTTTCAAATAAGCGATAGTTGCACCCGAACTCGTTGCGATAACGGCAATAATGCTAGCCCCAATCGCATATTTAATGTCTAAGCCAATCGCTAGCGTTAATACCGGGGTCACAATGATGCCACCACCAATCCCTAAAACTGAACCTAGCACGCCGGCTAAAACACCGACAGCAAGTAATAAAATAATTTGTTGCATCTCTTTTCTCCTCTTAGTACGTTTTGATAACCGTCTTTTTCTCGACTAACAAAGGTTAAATCACGGTGTTCTTGTAGGATCGCCGTCAATTCAGCTGATATGCATCGAACCGATAAATGTGCCTATCTTATTTTTCGATCCAGCCACCGTCAATTGGAACGACGGTGCCATGAATATAATCAGCAACATCGCTCGCCAAATAAACACTTAAATTTGCCACTTCAATCGGCTGCGCCCAACGCCCAGCCGGTGTCTGGTGTGCAACTTCTTGTGCCATTTCGCCGGCCCCTGCAAAATCAGCGGCGTTCATCGGGGTCTCAATCGCACCTGGTGCAATACAATTGGCACGAATTCCCTTAGCAGCATAATCATAATCAAGCTGCTTTGTATAGCCAATAATAGCGTGTTTCGATGCTGTATAAGCCGCCCCGCCACCACCAGCAACTAAACCAGCAATTGAAGCCATATTAATGAATACCCCGTGCTTTTGCGCTACCATTGTCGGCAAGACCGCATTCGTTACAAGGTATTGACTTTTTAAGTTCGTTGCCATAATTCGGTCCCAATCCGCACTACTGGTTTCAAGGGTTGGTGCATAGGCGTCCAACACCCCCGCCGTATTGCAGACCACATCAATTGGCCCATGTTCCGCTAGCAAAGTTGCTAATGTCGTTATTAATTGGGTTTCATCACAAATATCGACTTGCGCCGTTATGCACCGATTATCAACAGGGGCCTCTATCGGCTGGCGATCAAGTGCTAACACCAATGCCCCTTCTGCTAAAAAAGCAGCCACTTGAGCACGGCCAATCCCCGATGCCGCTCCGGTGATTAAAACGGTCTTCGTCGCTAAATCTACAAAATGTCCCATTAGTCGACTAGTTGCCAATCATCAGCCAATACATCACACGATGTTGGTTGAAACATTGAATACGCTGGTGTTTCTGTCGTTTTAATCAGTAAGTAAGGACTGATCGTTTCGCCGGCAAACGTACCATCGGTCACTTGAAAAATAAATAATTCTGGACCGTCCCAGCCCGTTCGGACGACTTTTTTTCCCGCCTTAATTGCCTTAATTGCTTCATCAAATCCCATTCTCATTACCTCATTTAGCTTAAATTTTAAAACGTTGAATAATCAACCTCATATGATATTCTAGCACGCCACTCAAATCGGCACCAATTAAAATGTCAGATAATGCTAGCACTTAAAAGATGTGACTAATATTAGCCACATCTTTCTGAAATTAATTCGATTTGCGCTTAAATACACGCTTAATGACGTCCCAAACCCCTAACGATTGAACTAACCGTTCTGCGGGAACATATTCACGAATAGCACGTAGCACTTTTTTAGGTTCCTTTGAAGCAAAGGTATATGTGCCATTTTTCTTTGTTTGAATTGCATAGCGGGGAATCCACTTTCCCTTGAACATGACTGATGCAATCACGTAGTCAACTTCTTCCCACGGAATTTGAATAAATTGTCGCGCGTCACGATCATTGAAAAATTCAAACCCTTTATCCCCAATCATGATTTGTCCATAATCAGAGAGTGCTGTGAATGATGTGGCTTTAATCACCAAGTCCACTTTTGTATTGATCGATTGAACCATAATATCGACTCCATTTCCCAAAACTTACTTTCATTATACGCTTTTATAAAACATCGTGGGGCATCCTCAGACAATCTCCTGAGGATTAACGCAAAATACCAAATAATCGCGAACTTGTTTAATTTATTAAATAAGGGGCTAGAACAAATTCTCTTTGTCCTAGCCCCTTATTTATTTGCTAAACATGTACTGACTATCAGGAATTCACAACCCTAAGCTAATGCTCAAGAGCAATCTGTCAGGGATGCACGCTTTTACATTAAGTGTAATAAATGGAAGACAATTCCGACTACGAATAAGCCAAGAATAATAACAATTGGTGAAACTTTCTTCTTAAGCAACCACATGCAGAATAATGTTAATCCTAATGCAGCTAATCCAGGAATTAAGCTATCCAAGTTGTCTTGCAACGTTGTCACTTTATTGCTTGTCAATGACAAACCTTGGGCTTGTTGTTGTAAGGCTGATTGGATACCTTTGGCCCCACTCGGTAATTTACCCCAGTCAATGAATGCGCCTTTGTCCAACTTAACCGATGAAACAACCGGCGTAAACTTGACGGATACCCAACGGTTAACCAATGAACCTAGGATAAACATCCCCAGGATTGAAGCCCCTTTTGTGATGTCTTGCAAAATACCACCAGATAAATCTTCTGTAATTTTTGAACCCGCACGGTAGCCAAATTCTTGTGTATACCACATGAATGACATCCGAATAGCATTCCAAGCGATAAAGTAAATGATTGGACCGAGGATATTACCGCTCATCGCAAGCGATGCTGCCAAAGCACCAATGATTGGTTTAACAGTGAACCAGAATACAGGATCGCCGATACCAGCCAAAGGTCCCATCATCCCAACTTTAACCCCTTGAATTGTAACGTCATCGATTGGCGCGCCGTTAGCACGTTCTTCTTCAAGTGCCAATGTTACCCCGATAATTGGAGAAGCAACATAAGGATGAGTATTAAAGAATTCCATGTGACGCACTAAAGCAGCCGCCCGGTCTTCTTTTGTTTTGTATAATTTCTTAATTGCTGGGATTAATGAGTAAGCCCAGCCCCCATTTTGCATACGTTCGTAGTTCCAAGAACCTTGAAGGAAAGTTGAACGTAGCCAAACAGAAATACGATCTTTACGTGTTAATTTTAGTTGTTCTGCCATAATTGTTAGCCTCCTTCTTAGTAGTTATCGATAATATCGCCAAGTGGGTCACCAGTATTTGAAGCACCGCCATTACCTGAGCCACCTTGTTTTGAAAGGGCTAAGTATATTAGGGCAAGTGAGATACCGATTGCACCAAGACCGATAAGTGTCAATTGTGAGATAGTAGCAAGTACGAAACCAATTGCGAAGAATGGCCATACTTCTTTAGTTGCCATCATGTTAATAACCATTGCATAACCAACAGCAACAACCATTCCACCGCCGATTGCTAACCCGTCTGTTAACCAAACTGGCATTGCAGTCAACATTTCTTTAACAGGGCCAGCACCGATAGCTAAGATTAGGCCAGCAGGAATAGCGATACGTAAACCTTGCATGATAATAGCAATATATTGCCACATTTCAATCTTCCGGAAATTACCTTCTTTAGCAGCAGCATCCATGATGTGCACGATACCAGTTGCTAATGTCCGGACGATGATTGTTAATAATAATCCAGCGACAGCAAGCGGAACAGCGATTGCAATTGCTGATGTAACGCCTGCTTTACCTTGACCACCAAGTACTAAAATAATTGCAGATGCGATTGATGCCAAAGCAGCATCAGGTGCAACGGCGGCACCAACGTTAGCCCAACCTAAGGCAATCATTTGTAAAGTCCCACCTAAGATAAGACAAGGTAATAATTGACCGGTTACAAGACCGATTAATGTACAAGCAATAACTGGCTGATGGAAATGGAATTGATCTAAGATACCTTCCATACCAGCTAGAAATGCGATAAAAATGACCAAAATCACTTGAATGAAATTCAAATCCATGATTATTAATCCTCCATTTTCTTCTGATGTTATTTATTATTTTGTTTGTCTAGCTCTGCTTGTGCTTTTTTCAGGATACTGTCCATGTTCCCCTTTGAATCACTTGGCACTTTACGAACATCGAACTTAATGCCCTTAGCTTTAAGTTTTTCAAAAGTATCAATATCATCTTGATCAAAAGCCAAAACAGTATTTGGTTGCACTTTACCCGTTGAGTGTGCCATCGAACCAACGTTAATTGTTTCGAGTGGTACCCCACCTTCAACTGCTCTAAGTGCATCCTGTGGCGTTTCAAATAATAATAAAGCCCGTTCCTTACCAAAATGTTGATCGTCTTTAGCCAATTTAATCATTTGATCAACTGGCACAACGTGTGCCTTGATCCCAGAAGGAGCAGCTTGTTTGATTAAGTTTGTTCGTAATTCGTCTTTCGCAACGTTGTCTGAAACAACAATAATCCGCGTTGGGTTAGTTGTCTTCGACCAGGTTGTTGCAACTTGACCATGTAACAAACGTGAATCAATTCGAGCTAAAACATATTTGAACTTACCAGGTGTTCCTGAGTTTGAAGCTGTTTGTGTAGTTTCTGCCTTAGGGGCTTCTTTTGGTTGCAGTTCTTCCGGTTTAACCCGAACCCCTGCTTTAGCTTCATCAATGATATGTGCTGCGATTTCATGCGCCGATGTCATCGATAAACGAGATGCGTAAGCTTCAATCAGCATTGGTAAATTCAACCCTGTAACAATCGCCCACTTATCTTTATGTGCTTCAAACAAGCCATTAGCTTGATTAAATGGTGAACCTCCCCAAAGATCAACTAAGAATAAGACGTCATCATCCGCATCAAACGTTGCAACGGCAGCTTCTAAATGCGCTTTCAAATCATCCGGACCTTCATTAGGCATAAAAGTAACCGCTTGTACTTTTTCTTGTTCGCCAAAAATCATTGAGCCAGATTGCATGATCCCTTTGGCAAACTCCCCGTGACTTGCAATAACGATTCCAACCATTCACAAAAACCTCCTTAATAAAATAGTTGTCATACTCATCAATAAAACGCTATCAATTAAAATAAAAAAATAATGGCATAAACATTATTGATTGAGTTAACAGTGCCACGTTTTTATTTTTAAAAACGCTTTACTGGATTAATTTTACCACAAAATTCTAATCTGTCTAATCATTTTTAAATTATCTGCAAAATTGGTCTAGATAATTAACAAAAAAAGGTTAAAAGTTGCATTACTTAAGCTTTTACAACTGGAAACCGTTACTTATTCAAAGTGAGTAACACTGCTTTTTACCACCAAAAAAGGTCTTAAATCGATTGATTTAAGACCTTTACCTTATTTATGTTCATTACTACTCATGTACTGTTGATGTTTTTGCTCATCGAATTCGTTCTCTGACTTGGCAATAATTACCGCTGCTAATGAATTACCCATAACGTTAACGGCAGTTCGTCCCATATCCACAATTCGATCAATCCCTGCAATGAAGGCTACCCCCGCTGCTGGCACACCGATTGTGGTAATCGTTGCTAGTAAGACAACGAATGAAGCGCCAGGAACACCAGCCATCCCTTTTGAGGTGATCATTAAGACTACTAACAGCGTAATTTGTTGAGTAAGACTCAAATGAATGTGATAGGCTTGCGCTAAGAATAACGCCGCTAATGATTGATAAATTGCCGAGCCATCCAAGTTAAATGAATAACCGGTTGGAATCACAAAAGAAGCAATACCTTGACTCACACCGTAGGCTTGCACTTTTTCCATTATTTTTGGCAACGCTGCTTCTGAACTCGCCGTTGAAAAAGCTAGCACCAGTTCTTCTTTGAAAACTTTCACGATTTCAAAAATATTGATGTGCCAAATTCGCGCGACCAATCCGGCCACAACAATAACGAAAAATGCCATCGTTACGTAACAAACAATGATGAAATAAAGTAACGGTTTCAAAGCCGCAAAGCCAAATTGCGCAATTGTAACGCCAATTAATGCAAACACCCCAATTGGTGCCAACTGCATAATCCAGTTTGTCATCTTGAACATGACTTCTGAAATCATTTCAAAAGCGTCAATGAGTGGTGTTGCCTTTTTTCCAAAGGTCGCTAATCCTAAACCAAACATGACCGTGAAAAAGATGACAGGAATCATTTCACCAGATCCCAAGGCTGCAAAGAAATTCGTTGGTACGATATCCATGATGATATCGCCCAAGCCATGATTACCAGCAGTCTTAGCTGCAGCCGTGTATTGACTGATTGAGCCTTGTGCCAAAGTATGAATGTTAATCAACGCACCTGGTTTAGTGATATTGCCAACCGTTAAGCCGAGAATAATTGCGAAGGTCGTCATCACTTCAAAATACAATAAAGTCTTCCCACCAATGCGCCCCAGTTTTTTAATATCACCCATCTTAGCAATCCCGACCACTAGACAGGAAACAACAATTGGTAACACAATCATTTTAATCAAGTTGATAAACAACGTCCCAATTGATTGTAAGATTGAAATAGCAGTTTGATTATGGTAGAAAAGCCGGCCAACCACTAAGCCTAGGCCGATTCCGATTAAGATTCGCCATCCGAGACTAATTCTGAAATAGCGTTGTTTTTTCATATTTATCCACTCCTCTTGAATGCCGTCAATCGGCTTTTAAAGCGCCAATAAATCCATTAAGTGTTCAATTTCATGTGTTGGCTGTACATCTGTCATTCGATTTACTTGATGGTTTGGATTGTACCAAGCGGTGGAAACGCCTACGTTCTGTCCGCCTTGCACATCTGAAGTAAGTGAGTCACCGACAATCAGAGCCTCTGCTTGTGAAATCCCCACTAATTGTTTAAAGACACGCTGGAAATACCGTGGATCAGGTTTTTGATATCCTAACTCTTCCGAAACAAAAACGGCATCAAAATAGGTGCTTAAGCCAGCATCTTGTAACCGCCGATATTGCGTATTGGCGACACCATTGGTTGTCACATATAGCTTAACATTGTCCGCTTGTAACACCTTCAGCAACATTTCCGCTTGTGGCATCAAGGCATGGCCTCTTGCTAGCTTGTCCAAATAGTTTCGTGACAATGTTGGCCCATCAACGATCTGATTAAACTGTTCTTTAAAGAAAGTTGCAAAGCGTGTGTTTAACAACATTTCCCGGGTTAATGTCCCTGCTTCATACTGGCGCCACAAACTTTGATTAAATGCCTGATAAGCTTTTTTAGTTGCAGCGCTCAGTGGCACCCCTTGATCTTTAAATAATTGGGCTAAAGCTTGCTCTTCATCCGCATCAAAATCGAATAAGGTATTGTCCATGTCAAAAAATAAATACCGATATCGCATTGTAAATCCTCGTTTCAACTAATCTAAATAGTGTAGTTTGCCTCTAAAGTCAGACAGTTTAGTATAACCTTTTTGGGCCATGATTGTCTGTAATTCGCACGTTAAACGCTCAAAAATATTAGGTCCTTCTTTTTGAAGCGCCGTCCCAACTTGAACCATGCTAGCACCACACAAAATATGTTCAAACGCATCTTGCCCAGATTGAATGCCCCCAGTTCCAATAATTTGAATAGTTGGTTTCAAGCGTTGATAGAACGCATGGACATTTGCTAAGGCAGTTGGTTTGAGATACTCGCCACCGATGCCACCGAAACCATGTTTGGGTTTAATCACAACTTGTTCAGTTACCACATCAATTGCCAAGCCGTTTCCAATGCTATTGACTGAATTGACAAAGGCTAATGGAAATTGATTCAAAATGAATGCCATTTGATCGAAATGTACGATATCAAAATACGGTGGTAATTTAACCCCTAATGGCCCCCGATAAACCGTAAATACACGCGTTAAAATCTTTTCAACCATATCAAAATCATAACCCGTTTGCGGTTTGCCTGGCACGTTAGGACAAGATAAGTTCAACTCTACGACACCGTTAAAATCAGAAGCACTAATCTGTGCCAGCAGTTGCTCGTCTTCTTCAATATTAAAACCCGTAATGGATTGGAAGTATGTTTTGTTTGGCACAACCTTTTGCTGTTGACGCACATAGTCCAAATAATAAGAGAGGCCTTTATTCGGCAAGCCCATTGAATTGATACTACCTAAACGTGTTGATTGATAACGTGGTTCTGGGTTTCCCGCGCGTGGGACAACGGTCGCACTCTTAGTTACGAAAGTCGCAGCCTTTGAAGCTTGCAATTGATTTAATTCAGCAGCATCATAACAGTAAACTCCCGCTGCATTCATGAAACAGTTATCGAAATGGTATCCAGCTAGTGTCGTTTCAGTCGAAATCAATATACTTGCCTCATTTCTAATTTATTTTTAATTTATTATACGTGAAATAGCGCTAAAAAACTACTATTTATGAATATCATTCGTAAATAACGTAACCCCAGATTCATTACACGCTTTTTTAACTTAATTAATAGACATTAAATTTAAACATACAAAAAGCCTCTAGCGGGGATTAAATGAACCGTATTTCATCTCCGCTAGAGGCTTATTTCAAATGATTATTTAATCAGTCATTGATGCAATTAACGAATTGCAATAGCTTCGATCTCGACAATTGCACCGGCCGGTAATTTGCTAACTTGAACGGCACTTCTAGCTGGTGCGCTTTCACCGAAGAAGCTCGCGTATACTTCATTGAATTCGTTAAAGTCATCCAAATTAGTTAAAAAACAGTTGGTTTTCACGACGTTTTTTAGTGATAACCCTGCAGCCGCTAGGACGTATTGTATATTTGTAATCGCCTGCCTTGTTTGTCCCGCTAAGTCTGGCGCCAATTGACCATCTTTCAACCCGAGTTGTCCTGACAAAAAGAGCAATTGATTTGATGCAATCGCTTGGCTGTAAGGCCCTAATGGCTCAGGTGCTAAGTTAGTATAGATCTGCTCTGTCATGGTAGCATCCCCTCCATATTATTGAAATCGATTTCATTGTAGTGCACTTTAAGACCTTTGGCAACACACGGTGTGCTTTTTCACACAAAAGCTTAATTGTTACTATTTAATGGCGCCCATCTAAAATAATACGTTAATTTTTAACGTAATCATTAACGATTTTATGGTCACTAAGGCCGAGCATTTTTAATAATCATTCTTCTACTTGATTCAAGCACAAAAAAAGCGCCGCCTCAATCTACTTGAGACGGCGCTTTAGGGGGGTTATAACATTTAGGGGTGTCAGATGAGTGACACTTTGAAACTTTAGATATATTGAACAATTTGCATTAAGATTGGGACAACAACCACGAATAAGACGGTACTTGTTGTCACAACATTCGTTGCATATTCAACATCCCCATGGGATTGACCAACTAAAATTGGTAATACGGCCAACCCAGGCGTTGCGGCTTGAATAATTAATGTGCTTTGTTCAATCGTTGGGATTGATGCTGTGTTCTTAAAGAACAACATGATCGCAATCATGATAGCTGGTGCAACAACGAAGCGACCTAGTAATGCTAAAATAGTATCGCGGTCGAAGTGGATTGATTTCAAACCAGCATCAGCTAAGATAATCCCAATGTAGATTAATGACATTGGTGTAACGATCCCACCAACCATTGAGAATGTCTTATCAACAAGTTCTGGTAATGGTAAACCAGTTAAAAGATAAATTAATGCGGCTAAGAAACCGATTAATGGTGAAGGTAACAATTTACGCCAATTAAATTTGCCTTTAGCAGCGCCTTTTTCTTTGGTTGGATCATCACTTGAGATAAAGAAAACCCCGATTGCCCATGTTGAAACAGTGTTGGCAACATAATAAATCAAGAAATAAGGTAAACTCTTATCCCCAAATAGTGCCAAGTTTAATGGTAACCCAATGAAGATCGTATTAGCATTCACGAACATATTGATAAATGTTCCCCGACGACCTGGTCGAATCCGGAAAACCTTTGTTAACAACCATGCTACTAGGTAACCGAGCGCAAAACTAATTAAAACGTAGATTAAGCCGCCAGATAAACCGACCAACTTTTCACGGGTTAAATTATCTAAAACTGAAACGAAGATTGATAATGGTAAAGCGACGTTCATGATTAAAAATGAAATCGTCCCTTTAAAGTTATCATCGAATTTCTTAGAACTCCGTAGCCAAAACCCCAATGCAATGACTAAGACGATTTCGACAACGCTTGATAATGATGTTAGAAATGCTGCCAACTCTTTCACTCTCCTACCAATTTATATTTAATTATAGTGCTTTGTATTCTGGTACCCATTTCATATCTGCAACGGCTTTTTGCACATCAGCAATTGGTTCTTTATTCAAACCTTGGTCAACAGCACTTTGTGCAACAGCGTTAGCAACAGTTTGTGAGAAGACATCTAATTTTGTTACAGGAGGCAATACAGCTGCGCCAGGTTCTGTTGGATCAACAATCCCACCCAATGAGTGCGCTGCTTTACTAATCATTTCGTCATTTAAAACTTTCGCTGTTGAAGCGATTGTCCCTAACCCAAGTCCTGGGTAAACTAAAGCATTGTTTGCTTGCCCAATTTCATATGTGACACCGTTGTATTCAACAGGTGCAGCTGGAATCCCAGTCGCAACTAATGCTTTACCATCAGTCCATTTAATTAAGTCTTCAGCAGTTGCTTCAGCTAGTTTAGTTGGGTTTGATAATGGGAAGATAATTGGACGTTCTGTATGAGCGGCCATTTCTTTCACAATTGATTCTGTAAATGTCCCAGGTTGTGTTGAAGTGCCGACTAAGATTGTTGGGTGAATTGCTTTAACAGCAGCTTCTAATGTTGTTAATTCATCAGCATTAGCGAATTCGCTCCGTTTGCGTGCAAATGGTTTTTGTTCTGGTGTTAATTCTGGATCATCATCGAACAATAGTCCTTGCTTGTCAACCATATAGAAACGGCTACGTGCTTCTTCTTCAGTTAAACCTTCTTGTAACATTTCTTCGAAGATTCGTTGTGTAATCCCAGCACCAGCAGTCCCAGCACCAAAGCACATGTAAACTTGGTCGGTCATCTTAGCACCAGAGATATTTAAAGCACCTAAAATCCCAGCTAATGTGATAATCCCTGTTCCTTGGATATCATCATTGAATGTCACAATTTGATCTTTGTACTTGTTCAAGATATTAGCAGCATTGCTCCGGCCAAAATCTTCAAAGTGAAGATACATGTTAGGGAATAGTTCTTCAGCTGTTTGAACAAATTGATCAACAAAATCGTAGTAACGATCGCCACGAACACGTTCATGACGGTTTCCTAAGTATAGTTCATCATTTAATAAACTTTCACGGTTGGTCCCAACATCTAAAACAACTGGTAATACTTGGCTAGGATCGATTCCGGCAGCAGCCGTATAAACCATCAACTTACCAACTGAGATGTCCACACCTTGTGTCCCCCAGTCGCCAATTCCTAAGATTCCTTCGCCATCAGTTACAACGATTAATTTAATTTCACGACCATCAGCAGCATTTGCCAATGTTGTCTTCATTGAACCTGGATCATCGATTGATAAGAAAGCAGCATGTTGTGGGTTGACATATAAAGCACTGTAGTTTTCAATTGTGTCTGCAATCGTTGGATCGTAAACAACTGGCATAAATTCAGCAACGTGTTGGCTGAATAACTTGAAGAATAAAACCCGATTTTCATTGAAGATTGACATTAAGAAAATCCGTTTTTCTAACATATTTGCCTTCGATTGATATTGTGCATAAGCTTGTTTAGCTTGATCATCAATTGTTTGAACGTGCGGTGGTAACATCCCCGTTAAGCCGAATTGTGCCCGTTCTTCAGCAGTAAAAGCTGTCCCTTTATTTAAAAACGGATCATTTAAAATTTGTTGTGCTTTCATAATTAATAATCTCCTTTTCTTTATATATCATGTTGTTCACTATACACGCTTCAACATTTGATAGTCAAAACTTACAATTATGATAAAATAGATTTATATGAGGTTTTCAAATCGCAGTATTTAGGAGTTTCTATGAAGATTAAAGATTTAGCATATTTTGTTGCTTTAATTAAATTAAAAAATTTTACGGCGGTTGCTGATCAGTTTAAAGTCAGTCAACCGACCATCACCTACGCGGTCAAACGTCTTGAGGATGAATTTGCAACCAAACTCATTGAGCGCGATCAATCACACCAATCATTAATCATTACGCCTAGTGGTGAACAACTTTATCGCCATGCCACGCGGATACTAGCGGAAATTAAGTTGACAAAGGATGACATGCTCAATCTCAACGCTACTGATTTACGTTTTGGCTTGCCCCCGATTATCGGTACTTATTACTTCTCAAAATTAGCGCAAAAATTAGCCGCCAACGGCACCATTCAACATTTTAAGACCGTCGATGGCGGGTCCAAAGAATTACTTAATTCATTAGAGGCCGGTGAACTGGATGTCGCCCTTCTTGGCTCTGCAACCCCCCTTCAAACTGATACCATCACAGCTAAAGTCATCGAACGACACCATTTTAAGATTGTGGTTGCACCTGGCAGCTCTTTAGCCCTGAAACCAGCGGTCGCCTTTCGTGATTTAGCTCAAGAGAAATTTATTATGCTCGCTGAAGGATTTGTGCATCCTATCGTCTTCAAGAATTTATCGGACGTCAATCAAATTAAACCCGAAATTATTTATCGAACCAATGACGTTAGTGTCTTAAAAAGTATGGTTCATGAAAACGTCGGCATCGGTTTTCTAACTGAAACAAGTATTACCCCTGCCGATGACCTAGTAGTACTTGATCTATTAGATAAACCCCAACCAATCTTTTATATCTCAATGGCCCGTCGTAAGACCCAACGTCTCTCATCAAAACAACAAGCCCTCATTTCAAATCTCGAACAAGCAGCACGTGACTATCGTCTTGAACATTAAAAAAAGTGGTGGCGACAAAATTAATTTTTGTCGCCACCACTTTTTTTAATAGATTCTACCATAAAAACGCTAAGACCGTTTGATTGACCCCATGATTTTCATGTAATTGACTATGCTGCGCTTTTTTACCAGTGAACCGCTGTTCTTGATAGGATTTTGCGCCAGGGGTCACCAAATACCGCAACGACTGTGATGATACATTGCTAACACGCCCATCAGAATGTGTGCCATCGCCGAGATCACCATAGATATTCAATACTGAAATCGATTTTGCAGAAAGCTGTTTGCGCAGCCCCACCAGTTGTCGATAAGTAGCATTCATTTTTTGTGGTTTACCATCTTTTTCAATCTGGTTTAGATTGGGCTGGTCATCCATCCCGATAATTCCATCAAAATGGCCCGCAATATTCACCATTTTCGCCATGCGAGGCAATTTTTTATCAGTCGCATGATTCAATAAATAATAGCCAGCTGTCAAATTCCCCATCGAATGCGCCACTACGTTGAATTGTTTAAAGTGGTGTTGCTGATTAACTGCGACTAAGACGTTTTTGAACCACTCACCATCTTGTTGATAATCAGAATTACGATTATCTTCAAAAACAACTTGCACGATCGGCCGCGTCGTTTTAGCTAACCAACGGCCCTGTAAAGCAACCGAGCCATTCTTACGAACAGTTGCAGTCAGAACCTGCGTAGCATTTTTTTGTTCCCGAGCAGCTTTGATCATGCTATCAGTTGAACGAGCTGAACCGCCGTAACCATGCAAATAAAAAGTCGGTTGCTCATTTTCTGTTTGCTTCATCGCTTGTTGCGCTTGGTTAGTTGGTTGATTAAGCCATAATGAGCCTATCCCACCAATAAGAATCAATACAATAATTACCCCGAACCATTTTATTTGTCGCATTGAATCCTCCCCATTTTTATTACTATCCTACCACATTTAATGAGCAATAGCTTTTAGGTTTTAATTAATGCATTTTATTGATTTAACAACTAGTTAAGTGCTCCCATAATCCGTTAAACACTGCGAAATGGTACTGTCAAAACAGGAACTAATCTCCCTAAAATAAGTATGCCATGTAAAACAAGTAGCTTGCGGAGCTGGTCGTTTATCAATTAACCATTAGTATACAAAAGAACAATGCTATTAACGCAAAAAAAGCCTTATCGCTAAGGCTTTTTAAAACTGTATAATATTCAATTATACCGGTGATCGGGGTCGAACCGATACTTCCGTGAGGAAACGGGATTTTGAATCCCGCGCGTCTGCCAATTCCGCCACACCGGCATTTTGACCAATTAAGGTTAGCGCCTAAACGCAAAGGCGGTAACCGGATTTGAACCGGTGATAAAGGTTTTGCAGACCTCTGCCTTACCACTTGGCTATACCGCCATAAAAGAACAAATCCTGTCCCTTAAAAAGTAAATTGGGCTAGCTGGATTCGAACCAGCGCATGACAGGATCAAAACCTGTTGCCTTACCGCTTGGCCATAGCCCAAGAATAAAGGCGGTATGTGGGAATCGAACCCACGTATGTCGGATCCACAAACCGATGTGTTAACCACTTCACCAATACCGCCATCATTAACATGAATAATTATACTATATTCGCATATAATATGCAAGCTATAATATAAACAGGGATAGTAGGAATTGAACCCACACTGACGGTTTTGGAGACCGTAGTTCTACCTTTAAACTATATCCCTAAAAAATATGGAGGAGAGTGGATTCGAACCACCGAACCCGAAGGAGCGGATTTACAGTCCGCCGCGTTTAGCCACTTCGCTACTCCTCCAAAAATGGCGCAGGACAGAATCGAACTGCCGACACATGGAGCTTCAATCCATTGCTCTACCAACTGAGCTACTGAGCCATTTTGAAACGGTCACAACGGGACTCGAACCCGTGATCTCCTGCGTGACAGGCAGGCGTCCTAACCAGCTAGACCATGCGACCAATTGCGGGAGTAGGGTTTGAACCTACGACCTTCGGGTTATGAGCCCGACGAGCTACCAGACTGCTCCATCCCGCGATAATATAAAGGAGAATGAGAGATTCGAACTCTCGCGTGGGCAGAACCCACCTGACGGTTTTCAAGACCGTTCCCTTCAGCCAGACTTGGGTAATTCTCCATAAAACATATAAATGTAACATTGTTACAATGACCCGTACGGGATTTGAACCCATGATACCGCCGTGAAAGGGCGGTGTCTTAACCACTTGACCAACGGGCCATACAAAACGGAGAAGGAGGGATTTGAACCCTCGCGCCAGTTTCCCGACCTACACCCTTAGCAGGGGCGCCTCTTCAGCCACTTGAGTACTTCTCCATATTTAGATAATGGGCCTAAATGGACTCGAACCATCGACCTCACGCTTATCAGGCGTGCGCTCTAACCAGCTGAGCTATAGGCCCATGAAAAGCGGGTGACGAGAATCGGACTCGCGACAACAGCTTGGAAGGCTGTGGTTTTACCACTAAACTACACCCGCATATTCATGATATGGCGCAGGACAGAATCGAACTGCCGACACATGGAGCTTCAATCCATTGCTCTACCAACTGAGCTACTGAGCCATTTTGAAACGGTCACAACGGGACTCGAACCCGTGATCTCCTGCGTGACAGGCAGGCGTCCTAACCAGCTAGACCATGCGACCAATTGCGGGAGTAGGGTTTGAACCTACGACCTTCGGGTTATGAGCCCGACGAGCTACCAGACTGCTCCATCCCGCGATAATATAAAAATATTATAACCAACTACAAAATCTCACCAAACGATGGACCTTGTAGGACTCGAACCTACGACCGGGCGGTTATGAGCCGTCTGCTCTAACCAACTGAGCTAAAGGTCCAAGTTTTTTTGAAAAATAGCGGCGAAGGGGATCGAACCCCCGACCTCCCGGGTATGAACCGGACGCTCTAGCCAGCTGAGCTACACCGCCAAAAAACTTAAATTATAATGTGTAACTTACGTTACAATCGGGAAAACAGGATTCGAACCTGCGACCCCCTGGTCCCAAACCAGGTGCTCTACCAAGCTGAGCTATTTCCCGTTATATGCACCCAGTAGGAGTCGAACCTACAACCTTCTGATTCGTAGTCAGAC
>NZ_CAJOCF010000014.1 GCF_905332535.1 Latilactobacillus fragifolii
GCGCGGCAGCGTCCTATCCTCGCAGGTAGTTTCCCACCAACTACTATCGGCGCTAAGAAGCTTAACTTCTGTGTTCGACATGGGAACAGGTGTATCCTTCTTGCTATCGCCACCACACTATTTTGTGCCTAAGCACTGAGAAGAACTTCGTTCTCTCAAAACTGCATAATAAGTAATTGTTTATTTCAAAAACCGCACATTGCACCTTTGGTTAAGTCCTCGACCGATTAGTACTAGTCCGCTCCATACATCGCTGTACTTCCACTCCTAGCCTATCTACCTGATCATCTTTCAGGGGTCTTACTTCCATAAAGGAATGGGAAATCTCATCTCGAGGGGGGCTTCACACTTAGATGCTTTCAGCGTTTATCCCGTCCATACATAGCTACCCAGCGATGCGCCTGGCGGCACAACTGGTACACCAGAGGTATGTCCATCCCGGTCCTCTCGTACTAAGGACAGCTCCTCTCAAATTTCCTGCGCCCGCGACGGATAGGGACCGAACTGTCTCACGACGTTCTGAACCCAGCTCGCGTACCGCTTTAATGGGCGAACAGCCCAACCCTTGGGACCGACTACAGCCCCAGGATGCGATGAGCCGACATCGAGGTGCCAAACCTCCCCGTCGATGTGGACTCTTGGGGGAGATAAGCCTGTTATCCCCAGGGTAGCTTTTATCCGTTGAGCGATGGCCCTTCCATACGGAACCACCGGATCACTAAGTCCGACTTTCGTCCCTGCTCGATTTGTCAATCTCACAGTCAAGCTCTCTTATACCTTTACACTCTACGAATGATTTCCAACCATTCTGAGAGAACCTTTGAGCGCCTCCGTTACACTTTAGGAGGCGACCGCCCCAGTCAAACTGCCCACCTGACACTGTCTCCCGCCACGCTGAGTGGCGCGGGTTAGAGTGGTCATACAGTTAGGGTAGTATCCCACCAACGCCTCCATCGAAACTAGCGTTCCGATTTCTACGGCTCCTACCTATCCTGTACAAACTGTACAAACACTCAATATCAAGCTACAGTAAAGCTCCATGGGGTCTTTCCGTCCTGTCGCGGGTAACCCGCATCTTCACGGGTATTATAATTTCACCGAGTCTCTCGTTGAGACAGTGCCCAAATCATTACGCCTTTCGTGCGGGTCGGAACTTACCCGACAAGGAATTTCGCTACCTTAGGACCGTTATAGTTACGGCCGCCGTTTACTGGGGCTTCAATTCTGGGCTTCGCTTACGCTAACTCATCCTCTTAACCTTCCAGCACCGGGCAGGCGTCAGCCCCTATACGTCATCTTTCGATTTTGCAGAGACCTGTGTTTTTGATAAACAGTTGTTTGGGCCTATTCACTGCGGCTGACCTGACGGTCAGCACCCCTTCTCCCGAAGTTACGGGGTCATTTTGCCGAGTTCCTTAACGAGAGTTCACTCGCTCACCTTAGGATATTCTCCTCGACCACCTGTGTCGGTTTACGGTACGGGTAGTTTATTTCTCACTAGAAGCTTTTCTTGGCAGTGTAACATCAGGAACTTCGCTACTTAATTTCGCTCCCCATCACAACTTGTCCTTAAAGAATCAAGCATTTCACTCAACTCAAGACTTGTTGCTTAGACACACATTTCCAGTCGTGTGCTTTCCTTAGCTTCCTGCGTCCCTCCATCGTTCAAACAAAATAAACTAGTACAGGAATCTCAACCTGTTGGCCATCGACTACGCCTTTCGGCCTCGCCTTAGGTCCCGACTAACCCTGGGAGGACGAGCCTTCCCCAGGAAACCTTAGTCATACGGTGGATCAGATTCTCACTGATCTTTCGCTACTCATGCCGGCATTCTCACTTCTAAGCGCTCCACTAGTCCTTACGATCTAGCTTCATCGCCCTTAGAACGCTCTCCTACCGCGGACACTTACGTGTCCACCCACAGTTTCGGTATTATGTTTAGCCCCGGTACATTTTCGGCGCAGTGGCACTCGACTAGTGAGCTATTACGCACTCTTTAAATGGTGGCTGCTTCTGAGCCAACATCCTAGTTGTCTGTGCACCGCCACATCCTTTTCCACTTAACATAAATTTGGGGACCTTAACTGGTGATCTGGGCTGTTTCCCTTTCGACTACGGATCTTATCACTCGCAGTCTGACTCCCGGAACTAAATCAATGGTATTCGGAGTTTATCTGAATTCAGTAACCCTTGACGGGCCCCTAGTCCAAACAGTGCTCTACCTCCATGATCCAATATTCCGAGGCTAGCCCTAAAGCTATTTCGGAGAGAACCAGCTATCTCCAAGTTCGATTGGAATTTCACCGCTACCCACACCTCATCCCCGCCATTTTCAACTGACGTGGGTTCGGTCCTCCAGTGTGTTTTACCACACCTTCAACCTGGACATGGGTAGGTCACTTGGTTTCGGGTCTACATCTATATACTCATTCGCCCATTTCAGACTCGCTTTCGCTACGGCTCCAGCTTTTCACTTTAACCTCGCATATAAACGTAACTCGCCGGTTCATTCTACAAAAGGCACGCCATCACTCATTAACGAGCTTTGACTAATTGTAGGCACACGGTTTCAGGATCTATTTCACTCCCCTTCCGGGGTGCTTTTCACCTTTCCCTCACGGTACTGGTTCACTATCGGTCACTAGGGAGTATTTAGCCTTGGGAGATGGTCCTCCCGGATTCCGACGGAATTTCACGTGTTCCGCCGTACTCAGGATCCAGAACGGAGGTTAAGTTGTTTAATCTACGTGGTTATCACACTCTTTGACTCAGCTTCCCAGCTGATTCGATTACAACTTAACTTGGTAACTCCAATGTTCTGTCCTACAACCCCAAGAAGCAAGCTTCTTGGTTTGGGCTCTTCCCCGTTCGCTCGCCGCTACTTAGGGAATCGATTTTTCTTTCTCTTCCTGCAGGTACTTAGATGTTTCAGTTCCCCGCGTCTACCTTCATTAAGCTATGTATTCACTTAATGATAATACCCGACTAAAGGTATTGGGTTCCCCCATTCGGAAATCTCCGGATCAAAGCTTACTTACAGCTCCCCGAAGCATATCGGTGTTAGTACCGTCCTTCATCGGCTCCTAGTGCCAAGGCATCCACCGTGCGCCCTTTATAACTTAACCTAACTTTACCGATGGTAAAGGGTTATTATTTGAGTTTAGCGATATGAACTAATTCATATTTCTATTAAAAAACTCTTTAAAACGCAATGTTTTCTCGGCTTTTAAAACTAATATATTACTTATTATCCAGTTTTCAAAGAACAAAGTT
>NZ_CAJOCF010000015.1 GCF_905332535.1 Latilactobacillus fragifolii
TTTCCGTATTATTCCTTAGAAAGGAGGTGATCCAGCCGCAGGTTCTCCTACGGCTACCTTGTTACGACTTCACCCTAATCATCTGTCCCACCTTAGACGGCTGGCTCCCCGAAGGGTTACCTCACCGGCTTTGGGTGTTACAAACTCTCATGGTGTGACGGGCGGTGTGTACAAGGCCCGGGAACGTATTCACCGCGGCATGCTGATCCGCGATTACTAGCGATTCCGGCTTCATGTAGGCGAGTTGCAGCCTACAATCCGAACTGAGAATGGTTTTAAGAGATTAGCTAAACCTCGCGGTCTCGCAACTCGTTGTACCATCCATTGTAGCACGTGTGTAGCCCAGGTCATAAGGGGCATGATGATTTGACGTCGTCCCCACCTTCCTCCGGTTTGTCACCGGCAGTCTCACTAGAGTGCCCAACTGAATGCTGGCAACTAGTAATAAGGGTTGCGCTCGTTGCGGGACTTAACCCAACATCTCACGACACGAGCTGACGACAACCATGCACCACCTGTCACTTTGTCCCCGAAGGGAAAGCTCTATCTCTAGAGTGGTCAAAGGATGTCAAGACCTGGTAAGGTTCTTCGCGTTGCTTCGAATTAAACCACATGCTCCACCGCTTGTGCGGGCCCCCGTCAATTCCTTTGAGTTTCAACCTTGCGGTCGTACTCCCCAGGCGGAGTGCTTAATGCGTTAGCTGCGGCACTGAAGGGCGGAAACCCTCCAACACCTAGCACTCATCGTTTACGGCATGGACTACCAGGGTATCTAATCCTGTTTGCTACCCATGCTTTCGAGCCTCAGCGTCAGTTACAGACCAGACAGCCGCCTTCGCCACTGGTGTTCTTCCATATATCTACGCATTTCACCGCTACACATGGAGTTCCACTGTCCTCTTCTGCACTCAAGTTTCCCAGTTTCCGATGCACTTCTTCGGTTGAGCCGAAGGCTTTCACATCAGACTTAAAAAACCGCCTGCGCTCGCTTTACGCCCAATAAATCCGGACAACGCTTGCCACCTACGTATTACCGCGGCTGCTGGCACGTAGTTAGCCGTGGCTTTCTGGTTGGATACCGTCACTACCTGATCAGTTACTATCAAATACATTCTTCTCCAACAACAGAGTTTTACGATCCGAAAACCTTCTTCACTCACGCGGCGTTGCTCCATCAGACTTGCGTCCATTGTGGAAGATTCCCTACTGCTGCCTCCCGTAGGAGTCTGGGCCGTGTCTCAGTCCCAGTGTGGCCGATTACCCTCTCAGGTCGGCTATGCATCACGGTCTTGGTGAGCCTTTACCTCACCAACTAACTAATGCACCGCGGGTCCATCCTAAAGTGATAGCCGAAACCATCTTTCAACCTTGCACCATGCGGTGCTAGGTTTTATGCGGTATTAGCATCTGTTTCCAAATGTTATCCCCCACTTTAGGGCAGGTTACCCACGTGTTACTCACCCGTCCGCCACTCACTCAAATGTTATCAATCAGAAGCAAGCTTCTTCAATCTAACGAGAGTGCGTTCGACTTGCATGTATTAGGCACGCCGCCAGCGTTCGTCCTGAGCCAGGATCAAACTCTCGATTAAAAGTTTGTAGCTCTTGTTTTGTTACTTAATTTATTTGCTAGCGAAATTGACTTCGCAAATATGTTTTGTGCCCCGAAGGGCGACCCTACACATTTGGTTTGTCGAAACTTTGTTCAGTTTTCAAAGGTCTAC
>NZ_CAJOCF010000016.1 GCF_905332535.1 Latilactobacillus fragifolii
GGATAACCTATTACAATACAAAACGTATTCAAATGAAACTAGGCGGCACATCGCCGGTAAAATACCGACAACGTGCCGCCTAGAAAAGACAACTAAATATTTACTTTAACTTTTGGGGTATACCGCAGTATCCACGTAACGTCTTTTTTTGAGCAAAGATACTTGTCAGTCTCGGCAAAAAAAGGTACGATTACAGCAATAAGGATATATGATAATGATTATCATTAGCAAAAGGTGGTGGCAAAATGAATCATATTGTGCAACAAACGTTACGGAAGCTCAAAGAACATAACGTCCGAATCACGCCACAGCGGCAAGCTGTTTTGGAATTTATGATCGGGACACATATGCATCCGACTGCGGATGATGTCTATAAGGCACTAGCAGGTCGCTTTCCGAATATGAGCGTTGCGACAATCTATAACAATTTACGTCTTTTTACTTCATTAGGAATTATTGAAGAAATGGCTTATGGGGATGCATCTAGTCATTTTGATTTTGCACAGACCAAGCATTATCATGCGATTTGTGAAAATTGTGGAAAAGTGGTTGATATTTTTTATCCTGAGTTAGATGATGTAGAAGTAGTTGCTGAGAATTTAACGGGTTTTATGGTAACTGGTCATCGAATGGAAGTGCACGGTATCTGTCCGGAATGCCAAGCAAAGCTAGCAAATAATTAATTCATTTGAATATTGAAAAAAAGATGAATTTTATGCAAATTTTGCTTGACGATAGATTTGGATGTTGGTATAGTATTCTATGTTGTCAGCGCGATAAAGCATATCGCTAACGAAATAAAGCGTCAAGCGGAAACGAATAAATATTCAAAAAATATTTATAAAAAGTGCTTGACAGTGTTCGTTGGAAATGATATATTAATTAAGCTGTTTCAACGCAGTAGACCTTTGAAAACTGAACAAAGTTTCGACAAACCAAATGTGTAGGGTCGCCCTTCGGGGCACAAAACATATTTGCGAAGTCAATTTCGCTAGCAAATAAATTAAGTAACAAAACAAGAGCTA
>NZ_CAJOCF010000017.1 GCF_905332535.1 Latilactobacillus fragifolii
GTTTTAGTACTAGGTGGTGCGGGCTACATCGGCTCACACACCGTTGATCAATTAATCCAACGCGGCACAGATGTGGCCGTTGTCGACAATCTTGTTACTGGCCATCAAGCAGCCGTTAATCCACAAGCCCGCTTCTATCAAGGCGACATTCGCGACAAAGCGTTCATGCGCAGCGTCTTCCAACAAGAAAAAGTGAGCGGTGTGATTCATTTTGCCGCTTTCTCAATCGTGCCCGAATCGATGCAAGCCCCACTTAAATATTTCGACAATAATACTTATGGCATGACGGCCTTACTCGAAGTGATGAACGAGTTCGACGTCAAACACATCGTCTTCTCATCAACGGCGGCAACTTATGGTGAACCGCAGTCAATTCCGATTAAGGAATCCGATCCACAAGTCCCAACTAATCCCTACGGCGAAAGCAAGTTAATGATGGAAACGATGATGAAATGGGCCGATAAAGCTTACGACATCAAGTTTGTCGCCTTGCGCTACTTCAATGTCGCTGGTGCCAAACCAGACGGTTCAATCGGCGAAGATCATCATCCCGAAACCCATTTGTTACCAATTGTGTTACAAGTGGCCGCTGGAAAGCGCGATCAATTATCGATTTTTGGCGACGATTATGAGACCCCAGATGGCACCAACGTCCGTGATTATGTCCACGTTTTAGACTTAGCCGACGCCCATATTTTAGCACTCGGTTATCTTGAAGC
>NZ_CAJOCF010000018.1 GCF_905332535.1 Latilactobacillus fragifolii
GTTATTATTTGAGTTTAGCGATATGAACTAATTCATATTTCTATTAAAAAACTCTTTAAAACGCAATGTTTTCTCGGCTTTTAAAACTAATATATTACTTATTATCCAGTTTTCAAAGAACAAAGTTACGATGACTATCGTCATCAATGGAGGATAACGGGATCGAACCGATGACCTCCTGCGTGCAAAGCAGGCGCTCTCCCAGCTGAGCTAATCCCCCGTGTTGGTACTATTTAATTCTTGGTACAATGGGCCTAAATGGACTCGAACCATCGACCTCACGCTTATCAGGCGTGCGCTCTAACCAGCTGAGCTATAGGCCCAAAAAACGTCCTAATTCAATGAGAGTAGACCTCTCAAAACTAAACAAAGTTTCGACTTTTCAAATG
>NZ_CAJOCF010000019.1 GCF_905332535.1 Latilactobacillus fragifolii
GTTATTATTTGAGTTTAGCGATATGAACTAATTCATATTTCTATTAAAAAACTCTTTAAAACGCAATGTTTTCTCGGCTTTTAAAACTAATATATTACTTATTATCCAGTTTTCAAAGAACAAAGTTTGAGAGTAGACCTCTCAAAACTAAACAAAGTTTCGACTTTTCAAATGTTCAAGGCTTTCCGTATTATTCCTTAGAAAGGAGGTGATCCAGCCGCAGGTTCTCCTACGGCTACCTTGTTACGACTTCACCCTAATCATCTGTCCCACCTTAGACGGCTGGCTCCCCGAAGGGTTACCTCACCG
>NZ_CAJOCF010000020.1 GCF_905332535.1 Latilactobacillus fragifolii
GTAACCCTTCGGGGAGCCAGCCGTCTAAGGTGGGACAGATGATTAGGGTGAAGTCGTAACAAGGTAGCCGTAGGAGAACCTGCGGCTGGATCACCTCCTTTCTAAGGAATAATACGGAAAACCTTGAGCATTTGAAAAGTCGAAACTTTGTTTAGTTTTGAGAGGTCTACTCTCATTGAATTAGGACGTTTTTTGGGCCTATAGCTCAGCTGGTTAGAGCGCACGCCTGATAAGCGTGAGGTCGATGGTTCGAGT
>NZ_CAJOCF010000021.1 GCF_905332535.1 Latilactobacillus fragifolii
GTAACCCTTCGGGGAGCCAGCCGTCTAAGGTGGGACAGATGATTAGGGTGAAGTCGTAACAAGGTAGCCGTAGGAGAACCTGCGGCTGGATCACCTCCTTTCTAAGGAATAATACGGAAAACCTTGAACATTTGAAAAGTCGAAACTTTGTTTAGTTTTGAGAGGTCTACTCTCAAACTTTGTTCTTTGAAAACTGGATAATAAGTAATATATTAGTTTTAAAAGCCGAGAAAACATTGCGTTTTAAA
>NZ_CAJOCF010000022.1 GCF_905332535.1 Latilactobacillus fragifolii
ATCTTTGATGGCAAATATAGGCAAACATAGTAAATTCAAAAGAATAAAAAAATAGCCTAATCACTGATTTAACAGCAATTAGGCTAATATCGGATAATATAAGATATTCAAGTAAGGAGAGTACAGGTCTCATTATATGGCGCTTAATCATTGTTATTAAAACACTTCTAAAAATTGACTAACCCTTTGACTAACCAAAAAAATTAATCGCTTTTTTGCGTAGCTAAGTACGAGGTGAT
>NZ_CAJOCF010000023.1 GCF_905332535.1 Latilactobacillus fragifolii
TGAAGTCGTAACAAGGTAGCCGTAGGAGAACCTGCGGCTGGATCACCTCCTTTCTAAGGAATAATACGGAAAGCCTTGAACATTTGAAAAGTCGAAACTTTGTTTAGTTTTGAGAGGTCTACTCTCATTGAATTAGGACGTTTTTTGGGCCTATAGCTCAGCTGGTTAGAGCGCACGCCTGATAAGCGTGAGGTCGATGGTTCGAGT
>NZ_CAJOCF010000024.1 GCF_905332535.1 Latilactobacillus fragifolii
TCAAGGTTTTCCGTATTATTCCTTAGAAAGGAGGTGATCCAGCCGCAGGTTCTCCTACGGCTACCTTGTTACGACTTCACCCTAATCATCTGTCCCACCTTAGACGGCTGGCTCCCCGAAGGGTTACCTCACCG